>NZ_AKWY02000025.1 GCF_000306255.2 Leptospira noguchii serovar Panama str. CZ214
ACTGGCCGATACCATTGAAATGGATATTTTCGACGTAGGACGCATGCTCTATGCAAAAAAATGGGAACTGGAAATCAGAATTCAATCCTCTTCTTTAGAAGAATTTTTGGACTTAGCTACAGCTTGGAGCTGAAATGTTTTCAGTTGCGTCTTGCGTGCGTTTTCGCAATTTAAAACGCGCGCGCAAACATGATTCCACGAACGTAAATGTTCTGAACGACCTGGAAATTTTTCGGAACACGTTCGAACTTGAATTCAAAATCGGTAACGAAACGATCCATGAAGACGCGTTATCCACGCTTATCGAACCTATGCCGATGATTTTCAAAACGACCGATCAGGGAACGGCAAACAACGTGATTCGTCCGGCGATTCAAGCGATTCCAAGAAAAGCAGAATCGGTTTGGATGAAACGATCCGGCCAGCTTATTATCCCATTCGATCGTCCGATCCCCGTCAAAGACGAAGTTTTCAGTTTAGAACTCCGTCCGATGGAAAACGCGGGGAATCCGACCACGCTTATTGAGCCCTACAAGATTCAGTTTAGAATCGGAGCCGCTAACGACTTAGTAGGAAATAAGGTCGCTCGCGGGTAGTTCCGTAACCGATTCAAAGGATTAAAATGGAACGTAGAAGAGTAGCAGAACATATTTTGTCTGGTGAATGTGTCGCGATGGTTGACGGAGAGACAAAAAAAATCTCTATCAAAAATCCGACCAGCTCCGTGGTAGAGTGTTGGGGAATGCGGGTTAAATTCAACCAGGCAAATTCAAGGTCTTTAGTAGAGATTAAACTCATCGGGCAAAAAAGAGAAATTACGTACGGACCCTTGCAGCTTGGAATGATTGGTGACGCTCGGGATCTTGCGGACAACTCCGAAACAATTCCTGTAAATTACAAGATTTTCGGGACAAACGAAATCGAAATTTCTCTCACTGCAAAAGGAGCAATTTCAGCCGGAGACGTTGCGTTTACGTTTTTTGCCGAAGGCTCAAGGGTAAATAATGCGTAATGGACAGATTCGTTTCGAAAAAGTCCATATTCTCTGTTTCTAATATACTGAATCCTTCTACGGATGAGGTTCTTTTAGAAAAAGACGTTCAAAAATCTTCTAATAATTTGCCGGGAACGATGATGTTTTCGGCGATGTTTGTTAAACTAAAAACCGACAGACCTCAACATATTTCAAAAATCCAAGCAAGCCTTTCTCAAAATTATAGTTACGTTCGTAAGTCCTATCTTCCGATTCAATCGTTTAACTTTTTTGTCTCAAATGAAGAATCGATGATTGAAATTTTAAAACCGTTTTCGGATTCAGAACTTGCGAGTTCCAATTTGAAATTGAATGGTTCCTTGGTTCCTAGTTTGACTATAGCAAGAAATACTCTTTTTTCCACGGAATTAGAGATTGATCAGACTCCTGAGAATATTATAGAATTCTCAAGTTATGCACCGGATTACAATTTTCTTTTTTCTCCTCGGTATAACAATACAAAGACGATCTTTTCGAATCTCAAAAAAGTATTTCAGTGCAGTTTTACCGATCAAATTGAATCGTCTTTAGAGATTCCGATTCCAAAACAATACAAATATCTTTTGATTTTGCCATACGCTTCGAGTCCTACGCCGGTTACGAAGTTTAGAGCTTCCTCTAAAATTTCCGTTTCCTCAATCCTTTCCATGACGATCCGGGAGGACTAACGTGTCCTGGACTCAGATCGATGTAAACAAATTTGAAAGTTCATCTGGTTGGACTTTGGAACTGGACGGCGGTTATGGATGGATCATGTATCATGAAGAAATCGAAGACGAGCTTCCGGAAACATTTCTTGTTCTTGCGGATCTTTTTGGAAACCCGGGTCAAGCGGTTATTACTGTCGATCCGGCAACGGGAACGATTCCAACCCAATACATTCCCTCCCTTGCAATCAATGATATTTTCACAGTAAATAGTCAAATGGCTCAATTGGCGTTAATCGCACAACGTGGAGACATTGCAATTCGTTCGGATCTTCCCGGTCCGGCTATGTTTATCTTAGCCGGGGACGATCCAGCGTATTTACAAAATTGGATTCCTGTTACAACGATATACCCCGATTGGAACAATATTCAAAACAAACCTTTGGCATTCCCTCCACAGAATCATAACCATGATGTTCGTTACTATACCAAATCCGAGACGGATTTAAGTTTATTAAACAAACGGAATACAGGACCGATACCAGCAAACGAAGTTGTTGAGGATACGAATCACAGGTTTGTTTCGGATGCTGAAAAAAATCAATGGAACAATCCAGATCCTCCTAAGTGGCTTGCTATCCAAAATAAACCAGCAACGTTCCCGCCGGATTCCCACGATCATGACACCCGTTATTACACGAAAAATCAGACAGATACAAGTCTATCAAATAAACGTAATACAGGCGACATTCCGGCCATAGAGATCATAATAGACAGTAATCACCGTTTTGTCACCGATACACAAATAGCCGCGTGGAATGCTGGTGGTGGCGGACTCACAAATCCACTCAATCAGGATATTAATTTTTCCACTGGTAGAATATTAAAGTTAAACAATATTCCTGTTGCGGGCTGGTTGGATAACGGGACTCCGTTTTACAAAAAAAGAATTGTTTATCGTTTTAATAACGGGGTCAACTATGCGAATATTCCTCACAATGTTGCAAATGCCAGGACAAATGTGCGCATCATTGGATTTAAGTATGTCGCTCAACAGGTTAGCTCACCTGGTGTTAATATTATGCTTATAGATAATTATACAGGTAGCAATACACAGATAGGATCAATTTCCTATGACGATACTAGTATGTATGTTGTCAGAGGAGCCACAACCGGCGCTTTTGATTTCATAATGCAGATCGAATACGTATAAAAGGATTATAATATTATGAATATATCAAAAAACTTTACATTGGACCAAATGACCGTGACTGAAACCGGTCTTGCAAATAAACCGGATGAACAAACGATCGAATCCTTGAAAAGATTGTGTGAAACGATCTTAGAGCCGCTTTTCGAATCGTTAAAACTTCCAATTTCTGTTTCTTCCGGCTATCGTTCGCCGGCGGTAAATCGAAAGATCAAAGGCTCTCCGACCTCTCAACACATGAAAGGGGAGGCGGTGGATTTCGGAATTAAAGGGATGAACAAACAAGATATTTGTAAAAAAATCTTAGAACTGGATTTACCGTTTCATCAGCTAATCAATGAGGGGACAATAAACGGCGCGACCTGGGTTCACGTTTCTATCGCTCCCAAAGGTGTTAAACCGAAAAAGGAATTTCTAAACGCTTATGGGACTCAAGGAAAAATGAAATACCAAAGGGTAGAGGTAGCTTAATTCGTGGAAGTTGTATATTTAGAAATTATAAAATTCTTAAATGAAGGATCACTTTTTAGGGTCCTTCTTATTCTGTGTTTTCTTTTCTGCTTTCTCCTTTTTGCGGGTGTTGGCTTTCTTTGGTTCAAGAATCCTTCTTTGATCGAAGAAGCACTTCACACGCTGTCACTTAAAAAATCCCCGGAACAAGTCACGGAAGAGCCAAACCCTGCACCTCTGGTTTCTCCAAACTTTATCCGGGGTCTTTTTTCCAATTCACTCGACTTTTCTTTTGCAGAAAAAGGCGCAGCTTTACGTTTTCCTTCTTACATGCGGACTCGGGCAGAGGACGGGCTGAAAGAAATTTTGGAAAATATAGTTTCTTCGATCCGGGAAATCTCTACCGAAAATCGTTCTATAGAATTCGATTTTTCGAATACTCTCGTTTTAAATCAGTATTCGGCTAATTGTATTTTTGAGATTCTAAAGGACGTTCAAACCAACAACGGGGTTTATCTCGTTCTCTTGTTTCAAGGAAAACATCTAAAAGAATTTGAAACTGATGTTCGTAAGTTTCTTTCCCACTCAGATTCTAAATCCGTCAACGTGAAGAGAAAAAAATGAAACGCTTCCTATCTGTATTTATCATTCTATCATTTACGTTTTGTTCTTCGTATCAATCCAAAGTCGAGAAAAACAAAATCGATTTGGACCGGGTGGAACAAAACGTATTAGAATCAGACGATATTCCGAAAGAGGATAAGGATTTTGTCAAAGAAACGTTGAAAGAAACGAAAGAACTTTTGGACAAAGGCGTCTCTGAGTCAGCCCTCGCGGACAAGTGGAGAGATTATCTTTTCGACAAATGGCTCTATATTTCTTTGTTTGTGCTGGGGGCTTTTACGTTACTTGTTCTTAAATTCAAATCATCCTCTCTAACTTCATTGATTCCGAATTTTTCATTTCGAAAAAATGGAGGTCCAGAAAATGCCGGATAGCTCTTTAAGCACAAAAGTATTTTTGTTTCGGTTAAACAATTATTCGATCGAAAAAGAACATACTCTGTTAGAAAAATTTGAAGCGTATGGCCTAAATGACCACTGGCAAGGATACAGTCCGCCGGGTCATCCGGAGATACGTGGGCTTTACTTTGTCCCGGCCACTCAAGAGCTAAAAACGCAAGCCGAACGTTTAATATCCGAATCAGTTACCTTAAACATGTCCGCCGTTGGAACGTATGACTTGTTCGACATTCCGTTTTCGGATATTGAAAAAAACAAAGGATCGATTCCTATCGCGTATATCATATTAGGAATTCTGATTCTTCTTTTGGTTTTAGGAGTTTTGAAATAATGGCCGCACAACGTTACTACCTCTACTACAAACAAACTGGAACCGGAAAACTGGTTGTGGGCAAGCCAACCGGTTATACTCAATTTATGCACAATTCGGATGCCAAACGGATGAGTTTTGTTTTACCGGAGAATCAAGGTAAAGCACAAGAAGCGATCGGGAAATTTGTCCAGGACTTTCAGCGTTTGAATACCGGTAAATTTTCGATTTCAAATACCGCGATTCAAAATATATCGAATCCAACGCCACAGCCTGGACCAGCTCCAAAACCCAAACCTCCTGTCGGTGGAACAGACATTAAACCAAATACAACCGTTGTAACAAATTCCGGCAAAACGGAGCCAGATAAAAAAGATGATAATTCGGTTATTATAATACTCGCAATTATAGCCGGTCTGATAGCACTTCCGAAAATTCTCAAAGGCAAAAAGCGAAGGTAAAATTTTGTGCCTAAATATTCAGACTATTTTGATTTTAAATACACGCCCAAGGGGATCGTATATCACGCGATTGATTATTCGGGTTATTCGGGTGATGTTAATATTCCCGATCAATTAAAATCATATAACAGTTTTTTTGAAGATTCGAAACGGCGTCGAATTGGTTTCGCGGTTCAGAATGGCTCGGTATATCGCGAAATAAATATCGCAAATATATATTCAGTCGATGCACAAATTCCAATTTTTAACAAAATATTTTCGCAAGCAAATACACATATACCAAACTTTAGTAATTCCATAAAAACTTATGAATTCGATTCCGGTGGAACTTCAATCCCAATTCCGACATCCGTAAAAGATGAGGCCGAAAAAGTATACAAGGAAATTAAGGAAATCTTAATTGTTGCCCTTGTTATATTTTTGCTTTGGGAAATTTTTGGGAAAGAAATGATGAAAAGAAAGAGGTAGTATAATGGCCGTTATATCCTCTCTTGAAAACGTTGATTCCCGGCTTGTGTCTTTTTACGAAGACCTTAAGCGGACTCTACCATCTGTCTACGTTTTCGAGTCTCGTCGCTCTGTCGCAAGGCAAGCAAAACTTTATGCGGCCTGTAAAGCAGGAACCGGTTCTTGTCCAGCGGCTCCGCCGGGATCTTCCGCGCATCAATACGGAAAAGCTTTGGATATAAACGGTTTCAGTGCGTTAGAAAATCGTAAAATCATTGATTCCGTACTAGTACGACATCCTGATATTGAGTGGGGAATCGGCTGGAAACAAACCGATCCACCTCATTTCCAAATCCGAAATTGGAGTAAGGGGCTTTCGTTCGGTGATAAATTTTTTGACGGAGGGTTTTGGGCATGGGCTGTAATTGCAATAATTCTAATATACTTTCTAAACAGATAAACGGTGAACTCGGAATGTGGCCGTTCGATTGGTTGGAACGTAAGGCGACTGAATTTTGTTTGGAAAAAGCGTATGATCACATAACGCCAATTGTGGCGTTTATTATTTGTGTTGTTTTGATTTTGTTCTTAGGCGGGCGGATCAAGTGGGTTTGAACACGCGTTTAAATTGTAATCCTTATCCCACCTCAGTGCCGAGTTTCGAATATTCCCGCCGAATACGATCTTGAGTAGAAAATTTATATTTTTCTATATTTTCGAGATTTTTATATTGACATTTCTGCTCAAAAATATAGAAAAATCTCATCCTTAGAAAAAAGGGGGTGATACATGGAAATGGCGACCGAAAAAACTCGAAACATTCACGTAAGTGAAGAATCTATTAGCAAATTAGTAGAAGCTTTTAAAAAAGCGACTGGAGCGAAGCCAGTAATCAAAGACATTGTTGAGTCTGCGATTATTGAAAAAGCTGAATACTATGACAAACGGTCGCTGGTTGCAAAAAACCGGTGAGCTTAACACAGCTTCCATAATACATATTTTTGTTCCGTGCAATGAGACTTAATCTGTCTCATAGTTTTAAGGGACATAATATGTATTATGGGAATTTAATGTTACTTAATGATTAGTCGTCCCTGAAAAAAAGTCAGAATGGCGAATGACGCAAATAAAATGGTTTGCAATAGGGAAATGTCAAAAACAAAATCACCGTAAAGAATCTATAAACCACGTAAAAGCCGGTGAAAATGAAACCAGAAGAAAACTCAAAACAAAAGAATCAAGGTGAACTATTTCGCAACAGATTAGACCTTTAGTAAAAGAAGCATCAAAAGAAAATATTCAATTACTACTCGGACACATAAATAGAATACTTGGGTTGATTGTTTCAAAAATTTGAATGTTTTGGTCTTGCTCTAAAATGCCGTAAATCGCGAATTTGCAGCATTTTTTAAGTACTGCTATTTTTTTGCAAATTCGGTCGTTAATAACTTGGTACTATCTTCATACGTCCGAGTAGTAAGACAAAGTTATAAGAACCTGCCCACCAGTTTCTTCGGTAAGAAAACTAGGGGGCAGAACCTTGCAGCTTAATCTTTTTGTAAAGTAAGATTAAGTTTTGAGATACGCTGTAAACGAAAAGGTAAATTAGCATTCATTAAACAAGGACGTTATTTTCATGCGAAACAAAGTAAACGGGCGAATAAAGAAACAAAACGCCTAAAAACATATTTGGGCTGTGTAAAACGGGAAATATGGTTCGAAATTTTCTCAAAGGTAAAGAAGGGGATCGTATCAATGCAATCTTATCCGCTGCTGGGTTTAATTTCTCTAAGCTATGAATTACTTTCGAACACATGAAAATAATTAGTATCAAAATCTAAACAAGTCTATAAATATAATTAGTCGTCCCTGAAAAATTGAGATTTTGAGGAAAAGAAAGGAACAAGACTCAAATTGAAAATAAAAACGATGAAGAGATAAGATTTTCGAAATAACAAAAAAAAGCTCGAATGAGCCTTTAAAAAATATTATTTTTTATAGAAAATATAATTATAAAAAGAAGAATAGCTACCCTTATGAAATATTGTTTCATGTTGGTATTTTTCAAATTTATAAAAACTTGCTTTTTGCATTATCGTAATAACACGATTAACATAATCAATCTCATTATCGTTAAGTTTAATTGATACCGATTTTAATTTAGGACTGCTTAATATTTTTGCGCCTCCTTTTATAATTTTATCCCCAAAATTATCAACGTCGATCTTAATGTAATTCGGGAGAGGTGGTTTGTATAGATCGATAAAAGAGTCAATTGTATAAGATATCATGGCTTGTTTGTAATTAATTTGAATGAAGTTACCACCAATTTTGGCTTCTTTTATTATATCTTTTTCACTAAAAATATTCATAGTACCCCCAGGAATATCGGAATTCATATGAAGATAACCAAGAGAGTTAAAATCACTGAATGCGATTGGGTAGGCACTAATTATTTGATCCATCTCGTTTAAAAATATATTTCTATTCAGTAAAAAAAAATTTACTGCAGATGGTTCAAAGGCTAATATTTTTAAATTCTTATTTGAATTTCCTGCATATATGGAATAATCCCCTATATTCGTTCCAATATCCCAAAATACAGAGTTGTTTAAAAATGCATCTATCCATTCAATAGTTTCAGGTTCCTGTATCAATAGAGTTTGAGCCTTCCAAATTGCAATCGACCCAAAATCAAAAAATTTAATTTTTCCCTCTTTGGTTTTGATCGATATGCTTTTGAAAGATGAGTTTAGGTCTAAATTAATAACTTTTTTTATAATTTTATTTGGTTTTATTAATATTTTAAATTTGCGAATTAAAGATTTTAAAAGTTCTATCATTTTAATCGATTCTAACTTCCCATAATACATATTATGTCCCTTAAAACTATGAGACAGATTAAGTCTCATTGCACGGAACAAAAATATGTATTATGGAAGCTGTGTTAAGCTCACCGGTTTTTTGCAACCAGCGACCGTTTGTCATAGTATTCAGCTTTTTCAATAATCGCAGACTCAACAATGTCTTTGATTACTGGCTTCGCTCCAGTCG
>NZ_AKWY02000024.1:0-7500 GCF_000306255.2 Leptospira noguchii serovar Panama str. CZ214
ATGTAGAGATTCTCTACCCGAGCAAGTTCTATGGTCTTGAGTTTATTGAGTCCGAGAATGTCCTTACTTCGGTGAACAATATCTACTTAAACGGTGTTCGTATTGCTGCCATGAACGAGGCTGGTGCTCTTGCGTATTACCTGACCGATCAAGTGGACTCTGTCTCGCACGTATTAGATGACGAGGGGAATACCCTTTCTCAGATTCAATATCAGCCGTATGGTGAGACGTTTGTTCAACGTGGGGATTTGAACTTTGCTCCCAAATACAATTCTCAGGAGTTGGATCGCGAGTCCGGATTTTACTTTTACAATGCTCGTTACTACGATCCCGGGATTGCTAGGTTTACCAGTGCAGATACGATTATTGACGGCGAATTTGATACGCAAGGTTGGAACCGGTTCTCGTATGTGAAAGGAAATCCGATCGGGGCGAAAGATCCAACAGGGCATTTCGCACCAGTTATAATTGCTGTTGGCATTGCAGCCTTAGCTTTTGCGACAGACTTTGAAGAACTAGAAGCTCCTGGAAAAGATCATCATGCTAAGAATCCAGAAGGTCAAAGCCCACAAGATAAGCTAAAGGATAAGGCAGTTGAAGCCGCATCTGAAAAGGCAGGCGATATTGCTGCTAAAGGATTAAAAAAATTAGCTACAAAGTGTCCAGGAGCAAAAGCAAAACTTGGGTGCCAACTTGCAGCTGAAGTAGTTGGAGCAGTAATTGGAAGTGGTGGTTCGGGATCAGGAAAGGTAAGTAAAAAATCAGCACCTAAAACAATAGAATCTAAAGTTAAAGGTGAAAAACCTAAAAATTACACGCCTGAAGGTTCTGGAAGAAGAGGCGCATACCGAGAAGCAAAAAGAAATAGTGATATACCTGTTAGTCAGCAACCTAATAAAACCTCACCTGCAAAGGATAAAAGAGGGAATCCAATCCCGGGACGGGATTATGACTTTGGAGATGGAAAAGTAATCAGAGATCACTCTGGTGGACATACTTATCCAGATAATCCTTCTCAAAATCGAGATTCTCATATCAATGATATTTTTGGTAACCACTATGACTACTAGCACTTATAAAACAGAAAAAGATTTAAATGGCTTTGAAATCTATTCCTGGTTTAGCAAGGACTATGCTTACGAAAGGGTCGGATATATTCCAAACATTAGAGTTTGTTCCAAATCTTCTGTTCCTAATGTAGATAGAAATAGATTTAAAACTGAATGCGCCAGACTGATTAAACTCTTATTCAACAATACCAAAGCCTTATACTTAGTTCGATTTGTTCTCACTCAAACAGAGTTAACAAGAGTTGAGAAAAGTAAAGGTGTCTGGGGCCCTTTAAAAACTACGTCAAAACAAGAATTAATATTTGGAGAAGAAATTGAATTTAAAACGAAGGATACCTTAATTCGAACAGGTGTAGCAAAAATTAACAATATTGGAGCACTTAAAAGTATATCACTATTAGAAAAAGGCCCATTAAGTAATTTTATAATTTCTTCTAATACTGAGTTAACGAAAAATAACCTGATTGAACTAACGAATGAATTTGCAAATTCGGAAAAAAAGCTACTCATTTTTCCATTAATAATTCATGTGCTTCAAAATTTTGAAGGTCTAATTCGTTTTGGAGATTCAGGTGAAGAAGTCTGTATAGATTACATTTATACCAAGTCTGAGTGAGCCTCGCAAAAACTAAAAAAGCAGAGGAATATAACGGGACGAAAGAACGAATCGGAGAGCATGCGAATTCCTGGCTTAAAGAAGAGTGCGAGACAAGCGTTAGACAACTTTCTTGTAAGCGATAATTTGGTTTTAAATAAATGAGCGAATGTTTATATTGAGGCATGGATACACATACTGAAAGTTGAGTGCTATAATTGGATCTTTACGATTTTAATTGATGGATTTCCAGGGTTTTATGATATTCGTATATCTTTATGTTTTTATACGAGAGCCTATAATTTATAGTTAGACGCAAGCTACGAAAACAATGACTTTAATCAATGATAAGAGTAGAGAAAAAGATTTATTATATGAATCTATTTTTCGTACATACAGTAGGCTTAACCATAGGAAAGAAGAAAAACAAGTTGAGACATTGATGGAATTGTTTGAAAGGAAAGACTTGCTTCCCCTTACAATTGTTCCAGTCAAAGTTCGTAGATTCATAGAAATTTCAGGATATGAAATTAAATTACAGAATGATCTTCTTTTTTTCCCAGCTAAGAGCGTAAACAATTTACTGGCTGGGCATAATAATGCCTTAAAAGCTCTAAAAAATAAAATTACAGCGATGGAATGGTTTATTCCACCATTCGTATCTTTAGGTGAGATTAGGAAATTTGACTCTAGTTTAAAAAGTTGGGAGGATATATATAACCACTTTTACATTGCAGGTATTTTCCTGAAAAAGTATAAAACATTAAAAATAGTCAAAAATTATTCTAGACTAATTTTGGATGCAATACTCGCTTACTATTCAGGACTTACATCTGCATCCATAACAATACTTATCCCAGTGATTGAAGGGGTTACTCGTGACATTGCTCGGGATTTAAATGTTTTGAAAAGCGATGTTAGTTCGGAAATGTTTTTAGATGTAATTAAAAAAACTAAATTACATTATAAATCGAATATTATATTTTCAGATTATTCTTGGGTTCCTCGGAGTCATTATGATGATTCTTTTTGGGTGGAAGTAGATGAAGTTATTCAGATGTTGGAGGCACTGTCGTTTTATATTGAAAGATACTACTATGCAAACAGCAAAAAATTTGAAGGGGAAAATGAGCTGAATAGACATGGAATCCTGCATGGATTCTTTAAAAATTATAGCTCACAAATCAATTTTTACAAACTTTTGTCATTTATAGATATGTTATGTTTTATCATTATTTATAATGGTGAAGAAGGGAGTTTGATGGCTCCCGATATAGATCGGAGTTCAGCTGAGCTCGCTACCCTCTTTTTCACTATAGAAGATAAAACAAAAAGCGAAGGATCCAAAATAGAAAAATATTATAATTAAGACGTTCGTAGCCAGCGTCTAACTGCGGCTTGCCGCTTCGTTAGGCGAAAATGGTATAGTAAAAAACATTAATAAGTAAATTATTTCTTAAACTTTATTTAAAAGATTTAAACAAAATTAACTTTTAGAAATCAAGACAGGTTGTAAGATAATTAGTGCAAAATAACAAAATTAAATTCGTATTTGCGTGTTTGCTGCTTCTTGCAACGTCGATAGTACCTCAACAGAGTATAGAGAAGAAACAGTATTCACTTCAGCAAGAAAAAAAATCAGAATCTGCTGAAGTTAAAGAGAGGCTTATTAAAATTCAGTACAATATTGAAAAATTAGCAAAGGAAAAAAATGAAAATAGTTTCTGGCTATCTCTATTACCTATATTTATTGCTTTTCTGGCAGGATTTTTAGCTCTTTTGCAAATAAAAAAGAATGCAGTTACAAATGCGAGAATTACATACACTCAGGATCTCCGCAAAATAATCAGTGAATTTAGTGCTCATTATTCCCACTTAGAACGCTCAATTGCACTACATGGACAAAATCGCTTATCGATAAGCGAACAAGCAGAACTTCGGAAAGATGTTCGCCAATTGCAAGTTCTTTCATATCATATTTTTCTCTCCTTAGATCCAGTAAGAAATGAAACACATAAACGTTTGGAAGAGAATACACTGAAGATTTTAAATTTATTGGAAAAAGGAAAAAATCAGATAATAATAGCTGAATTCTTAGAACTTGATCGAGAATTTTTGCTTTCTGCTAGATCCTTCCTCAAAGAATCTTGGAAAGAAGCGAAAGCTTTATGGAAATAAAGATGCCACTTCGTCTAACTGCGGTTTCTCAGTTTGTGAGACTCGGCTAAGGCCGCTCAAACCTCGCGCCAATCTCTTTGGGAACGCGAACGTCGAAAAGCCTATTTCGTTAGTCGCAATGTATCAAAATAATAACTAAAAAAACATTTTGAGGCTATAAATATGTAAGCGACTAACGAAGTACAGGCTCTCTAATTTGTGGAAGATCTTGACAAGAAAGACTTCTGGGTTCGCTTTCCCAAGACTTAAAAAGATCTCGTAAATAAGCATACGGATCGATCCCTGATACTTTTGCATTTTGAACTAAAGAATAGAAACCTGCACTTGCGGTTGCCCCTTGTGGACAACCTGAGAAGAGCCAATTCTTTCTGCCGATTACAAAAGGACGAATATCGTTCTCAACTAAGTTTGTATCGAGTTGCAATTCGGGATGATCCAAAAAGATCAAAAGTTTTCCCCATTGACCGAAAAGATAACCGAGAGCTTTACCCATCGAGGATTTAGGAGCCACTTCGACGATCCGTTGATTCATCCAGGAATGAATTTCATCAACGATCAGCTGAGACTCAGATTGCCTGAGATTCAAATGTGCTTCAGAGTTTAAACCTTCTTCCTTAGCCTTTGATTCGATTGCATAAAGCTTACCGATTTTCTTCACGATCCATTGGGCTTGGGCATTCTTAACATCGATTTTTAGGATCTCGAAAAATTTCCGACGAGCATGATTCCAGCATCCGGCATGAAGAATTTTCGATTTTGTTTCCAACAAAGAATCGTAAGATTGGAAACCGTCCGTTTGGATGATTCCTTCAAAATTGGAAATCCATTCCTCTAAGAATTTAGTGCTTCGACTCGGTTCGTAATGATAGAGAATAACTGGCTTCCCCCGAATCAGTCCTCGAATCACCCACATATACGATTTGGAGGAGTTTGACTTTCCTTCTTCGTTTAACACTTGGAGAGTCGTCTCATCGATCTGTAAATACTTCGATTTGAAAAGTTCACTTCTCACATCTTCCATCATCGGAGAGAGTTTTTCAAAAACTTGAATCGCCGTATTGGAAAGAGTACTTCTTGAAATCTCTACTCCAGACCTTTGCAGAATACCGACTTGTCTGTAAAACGGAAGAGCATCCGCGAACTTCTGAGTGATTGTATAAGCTAAGAATCCGGAAGAAAGCATACTCTTCTCGGCGATTTGGTTGGGAACCGGAGCAATCTTGACAACGGGAAGAGTTTCATCCGAAGTTCCTTCGCAATGTTTGCAGGCATACTTGGGACGGATATGAACCTCGACTTGAACTTTTGCGGGAATGATGTCTAACTTCTCGGACTTTTCTTCTCCGATGCGAGTAAGCTCATGACCACAAGAGCAGGTTTTATCGATTTCAGGAATATCGTGTAATATTGCAATTCGAGGAAAATAATCAGGAAACGGTTTTCTTCCCGTCTTCTTTCTCGTATGGCTCTTAACAGGAGTAAAAAGACTCTCTTCTTCGGGTTCCGGAGAATCTTCTTGCAACGAACTTTCTATTTCGTTAAAAAGAATCCCTTGGTCTTTTTCGATCTGGCTCCATTTTTCAGTCTTTCTTCCGAATAGCTGGATCTTTAGTCTCTCGATCTGATCCAAATGTTCGGATTCTTTTAATCGCTGAAGCCGTAATTCTTCCTGATATTCAACTTCCTTCTGTTTTTGAAAGCTTAACTCTTCCTCGTATTCTATTATTTTATTCTTCTCTAATATGATAATCTTCTTTAATTCTTCTACGTCATCCGGTAGTGAATTTGGATCCAAGGACACAATGATGAAGTCATAATCGATACGAAACGTTAGTCAACTCTTTTCAACTGACATTCTTGTATTTTAGTTTCTTGTGCTCTTTGAAAAAATCGATCCCATTCAATAGCCAATGAAACCTTTCAACGGGTATTTTATGCACTTCCTCTTCCGTATTCGGCCAAGGAAATTTACTCTCTTCCAGTCTTTTCTGCCAAAGACAGAATCCTGACTTGTCCCAGTACAGCATTTTCAGTTTATCTTTCTTGCGATTGCAGAAGAGAAAGACGCTCTCCGAATACGGATCTTTTTTCATCTTTCCTTCTACGATTACAGAGAGCGTATTGATCGATTTCCTTAAATCCGTCGCCCCAGGTCGAAGATACACTTTTCTGTTTCCGGGATTTAACTCCATCGTCCTAAACTAAACTGAACGTTTACTTGGAGCGAAGCCTTCCCCGACGTATCTATCTTTAAGGTCAAAAATTCGGTCTCTAACAATGAATGAGAACTTGTTGAAGAAGCGGGGATTTCTACTAAATCGTTCTTCTCTGAATCCTTAGAACGCCTCTCCCAATGATACCGAAACGTTGTATATTTCAGGCCTCTTTCATTACAATACTGACGTTGCGAAAGCCTACTCTTTGAAAAATCATCAAACTCTTTCTGCCAATCTATATTTCTTTTCTTCATCAAGCACAGTTTACAACAGTTATACGATTAGCGGAAGGTGTGCTTGAGTAAGCTGTTACATAGTTTCTGCGAGCAACGGCAGTCCAGTTCTTTGGATAAGTTTGTAGGAACGAAGACATCAGATCCCGAGCATAACAATTCAAACGGTTTGTTTCCAAAAGTGCATGAATTTTTATAAAAATATTTGACATCTACCGAAAACAACGTCTAAATAATATCATGAGCTTGGATACCCTCAAATTTCATTTAAAGCCTGGGAAAGTCTATCGACGTAGCGATTTGTTACCATATTCCCCTAGTATTGATCGAGAATTAAATCAACTTGTAAAACAAGGGTTTTTAAAGAAAGAGGCTACGGGCTTATATTTCCGTCCTAAAAAAGGCAAATTCGGAGATGTCCCAGCAAGTATTTCTGCACTTGTCGAAAAGTATCTAAAAACAAAAGATTTCCTGATCGTAGATCATAATGCGTTGAATTCTATGAATCTAGGCTTAACACAACTTTATACAGTGCTAACGGTTTATAACCAAAAAAGACATGGGCTTGTTGAACTCGGTGGTGTTCGGTTTAACTTTAAAAGACGTCCGGGGTATCCGCAAACTCTTTCGCCTGAATTCCTGTTAGTCGAGCTACTGAATGAACGTAAGACCTTGCCTGAAATCCCCGTCGATCTAAAAGAGAAGATGCAGAAACTTGTTAAAAAATTAAATCGGACTCAACTAAAAAAGTTTTCAGAACAATTTGGAAAAATTGCTGTGAAAAAAGAATTTGAAGAGCTATTGTCCTCCCACAAATGAGTAAATCGTTTATACATTTCGATAAGGAATGGAAAGATTTAGTTCGAGTGGTGGCTTCCTCCGAAAAGCTGTCTCCTAGTCTGATTGAAAAAGACTATTGGATTATGCACGTCCTTTGGTCTTTGTTAAATTCCGGTCTCAACTTTTATATGAAAGGAGGGACTTCCCTCTCCAAGGCATATGGAATGATCAATCGATTTTCCGAAGATATAGATTTGTTAATAGAAGACGATGCATTAAAATCAAAAACAGCTCGAACGGATACGTCTAAACCGAATCTGGAAAAACGAAGGGCTTTCTTTGATGCTCTACCGACGCGCATGAATGTTCCAGGGGCCGTAGGTATCAAAAGAGACATTGACTTTGATGATGATAAAGTTAGAAACGCC
>NZ_AKWY02000024.1:12500-227896 GCF_000306255.2 Leptospira noguchii serovar Panama str. CZ214
AGGACACATTTAATGATTCCGTCAATCTTTGCATGTTATTAGATTGATTCAGAATCTCTAAAAGATCCTCACCAACCCACGTAATCCATTGAAAAAATGCTTTCGCTTTTCTATCATCATTTTCATGCCAACGATCGGCAAAATTTTCCTCAGGATTTACAGGATTTAAAATTGTCCATATACCATTAGGATTTTTTTGAATGAGTTTCTTATCTAAATAATGCTCTTCATTTAAAGATCGAGACATGAGTCGTGAATAAAATCTAAGATTATCGATTATTGATTTTAAAGCTGCATAAGTGTCCATTTCACCGTTATAAGATAACGCAGAAAGAGTCGTTATTATTATTGAAATCGGTTTATCCGATTCGAACTCACTCTTAGCAAATCTTTGATCCCTGTGTCGTTTAAGTATCTGAATTGCCCTTTGTAACGGTGTTTTGATCAATGCATTGGGAATGTCTGAATCGGAATTAAAAATTAAATCATTCTCCTTTAGCAAAGTTTTTCTTTGAACCGGTGCTAATATTTCAAACGCTTTTCTATTCACAGATGAAAACCATTCTGCATAACCATCCGGATTACTTGACAACCAATTATATTCACTATTTTTCTTATCAGTAATCGCAATTGCTAAATTCGCAATTTCATTTGGAACTCCAAGAGAACGAATTGTTTCCTTCTTGCTTTCTGCTTCAAAAGTGGCGGGCAGAATATCCATATGAAAACCGATTCCGTCCTGCTCTGCATAATTCAATGTCCAGCATCTCTTTCCTTCATCGTCCAGTAGTTTTGAATACGTCTCACTTTCATCCAAACGGTCTTTTATTGCCATTTTCAAATCGTATGGCGTTGTCGAATTCTTAATAGATTGAACTTCACAAACCAGATCTATATCATAATCCGATTCTTCCTGATTTTTCAGCGGACGAACAACAGTCCCTAAACGAAAGGAACCCTGCATATAAATTCTTAACTTAAAAAGTAAAGGTTGATTTTGAGAATTTTGAAACCAGCGTGAAACAGAATCAAATCTATCTAGTGCTTGCTTATATTTGCTTGGGGAAATATCAAGACTATTCGAAATATTTTCCAATAGTTGATTGTATTTTTCTTTCATTTCATCCAACATCATTCTTTTCCTTTATTAGTATTTCATTGTTGAAAAAATTCTATTTATTGTTTCTTTAAACTTTTCAAATTCCTTAAGTTTAAGATATTTAACCAGATCAGAACCTGTTGTATTATGATTACTTGAAAACCACTGAAGTTCATAATTATGATAGACAGCAATAAAAATGTCATCCGCAGGGAAATTGAGATCAAATATAACTCTATCATTTCTCAAGTATTGGCGCGGACCTTTTACATTTACAATAGCGCTTGTAATAAATAGCCTAAGATAATCAGTTAAATTTTCTGATGATTTAGTTATTAAATTCAATAATGCAAAAGAAGAAAGAATACGTTCAAACCTTCTTCGTTCGATACGATTAGATGAAGAAGTTGATAGGAAGGACCAAATAGAATTGATCGAAATTTCCATTAAAGAGGTAAGAAAAGATGGATAATCTTTAACATTACTTGCAAAATGAATGCTTGTGTATTCGCATTCAGCTATCAATGCAAACAAATCCGCATCTCGATCTACTGCTGCAATTACTTCTGGAAATTGGCTAATACCGTCGGATAAGGGGACAGCCATTTGTTGAGATATATGAAATAGCTCATGAAATAAAAATAGTCTCATCCCTCTCAAAATTTCATTTGCTGGATGCTTTAGACGAATCAATCCTAATAGCAAATTCTCTGGAATTTGCCACTGCCTCTTACTTTCATTATAAAATGCATTGTCAACATTCTGAGTATCGTATTTATAAGCAGCAATATGACTTGAATTAATCTCCGAAATTTTTTTGGTAAATTTATTCTTAATTGGTAATGCTACTTCTGGACTAACGTCACGCAGAATATTCCACTCCTTCTCTCTGATTGACTTTAAAAATGGAAATTACCGATCTTCACAATCAATTGCAAACTGACTCTTTAGTTCTAAAATTAATTTGGCCTCGTCATCATTCTTTTCAATTCTTTGCTCCGATTCTTCGAAGCAAATTGCCGGTTGAAAAAGGTACTTATTATTTTTCGTATAATGATAAGTCTGTATTTTACAATGAACTGTTGGACTCCATTTTGACCCCAAAAGGAAACTTGTACCGCAAGGAATAGATGCAAAAAAATGTATAGTCTCGCATTTTGGAATAAATTCATTTATAGTATTCAACGCTGTAAGAAAATGTTGCGAAAGTAATTCATTTGAATTGATAGATGATAAACCATCAGGATCCATTTGGGTTAAGCTAATTGAAATTGTCCTTAAAGCATTCGGAAATAACTTTTCAATTTCTTTCCTATTGATCTCATAGGATGTTTCAATTATCAAAACAACATCTCCGGATATCGGAAACTTTTCTATAGGAAGACCTTCTACTTTAAATTGAGGGAAAGAATCTAAATTTTGAATCCCCCATTTTTTGGTTTCGTGATTTCTATTATATACTTTTATTTGATGTAGGTTTGAAGCAAATTGGGACCCAAGATAAAAAGCGGATGGTATTGAAGTTAATCCAAAATAATGAATTTCAGTTTCACGCCCCCCTTTTATTTTTTCTTTAATTTGCCTTCCTGCTTCCAGCAATATTTGATTTTCTTTACCCCAATCCATCGATTCCCAATTTTCAAGAGAGACTTGATCAGCTTCAATAAAGTGCGTTTCAAAAAATGGATCAGAGTTTTGAAATTCACGAAGAACATGCTCCTTATCAATCGTAACGAGCCTTCCATCTATTAATATAAGTTTATCCAATGTCACGTCAACATTTACCTATCAAACTTTACGGTAAGAAAACCGATCTTTAATGTTCTGATGAAAGAATTTTCCATGCGAACCTGCGCTAAGTAAGCTTTGGTAAACGCTTTGTGGAACCCCCGCATACTGGTAGACTTCACTGCCTTTAAACTCAATTTCTAAAGTTGAAGTATATGGATCATATCCGACAGACCGTAGATCACTTGAACTAACATAGGTTCGATTCATGTTAATATTTCCTTTGATTATTTTTGAGAACTAAAGCTAAACCAATTAAAGACAGAGCACAAAGAAATTGTAAATCAGGTGACTCGACTTTATTGTGAGCGGCCCAATTTGTAAAGTGCTGACAATTAGAGTAGAAAGGATTATAGGGAATACCGATTTTAGAAATCGCTCGATTTACAACCTCGGTTTGCGGCAAAGACGGAGCTTCGGCGGTAAATTTTTGGCCTTGGCAAAAATCTTCTAAAGTGATGAATCTAACTCCATCTGAAATTTGACTTTCAGCGACCCAAAGAGTACCAGATTCATCTGCACCGATAAAAATCCCAGTGTGGGTAATAAAATATCCTTTTGAACGCTTTAAAACGTAACCTGAGATTCGAGTTTGCTGAAACTTATATTTGAGATCTTCCATTTTGGGCTACCCTATGACTTCTTAAGGAGTATACTGAAATTTACTTGATAATCAAGCAATTTTTTCGTGTATTACTTTACTTTTTTATATTTTTTTGCTTTAGAATTTACCATTCTCCCGATAATTCTAATAGAATTTTGAGAACAAGTATCAATTCTTTAAATAATTCGGTAAGGCCCAAAAACGTAAGAAAATAATAGTAATCTTCGAATTGGATGCTTGAATCATGACCAAAAAATTATTTTGAAATTATTGCATTCAATGTCGCATTAAATTCCATTGAAGACTTAATCAATCAGGGTAGAATAAAAACTATGAAAAGGAAATTTCTTGGATTTCGCCTCAAAGAAGCGCGTGAAATAAAGAATTTAACGTTATCCGATATTGCCGATTATTTAAAGATAACAAAACAAGCTGTATCACAATATGAATCTGATAATTCTCAACCAAATCAAAATCGAATCCATGAATTGATTAAATTTCTCGAATTACCGCCACAATATTTTTCGAAAGAAAGACCATTTTTAGAAAGTCAGATTGGAGTACCAAATTTTAGAAAGCTGCCGACAGCCACAAAGTCTGCAAGAGAAATAGTCAAAATAAAAGCTCTTTGGTTTGCGGAAGCTACTTACACATTAAAGAACTATATTAATTTTCCTTCACTTGATTTACCAAATTTTAACATCCCTGCGGACGTCTACGGTTTAAAAAATCATCAGTTAGAAGAATATGCGAATGCTCTGAGAAAGCATTGGGATCTCGGCGTCGGCCCTATTGATAATATGGTCAATTTATTAGAAAATAAGGGCGTCTTTGTTTCAAGATTTAACTTTGATAAGCAACTTGACGCCTTCTCTATTATAATTGATCAAGATGCGTTTGTAATTCTTGGAAACGTGGAAACTACTTATTTTCGTTCAAGATTAGATGCTGCTCATGAATTAGGCCATTTGATTTTACACAGTAGATTAAATTTAGAAGACCTTGAAAATCCAATAATTCATGCTTTAATTGAAAAACAAGCTTTCGACTTTGGCTCAGCTTTCCTACTTCCCCATGATACATTTCGAAAAGAATTTTTAAGCTTAGATATTAAATATCTAATTGAATTAAAAAAAAGATGGAACGTATCGATCCAGGCAATGGTAATGAGAGCATATTCGCTTGGCCTAATTTCCGCTTCACAGAAAAATTATTTTTTTCGCGGATTCGCACCTTATCGCAAAAAAGAACCTCTCGATGACGAGTATTCGGTAGAAAACCCAACGCTTTTTAAAAGAGCCTTAACTATGTTAAAAAACGATAAGCATCAATATATACAGGATATTTTTGATGAATTAGCTTATGACGATAATACGATCGTTGATTTATTGGGCATAGATTCGGAGTTCTTCAAAGCTCCTAAAATAAATTTTTCAGATATTAGTATCAAATAGGCTTCGAGCCCTTATAAACATTACTATAAAAAATACGATCGATGAACTACGTCGGTATAAAACCATATTTCCCTAATCGTCGTTAATCATCGAAGAATCTTCTCTGACTTTAGAATACTGAATTCGTCTCTGATTATTTTCAGACCAAACAATCCATGGTATCTTTTCTAATCTATAAAACTTGGCTTTATTATTCCTAAAACATAAATCCCAATCCGTAAACTCTCGCTCTGAAACCTTAAAATCACTTCTTAACATTCTTAAATTAGCCTAGTCACGGTTAATTGGACACATTTTTTACGCAGCATTTTCTTCAAATTCTGCAGGACTCACAAAGTCTAAGTATGAATGAGATCTCTGCCTATTATAATAAACTTCTATATGATCAAAAAGTAATTCTTCCGCTTCTTGAATTCTATAAAAGTAATCATATTCCATTTCTCTTTTCAGAGAACCAAAGAAGGACTCGGCGACCGCGTTGTCCCAACAATTTCCCCTTCTACTATTGCTCCTGCGAATTTTGTTGACGAGCAAATATTTTCGAGTTTCGTTCGAACAATAATTGGATCCTCGGTCAGAATGAAAAATCAAACCCTTGGGAGGATTTCTCAATTCGATCGCTTTGGAAAGAGCATTGCAGACTAATTTGGAATCATTAGCATTCGAAATCGACCAACCTACTACTTTCCGAGAATAAAGGTCTAATATTACACAAAGATAAATCCAACCTAAGGAGGATCTCAAAAAAGTAATATCTGAAACCCAGATTCGATTCTTCTTGTTCGCTTTGAAATTCCGCCTGACTAAGTCTGGAGCAACCTGATTCCCATGATTAGAATTTGTTGTGGCAATCCGAAAGCGCTTCTCTTGTTTTCCACGAATTTCACAAAGTTTCATCACTTTTCGAACCGTTCTTGCTCCGTAAATTGAATACACTTTTTTCACTTCCCGAAGCAACCGAACCAAACCGTAATTCTTGCGATTTGTTAACCACGTTTCCCTAATGAACTCTACAAGTTCGGGATTATATTTTTCTAATTCGTTTTTGCTTCGTTTCAGAAATTGATAGTATCCTGAACGAGATACTCCTAAGACGTTAGCCATGCTTCGAATCGGAAACTCAAATCGATGAGTTTCCATGAACATCAATCGGGATTTTGTTCTCTCGAAAGCATGGCTGCAAACTTTTTTAGGATAGCGTTCTCTTCCTTGAGTTTCTGATTTTCCTTCCGTAGTTTTTTCAGTTCTTCGATCTCTTTTAACTGCTTATCCGTTGGTGGATTTTGTTGTTCCGACTTCTTCAAGTTTTCTGTTCTTCCATTGTCGTAACACAAAATAACTGATTCCCAATGACTCGGCGACTTCTTTTATCGTAAACGATCCTGAAAGCGTTCGCTTTACTGCTTGTTCTTTAAACTCCGGAGAGTATTTTCCTTTTTTATTCATTTTTCATCTTTACCTCTATTTGCTGAGAAAAAGGTGTCCGTTTTTACGTAACTAGGTTATTCTTAAATTCCTTTTTTTAAAGCATTAGGACTTCAAGTTTTCCTAAAGCATCGAATAAAATTTTCAAATTGAATTGCATTCCATATTAGTAACCTATTCACAGAAAATTTTATATTTGTTTAATTAGTTTATACTATTCGAAACTTCGACACCAAAATAAAAGTTAAACTAAGTCTTCCGATATTTTCAATAATCTCCTTCATATAAACTTTGTCCGTTCCAACCTCGTTAAATTCCTCTCAATACAATCCTCCCAAGGATTTACACTCAATCTTCGGAGCTTCGCCCTATTAAATCGAAAGCACAAATCCTAATCAGAAAATTCACGCTCAGGAATATCGTAATCAGTTTGCAACGTCCTAAGATAATTTCGACGAGCGGCTTGGACCCAAGTCTTCATCAAAGACTCTCTAAATTTCCAATGATATCGCGGACACAATAATTTATCCGAATAAATTCTATATGAATTTTTCGTAATTCTAGCACATTTTTAGATAGCATTTTTCTTGATAAAATTCAAATCAAGATTTCGCACTACCAATCAAAGTTTTAATAGCAATTACATCCTCATCAACAAGATCGAACCATTCGCCTTTTATCCTTTTATGCGCAAACTTTTTATGAATCTTTTTCTCTAAAGAGCGGTAATTTTTTAACTTTTCCGAATATATAATTTTAAGCTGACTTGACGTAGATGTTTGCAGGTTTTGAAACCTTGCTTCAACATCTTTAGTAATTCCAATTTTATAATGCCTATCATCTGAAATGATATAGATAAAACCCTCAGCCATCAATTCCTGATTTTTAGATTTAAGGCGTCGGCTTTCCGCATTTTTTTTATATATCTGATGAACAACTTTAGTACGATTTTCTCCACTTAATTCCAAAAAAATATCATACACCAACCAACAATATTTTTTTGGTAGTCCATATTCATCAATAAGCTGATCAAAATCCCATGCACCGTCTCCATTGAGTATCTTTTCAATCATAGGTAGCTCTTCGTTTTTAAGAAACGAATCAAACTCATTGATTAATACATTTTCTATATTAAACGCCCCGCCCCGAAAATTGATATAAACCAGATGAAGAAACGTATTAATTAAAAACCACTCTGGCACAATGTCTATACCAGTTTCCGCATAATATTCAAATACAAAAACCTGGTCGTCCAAAGGCATTTCAACATTGAATGCTTTCGAATAATAATCCCCTCCTCTATTCTTGATACTTGTCAGAATTTTAATTATGTCGGAACGCTTTAATTTTATTGCTTTTTCTTTATTTATTTTGCGAGATAAAAAACTTACCACCAACTTTAATTTACTAATCATTTTTGTTACCGTTCATCATTCACGCCTTCGCCAATACTTTCAGACTGTATTTCCTTCCAACAAAACTTTACTTAATCTATAATTCCAGATTCTTCCGTTTTCAATCTGCACCAATTACAAACAATCCTAAATAGCCAGTAATTTTCCTCTCTTATAAATCGTTTCTTTGTCTTAATGCCATACCAATGCTTACAAGTAGGACAGGCTTGAATTTTAATATACGAAGTTAAGAATTTCATATTCTATAATTAGTTACCGACACTAAGAAATTTTAAATTGGCTCCTTAATTTCCAACTCATCTTGCTCATGCCTTTCGAGGATAATCCGTAATTCCTCAATGTACCCCTCTACTTGTTGACGAAGATCCGTATTCTCTAAATATGTCAAAACAGAAACAAACGAAGCGCAGGAGTATATCAATGAGAATATCGATAAATAGAAGGCAAACGACATCTTTTGGTAATATACGTTTTCAAGAAGCCGTTTTTTAATTTCCAAAGGGTAAGAGCGAAAGAGAAGTATATTAAATATATCCTCGGATAAAGTATGAACTGAATTTGAAGCAGAAGCATATACAATGTGATAATAATATTCCTCTCCAATATCCCGGAATCGAGATTTAGCATCGGGCCACTCAGCAACCTTATCAGAGACTATATCGGGATTACTTTCAATATAATCATCAAATAAAGATATTTTTTTATCCGCGTGAGGAACAGCCTCCGGACGATTGAGCCTAATTGAATCATTCTTCCATTTTACAGCCTTTGCCTTCGTTTCAAACAGATAATGCTTTAATAGTGATTTTGCCCTATCATTCTTTTCACAATTTAAGATATACCTGAGATTTACAGAATGCTCAATCGATATCCTTGACAATGCCTCCGCTGAACTGTAATGTGAACCTTCTAAAGCGATAATAATTTGTGAATTAAACTCGCATATTGCGTTGAGTATATACTTAGAAGTAACCTCCATAACACCATTTTTAAATAAATATTTTCTATCACCTCGAAAAGAATAATTCATTTTAACCAAATCTAAACTGATTCGAGCTAAGGTATCTAAATCCTTTTTGTGCGACAAATACGTTTCGTGAACTTGATTAATTTTATTATAAACTTCATCCATTAAAACATCCTTTTGTACGATACTATCCTACAATAGAGTTGTTGAAAAATTGGTAAAATTCTTGTACCGATACCTGAAGATACAACTCTATGTGTAATGATATCGAAAGAAAAAGTTTTAAAGAATCTTAGAATGTCGCAAGCCTTGCTTGGTGTCTCCCATCAAGAATTCAAAACACTCTGCGTACCCTTTGGCCTTGCGTATTTATCTTTGAAAGAAGAAATAAAACATAATTTTACCAAAGGTAGAAAATCAATCTTACAGGATATAGAAGAGAATTTATTTTTTATTCTTTTTTATCTAAAAACTTATCCGACCTACGACGTCTTGGGAGCGGTATTTAAAATGGATAGGACTACTGCTTGTAAGTTGGTAAAGCTTTTGGCGGAAGTTTTATTTCTTTCACTTGGTTCAATGAATACTCTTCCCGCAAATGAAATTTCCGATCTCAAAAAAAAGTTGAAGAAGTTAAAAAAACTGAAGTATGTAATCATAGATGGAACAGAAAGGCCCATCAGAAGGCCAACAGGTAAGGATTTACAAAAAGAATTCTACTCTGGAAAAAAGAAAAGACATACGATTAAAAACTTAATTTTGACAAATAAAGATAAAGCAATCTTATTCTTATCGAACACGATATCTGGTAAAACGCACGATCTTAAAGTTGCGGAGAATACGATGATTACTTCTGCGATTCCTAAAGATGTGGTATGTATCCTTGACTCCGGTTTTGAAGGAATTGAAAAGACATCAAAAAAAGTGAATATTATCAAACCGAAAAAGAAACCTAAGAAAAGAGAACTTACCGCTACACAAAAAGCAAAGAATACAAGAATTAGTAAAAAAAGGATTTTCGTAGAAAATGCTTTTGCCGGTATTAAAAGATTTAGAATTACATCGGATGTCATTAGATGTTTTAGAAAAGACTTTAAACATCTCGTTTTTGTTTTAGCCGCAGGGCTTTGGAACCTTCATTTATTTTTTAATAAACGTTTTAATTACTAATTTTTCAACAACTCTAATGAAAAGAAGGTAAAAGAATATTTTGATAAAAGTAGAAATCAAATACTTTCGAAATACGAGGGTGATTATGATTTAGAGTCAGCTGAAACATATCAGAGAGTGGAACAAGAAGTCCGGCAAATTGCTGAAGAAACTGGGATATTGAACGAATTTACTTGGAATTCTCCCGAGGCTCTGCGCGTTGCAGAGGTTTTCGATGATTTATCCAAATCTTTTTCCTTATTGAATGAAACTGACGAAGTTCAAATCGGAGAACGATCTCAAAAAATAATGATGCCTAAAGGAAAGGTTATCGATCTTATTCAAGTGCAGGAATCTCTTGTTCACTCTAAAAGTAAGACTAATGCAAAGGAAAAATTAATTATTAAGAAAGCCGATTTTTTAGGAGAATCTAAGTGGGACTTTCGAGTAGGCAATCGAAGGGTCGAAGCAAAAATTGTCGATGAAGAATGGATGCAAATGCTCCACAATCGAGAAATTAGATTAACAACCGGGGATTCACTTTTAGTAATTTTAAGAACTGAACTCGGCTTGGATAAAAATGGAAAATTAGTTACAACGAAACATGAAATTGTGAAAGTTTTAAAGTTGGAAAATTCTTCTGGCGAGCTTCAGACTAATTTACCATTATGAAATTTAATCATGAATTTAATGCAAAATATATAATTATATCTGATATTTTTTTCATCATTGCACCTTTGATTATATACTTTTTAGTAAAGGCTAACGAAGGCGATATTCATGAGTTTTTCAGGTCACCAGATATTGGTTATGCAAATATAGTATTCTTTGGACAAACCTTAGTTAGATTTGTATCCGGCATCGCAAAAACTAGTAAAAAACTTAGCTGGCAATTTATTTCTTTGATCCTAACATTAATTATCGTTTTGGGTTTCCTTCCTTCTGCAGTGATCTTGATGATTTCTTTATCAAATAAATATAATTCGAATCTTTATATTTTTCAATGGATCTTATTTTTTGTCGCGATTATAATTTACTTTATTGTGGGTTCAATTGGACAAATGTATTTGGAAGAAGACTAAATTAGAGCTAGGTCAAAAGATAAATTTGAAATTTGTGTTAGATTTTTAAGTCATTATAAAAGAAATCGAAAGAAAAGACTTTACTAAAGGATTAATTTTTACTTGAAATTAAATTCAGATTGTATATCTTAGAAATATACAAATGGAATTACCAGATTTAAGTCAAATTACAGGTTTTGACTGGGATTTAGGGAATATTGAAAAGAATTGGAAAAAACATAAAGTAAAACCTGGTGAAATAGAGGAAATCTTTTTTAATGATCCTTTACTTGTAGTGACAGATGATTACCATTCAGGCAAAGATCGGTATATTGTTTTAGGAATTACGAATTCAGGGAGAAAGTTATTCGCTGTAATAACAATTCGCAAAGACAAGATCCGGCCTATCTCAGTACGTGAAATGACTCCGCGGGAAAGAAAGATCTATGAAAGCTCGTAAAAAAATACCTCATTTGAAATCAGAGAAGGGTGAAATTGATTTTTGGTCCAAGAATGATTCTGCGGACTATATCGATTATTCTAAGGCTAAAAAAGTATCTTTTCCAAATTTAAAGCCTACGACAAAAATGATTTCACTTAGATTACCTGAAGCGCTAATTGATAGATTAAAAGTTATGGCGAATAAGAAAGACATTCCATATCAATCATTAATAAAGCTTTTACTTTCAGATAAAGTGGAAGAAGAACTTAAAAGATAGTGTAGGGTATCTAAGCTGTAATAGTCAAGATTAGATCAGACACTTCGTTCCTATTTATTACGAAAATTGCAAGTTATCGAGGTATTTATTTTTAGATAACGTCTTAGCATCGAAAGAAAAGCATATATCGGAGTCTTTCCAAAATAAAACTTGCCCGATACGCATGTTCCTTGTAATACCTTTCGATTTAGTCAGATAGAAGATTATTTTGTTCTGCGGTTCTAAATTTTCCGGGGACATCCCAATTCTGACTTATGCTCCGGAGCAATTCTTTTACTGCTTTTAAGTTTCGAAAATCGATAAGCTCCCTAAGGTTCTAACCTCAACAGAAATTAGTAAACGACTGAAGATCTCTTACAAAGCTGCAGCACTCTTAAAGAAGAGATTTCAATGCTTTGCTTCGGAACAAAATCTTAAATACAAGAGACTTACCTTCGATGCTTTAGATCGTGAGTTCAAAGATTTCTCTTTGCCTGCTGATGAAGAAGCAGACGTAACTGAGGCAATGAAGGACAAACCTTACGTCTGTGCAGATATAGTTGTTTTGTATTCCGCGAGTGAAAGAGCCAACCAAGGTAGGAAGAGATATCGCCACAGCGGATCTACATCATCGATTTACTTATCGGATAAATTGGGTGGAAAGCAAGTTGGAACCTTAGAGCCGGTCTCAAAACTACCTATCAAAAAAGTTAAAAGCAATGATAGAGCTTGCGAGATAAAGAGATGCAAGATAATTTTCAGATTTTCTTTCCCAACGAATTAGGATAGCCCTGAATCGATTGTGCCAACTGTTAGTTCTTTCAACGACAACGTCTAGGTTTTCCTTTATATTTACCGATGAGAGGCTTTTCACCTTTTTTCCGAATATGAGATTGAATGTTTCTTCTTTTGATTAAAACTTCTATATCTTTGAAATCATAACCTTTATCTAAACAAATATGTTTTGGCTTCTTTCTTCTTTTTCCGGAAAATATTAGGATTGAATTCAACGTATCTTTTACACCGTGTTTGTCATGAACGTTAGCTCCAGTCAATGTAATTGCCAAAGGAATTCCATTTCCATCTGTAAGAATATGCCGTTTAACACCTAATTTGGCACGGTCTGTAGGGTTTTTCCCAGTTAAGCTCCCCCTTTGGGAGCTTTAACCATTGCCGAATCCATCGAAGCCCAGTCCCATGCTATTTGATTCTTTACATCATAATATTTTAAAATAGATTTATAAATCTTTTTGAATACTCCTGCTCGTTCCCATTCTTGAAATCTTCTGTGACAAGTTTGGCCTGATCCAAACTCATTCGGAATGGCACGCCACTGACAGCCTGTTTTCATTCGATAGATGATACCTGACATTACTACTCGTGTTGGTACTCGATTGCGACCTCCTTTCAGATTTACCTTTTCTTTCGGGATTAATGGGGCTATTTGTTTCCAAAGTGCATCCGGTATCTCTGAATAATATTTGTCCATTTCACATTGATATTATTACCCTTTCTCTCTACAAACAATTTTGAGACCGGCTTTTAGTTCATACGATCGCTATCAAAGGTGGTCCGGTGTTCTTTACTTCTGTATCCAATCAAAAGGCAAACACCCTTGGACCAATTATCAAGGATCATCTTCCTTTACGAACTCCTGTGTTTACAGATCAAGGGTATCCGTGGCTCTGGGGAATTTACAAAAATCACCGAAGTGTGAATCACTCAGCACGTTCTAAAGATGCTCGTTACAGATGGGCAAGGAATCGTTGGAGTCGCGGGGGCGTAAATTCGCAAACGGCGGAGGGAAATCACCGACTCCTAAAATCTGCTTTTGCTGCTTACTGTTACATACGTCCTGAGAACTCTACTCGATACTTGAATGAGTTTAGTTTTTTAAAGAATGCTCATGTGTTTGGTTTGGATGTGATTTGTGAGAATGCTGATGTGCTTGCTGGGGGTGATGATGCTCGTGCTGTTAGAAATGTTGCAGATGATGGTGAAGGTGCTGGTCAACGAAGAGGGGTGAGGTGGGGATCTGTTCGTGTCGAGACCGAGGGACCTAAAGGTCCGACGGTTGGGATCGACGCGAAGGGATTTGGTCTGAAAAAGAACTGCTTGAGTTCTGAAAATTGGTTAAATTCTTTCATACAAAGCTTTGAGTTTAATGCAGATTCGGGTCTTGCTAAAAACCAAGATATTTTCGAAACATCCTTTTCTTTACTGAATTCACCTACTTCCTTTAAGAGCGGCTCTTCTTTGCTAACAAAAGAAATGAAGGCTCATAACGAGTTTTGGACCGGAGGAAAAGGAACTTATATTCAACGAAAGAAAGAACTGAATCATCAAAAGACTGCTTCTAAGATTTGGAATCTGATCTCCGAAAAAAACGTAAAAGGTAGGTATCATTCTGTAACCGATATTTGTTCGACTTTACGAATACATAAGCTCTCAGCGATGATTATTCTTCGGAAATGGTTGAAGCTCAAGTTGATTCAAAAGAAAAGAATCAATCAAGCCTGGTATGATCGCAGAATCGATTTCGAAATTAAAAGAAACACCAAATCTCTTCCATTTCTTCTCTATACGAACTTCAAAGAACAAAATAGTAAATCTTCCTTAGAGAGGGTTCAATGAAGAAGGTAAAGAACTGGATCCTCAAAAAGCTATTTCGATTCCGATCCGAGCATTTTTATAAACTCTTGAGTCAGCAAAAGGGAATATGTTACCTTACGGGTAGAGAACTCTACCCTGTGGATACTCTTGTTGAGCATATTGTTCCTTTACGTAAAGGTGGGGAACATGAGTTTAAGAATACTTGTTTGATCATCTCGCCACTTTCGAAGTTAAAACGCTATTATACTGAGGAAGAAATCGTTCATATTTCAGCAGACATTATCAAATATAAAGGGAATCAGTATGGATATAGAATCGGACGAAATTCTGGAAGAGGAAAGTAAGGCCTTTCCCAGATGGCTTGCACAATCTTTAGCCCAGAATCTAAATCGGAAACATCAATTCTTTCTTCGGGAAAATCGAAATGAATCAGTCTGGATTTCCTGGGGCAAAGCAGCGGAGAATGCTTGTAAGGCTCTTTTAACTTATATTACCCAGTTTAAGTTTAAACTAAGAAAGCAAAACTCTTATTGGAAATACAAAGCCATTTATGCTTCGAGTTTAATCAATAAAGTAGCCGTCAACGCAAGCCCTCAAAAGCGAATTCACTTGGTAGCCGATTTGCTAAATAACTACGCGAATAAACAAGAAGAATTCCATCCGGTAAATCCTATCGAATTACGAAAGATTCATCTGGAATGTAATCGGATCAATTGTTATGCTCGGGACTTGAAAAATGAATTCGAAGAGTCTTTACCAAAGACTTGGGTCCAAGCCGCTCGTCGGAATTACCTTAGGATGTTGCGAACTGATTACGACTTTCCCGAAAGAGAATTTTCGGATTGGGATTTGTGCTTTCGATTTAATAGGGCAAGGCTCCGAAGATTGAGTGTAGACCCATGGGAGGAATGCATTGAGGAAAATCAAATACGCTTCAATCGGTTTGGTGAGTCATAAGCTTTTTGAATTTCAGGGTAAATGTGTTATAGAGTAAAAACACTCGGTTTATCATTAATTATCGGATACCATATGAATCTTTAAGTTCTGAGGCGATATGATGTCGATATTTCTTAACCTTTTCTTTCGTTTTTAGTTTTGTTTTAGTCAGGTCGTAGAGAGTTTGATCAAAATGCGGATCAAGACCGTCATGACAAACTTTGCACAAGGTTATCAGGTTATTTTTGACAGTTAGACCGCCCATTGACCACGGTTTGATATGGTGTACGTGCAACTCAATATCGATATTCTCTTCTGGAGAGCGTCCACAAATTTTACATCGCCGATGGTCTCGATTGAGAACTTGCATTCTAAGTTTCGGTGACGGTTTACGTTTGATTGCATCCTTCGGAGCTTCAACTACAGTGAATCCACCCCAAGAGTGGCGGAATGGTGTAACAGGAAGGCCAGCCGAAGATTCACCAAATATATCGAAGTATAACCCGGAAACGATTGCTGCATGTCCGCCAATAAGAAGATACAATGAAAAATCTTCTTGAGAATTAATAATTGAGACATTCGACTTAAAGAATTCTTTATACGCTTTTGTAACGATCGGTCGAGGCTTGCGAAGTTCTATTTCTTTTCCTTCAATGATTTGTAGCCCACACCACTGAGTTGCCGTTTCATAAAATATTTCTTCATTTTCATCAAGGCCGATAAACATGCCGAAATATACTTTGCTTTTTAGAATTGGATTGTGATTGAGTTTTACGGAAATTTCTTTATAAATATCCATTATATCAGCTCTCTTGGGTCAATAATTTAAAAAGACTGAAAAGAAATTACTCCTTAAATGCTGCAAACGTTGAAGTAGAATATACTAGTAAGTAGTGCCGAAATACTCTTTCGCATTCAAGATCACTTTTACTTAATTTTGCAAATTAGAGTATAAATACATATTTTTGAGCTGTTGAAATTACAATTTAAAATTTTAATTAAAACGAATAGTAAATTCAAGAACAATAAATGAATTAACGTAATTTAGAGATTTTCAGATTTCAATATATTAGAGTTGTTGAAAAATTAGTAATTAAAACGTTTATTAAAAAATAAATGAAGGTTCCAAAGCCCTGCGGCTAAAACAAAAACGAGATGTTTAAAGTCTTTTCTAAAACATCTAATGACATCCGATGTAATTCTAAATCTTTTAATACCGGCAAAAGCATTTTCTACGAAAATCCTTTTTTTACTAATTCTTGTATTCTTTGCTTTTTGTGTAGCGGTAAGTTCTCTTTTCTTAGGTTTCTTTTTCGGTTTGATAATATTCACTTTTTTTGATGTCTTTTCAATTCCTTCAAAACCGGAGTCAAGGATACATACCACATCTTTAGGAATCGCAGAAGTAATCATCGTATTCTCCGCAACTTTAAGATCGTGCGTTTTACCAGATATCGTGTTCGATAAGAATAAGATTGCTTTATCTTTATTTGTCAAAATTAAGTTTTTAATCGTATGTCTTTTCTTTTTTCCAGAGTAGAATTCTTTTTGTAAATCCTTACCTGTTGGCCTTCTGATGGGCCTTTCTGTTCCATCTATGATTACATACTTCAGTTTTTTTAACTTCTTCAACTTTTTTTTGAGATCGGAAATTTCATTTGCGGGAAGAGTATTCATTGAACCAAGTGAAAGAAATAAAACTTCCGCCAAAAGCTTTACCAACTTACAAGCAGTAGTCCTATCCATTTTAAATACCGCTCCCAAGACGTCGTAGGTCGGATAAGTTTTTAGATAAAAAAGAATAAAAAATAAATTCTCTTCTATATCCTGTAAGATTGATTTTCTACCTTTGGTAAAATTATGTTTTATTTCTTCTTTCAAAGATAAATACGCAAGGCCAAAGGGTACGCAGAGTGTTTTGAATTCTTGATGGGAGACACCAAGCAAGGCTTGCGACATTCTAAGATTCTTTAAAACTTTTTCTTTCGATATCATTACACATAGAGTTGTATCTTCAGATATCGGTACAAGAATTTTACCAATTTTTCAACAACTCTATTGTACTTTTTTGCTTTTAAAGAATCATCCTCTGGAATTTCAATCATGCTTTTAAGCCAAGTTGTGATCGATCCCAACTCAATATGATCCAAAATTTGTTTAACTTGTATTTTATCACCAACACTGTTCGCAAGAATGGTATCTAATTTATAAAACGTATCAATTGTTTTACCTAATGATGCGAAAACTCGACTAGGCTTATCGCTCTCAGGATTGTAATTTATTTTCACTGGGTATTTAATTTCTATTATCATAAGATCACCATAATTTATTTGGTCTTTCGCCTAACTCTAAATCATCAGCTGTCGTATAAACACATAAAAATAACCGAATATCATAAAATTCTGGAAATCCATCAATTTAAATAAAATCGAATCTTCCAAATACTAAGAAAACGCGCTCGACCCCGCCCGCTCTAAGCCCTGGGAGAATGTCGCCTAATATTTCCGAGATAGGCGACATGCGAAATTTATATTTGTTTTTATAACAATTTTCTGAAGAATAAGTGTAGATTCTTCATACCCTAACGCTAAATAAAAGTCTTTTGCTCTCCGAGTCGCCAATCCAATTAATTTTGACCCTCTATTTTTTCCCCATTCTTCGAAAGAAGTCATTAGGTTTTTAGCAAATCGACGAACATTGTAAACAAAGTTGCTTAGAAACATCTGCAACTCTGCTCTTGCCAAGCCTCGACATAGAATACTTTTTCCACCAAAGGATTTAATATCTGCAAAGACGTGCTCTACTCTCGAACGAACTTTCGATAAATGTTTATTAAGAATTTTTGAATCGTTGGAAAGAGGTTGGTTTCTTTTTTCTTTTTCACAAAATGAACCCAGGAAAAAGTTCTGCTTTTTTTGATATTTTTTTCAGACTGAAAACAAAGTTCTTAAATAGTAAATAATCGAATTGAAAATTCGAATTCTACTTTTTGATCATTCAAGATTTCGAAAGATTTTTTTAAAAAAATAAATGAAACTTTTTCTCGTTTGCGTTTTGAGAAATGAGGTAGGTAAAAATATACGGCGATTTCGAGCTTTTAATTTTTTCAACATTCATAAGCTATTGAAGAAACTTTTCCTATAAAATAGATTGGGAATTCTATTCATCCGCAATTTTCATAACTCCAAGTTGCATTCTATGAATGCATTCCATTCTCGATTCAATCTTAGTTTGTACCACTCAAGTTTTTTCGTCGTAAACTTTCCCATAACAGAAAATGAAAGATCCGTAATGGGAAAATCGAAGGACAATAAAGAAGATTAGAAAGAGTTAAATCCAGAAGGTGTAACGCAATTCAAGAGCATTCTAAGTGCTATTGAAAAGTTTCAAGCATTTATACTTAGGTCCGAAACAACAAAAGGCCCTCCCCAGGACTTCAAGAGAGACCTACTGAAAGCGGAGGAATGCTAAATTTACGTAAAGAAGACTGAAGATAAACATGTATTTCGGATTCATGCGGAAATATTAGAAAAAACTAAAGTTCGCAGAGGAGACTTCGTGTTTATTGATGGAATAAAAGAAGCTCGGGATGTCTTCGAAAAAGAGGGTGATGTAACTTAACCTAGTAACGTTTTATTGGACACTTTTTTTCTGCTTTAGAAATGGGTGTAATTTTGAACTAACAATTTCTGAAACCGAATCTATTTTTTTACTTTTAAGTTTCCTTGGGTATACGGCTTAATTACAACTTCTTCTTGAGGAAAAAGTGATCGTGAGGCTGATACATAGTGTTTAATAATTTCTATTATGTTATTTCTCGTTAACAGGAACAATTTCAATTCCACTCTTACTACTATTCCATGGCATTAACATAACTGGCCCGCTAATTTCTATAATGGCACGTGCTAACGAAATGGAACTCCGATTTTTCCTTTTGTAAAGCCTACGTCAAAAATTTTAAGAGATCTTCCATATATCAATAGCATTATCAATTAATTCACAAAGTGCAATTTCAGCATTATAATCTGCAATGATCAAACGATACACATTTCTACTTGGGGCGACATCCTCACGCGATGCTTTATGTTTCATATTTTTATCTCGTTTAAATTAATTCAATATAAAAAACAGAATATAAAAATATCATAAAATTTTAAAAAAAACAATAAATTATAACATTCAATTATATATATATCAATATAAACATTTACTCATTTATAAAATTACAAAATGATTCATCTCTCATTCCAACTTTTCCACGAATCCTTAACCAAACCCATATCGCATAACCGAAGAACTATGATATACCTTTAAGCAATCCTGCACAAAACCACCATTCCAACCTACATCATTAAAATATTAAAAATCTAGTTTATAATAGTTTTATAAAATTACAGATCAATACTGATATCTATATAATAGATTTTATATTTAAAAAATATTTATAGTCAAAAAAATTGCTGCTACCTATAAAATCAAGTATCGTAAATTCTTATCACAAAGTCTGTTTCAACACAAAACCTGAGGACTTTTTTATTTAACCTTTGAATACAACAAAAAATTCAATAGAGTTATTGAAAAATGAATTCTCAATTTATTTCTGTTTTATAGAAGCGGTTGATTGAAGTAGTTTTATTGATCGTTACTATGAAACTCTTCAATAACTTTAATATTGTTCAATTAGAGCAACTTTAAAAGCAGACTGAAATCCCTAAATAAACTCCCTGAAGAATATCATGATTTCCAGATCGACTCGGATGTGTTATCGCTGGAGTTTGCTCTTTTGTAAACGGATCGTTTGAATTTGTTTGGAAATTTAAATTTGTCTGCTGAAATCCGTAGTAACTAAAGAAAGAATATATATAATTATAACCCAAATATATTTTAAATTTTTCGAATATTCTATAACTTATAGAAAAATCAATTTCATATCCTCTATAAATTCCCTTTGCTCCTGCGCCTCCAAACGAAACCACCATCCAATCTGGAGTTAGAGTTTTTTGTTTATAAAATCGATTCCCTTCCGTATAAAAAAAATCCGCAGCTAAACTAAAATATAAATTTTCTATCGGCCTAAAATCAGTTCTGAAAACAATTTGTGGACCATAGGTATAAAAGTATTCCTCATACACTCCTTCTCTCAAAAAATATCCGTATTTATATTTGTTAATATTTCTAATCCCTGCGCCCGTAAAAAAATCCCAATTTGGATGTAAGTTTATAATTTTATAATAATTAAATTCTGCTTCGGATCTTAACATAGGATTAAAATACTGTCTGCGAGCATCGAATCCCAAAGAACCAAATTGAACAACATTCGTATTCGGATTTACCAATTCAATTTCATAAGCAGAAATTTCTATTCTAAATTTTTTCTCTAATTGATCATATCTAAATACGAGAGGTATTAGAACTTTCTGATTTTCTTTGATTGAATCCGTTTTGATCGTTGTTTCTAAAATGGAACGTTCTGTATAAGAAGTATAATCATACGGAGTCCATCGATACGTCTGACGTTTGATCAATAATTCAAACGTGTTTTTTTTATCCTCTTGGGTTTGAGACAAAACAGAATTCAAAAAGAATATATAAAATATTAAGAAAGTATAAATCTTAAACCTTTTTTTCCAAATCGAAAAGCACAAAACTTTTTTAAACATCGTTTTTACCTCTCACTTATTTTCATATCTCTATATGATAATATATTATGAACTTTAAAACAAATCGAACTTTTGTAAATTCTGTAGTTTTTAAATTTCTTTAGAAAAAGTGTAAACCTTAACCCACGCAATTTAGAGCGAGAATATTGAACGAATTTTGAAATATCTTTGTTAAGTCTCCCTATATGTTCAATTTTATTTGCTTGAATAAGAGTAAAGGAACAACAGGAAAGAAGAATATCTTTCGTAAATCAGTTTGTGCTGAATTCATAGTTGAAATTCATACTAAAAAACGAACATAATTCTGTAGATTTTTTTCATTGAATTAAGTAGGTTCGCTTTTTATATAAATTGAATCTGAACTCATCAATTAAAACCTAAAAAGAGAAATTGAATTCTCTTCGATTTAAAAAGTCAAAAGTTCTTCAATTTAAATCAGAACGTTCTATTGCTTGATAAAGAGATCTTCAAAATCAATTTTACATTTTAGAAGAAGTTTTCGAATCCTTTCTTTTTCTTCGGATGAAAGTTGATTATTACTTAAATCCAACTCTCGCAAATTTTCCAGTTGTCCGATTTCTTGTGGAAGAGTTGTGAGTTGGTTATCACTCAAATTTAACTCTTGTAAATTCTTCAGTTGTCCAATTTCCTTAGGAAGAGCTATGAGTTCGTTAGCACTTAAATCCAACTTTTGTAAGTTTTTCAATTGTCCGATTTCTTTAGGAAGAGTTGTAAGTCGGTTAGCACGCAAATTCAACCATTGTAAATTTTTCAGTTGTTCAATTTCCTTAGGAAGAGTTATGAGTTTGTTAGCACTTAAATCCAGCCATTGCAAATTTTGTAGTTTTCCAATTTCTTTCGGAAATATTTTCAATTCGTTTTGAAGTAAACTTAACTTCTGTAAATTCCGCAGTTTTCCAATTTCTTTAGGAAGTCTTTCCAATACATTTGCTTCCAAATTCAAAGCCTCTAAATTCCTAAGTTGACCGATTTCAGAGGGAAGGTTTTTAAGACCATTTAAGCCTAAAGCTAAATACTTTAAATTTTTAAGTCGACCGATTTCTTTCGGAAGAATTGGAAATCCACAATCATATAAATGCAAACTCCGTAAATTTCGGAATTTCAAAATTTCCTTTGGAAACAATTGAGAAAAATCTTTGTATTCAAGGCTTAATTCAAAAACTTTTAAAGGTTCTTCCTGAGCCAAATTTAAATTACGATAAACACTATCCTTGGCTACCTCTCTCAAATCAAGATTACAATTGAGAAACAACTTTTGAATTTTTTTTCTTTCTTTGAATGAAAGAGGATTCATTAGCAAATCCAACTCTTGTAAATTCTGTAATCGTTCGATTTCAGAAGGAAGTGTTGTCAGTCGGTTATTTACCAAATTCAATTTTTGTAAACTCTGTAGCTGCCCGAATTCTCTAGGAAGAATAGTGAGACGGTTTTTATTCAAATCCAACGTTTGCAAATTTTGTAGTCGCCCTATTCCTTTGGGAAGTGTTACGAGTTGGTTCCATTTTAAATTCAACTCTTGTAAATTCCGTAGTTGCCCGATTTCCTTAGGAAGTGTAGTAAGTTTATTTTTATACAAATCCAACGATTGTAAATTCCGTAGTCGCCCGATTTCATTAGGAAGAGTTACGAGTTGATTATCACGCAAATACAATGCTTGCAAATTCTGAAGTTCTACTATTTCCTTAGGAAGTATTGCGAGTTGATTACCACTCAAATTCAACGATTGCAAATTCTTCAGTTGTTCAATTTCTTTCGGAACCGTTGTGAGTCGATTCCATTTCAAGCTCAACTCTCGCAAATTCTTCAATTGTCCGATTTCCTTAGGAAGTGTTGTAAGTTCTTCTCCACTCAAATCCAAAACAAGAACATCCAAAGGATTTTGGAGCGCTTTTGTTAAATCCGTATACCTTTCTTGTTCTACTTCTTCCGCTTGCATAAAAGAAAAAGAAGAAATGAAAATCAAAAAAAAGAGGAAAAATTTTCGTAAATGAATCAGTGTTATGCGAAATTTCATAAAGGTTTTCCTGATTGGGCTTTTATTTGAATTGGAAGACAAGTTTCTCAATAAAATAAAAACGTCATTCAATTTAAAAGCTCTTTTTGAATTTCAGCGTGTTTTTGAAAAGAAGATCACAAAAATTTTTGTCTTGGTTACAAATCTAGAAATTTTTCATTCTATTCAATTAAAGTCAGTCTAACGTTCAAAAAAAGTAATTTATTTCCAAGATAAATATTACATTACAGTTTTTAGATTTTCTTTTTTATCTTATTTACATTTCTTTGATACATTTTAAAATTCATTCTGGATATGGCGGAATCTGAAAAAGTTTTTTGAAATTCCTCTTCGTTTAGAGTTAAAATTGATTCCGGATTTTCCTTTAAATAAGATCGAACTTTAAATTCTTCTAATCTAGTTTGAACTCCTTTTTTAAACGCTTTTACTCGATTCCAAGGACACACGTCTTGACATATATCACAACCCGCAAGCCATCCGTATGTATCCGGAATTTCTTCGGATGAATCTTCTAAAGTATGATGAGAAATACATTTTCCAGCGTCTATTTGATAAGGTTTTAATGCCCCGGTTGGACACGCGTCTATACACGCAGTACAAGTTCCGCAACGATCTTTGACCTGAACCCGAACTGTATAAATCGGTAAATCAGTAAGTATTACGGTTATAAAAAAGAAAGATCCAATTTCTGGATGAATCAAATTCGTGTTTTTTCCATTCCACCCAAGCCCTGCAAGCCTAGCTAAAACTTTTTCAGGAACCGGCAAAGAATCCACACCTTGACGAAAATGATGATTGGGATATTTTTTTTTAAAAGCTTGTATTATAGATTTTGCATGTCTTTTTAACACCCTATGGTAATCTTCGCCAATCGCATATTTAGAAAATCGAAACGACATTCCTTTTTGGACTTCTTCGTATTCCGGATCCTTATAAATTATTCCAAGTACAATTACGGACTGCGGATCAAAACCTAAATTCTTAAAATCTAAACGAAGATTCATATTCTTAGGATACCACTCCATCTTTCCGTGATTACCTTCCTTTACCCATAAAAGAATATTTTCTCTGTCTTCTTCCGGAATTTTGGCCTCACAAATCCCATAAAGATCAAAACCAGATCCTTCAATCAGAGTTTTGAATTCGGAAATTATTTCTTTACTTTCAATCATAAAGTGAATATAAATTGAATATGCAAAAAGAATTATCAGAAAATTCCAATTTTACAACCAAAGGCAAGGACATAACAATCTTTGCAAACTATCCAATTTCTATTTCTCGCTCAGACTTCATAACAGCAGCTCGTCTTACTCTATCGTCAGCGAGCATACAATTTGAAACTTTAAATTCTTCAGAACGAAGTCTTAAAAATAAGCATAAATTTTCCAAACAAATCATCTTTGCCTCCGTCTTAGGCGCACTCAAAGGTTTTGAAGAAAGAGATTTAAAACCATTTCACGTAAATCATAAACCTATTTTTGCAGAAATCGGTTCCGAAATTTTAAATACAGAATTCAATCCAATTTCAAACGAGGATAAAATCGAAATTCTTAAAAATGTCTTTGATTATGGAATCCGTAAAGTATATCACTTAGAATGGAAACTCTATACATCCAAGGAACTATATTAAAATTCTCTAATTGTTTCTTTTAACATGTTTTAACCGTTCAGCACTCGAACGTGTCTTTATAAAAATTCCGCCCCAAATATTATGATCAATCTCTTTGAATTTCCAACAAAAAGTGTTAGTTCCTACAGAAACCGTCGTATTGCATGATTTACGACTTTTTGACATTAGAGTTGTTGAAAAATTAATTCTCTATCTATTTCTGTTTTATGGAAATGGTCGACTAAAGCAGTTTTGTTAATCGCCACTATGGAATTTTTCAAAAACTCTATTATAATTTCCGTATAAGTCCCCACATTTTTGAGATAATCACAAAACGATAATTTCATTCAAAAAATCCGATGGAGCGCTACTTTTTTTATATTTCTAGTATATAGTGTATAACAAAAAAGAATTTTATAAAAATATTATATACTTTGAAATAATTTTTTAAGAGAAACTTAAAACTTTCACATTTTGATTATACTACGATTTTTATTTTAAATTTTAGACCAAAGTCTTAAAAATAAATTTTATACTGCGTAAAATAAAATTCCGGCAAAACTGATCAGTACAACCGCCTCTAAAATTCCAACTCCTACGTTTTGATCTCTGCTGATTTCTTCCTTCAAAGTGCTTCCGGGTAATATGACAGCGTCTGTCAAAAGTCTGACCGCAGGTATAACGAGTAGTCCAAGTATAAAATCTAAAAAGACCTGAAAAAGAGTATTTTCCATCGACACTATATCTTTGTGAAGCGCTCTCGCAATGATGATTCCAAGAGCGACTAACGCACCGCTATAAGAAATTCCGGAAGCTAAATTTTCTTTTTCTTTCAATTCCGAATCTAAGGAATAAGGTACAATCTTTCGGTACGCAAGTGTAAATACAATGAGCGCTATTTGACCTACGATAAAGAATACAATTCCTAATAAGGTCCCATCTAAAAGTTTTTGAACGGGTTCTAAAAGACCAGAATCTTTCCAAATCGAAAACGCAATTCCAGAATTTTCTCCACTCAGTGAAGCCGCTATGATAATCGAAGACGCAAGACTACTTCCAAATACTACGGCTCCAACGGCTACATTTCTTCCGGAATAAACGAGTTCATTAAAATCCAAACTTCGAAAGATCAACTTATCATTGATATAATAGGATAGATTGAGTAAAAATATCCCGAGAACCCCATAGTATAAAACCTGAAAACAATCCGAAAGAAAATCCGTACCGGGAGAAGATAGAATTACAAGCAGAATCAGAGTAAGGCCCAGATAATAACCAGACAAACCGGTTGATACCGCAGTATTATTTTTAACTACGATTTCCTGATCAAGATCTCCGGGTTCGATCCAGTCTTTGATTTTTTTACCGATATAAAATAGAATAAAACTGATTAAAAAAAATACTGCGTCTCTACCCAAAACACTCAGATAACCAAGTATCATTTCCATGAACGACAGATTAATCGGATACGGTTAAAATTTCATAGCCTTTTTCGGTAACTAGAACTGTATGTTCAAATTGAGCGGACCATTTACCGTCCTTTGTAGTCACGGTCCAATGATCTTCTTTGGAAAAATTTACCTGCCAGGTTCCCAGATTCACCATCGGTTCAACAGTAAAAACCATTCCAGGTTCTAGTTTGGCGAGTTTACGATTCTGACGAAAATGAGGAATTTGAGGGTCCTCATGAAAACCTCTTCCAATCCCATGCCCCATTAAATCTCTTACAATTCCATATCCCTTTGGAGTGAGAAAATCATCAATCGCGTTTGCAATATCGTGAACACGATTTCCAGGTCGTACTTGTTCGATCCCGATAAACATCGCTTTCTCCGTATCCTGAACTAAAGTTTTAACCTCAGGACTTGTATTACCTCCTACGATAAACGTACGAGATGAATCCCCATGATAACCATCCAAGATAGGAGTTACATCTATGTTAATAATGTCACCTTCTTTTAAGACTTCATTAGCTTTAGGAATTCCATGACATACAACTTGATTTACGGAAGTACAAATCGATTTAGGAAATCCTTTATAACCGAGCGGGGCGGATCTTGCCCCGTGCTTTTTAGTAAACTCCTCGCAGAGATCGTTCAACTGCAAAGTAGAAACACCCGGTTGAACGTAAGAGGAAATATAATCCAAAAGCCTAGCGGCCAGTTTCCCAGCCGCTCTCATTTTTTCGATTTCGCTCTTGTTTTTAATAAAGATCAAATCGAATTAGAAATCTGTCGGACGAACAGTACTTCTTTTATTGGATTCAGTACGTTTCACCGCATCGTCGATCAGTTGATGAATTTTATCATTCAAACCGTCAATCGCATCTCCGGAAGTCATAAATCCTTTAGACTTGATATAAGCCTTTACTTTACTTGTTACGATCAGGGTTTCCCTTTCGACATTCTTTCCAGCCATTGAGTTCTTCCTCTCTGTCTTAGTTTTCTTCTTTTGTGCCATCTTCAATATTGCTCCGGTTCATGGTCGTCCAGTTTGTTTTTGTTCCGTTTTGATCTCAGTTTGCATTCTCTCTAGAAACCCGGAAAAGAACAATCTTTTAGAACTTTCCCCTTCGCGACCTTACCTTTGTTTTAAAAAAAATGATACCATAACTTTAAAAGCAGATTCAAATCCAATCACTTGGATCCAATTCAAAATAAAATGAGACATAGAACTCGCGTTAAGAGCCGTCAAGAAATATTTCATTTCTTTTTAATAGACTCACTTTGTAAAATCGTATTCACAAGACCGGTCTCTAAATTTAATTTTTCCGCAATCGTTTCAGCGGGCCATTGAAAGTTATGATACAAATTGAGTACGGTAGCCTTCTTTCTTTGGATCAGATGATCCTTAGAAGAATCTTTTGGTTTACCCGAATTAGAAACCGCATCTAAAAAACCGGAAAGTTTTTCAAACTTATCGTCCGCTTCTCCTAAAAGTCCTTCCAAATCATCCTTAACGACCATAGCACCGTTCTTTAAATCTTCCATACGATGTTGTAAGGTGGAAATTTGTTTATGCCTTTCCGAAAGATCCACCATCAGATCTTCTATCTTTTCAAACTTAGCCTCTACAGAACGGATCTCTTCTTTTTTGCGGAACAAGGATTCGATTCGATCATCTGTTTTACGAACAGTTTCTGCAATTTCCTTTTCTCTCGCTTCTAAAATTTCAACGTCGTTTTGAATAGAATAAAGTTTATTTGTAATACCTTTAGCAGATTCTTTATGAACTTCCGTTTCTTCAAAAAGCACCTTCACTTCTTCTCTAACAGACTCTAAGGTTTCCAGTCTGGCAGAAATATCTCCGAAAGTTTCTTCCATTTCCAGGGCCTTTTCACCCGCTTCTAAAAGTTTTGTAAACGTATCCTGCCATTCAGAAGACTTTCTTTGAAGTTCCTCAAAATCGGATCGTAATAAATCCGAAGATTCTTTGATAGAATGAAAAGAATCCAATTTAAGTTTGAGATCTTCGGTTTCTTGAACGAGAGAATATTTTAAATTTTGTAATTCGTTTAATTTTTGACCGAGTTCGCTTAACAACGGAGTCTGTTCGTCGGCTCTAGAAAGTAACTCTTCCATCGTTTGAATATAAACATCAGTTCGTTCCACTATCTCGCTGGCTTTTTGAAAGAGTTCCATCTTTTCTCCGAATTCATCCATCTTATCGGTAATTTCTTCTACGGAAGAACGTAAGTTTTCGGATTCTTCTTGGATTTCAGAAATGAGATTCTGTTTTGAGTTACGGATTTCTTCCAGATCTCGTTTCAGATTGATTTGAAGTTCTTTATATTCAACCATCGAAACGTCAAACTCTTCTTTACCCGAACGAAGAATTTCCTTAGCGGCGGCTTCCATATCATACAACTGATTTTGAAGTTGTTGTTGAAAACCTTTCATCTGATCGTCGTTATCTTTACGGGAATTTTTAAGAGACTCTTCTAAGTTCTTTTTTACATCTAAAATATATTTACTAATTCTATCTTCCAGCTGGCCCAGTTGTAGTTGACCTTTGTCCATTAAAGAAGTGAGTTGTTTAGAAATTTTAGAGTCTATGGTTTCATTTAAACGACTGATTTTTTCCTCTTGTTTTTCAAAAAACGCTTCTGCGGAATCTCTCAAACGATCTAACACACGTTCGGCGTCTTTACTTGAATTTTCAAGATTAGATTCTACGTTGTTTTTAATTTTTTCGGCGTGAATCTCTAAAACCTTTTCGTTCTTTTTAACGATCTGTTCCATCTTATCGATAGTTCCAGAAAACTCTACTCGAAGAGTCTGTAAAATTTCGTTTCCTTCTTCTTTAATATGACGCAGAGATTCTCCAAGACGATCGGAAACTAAATCCCCTTCCTTTTGAAAATTAGATTTATAACGAGAAACAAATTCTTCGATTTTATCTTTTTGAATCGAATATTCATTTTTAAATTCTTCTAAAAGTTCTTTACCTTCTATATGAACGTCTCCTAATTTTTCCTGAAGACGACCCATTTGATCCTGTGCGTTTAATCGAATATTTCCAAGTTCCTCTTCCCAATAACGACTTAAATTTTCAAATCTTTGATCGATTTTACGAACTTCTTCGTCCACGGTTCCAGAAAGAAGATCTACTTTTTCTTCCACTTGTGCCATCAAATCACCTGCGCTGGACTCCATCGCGGCTTGAAGATCTCCAAGATAAGAATCCACGTCTTTAATCCGAGTAGAAATTTGTTTATCTAGTGTTTCGATGGATTGACGCACAACCTCCAAGTCTTGTCGGATCAGAGCCGAACGTTCGGAATGAAGTTTAGAAAGTTCTAAATCGAATTCGTCTTTGAGAGAAACAATTCCTTGAATTGTTTTTTCTTTGGCGTCTTCTTTTGCCATTTCTAGAGTAGAATGAAATTCCTTAAAACCCAATAGAATTTCTTTTTTCAAAACGTCTGCGTCGTTTCTAAGATTACTACTGATACGGTTAAACTCTTCTTCAAATGTATCGATCTGACGTAACAATTCAGACTTACGTGCATCCGCCTGACGAAGAAGTTTGTTTTCAGCTTCTAAATATTTTTCTTGGAAAAATTGAATCGATTCGTTAATCGATTCCGCCTGACGTCTTGTTTCGTTGAGAATTTCGTCTCTACGAGTCATGGTTTCTAAACTCATCCCTTCTATTTCTCTACGAATAGAATCCACTTCCAACTTAACACCGTTGATAAACGCTTCCTTGGAATGAGTTACTTGTTCTAAAATTCGATCTAATTTTTCCTGAGAGGATTTTTCGGCCAGTTTAGCCATTTCCTCTAGTTTACGATCTGCGGCTTCTGATTTTTCCTCGATACGCAAATCCAAACGTTCCAATTTATCGCTTACGGTTAAAAATACGGTTTGTAATTTTTCCGATCTAAGATCCCAGTCTTCTTCTTTATTTCGAATGGTTTCAAAAAGAGAAGTTATTTCTGAGCGAAGCTGCTCTACTCTACCAACGGATTCACGCATTAGAGAATTAGAATGTGCTTCCAGACCTTCTTTATAATTTACAGCGATGGAATTTAAACCTTGATCGATCTTATCGTTTTTAATTTCCAATAACTCTTCTAACTCTACGATTTTAGAAGCGAGAGATTGTAATAGTTCGTCGGAACGAAGGTTTACTTTATCGGAAAAAACTTCTAAAATCGCCTCTGCTTCAGACCGTAGATCCAAAATTTTCTGATCTAAAAGTTGGATTTCTTTTTTGCCAGACTCCATTCTAAGAAGTCCTTGTTGAATCGCGTTGGATTCTTCTCTGATCTCGGAAGAAAGTTGTACAACTTCTTTGAGATCACGCGCAACCGAATCTAAAAAGTCCCGATTGGTTTTGATAGATTCCAACAATTGTCTGGATTCTTCGTTAAGAGAATGTACTTCATTTGCAAGTTTACGAGTTTGTTTGAGACTAATTTCTAGATCAATTCCAGCGTCTTTTACGGAACCAATCTTTTCGAGCGCAATACCGTTTAATTCTTCTTGAACTTTTCCGGTAAAACGTTTGATCTGACTGAGTTTATAGTTGGATTTATCTAGCCTTCGAAGAAGGATTGTAATTCCTACACTGGCTATAAACGGCAGGAGTAACTCTATTCCCATTGAATTTTATTTACCTATATAAGAAGAACTCGTTGTTTTGAAAAAACTCAGGAAACTTTTTTCCTTCCATGAAATAGGAAAGATTTTAAAACATAAATTTTATGTAATCATCCCAACTTCAAAGTTCGGATGTTTTAAAAAAAAGCACATTCCTTGAGTTACAAAGTCTCCAAAAACATTATGTCTCATCAAATTACGATTGACTATTCGAAAGATCGCAAAAAGAGCAAGAAAAAATTAAATTATGTTTAAAAAAAAGCCCTATTCCGGTTTTTCGTCGGTTTATGACACAGTGATGAAAGAGGTAGATTACAAACGTTGGTCGGAATTTATACTCTCTTCTTATGGAAACCATTCAGAAAAAATTCTACCAAAAACGGTTTTAGATCTGGGATGTGGAACCTGTAGACTTTGGGAAGAATTTCCAAAAAACACATTCTTTACCGGAATTGATATAAGTGAAGAAATGCTTGCAATCGCTAAAAAAAAAGAGATTTCCGGAGAATGGATTTGTTCCGACTTACTCGATTTAGACCTAAAGGGAAAAAAATTCGACCTCATACTTTCCACACACGACACTCTCAATTACTTAAAAGACGAAACAGATTTAAAAAAAGTTTTTTCTAAAGTACGGACCCACTTAAAACCCAAAGGGCTTTTCTTTTTTGATCTGAGTAGTCTATATAATTTTAAAAATCATTTCGACGGACATAAATTCATAGAGAGAACCGGAAATTATAGAATCGAATGGAAAAATCGATTTCTAAAAACTTCAAACGTTTTAGAATCCACACTCACCTTCTTTCATAAAAAATCCAAAGAAGAATTTTCGGAAACCCATAGACATACATATTTCCCAAGGGATACGGTTCAAAATCTACTTTTAGAATGTGGACTTATACTTTTAGAAGAAGGTTCCGATTATAAAGATTGGATTATTGAAGAAGACGCTTCTCTTGTAAATTATCTGTCTGGAATTTCAGAAATCAATTTACGAAATCGACTTCATAAACATAAGTTTTAAGACACTCACGTCAAAATCTAACAAAAGGGAATAGAGTTTTCATTTCAAAGTAAAAAAATTCTAGAAAAACCATATGTCAAAATTCAAAATTGATGGAAAGTTCGCAAAGATAACGATCGATACCGTTGTAATCGATGGCTATGATAAAATTTTCGACGAGGTAACTCAAAGCGCATCTAAAGGTGCAATTTTAGACGCGGAGTTTCTTTTAGAAGCGGTTAAAAAAATAACTTCTAGCGGAATCGCAAAACTACTCACTGTAAAAAACAGAATGGATCACTACGGAGTAAAAATGAAAATCAAAGATTTAAATCCGGATCTTTTAGAAGTTTTGAAAAAATTCAAAGTGGATGATAAATTAGGACTTTAAAGTTTTTGAAAAAAGATTGCTTCATTTTGTAAACTTTTAGAAACCTATGACAAATCCCGATGGGAACAATTTCAGTCAGCCAACTTTCAAAATCCTTTGCGAACAAAAACGCAATTTCCAATCTTAATTTCGAAATTCCAAAAGGAAGAATCACCGGTTTACTTGGACCCAACGGCGCGGGTAAAACTACCACCTTAAGATTGTTAACCGGCTCTCTACATCCGGACAAAGGAAAGATACAATACGACGGTTTTGATTTTTCTGAAAACAAAATCGAAATCCAAAAAAAAATCGGTTATCTTTCCGAATCCTCTCCTATTTATTGGAATCTTACAGTTTTTGAATATCTTTCCTTTTTAGGGAAGGCAAAAGGAATTTTAAAAAAAAATCTAAAAGAAAAAATCGATTTTGTTTCCTCAATTTTGCAATTGGAAGCGGTTCTATATAGTCCGATCGGTTTTCTTTCGAAAGGGTTTCGTCAAAGAGTTGCTCTGGCCGGGAGTCTCATTCAAGATCCTGAATATATTTTTTTGGACGAACCCAGTTCCGGCTTGGACCCGATTCAAATTGTGGAATTAAAAAAACTAGTTCGTACATTAGGAAAAACGAAAACGATTCTTTTTTCTTCGCACATCCTACAAGAAGTAGAAGAACTATGCGATCACGTTCTCATTTTATACGAAGGAAAATTGATTTCCGATCATTCTTTAGTTTCTATTTATCAGAATAGACCTTGTTTGGTGTTAGCAAAAACGGATCCGGATACTTTTAAAAGTTTTTTTTCACTTACGGATTACGAGATAGAAACTACCGGAAGAACGGAGAATTCTTTTTTAGAATTTAGAATCCAATCCCAAAAATCGTCCTCGGAAGAAATCTTTCAAATTTTAAAAAACGCAAATTTTCCCATCCGATCTATAGGTCCGGAAAAAAATTCATTAGAATCCGTTTTTAAATCTTTAACAAAAAACAATCAAAATGAAACTTTTTAAATTTAGTAAAACATTCTTTTTGAATATTCAAACCGTATTTTCGAAAGAATTTTCAATTTATTTTAATTCTCCTGTCGGATCAATTTTTGCTTCGTTTTTTTTATTTTTGACCTCGTTCCTGTTTTTTTTCGGATTAGGAGAAGGTTCTTTCTGGGACTTTAAATCGGCAAGTATGGAAACGTATTTTTTTTTGATTCCGATTTTATACGTAATTTTTATCCCCGCCCTTTCTATGGGTCTTTGGTCCGAAGAAGAACGCTCCGGAACTTTAGAAATTCTTTTCTCCCTTCCTTTGAAAGACGTAGAATTGGTATTGGGAAAATTTTTAGCGGCTTGGAGTTTTTTAGGATTTGTTCTTTCATTTACTTTTTTAATTCCCGCCACGATTTTTTATTTAGGGGATTTGGATCTAGGAATCACGTTTGCAGGTTACTTAGGAATTTTTCTTTTAGGCGGTGCCAATCTTGTTTTGGGAAGTTTTGTATCTTCTTTGACCAAGGACCAGATCAGTTCTTATCTATTAGGACTTATTCTTTGCCTTTTCTTTTTTTTATTGGGATATAGACCTTTGCTTCAATTTTTAGGAACTGGTCAAATTTCTTTTTTTTCTCTTTCCAAACATTTTGAACCGTTTCGTCTCGGAATCTTGGATGGAAGAGAGATTTTCTTTTTTCTCAGCTTTATTCTTTTATTTATATATATAAATATTCTAATACTAAGGTCTAAGAGATGATCTTTAAAATCAGAACTTTACTGATCCGTTTTAATTCCAACCCCTGGTTCCTACTCTCTCAGACTTTTTTTATATTTTTATTTTTGAACTTAATCGTATCTAAATTGGATTGTAAAAAAGATCTTTCCCGATCTGGCCGTTTCGAAATCAGCGAAAGTTCTCGAAAGATATTTCGAAATCTACATTCTCCGCTTTATATAGACGCTTATTATTCTTCTAAAATTCCCGGGGAATACAAGGTGCGTCTAGATCTAACCAAAGAATTATTAAGCGAAATTGCTTCTTCGGGTAAACAAAATGTTATATTACGTTTTCATGATCCTAGCGAATCCGCAGAAATAGAAAAAAAAGCGATCGAGGCCGGAATCACACCGCAGATTTTAGAAAAACAAGAAAGGGGCGCCTCTCAAATCAGACAAGTTTTTTTTGGAATGACCTTAACTTTAGAAACCGAAAAGAAAACGATTCCATTTGCATTTTACGCAGAAGAAATAGAATATCAAATTCTAACAACTCTCAAAAAAATGATTCGTAAACCAGAAGACGTAAAAATCGGAATTCTATCACTTCCGGAAAGTTTATCCACCGTATTCTCTGGTTTTGAAAACGGAAAAGATACGATCGGAATTTTTACCGATCAAATATTAAAAGAAGAATACGGAATCGTTCCGGAAATTCGTATTGAGGAAGAAGAAATCCCAAATTCAATTAATACTCTTCTTTGGATTGGAGGAGGAACGTTATCCGAAATATCTTCTTATAGATTAGATCAATTTTTAATGCGAGGGGGAAATTTAATTCTTCTTTTTAAGTCCATGGACTTCCGCTTAGCCCCTTCAAACCGAGAAAACGGAATCGGAATGGACTCAATTAGTCCCGGCATTGCCAAACCTACCTCTTATATCGAAGAACAAAATAGTATTTTCGAATATTACGGATTTAGAGTGAATACGGATCTAGTCTTAGATCCAAATCATTCTCTTCCCATAGGCTCTTTGATGGAAGTAGAACCGGGGGTAATAGGAAAATACGCCTATCCTCCTTGGATTCTTGCCGGAAGTTCTGACCAAATGTTAAGCGAAGTGAGTCAGTTCACAAGTCCGTTTCAAAATTTACTTCTACCTTGGATTTCTAGCATAACACTTTTTCCGGATAAACAACCTAAGGTAAAAATGGAAACGGTTCTTTCCTCTTCCGAAAAAGCGGAGATCCGGTCCTCAGTGGTGGCAATCGGTGAAAAACAAATCCTTGCAAATCCAATTCGAAGCGGAGGTAAAAAAATCACTTTGGGCGCTACGTTGGAAGGAAGTTTCAAGTCTCGTTTTAATTCCGTTCCAAAAACATTAAAAAAATCGAATTCTTTTCTTAAACAAACCTTAGAAGGTAAAACCACTAAAATTCTTGTAATTGGATCCCCTTATTTAGTATCAGATCTTTTAACCCTTCCAGAGACAAGAAAGATATATCAAGAATCAAATATTCCATTTTTATTAAATTCTTTCAATATATTCGAAGGTGATACGGATTTAATGCAAATCCGAGGAAAAAAATCTGCTTTTTTAAAACTTAATCCATTTTCTGAAACCGAAAAAAACATATTTAATTTTCTGAATATTATCGGAATCCCCGCTCTTTTGGGGCTTTATACCTTTTTAAGGATTTACCGTAGAAACTCTACACAAAACAAAAACTTTTTATCATGAAATTTTTGGAAAAAATTTTTACTACAATTTATAACTTTATAAAAAAAGAAACTGCCTTGAGCCTGATTCTGACAAATTTGGTTTTATGTTCTATCTATGTTCTTAACTCTGATCCTTTCAAATTTTTTCAAAGAACATACTCTAACGCAGATCCATTTTTTCCTTTTAAAAGAAACGAAATCGATAGGATTCAAATCGGCAGAAAAGAACACGAGACGATTCTCAAAAAAAACAAAGGAAACTGGTCTGTACAAATTCGAGAAATCGAAACAAGACCTGATTTAGAAAAAACTTTTTCTTTTTTAAATACAATCTTAAGAATCAGAAAGTTCACTAAAATTTCATCAGCCATCGATTCTAAAAAATTCGGTTTCAACGGAGAAGAACTAAAATTAGAAATTCAAACCGAATCCGGAGAAATCGGAAAATTAGACATAGGAATTTCTAAAAACGGAACCTTTGTAAAAGAACCGAACACTGGAGAAATCTGGATTGTAGAAGAAAATTTAAATTCAATTTTAGGACGCGGAAACGAAAACTTCTTCCTTTCCAATTTTTTATTTCCTGAAAATATAGATACACAAGAAATTCATACTATTCTAATCTATAATTCACAGAACAAAAATATGACGTTCAAAACAGAACGAACCGAAAACGGAATTTGGAAACCACTTTCCTCCGTTTTTTATTTTTGTCCGGGCCAAGATTGTTCCGAAGTTGTACATAAAATTTTTTCATTAAAAGCGGAAAGGATTTTAAAAAAACCGTTCGAAGAAAAAATTATTCCTTTAAATCCCAATAAACGTTTTAGAATCGAAGTACGTTTTCGTTCGGATCAAAATTCTTTTTTAGTTTTGGAATGGATTGGAAATACGATTCATAATGAACCTATATTTAGATCGGATTCGGATTCGATTTTATACGTGATAAATCCAGAATTTTTACGGGAATTTCGAGAAACTTCCGAGAATAAAAACTTTTTTATAGAAGAATCGGATCCAATTTAAATTCTTTTTAAATTTAAATCAATTGAATATAAAAAGAATCAAAAATTACACATACTATAAACGAAGTTGTATTACAACTTCAGAACATTATTGATAGACATTCAAGTTATACACGTTTTAGGAAAAGATACGTTGAATTTTTTAAGCGAAGTTTTGTAAAATTTATATTCCATTTCAAGAATATTTTTTAGAGTTTCAATTTCAAAAATCTATCAAAATCGATTGTTTAAACTCAAAGAACCATAGCTCACCTTTTCAATTGAAAAAACAATTTGAATCTCTCAGTTTTTTTAAAATCGTTTGTAGCGCACAAAATTTTATAAGTAGTAAGTTCGTTCAACTTAACGGATTCTCTATTGACATCCTAAGGGCCTTCCATTTTATTTCATAAGAAAACTAAAAATTAGGATAAAAGTATGGCTTTGATCGAAGAATTTGAATCTCAAGGAAATTTTCTATTTCGCTGGAGATCCTATGTCCCAGGAGTCATCTTAGTTCTTTGCCTCGGACTTTTACCATTCTATCAATTTCCTGGGAATTCTTACATCTATCATTTATACTATCAATCTTTCTGTTTTGCGATTAGCCTTTTGGGACTTTCGATACGTAGTTTTGTAATTGGTTATGCGCCCGCAAGGACTTCGGGAAGAAATACAAAAGAACAAGTTGCAGACTTAGTCAACCAAGAAGGAATTTATTCTCTCATTCGTCATCCTTTGTATGTTGGAAACTTTTTAATGTATTTAGGTGCCGTTTTATTTTTAAAAAATTTTTTAATCGCATCCGTATTTGTTCTTTTTTTCTGGGTATATTACGAAAGAATTATGTTTGCAGAAGAACAATTCCTGCGTAAGAAATTCGGAGAGGCTTATCTTTCTTGGGCAAATACAGTGCCTGCGTTTATTCCTAAATTCAGTGGTTATAAAAAACCTGTCCTTTCTTTTTCGATTCGAAATGTAATTAAAAGGGAATATCCGAGTCTTTTCGGAATTTTAGTTATTTTCAGCGTTTTTGATTTAGTGTCTGTTTACTTTAACGAACCAGTCAGTAATTTTATGGAAGCGATTCGTCTTCCTCAAATCATTCTATTCGGCGGTGGTCTCATCTTTTACGTCTTGGTAAGAATTATCGTAAAAACTACAAAACTTTTACATGTAGATGGTCGCTAAAACAATCTATTGAATGACATTTTCAGAATAGAAAACCAAACAAACTTAGTTTCTTTTAGCCGAAATTACTTTAATAGTAAAGATTCGTTTGAGTTTCTATAATCACTCCGAGAATTCAGCATAATAATCGTTTTCAGATTGATCATGTCGAACTCACGTTAAGCAAAGATCAAGTATTTTGAAATGACTTGTAATGATTTAGAAATTATCTCAAAATTTCAAAAAGTATAATATTTTATTTTTATAAAATATTTATGGTTTTTTTTCTTAAAGTTAAAAAGAAATCTCTAAGTTGAAAATGTTCGAGAAGAATTTTCCAAATAAGATTTCAAATGACTCGTTTCTTTTGTAAAAAATAATGGAACCGGATAATTCGTTTTAGAAGGAATCAAAACGATTCCCTCGTCAAAAAAAAGAATCTTTTCAATTTCGGAAAATGAATACTTATAACTACTATTTAGGGCTTCAAAAGAAAAAGAGTCCCTACTCTCGTTCAACTTACCCGGACCGATTCGTTTTAAACCTTTCCATTTATCGGGAGTTAAATTTTCTTTTTTATCCGCAAGTTTTTCAAACGGAAATTCTCGATTTTGATCTAAATATAAAATCCCTTCGATTTCAAAACGAACTTCTCTAATTTCTTCCTCTTGGAGTTTTTGTTCTCTTTCTTTAGGAACGGGTTCTTCTAAAACTTCAATTCCGGAATGAGAAAATTTTTCTTCTTCTTCATAAGTAGATTCAGGCGGAGAAGATTCTAAAACTTGGTTCTTTTTTGGGATCCTTCTTCCTTCTACAAATAAGTTTTCCAAATGTTTTTGTTTTTCGATCTGTTCCCAACTAGGAGTTTTTTTTGAAGCAGCCAGAATCTCTGCTCCCCTACGTCCAGGTTCGTTCTGATAATTTCCCTTTGACTTAAAGCCCAACTTCTCTCGATCCGAACTAGGATTTAAAGAAACATAAATAAAACAAAGAAGTCCAACTAAAACGAGTGTGATCGCGATCAAGAGCATCATTTTATGTATCTGTCGATCAGACCGGTTTCTGAAGCGTTTTTCTCACTTTTCTCCTTTACAGAAATATTCCTTCACAAACCCTTTCAGTTTATTGATACAATCATGGAATTAGAAAACGTTTCACTCAAAGACAAGATCATCCGCGCTGTGGTCGGTTTTTTTCTTTTTATACTTGTAGGTGGTTTGATCATCACCTTTCTACCCGGAGACGCCGAAAAGAGCTTTTTTGACGTAATTTCCGGTAAATCCAATGTAGACGCTGGTAAAATCGGGGACTATTCCATCCCGATAGATTATTACCAAGCCGCTAAAAGAGAATGTTATTTTCAATATAGAAACATAGCACCTTCTCTTGCAGAGGACCCCTCTACTCTTCAATCCTGTGCATTTCAGACGATCCGCAGTTTAGTAGTGACCGAACAAATTGCAAAAGCGACAGGATTTTCCGTTTCCGAAACTGGAATTCGAGAAGAACTTTCCGATGAAGCTCGTAGGATTTATAGAGAATCCGTAAATGGGGCCGGATATTCGGACGATGAAGTGCGTAAACCAGAAGCCATCTACAAACAAATTTTAAATTCCGCTCCGATGCAATATAGAATCGATCGTAAAAACGCAAGTGTTATCTACGACGCTCTTCTTAATTCAGATTTAAAAAAGACCGATGGAGAAATTGCAGTTCAAAAAGAGTCCACTTCTACCCGATTTCGACTTAGGATCGTGTCTTATACGGATGATCAACTTTCTAAACTCGCAGAAAAAGAAGCTCCTATTTCCGAAGAAATTTTGCGAGCCAAATACGAAAACGAAAAGAAAGAAGGAAAACTACCTAAAAACACAGAAGGAAAAGAAATTTCTTTTGAAGAAAGAAAAAATTTCCTCAAGAGCAAACTACTTCTCGAAATACGTTCTAAATCCCAAGAAGAATGGAAAGATAGACTTAAAACCATCCAACAAGAGCCGGACGGACTCTCTAAAATTGCGTCTTTGTTAGGCGCCAATATTCAAGAATTGAAAGACCAGTCCCTTTTGGATCTATGGGAATTAAAATCAGGAAATCAAAATATCCGGCTCGGAAGTAACACTCAATTCCTTAAAGATTTGACAACCGTTGCCTTTGGTTCTAAAAAAGTCGGGGGCCCTTACAGAGAATCCGAAAAAAATGTTTTTGTAGAATTTGCTTCCTTGGAAATCAATTCGTCTAAGATCAATAATTCCCAAGGGTCCAATTTGAAAGACAATCCAAACCTAATGAACGGGTTTGTTATGGAAATCAATCAGGCGCTTCAGGAAAAATATCCGATTGAACGAAGGATCGGTCAAAAGGCAGAAGAATAATGCAAATTCGGGCAGAATTGGTAAACCCATTTTTAGAAGCGGCTACGATCGTTTTTAGAGACGTTCTGAAAACCGATTTGATCCGTGGCAAGATAGGAATCAAAGATAACCCGGAAACCAATCTGGAACTTTCCATTGTGATCGGAGTGATTGGAACATTCAACGGAGAAGTGGTCTATGGTCTCAACTACGACGCCGCTTATAAAATTGCTGGAGTTTTGATGCCTGGGATGAGCGAACAGGAAATCAAAAACGAATATAAAGACATTTTAGGTGAAATTGCAAATATGACCACCGGTAATGCAATGAACATTTTTGCAAGTTCCGGTCAATCGATAGAAATCACCGCACCGAATATAGTAGATTCTAAAAGTGAAACTTTGAAAATTCCTAGAAAACCTTCTTTGGGAATCAGTTTATTTTCCAAATTCGGAAAATTAGACGTAAACGTTTCTCTTACATAAGAAAAACTGTCCAAAGCTACAACAGTTTTTTGCAACTTGATCTTTCTAATTAAGTACAGTAGAGTTGTGGAAAGACTAATTCTTTATCTACTTCTGTTTTTGGAAACAGCCAATTGAAGCAGTTTTGTTTATTGGACTATGAAATTTTTCAACAACTTTAGTGAGATTTTGGGATGCACCGTAAATTGTCTTGTCCATTCAAAACTCAGATTACACCTACCACGAAATATGTGTAAAATTTTTAGAACTTACTTTCGAAGTCTTATATAAGAAAATTTAGATATACAATGAGGATGTTTTTGTTTTATAGATTTCAAGCCCAAACGTAGTTAGGGCGAATTTGATACACGATAAATTTTTCTAAAAGTATGAGTTCCTACATTTTAAGTCTCATAAACAAATTTTTTATTATTAAAATTACTGATGTAGTTCCTACACTTTATTTTTACGAACGATCGAAGAGCGCTCAGTTTGCAAGTTTTATTACAAAATTTAGATTTGTGGTAATTCCCATATTTTCAAAATCAACTGTATAATCTGGATTTGTAATAGTTCCTACTTTTTTAGATGCAACTCTGAAATTTTGCTTGGATTCTCCTAATTTTAGAAAATTAGGATATTTTATAAATCAAACCAACTGATAACTATAGAATAACGTGAGTTTGATTATGATTCATTTTTTAAAAAAAACTGGTTCTAAACCTTATAAATCGATTCCTAAAATGTGGGAACTACCACAAATCATGATTTTACAAATAAATTCTAAAATTGTAGGAACTCATACTTTTAGAAAATTCTTTTCCATTTTCTTACGACGAGCCCACGTCAATAAAATATCTAAGATCTTTATAACAACAGACTGTTTGAGTGTAAAAAACATTAGACAATTCTATTATTAAGTGATTAGTAGTAAGGGTTTCTTTTTTGTAAACTCAACAAGGCCTTTTTTATGATACAAAATTTTTTAAAAATAACTAGAGTATTTTGGTGTCCATTTATCTTAATCAGTTTAGGAATCTTTCTATTAGAATGTTTTAAAACCGATCAAAGATCGTTAGAAGTTTCAATCGTAATCCCTGGAAACGATAAAGAAAAAAGTCTATTTATCTACGACTCGAGCGATAAAATCATATTTCATGTTTTAGTAAAAAACGTCTCCAATAAAGAAATTCGTATTTGGAAGGACTGGAATAGTTGGGGTTATGATAATTTATCTTTTCAAATACAAACCGATCAAGAAAACATAAATATATACAAAGAAGGAAAAGAATGGTTCAAAAACTTTCCAGACTTTTGGAGCATCAAACCGAATGAATTCATAATACTAAACGTAAACCTTGACATAAAAACTTGGCCAAAACTTAAGGAATTAAAATTTAAAAACGATAGAGTTAAAATCAAATGTATTTATGAAATTAAAGAAGAGCCTTATACTAAACAATACAATATATGGACTGGAAAGATAGAATCTAGTTTTGTTGAGGCATCGATTTATTCCTATCTCTGAATACGAAATTCACCTATTTTAATATAATTTTTTAGAAACGATCAGCTTCTTTAAAATTTTGATTCTTTTAGGATTTTACTCAAGAACTATACAACCGGGTGTCCAAAATTCTGCTTCAAAACGGAGATTGGACTCAAAATGAATGATACCCTATTTTGTAGAGATGAGTAAGAAAAATTCTTAATAATATCTTCGTTTTAAAATCCCTCTCAATTCTTTTACAAAGGGAGAATCTTCGGAAGCATCCGGATTCAATCGGTTTAAATACGTTTTTGCCCAATTCTCCGCTTCTTCATACTTTCCTTGATCTCCGTAAATTCTAGCAATCAAAGTTACCACTTTTTCCAACTGATCCTTTTTAGGATCTAGTTCAGGTTTTTTACGAAGAAGTTTCACCAGTTGTAAAAGATACCTTCTTGCAGAATCTTTTCGCTCCGTAGATGAAAGCATTTCTCCCAAAGAAAAAAGAGAGATTGATTGAAAGTTTTCGGGAGCCTCGGTTATAATTTTAAGATATTGAGTTTCCGCTTCCAAAATTTTTCCATTGCCTCTTAAGGCACGCGCTACCTCAAATACCGCCTTCCACTTTCCATCTTCCGAATCGATTTGCTCTGTAATCGCACCCGCATCGTTTGAACTTTCCGCGGTTAATCTTGCGTCTTCCAACTTAGAAGCATTTGCGGATTTCCCTTGTCCGGAAGATTGATTGAATTCACTTTTTGCGTGAGTTCTCTGATTTTCTCTCAAACGCAAAAGTCCTTTTTTATATCCGCTCTCGGACGGATCTTCTTTCTTTTTATCTTTTTTCTTTTTTAAACTCGTTTTTTCGGAATTTGGAAGAATCGTCTTAGTTTCTAATTTAGAAGAAGTCTCAGTAGACTGTTTTTCTAAATTAGAATTTATAGAAACAGAATCTTGTGAAGAAGATTCTGTTGATGAAACGTTAGTCGTCTTTTGTCCGTCTACCTGCGTATTTTGATTGGAAGGTCCTTGAGTAGAATTTTCTTTTGGTTTTATTTCGTTCGAACTTGTAACTTCAGAAGGATTCTCTGAAATCCAATCTTTTGTATTTTCCGAAATTTCTGGAAATGGCAAAGACATGTCGGCAAAGAGGGCGCCACTAGTTAAAACCACAAACAAAAAAAACGGTAGGATCAAATCAGTCCAAACTTTCATCTAGGTTCAAAAGTATCTTTAGAATTATTTTTAGGAGGTTTCATCAAAGTAGGACGATCTTGATTACCACGTTCCGGAGAAATCGTTCCTGGATCATCTAGATTTCGATTTGTACTTCTTTCTCTATCTTGTATCGGAAGTACATCCGATTCCGTAGGCAATTTTGGTGTCCCTACCCCTTCTCTTCTTCCATCTCTCAATGGATCTTTTCCTTCAGGATTATTTAACTCAGGTAAAAGTCTATCCTTAGGTTTTTCCCTTTCATAACGATCAATTTCCAGATTAGAAGATGATTCTCCCGTAAGTGATAAATCCGGATCACTATAACGAATAGATCTACGTTTACGATTATAATTTCTTTCTAGATCCTCTAAAAACAAAGTCTTACGATCCAATTCCTTTGCTTGATCGTCAAACGCGGCTCCTTCTTTTCCTCTTTGAATTCCTATGAGCGCAGCCAGCGCAATTCCTAAAACAGCTAATGAAATTCCAGTATATAAAAGAGTCTTCTGAACCTGAGGTGGAAGATTACGGGACAGATTGTCGATCGAGGAAAATCCAGACTGAAATTTATCTTTTATATTCAAATCCATTGTTTAGTCTCCCTGAATCCATCGTATATTTTTAGTTTCGGTCATTTTCTAATTCTAACCACTGATAGAAAATTCTAGATCCGTTTTTTTAACCCTGAATTTATCGTCCCATCTTTTAGAGACGAAACCCTGTCTCTAAAATTAAAACCGATGGGGATTGAAAACGAAATTCCAGATTGTTATTTTTGTCCCAACCGGGATAAATTTAAATGTATATCTTTAGATACCCTCGAAAAAATCAACTCCACTAAAAAATTCAGACTCTTTCGTAAAAACGAACTACTCATCCAAGAAGGAACTAAAACAAACGGATTCTATTTTATCAAATCTGGATGTGTTCGTATATTTAGAAATTCTTCCTCTGGCAAAGAACAAACTTTTTCAATTCGAAGACCCGGAGAGTGGGTAGGATTTAGGGATCTTTTAGCAGGAAAAACTTTTGTTCAAAATGTAGAAGCCATAGAAAACGTTGAAGCATGTTTCATCTCGAAAGAAGTTTTGAATGAACTGATGGAAGAAGATTCAAATTTTCAAATGGAAATTTTAAAACAAATGGCAACCGAATGGAAGCAGTTAGAAGATCAGACCCTTACTTTAGGAACAAAACAAGTTCACGGTAAAATTGCTGAACTTCTCATTTCTTTTAGAACGACCTCTTCGGATAAATCCGAAATAGAACTCAATCTCACAAGAGAGATTATGGCCTCAATGGTAGGAACTTCTACCGAAACTTTAGTGCGGGCGCTTTCCGATTTCAAACATAGAAAATGGATTAAAATACGTAAAAATCGAATTGGGTTTTTAAACGTAGACGCTTTGAAAGAAATTTCAGGAATAAAAACTACGACATATCATTGATTTTAATTTTGAGTTACAATCTCATTCATTCCCGCAAAATAAAACTACATTTAAAATCCTTTTTTTTATACAACTTAATAAAGTTTTTTGACTTTGATTTTTATTCTGTTTACAAAAAATAAAATTAAATAAAAAATTATTTATTTCCAAAATCTATTTTACATACATACTAAATAAATTCATTATAAGTAAAAAAAAGAATATTCAAATTTACTAAAATATTGTATATATTTTAATTTTTATCTTTCAGAACTCAAAGAATCAGGAGAACAAATCTCATGAGTCAAACGAATTCCAAATACAACGACTTCATCGTAAAAGGATTCATCATCTCGGCTTTAGTTTGGGGAGTGGCTTCTATGTCGGTGGGTGTTTTAGCCGCATTTCAAATGGTTTATCCAGAGTTAAATTTCACTCGTTATTTTACTTTCGGAAGAATCAGACCCTTACACACGAACGCTGCAATTTTTGGTTTTGCATTAAGCATCATATTTGCAACCGCTTATCATTTAATTCAAAGGCTTTGTCGAGTTAGGATTTGGAGCGACCTTCTCGCGAAAATTCATTTCGGTTTATACAATTTGACGATCGCCCTAGCTGCAATTACACTTCCACTCGGACTCAACCAATCTAAGGAATACGCAGAATTGGAATGGCCTTTAGATCTTCTAATTGTAGTTTGGTTTTCGATCTTTTTGATAAATTTTCTTGCGACCATCTTTACAAGAGAAGAAAAACAACTCTACGCGGCCATCTGGTTTTACATCGCTTCTTTTGTCACGATTCCCATTCTTTTTATAGTCAATAATCTTTCAATACCCGTAAGTTTTTCTAAATCTTATTCGATTTTCTCAGGAGTTTATGACGCAAACATTCAGTGGTGGTACGGTCACAACGCAGTCGCGTTCGTATTAACGACCCCATTCTTGGGATTGATGTATTACTACTTTCCAAAACATATAAAACAACCAATCTATAGCCATAGATTATCTATCATCCACTTTTGGTCTTTAATTTTCATTTATATCTGGGCGGGTCCACATCACTTACTTAACACTCCACTTCCAGAATGGCTTCAAACCACAGGAATGGCTTTTTCCATTATGCTTTGGATGCCTTCTTGGGGAGGAATGTTAAACGGTTTCTTAACGTTAACACAAGCCAAAGAAAAGATCAAAACAGATGCCATCCTAAAGATGATGCTTGTTGGTATTACTTTTTACGGTATGTCTACATTCGAAGGGCCTCTTCTTTCAATTCGATCCATCAGCGCTCTCGGTCATAACACGGATTGGATCGTAGGACACGTTCATTCCGGAACCTTAGGTTGGGTGGGAATGATGTCTTTTGCAGCAATTTACTATCTAGTTCCAAGAATGTGGAACACAAATCTTCATTCGGAAAAATTAGCGAACTTACACTTCTGGTTATCCACTCTAGGAATTTTTCTGTACATTGTTTCAATGTGGGTTTCAGGAATTACGGAAGGTTCTATGTGGAGAGCTATCAACTCAAAAGGTTTTCTTCAATATCCTAACTGGATTCAAATCACCGAAGTTTTAAAACCGTTTCGACTTGCTCGTGGAATTGCAGGTGTCCTTTATCTGAGCGGAGTATTTGTAATGATTTATAACGTCATTAAAACGATCCAAAACTCAGGCTCTGGCTTTCAAGAAATCGATCTAAGAGTAAAAGAAGGAGAAAGTAATGTATGAAGCTTTTTGATTTATTTCTGACTTGGTTTTCCGGTTTTACAGACAAATGGGAAAAACAAGGAGTCAAATTTACGGTTTATACTACGATTGCTGTTTTAATCGGAGGAATTTTCGAATTGATTCCTCCTTTTTTTATTTCAAAAACCGCAGTTCCAATCCAAGGAGTAACTCCTTTTTCAGCTTTGGAATTAGCCGGAAGGGATATATACCAAAAGGAAGGTTGTAATAATTGCCATACACAGATGATTCGTCCTTTTAAATGGGAAGTAGATCGTTTCGATCCCTCTAAGTCCTATGGAAGAGACGGATATTCGAAAGCGGGAGAATTTATATATGATCATCCCTTCCTCTGGGGCTCTAAACGAACAGGACCGGATCTCGCTCATGAATCTCAGATACAACCTTCTTATACTTGGCATAAAACCCACTTGATCGATCCCAGATATACTTCTCCAGGATCTGTGATGCCCGCCTATCCGTGGTTATTCGATAAAGATTCTAAATTAAATTCTGAAAAAATCGTAAATCACATGAAAGGACTTTCTAAAGTAGGAGTTCCTTATACGGAAGCTGATTATACTTCAGCGATAAAAGAATTAGAAGGAAAAACAGAAGGGGACGCACTCATCGCATATTTACTTAAACTTGGAAAGGATACTGCCAATCTTTCCAAATCCATTCAATGAGGAACTTTATGGAATTAGAACTAATTCAAATCTATAAGTTTGCAAGACTTCCAATCCTCGTAATTGCAATCATTCTGATCGCCTCTTACGTTTATAACCGTAAACGTAAGGCACAAATGGAAGAGCCAAAATTTAGAATGCTCGAGGAGGATTAATCCGATGACTCATGACTCCAATAAAGACTTCGACGGTATCAGACAAGAAAACAATCCTCTACCCCCTTGGTGGAAATGGATTTTTGTGATTACAATTCTTTTCTCGGTCCTTTATGCAATTTATTTTCATAAGTTTTCCAATTGGAAACAAGACGTAGCTTATGAACTGGAAGTGAAAGAACACGAAACCAAGTTTCCTCATGTAGCTTTGATTACTGCAAAAGACGGAATTAACCCTCTTCGAAATAATCCAAACTCAATTTCAGAAGGAGAAAAAACATTTAAGACGATCTGTGCAGCTTGCCACGGCCCTACTGGACAAGGTCTTGTAGGACCGAGTTTAATGGATAAAGAATGGATACACGGCTCCACCGATTTAGAAGTTTATGAAAGTATAATGAAAGGAATTGCAATCGATAAAACGAAACTGGGCAGAGGTCCTATGCCACCACACGAAAATTCTTTAGGTTCCGAAAAAGTTTACGAAGTAATGGCTTGGATTGCGTCTCAAAACTCAAGCCTCAAAGCATCTCGTTAATTTTCTATGGTCATCTCAAGACAAATTTCCGGTAAAATCCGATCCGCAAGATATTTTGTGGAAATGATTTTAATTCCATTCTACGTTTTTCTTCCTTGGTTACATTGGAATGGGCATCCTTTGATTCGGTTAGATATTCCAGAAAGAAAATTCTACCTACTTGGAAATATATTTACCCCCCACGAAGGATTTTATCTTCATCTCTTTTTGATCGGAATGGGATTATCACTTTTCTTTTTTACTACTCTAATCGGAAGAGTCTGGTGCGGATGGGCTTGCCCTCAAACGGTGTTCACGGATCTTTTCGATTTTATAGGAAGAACGATTTTAGGTTCCAAGTATGGCAAAAAAGACGCGTCTATTATAGGAACGATTTTTGTACATATACTATGGATTATTCTGAGTTTGATCGGAGCTCTGGCTTGGATTTCCTATTTCGCCGACCCATACGAAATGATAGATGACATCCGTTTCTTTTCTCTTTCGATCACCCCTCCGACGTGGATCTATTTTACGCTTTTTTTTACCACAACTTTGTATCTTGATATGGCATTTGTCAGAGAACAATTCTGTAAATACATATGCCCTTATGCAAGATTCCAGACCGTACTGATGGATTCGAACTCCGTTAACGTAACTTACGACTTTAAAAGAGGAGAACCTAGAAGAAAAGCCGGAACCCAAATTGGAGATTGTACTGCGTGTAATCTGTGTTTGGTGGTTTGCCCAACCGGAATTGATATTAGAGAAGGAGTCAATGTGGGCTGTATAGCTTGTGGTAAATGTGTAGACGCTTGCACAAAAACCATGAGCAAAGAAGGTAAAAAAACTCTAATCGGATATATGTCCGAAAATCAGGCAAATCATCCTGGAGCAAAAGTAAATTGGGTTCGTCCCAGAAGTCTAATTTATGGGTTTCTACTTCTTTGTACCTTAGTCGTTTCTTCCATTCTACTCTATAACAGAGTTCCGATTTACGCAAATATACTCCCGGATCGTATCATACAACCAATGGAAATACCAGGTGGTGGTGTTAGAAATTTTTATGATATACAACTTTCAAACATGACGTTTGAAAACAGATCCTTAAACGTTTTCGTAAAAGCAAGCACTCTTGTTTCTCCAGTACAAATTCTTTTAGGAGGAACTACAATTCCTTCTATTTCGATAGAAGCAAATCATACACAAAATTATAGAATCATTTTGGAGACTAAAACCCAAGATCGCTCTCAAATGGTCCATCAAATCACTTTGAAAATCGAGGATTCAAAAAATCCAAATTATCAACTTATAAAAAAAATTCCGTTTCGATTTCCGATCAAAAACTAAAGTAAAATTCATGGCGCTACATAAAAGTATGAAACTCGCATTCTTTTGGATTTGGATCGCATTCATAGCGCTAATCGGCGCTACGATAGTTACGATTCGATACGCAAACTCTGGTGATACTGGACTCATAGAAAAAGAATATTATGAAAAAGGATTAAACTACGAAAAATCAATTCTCGAACAAAAGAAAATGATCGAAGAAGGATATTCATACGAAAGTATCCTGTTTACCCAAAACCCGAATTTAAAAACAGGCAGAAATTCCATCGAAGTTAGATTTTTAAAATCCAAAGTTCCCATCACAGGAGCAAAACTTAAAATAGAAATAGAACGGCCGGCTACGGATCTATGGAACCGAAACTTCATTTTAAAAGAAGATCCAAAAACGAGTGGAACGTATTTTGGAGTTTTGGAATTTTCAGGAACTGGCAAATGGGCACTGAATATCAAAGGTGAAATTTCCGGAAAAATTTTAAAAAAAACAATATATTTGAATATTCAATAAATTCTATGCGTTCAATCACAGCACAACAAAAAATCTGCTATCATTGTAACACCCCAATCATGACAGAAAAAGAAATAATCTACGGAAAATTGAACGAAGAAGATAAACCGTTTTGTTGTATCGGATGTAAATCTTTAGCCGTCCTACTCGTAGAAAACGGGCTCACTCGATTCTACGATTTAAGAGGATCTGAAATTTTGGAGCCTGTATCCTATATAAAATCTTCTGACCAAGAAAACTTAGAAACGGATTCAATATATCATGAATATGTAATTCAAAGTGAAAACAAAATCTGTGAAACACTAATTACGATCGGGAAAATACATTGTTTCGCTTGTGTATGGTTAAATGAAAAGGCACTTTCCGAACAAAAAGGCGTTTTGAAAACAAGAATTAATTTTGCCACCGGTAGAATGAAACTATTATATGATAGAAATCAAATCAGTCTGAACGAAATATTTCACTTAATCAGAAAAATAGGTTATGAACCCTCGTTGTATTCTCCTTTTAAAGCGGAAACCAAAGTCGTTTCTTTTTCCAAGGATTTATTTTTTAGAATGGCAGTCGCCGGATTTGCATGGGGAAACATAATGTTATTTAGTATAAGTCTCTATGCAGGTTATTTTTCCGGAATAGAAATGGAGTTCAAACGTCTGTTTCACTACGTATCTTGGTTTTTTTCGACCCCAGTTTATCTATATTCCGGCTATCCTTTTTATAAGGGAACACTCGAATCCATGAAAAGAAGAATATTGTCTATGGACGCTTTACTCTTTTTAGGAGTTTCTCTAGCATATTTTTACAGCGTCTACGTGACGTTAGCTGATAAAGGAGAAGTTTACTTCGATTCTGTTTGTACGATTTATTTTTTTGTATTGATCGGAAAGTTTTTAGAATCAGAAATCCGATTGAAAGCAGGAAGAAAAATAGGAGAACTTCTGTCAGTATTTCCGGAAGAATATACCATTATACAAGATGAAAAACAAATTTTAGTATCTTCAGATAAAATCGAAAAAGGAGATACCGTTCTACTCAAAAACGGAAACCGTGTTCCTGTGGATGGAGTTTTAGAATCGGAGAAGGCTCATTTCGACGAATCCTTTCTAACCGGAGAATCTAAACCAGTTTCCCACGAAAAAGGAGATTTCATTCTATCCGGCTCTACTTGTCTAGGTTCCAACGTTTCCATCCTAACAACCGCTACAGCAAGAAATAGTACACTTGCTAGAATCTCTCTATGGATCGAAAATTCAATCCAATCTAAACCGAAAATCCAAAGAGTAACTGACAAAATTTCAACTTATTTTATTCAAATTGTTCTAGGAATAGCGATTTTAACTTTTATTATATTCGGTTTTTATTATCATTCTTGGGAATCAGCGATCTTAAACACGATCAGCGTTTTGATCGTAGCCTGCCCTTGCGCACTAGGACTTGCCGTTCCGACGGCATATGTCACCAGTAATTTGTTACATAGCAAAAAAGGAATCTTAGTCAAACATCCGAATTCGATAGAAATTTTAAGTCGCGCGGATAGAATCTATTTCGATAAAACTGGTACCTTGACCCTAGGAAAATTATCGATCAAAGAAGAACGGATTTTCAATCCTACAGATAGACTCCGTCTCTACTCAATTTTATTGACGATGGAATCTAGTTCTACTCATCCTCTTGCAGTTAGTTTAAAAAAAGAAATCGAAAAAAAAATGAAACAGGAAAAAGAATCCCCAATCTCAATGAATTGGAAAAGAATTCAAGAAATCCCTGGAAACGGAATCGAAGCAATTACGTTAGATGGAAAGTATAAGTATCGAATTGGAAATCGAAGTTTTGTCACGAATGATCAAGAGGCAATAGACAGTAAAATTCATCTCGGAATGGACGGAAATCTTTTAGCGAGCTTTTCTTTAGAAGACGCAATTCGTCCTGAAACACAATCCACAATTCAAAAACTAAAATCTAAAATCCGATTTATAGGAATTCTCTCTGGAGATTCCAAATCCAATGTAGAATCCGTAGCTTCCTTTCTAAACATCGACCATTTTCATTATGAACTCAAACCAGAAGAAAAGTTGAAAGTGATTCAGGAAAGACAGTCGTTAGGAGAAACCGTAGTAATGGTAGGAGATGGAATTAATGATTCGGCGTGTTTAGCAGTCGCAGATTTGGGAATTTCAATGGGAATCGCCTCCGATCTTTCCATAGACAAATCCGATATAGTATTACTTTCAAACAAACTAGATTCACTTTTATCTGCGATTTCAATCTCAAAAAAAACAAAAACAATAATATTTCAAAATATCCTAATATCCTTAATTTATAATTCCTTTATGTTGCCTCTGGCCTCGTTCGGTTTTATGCTACCGGTTATTTGTGCCGGTTTTATGACCCTCAGCTCTCTTTCGGTAGTTTTTAATTCCATATCTTTACAATGGAGAATAAAACCATGAATGCACTGTATCTCACAATCCCTCTGGCGATGTTGATCGCATTAGGCGCCCTAGCTACATTCCTATGGTCCTTAAAATCTGGACAGTATGATGATATTGAAGGCCCGAAGTACAGAATGCTTTTCGATGAAGATGAATCCGAAGGTCCAAAAAAGGGGGAACTTCATGCAGACTGAACTTATTATAACCACGATCTCAGTGGCCTTTTTGCATGGAATTACTAGTTCTCTACATTGCATCGGAATGTGCGGGCCTTTTGCAGGAACGTTAAACATCGTCGGAGAAAAAGGAAAATTTAAAATGAATCTATTGTACAATCTGGGAAGATTCATATCTTATTCTATTTTAGGTGCAATTTTAGGATTTTTAGGCTCCGGACTAAATTTTGCGGGTAGTATTTTTGCACTTCAAGAATTTGCGGCTGTGTTTTCTGGAATTTTTATACTTGCTTTCGGATTCCGACTTTTTCACAACGTGAGTCCGGAACGTTCAGGATTATATCAGAAAATTCTAAATCACTTTGTGTCTCCTCTATTTGTTTCCATCAGAAAAGGCGAAAAACTTGCCATTACATCTTTGACTTTTGGAATCGTAACAGGCTTACTTCCTTGTGCCGTTTTATATCCGGCTTTCAGCTTAGCACTTGCGACAGGAAACATAGGATATGGTTCGATCGTAATGTCCGCATTTTTCTTAGGAACGTTTCCAGCACTTTTTATTTTTGGAATCGGATTTAAAAGAATACTTTTACGACTTCCGCCAAACGTCATACAATTAGGAGGAATCATTATCATATTTTTAGGAATTTCGATGATTTTTTTCAGAATGAATCATACTCAACATGATTTTCAAAAAATAAGATGGAATTCGCATCATCACTAACGAAAATTCTTTCCAAACACTTAAGTTTTTTAGATAGATTTCGATTGTAAAAAGTACAATAATTTCTACACTGAAACCCCGAATGAGCGATTCTCTTAAGAATTTTACAGATTCTCTCTTAAAAGATCTAGAAGAAAACGAAAACGGATTTTTTAAAATTGAAAATGAAGATGGCCTAGCTTATCTTTCCGTTTTTTCAGCAGGAAAAAAAGGAAAGCCGGTAGATGCCAAAGAAATTTTAAGAAGAATCGAACTTTTTCAAATTACCGAAAGTTCCCCTATATCTATTAAAGAAATTGCAAGTAAATCGGACGGACGGACTCATCTCATTGGAAAATGGCCGGGTAAACCGGAAAGTTCCAGAATAGAAATAGAAATTTCCGAAGATCGAATGAAATCGTTTCTAATTTTCTATCCTCCTAAATACGGTGGAAAAATTCTAAACTCTGAACAAATCCAAGAATCGATCAGAGAAAGAGGAATTAAATTTGGAATTCGAAAGGAAGTCTTAGATTTACTTTCCGAAGAACCTGAATACGGAAAAAAAATTCTAATTGCAGAAGGAGAACCACCGGTTCCAGGAAAAAATGGAGACATACGAGTTTTATTCATTCATCCAGTAGCTCCTAATTTGGAAGAAGACGAATACGGAAGAGTAGATTTTAAGAATATTCAAATTATACAAAGTGTTGCAAAGGATCAAAAACTTGCAGAAAAAATATCCCCTCTTCCAGGTAAGGAAGGCAAAAACGTTCTAGGAGAAATTCTTCCATACGATTCTGGAAAAGAAGCCGAATGGAAATTAGGTGCTAACGTTAGACTCTCTTCTGATGGAATCTCAATACATTCTTTGATCAATGGAAGACCAATCCTAGATCGTCAAGGAACGATCCGGGTCGATGAAATCTGTCATTTAGAAAATGTGGATTTTTCCACTGGAAACGTTAACTTTCCAGGAACCATCATTGTAGAAGGTTCGATCGCAGATGGTTTTACTTTAGAAACAGAAGGATCAATTATAGTCAAAAAATCAGTCGGAAAAGTTTTTCTCAAAGCGGGAGGTGACGTAGTTTTATCCGGAGGTTTTATGGGAAGAAACGGCGGGCTTATCGAATCGGGAGCTGACATTTATACACGTTTTGTAGAACAGGGAAAACTGATCGCAAAAAATACTATTTTTATCGAAGAAGCATCCATGCACTCGGAACTGATTGCGGGAGAATCAGTTGTAATACGAGGAGGTAGAGGAGAATTGATAGGTGGAAGTTGTGTTGCAGGTAAGTCCATCGTCTGTGCAAAGTTAGGCGCAATTGCAGAAACTAAAACTTCCATATCCGTTGGAATTCGCCCGGAACTTTTAGAAGACTTAGAAAAACTACGTTTAGAAATTCAGAAAAATAAAGAAATACTTAAAAAAGTGGAACAGAGTCTGGTAAAATTAAATGAGGATTCTCAGAGAAGACAACTTACAACCGAAGAAAAAGAAAGCCTTCCCAAACTTTCCGCAATTAAACAAAAATATTCAGGAATCCTAAATAACTTACTTGGACAGGAACAATCTATGATTATGGGATTTGAACCAGATAAAGATTCGTATGTCGAAGTGGAACAAGAGATTTTTCCAGGTGTGGACATTTATCCAGGTAAAGGAAAAAATTTTAAAGTACGTCTAAAAGAAATTCCAGGGCCGTCTTTTGTATTTTTAGGAAATGATGGAAACCCTCAGATTACAAAGGTAAAACCAAAACGTCTGGGAATTCTGCAAGAAGAAAATTAGTCAACGTTATTATCATCTGCAATAGTTAGATCTATATAATAAAAATTTAAAGTGTTAACTTTATAGAGATCAGTTAATTATTAATCTTTTTTTCTAATTACTTTACTATACTCGTTCTTAAAAAGAGTTTAAACTTCATTAGAGTTGTTGAAAAATTAATTCTCCATCAGTTTTTATTTCATGAACACGATAGATTAAAGCAATTTTGTTAATCTGAACTATCGAATTTTTCAACAACTCTATCCTAAGAAACATTTCAAATAACATCCGAAATGATTTAAACCTTTTAAGTTACGTATAATGCAAAACTTACTTTTTATTAATTTTTAATTTTTTCTGTGACGATACGTTTTTTTTCTTAGGTTTAATTTTTGGTTCCGGCAACTCTTGAGCCGTAATTTTAACTAAATGACTGATCCATTTTTTGTCTTCTAATCGATCTAAAATCAAAAAACTTGGTTTTGCTCCTGGATACGCTGGTTCTTCTTGAACGTTTCCAATCCATTTTCTACCAACTTCTGTGGGTTTTATAAAAAGACGATTATCGCAAATAAGAGCTACAACTTTACCATTGCAATAAATTGCATATTCTCCGAACATTTTTTTAGATATAATTTGACCTGCATCTTTCACTTGATCCACGATAAAATCTACAAAACTTAAATCCGAAGCCATTTTAAATCCTACTATTTATTTAGTATTCTAAAAGCTTGATACAATACATTATTCGTCCTTAGAAGACTGAAACAATTCTTGACAAGAAAGAATTCCTCCACCTTCCATTTCTTCGCAAGGCACTTTCAAAAGATCTTCCATACAAACTTTCACTTTGGCAATCTGAGCGTCCGTGACCTTTTCATACTCATCTGGAAGAATGTTCTGATCTTTTTGTTCTTCCATACATTGCTCTACGGAATAAGCCGAGTTCTCGGAAGGTTTTTCCGAAACAGGTAAGGTTTCTAGATAACGACTGGCACACTCAGCAGTTTTGGTACAAAGTCTGATGAAATAATCCTTACTGAGTTTTTGAACGTCCTCTTTAGAAATGGAAGGACCTTTTCTACAGGTAAAAATCGAAACGAAAATAAAAAACAGTACTATGATTTTAGATAAAATATTCATTTTAATTTTGTAAGAATCAGTCTATTTCCTTCCGGCAAGGATTGATCTAAGTAAAAATGATCCGTAAGTTTTTTTACAAGATAAAGACCGATACCTTCCTCCCGATAATCACTTGGTTCATATCCTCTCATTTCGGAAAGATTTTTCTGACTTCCTAAATCCCGAATTCTAATTTCTATACGATTATCAAAAAGACTGATTTCCAAAAAAATAGGTAAATTTTTTTTACCTTCATAAGAATGTTTGATAACATTGAGAAGACATTCTCCTACTGCGAGTTTTAGATCTGCAGAATCACTCGCTGTAAATCCGTTCTCAAACGCCAAATTATAGACCAAACTTCTAACAATAGACAAATAACGTGGATGAGAAGGGATCTGTAACCGAAACAGATTATCTAAACTTTTCTTTTTTTCGGAATCCATTTTAATTCAATTTTTGTAATAAAGCAAACTATTATTTTGTTATACTCCGTAAAAATTCTGTCGCCATACGATCTATCAAAGATTATTATAAAAAATAAATTTAGTTCAATCAATTAACTCTTCTAAAACAAAAGTTTAAAATATTTTAAGAACGATCTATTTAGTGACGATCAAATGAATTTACAACGATAAACAAAATTTAAACGTTGTAAATAGTCGATCTAGAAATTTTTATCCATCAAATTTTTGTAAAAAAAGTTTCTATTTATAAAAATTTGCAAGTATTTAAGTTTTTCTAAATATAGAATCCAAATTGATTCTCTAAAATATTAAGAATGTTTTTTAAACTCTTACCTATCATTTCTTTTTAAACTTAAGCACAACTATTTATCCTCTAGGATGAAATTTCTTATGAACTTCTCTCAGAGTTTTATTGGCCATATGAGTATATATCTGGGTAGTCGCAATATCGATATGCCCCAACAGCTCTTGAACTGATTTTAGATCCGCGTGATTTTCCAATAAATGAGTCGCAAAAGAATGTCTGAGCGTATGCGGAGTCACTTTCTTTAAGATAGAGGTTCTTTTGATATAATGATTGAGAAGTCTCCAAACGGATTTGCGATTGATGTAAGAACCTTTTTTAGAAACGAACAAATATTCGCAGTTTCTAGATTTGAGAATAAAAGGACGACTCTGTTTCAGATAACGATTTAGAATGTCTAAGGACTTTTCTCCAAAAGGAACTAGTCTTTGACGTCCTCCTTTTCCTTCGACCGTCAATGTCATTCCTTCTAAATCCATGTCGTTTAATCTTAAATTACAAGCCTCTGAAATTCTTAGGCCCGAAGAATAAAGTAATTCGAAAATACATTTGTCTCTTAGTTCATAGAGATTATCCTCTTTGATACTTTCAAATAATTCTTCAATTTCATCCTGAGTGAGATAATCGGGAATGCTCCTCATCACTTCGGGAGTTTCTATTTTTTCAGTCGGGTTAGTATCTAGTTTTTTCTCGTCCTTTAAAAACTTATAAAACTGTCGAATCGCGACCACTTCTCTTGCGATCGTTTTAGAGCTGATCTTACGATCTTTTTCCTCGTTCAAAAATCGCATAATATCGTCCGCTTGAACTTTTAAGAAATCTATATGTTCTTTTTCTAAAAAGTTTTTGAACTTGTTCAAATCGTATCCGTAAGAATATATCGAATTGTCGCTGAGTCCCTTTTCTACCGAAAGATATTCTTGAAAATTTTGAAGTAGGTTGTTATGTGAAGATGTCACTGCTTTTAGTCCCGTCTGAAATGTTTAACAAGTACTAAATCCTTCGGACGTTTCCCCTCAGGAGAATTAAACTTTTTTATGTTGCCTAAAGGGTTTATTGGAAAATTCTAATCGAAACCCCGGACAAATTCAGTTCCGGTTTTCTTTTTTTCTACGGATGAGAATAAAAACTTCTGTATTTATGAGACTAAATATCCGATACGTTTCCTTCTCTTTTTTCCTGTTGTTATTTTTTGTTTTCTGCTCCTCCGATGAAGAAATGATTTGGGAGGCAAGAGATTCCATTTCCAAAGGAAACATCGCGGAAGCAATGCGTCTTTACGAGACGATTTTGAAAAAAAATCCAACCCATTTAGAAGCAAATCGAACTCTCGGAATGATCTTAGCGGATAGTGGAGTCGCTCTCAATTCCGCTGCATTCTATTTGGAACGAGCAGAATCTTCTCTTCCAGGCGATTCCTCCCTTTTACTCTATCTTCTTGAAATTCATTTACAAGAAAAAGATAGAGATAAAACCAAACGAATTTTAGAAAAATTTTCCAAATCGAAAGATAAAGAAATAGAAAATTATGCAATTTTTCTTAGAGACTGCCTTTTAGATAAAAAGAAAAATCAATCTCAATTCAATCGATTTAAAACCAGTGAAATTCCCGCCTTTCTTCCACCTGCAAGAAGGCTATTTTTAAAATGTGAACTTTCACTTTATAGCATTTCCCAAAGTTCGGAACAATTTCATTTTGATCATAAAACAATTCAAACCGAATCCTATGTTTTTCTATCAACCAAAAGTTTTTTAACCAATGGCAATGAATTTTAAAATTTTATCCACAGAAAAAGACTCTTTCTCTAAAATAATTTTAGTAAATTATAATTATCTTAAATTGTTATTCTCGTTAAATTCATATATCTTTTTACAAAACTCCTATTTACAAAAATTGTATCCACAAATCTTACATCTTATGAATCTCTTTAAAATTTTTTCCTTTTTAGTTTTACAAAGTAAGAATGTTTTATTTTTAAAATTTAATTTTTTGTTCGTTTTTAAGCCAAAAACACTTTCTCACAAATCTCTCGTCTGTATTTATTCTTTTGTATGAATTTTTTTTCTATCAGTAAAATCGTTTTTCTTTTTATCACCTGCATTTTGTTAGGTGAATTGCTCACGAGAATATTTCCTCCTACGGGTCTGGTTTATAAACTCAGAGACAAACAAGTTCATTGTATCGAAGAATGGGAAATTCCGGAAATTCTACTTTGCCCTAATTCGGACACAATTCTTCCCCACCCCGCCGGATTTACTTTTCGAGTTCGAGTAAACGAACAAGGAGAAAGAATTGTTTCGGAAGAAAAAATAATTCCAGGTAGAAATCCAGAAGTTTGGCTGATGGGAGATTCGATCGCTTATGGTTTTGGTCTCAACGATTCTGACACGATTGCTTGGAAAATGCAGGAGACTCTCCAACGGTTCGGGGTTCAAGTTCGAAACCTAGGCGTTGACTCTCTTGGCACAGGTGGGATTCAAAGAAGAATGGAAAGAAAACTAATTTGTAAAGGACCGAATCGGAATCATTGTATTTTGCCTAAGGCAATTTTTTGGATTTATCATCCTTCGGATCTACAAGACGTGTACAGGGATTTTTACTTAAAAAATTCATTATCTAGTAGATGGTTTTTTCGTAGTTCGATTTTTTTATCCAGATATAGCGCCCTTTATAACTTTTTTAAAATCAAAAACGAAAATAGAAAACTTGAAAATATTCGTAAAAAAGGTCCTGAAATCATTCCAGAAACTCTTTCGGATTATCCACAAGATCATCCTTCTTTTTTCGAAATGAAAACTTTTTTTGATACATGCAAAAAATTGAATATTTCTTTGACCGTAGTTTTATACCCGAACGGTTCACATTCCTTAACCCCTCTTACTTCTACACCTTTGTTAGATCAAGTAGCCCAGATCGCAGATCAAAATGGTTTTCCTGTCTTGGATATAAGGCCTGATTTTATTCGGGAATTTGATCAAAATAAAACGAACTTTTATCTTCCCAATGACGGCCATCCGAATTCTACCGCAGCCAAACTCATCGCAGATAAGATTTTAGAATCAGTCATTTCAAAGTTTTAATGAACATTTTATTTTAGCACTGCGTAAAAGTGCTAAAATAAAATGTATGTCTTATTTTTATATAATGTAAAGTTCTCCGTAAAAACTGTGGGAACTCATACGTATCTAGATTTTATAGATCAATTCTGGAAATGTAGGAACTCATACTTAAAAAAATCTTAACTATTTATTTTATTTTTTCGTTTTTTATCTAAAAAACGTTCTTTTTGAATCTATCTTAGAACCGTTTCTGTTATGGGCATACTACTATTGAATTCGGATCATAAGATCCAATCCACTCTTCAAGAAGGCCAAACAGTTGTTACTCTTCTGATTCCAGAAGATACACTTCTATTATATCCTGAAAAGGAGAGAAAAAACCTTCCTAAAAAAATTCCGCAACTTTTGAAAATATACGGCAAATACTTAACCTCAATCAATCGTTTGGGAAAAAAAGCGGGGAAAACGATGTATCAAAATAGCCCTGGTAGAAAAAAGTTGAAAAAAATTAATGTTCGGATGAGCACCGGAAACTGGGCTTTGTTAGGTGCACTTTCTCAATCCCATGGTGTTTCCCGTTGTTTTCTTTTTAATTATCTTTTATGGTTGGATAGGATCGGAGTTGGGGATTCTATCGTGAATACGATGAATGAAGGAGCTCCCACATTTCACAGAAATTACAGTTATATCCTGAACCTAGACCTACTCAACAACCAAATTTCAAGGATCTTAAAATGTGATCCCGAAAATTACTTTAACGTTTTAGATCATCAACACCGGTTCGATTCTTAAAACAAACTTTTAAAAAATTCTAAACAAAATAATAGATTCAGAAAACTTAAAACTGAAAGTAAAGAAAAGGTTGGCTAACAGTTACACTATAGAGAATAAAACCGACTAAAATCATCATACCCGCCAAAGGATAAACGACCCAAGGTTTATTTTGAACTCCTTCCATCCAAACTTGTTTCTTTTCCTGTAAATAATCCGCACTAAATAAAAATACTACGGCTAACACAACCGCAAAAGGAACTTGAATCGTTTGACCGTTTTCCCAAGAAAAACTTCTTTTTACGATCGCAAAAGCAAGCTCCAAACTAGAATGATAACCGTATTCCGGAGACGGCTTAGCACGGAAAAAAAACATAGAAAAAGAAAAAATCAAAAACGAATACGCGTATTTAATCCATTCTGGAATTTTATCCCAAGTTTGTTTTAAGATAGAAAAAGAAAAAATAAACCTTTCCAAAACCATCACCAAAGCGTGACAAGCACCCCAAATGATAAAATTCCAATCCGCTCCGTGCCAAATACCACTTACAAACGTAGTAATAAATACATTAAAATAAGCGCGAAAGACACTAACCCGATTACCACCTAACGAGATGTAGATGTAATCCCTAAGCCAAGAAGAAAAAGAAATATGCCACCTTCTCCAGAGCTCAGTTACAGTTTGAGATAAAAAAGGTCTCGTAAAATTTTCCGGTATAGAATATCCCAAAATTCTTCCGGTACCAATAGCAACGTCCGAATAACCCGAAAAATCACAATAAATCTGAAAAGAAAATAAAAACGCAGCCATCACCAAGGAGATAGAATTGTAGGCTCCCGGATTGGAAAATATCGGATCTATTGCAATGGAAATCGGATCGGCAACAAAAGTTTTTTTATAAAGTCCCCAAGAAAGTTGTCTGATTCCAGGAAGTAAGTTTTCTTTTTTAAAAGTATAACTTTCCAAAAATTGATGGAGCATATCTTGAGCACGAATGATAGGCCCAGCCACAAGTTGTGGAAAAAAAGAAAGAAAAAGTCCAAACTGAAAAAGGTTTTTTGCCTGTGGAACGGTTCCTCGATAAACGTCCACCGCATAAGAGATCGCCTGCAAAGTAAAAAACGAGATTCCCATCGGAAGTATCGCGCCAGTGGAAGAAACGTAAGAAGGATCACAGGGATTAGAGTTTGTAAATGAATTCCAAGCATGGATGGAAAAATCCAAATATTTGAACATGTAAAGAAGAAGTAAATTCCCCCAAACTGCTACATTCAAAAATAATAATTTTATAAATTTAGAATGCACCGACTCCATCCATTTGACTGCACAATATGTCAAAACGATCGAGTAGACCAAAAGAAGAACAAAAGGAATTTTGAATATAGCATAAAAATACAAACTCGCAGCTAAAAGCCAATATCTTTGAAATTTTGAGGGGAGTTTAAAATATAGAAAAATTACGAATGGAGCAAAAACAAGATATTGAACCGAATTAAAAAGCATTTTTTTCCAATTCCTTGAGTTGTTTTTCCAAGGCTCGTTTTGCCCATCTGTTTCCAGACACGGTCAAATGCCCGTCTTCCGGAATAAAATAGTCTCTGATTCCAGAAAATTTCTTTCCTCCCGGGGCTTCGATGATTTCTCCACACATTTCGGAAGTTTCTTTTTTTAGTTTTAGTACAGGGATTCCTTTTTTTTCAAAATAAGCCGTCGCGCGAAGTGCATAGTTTTCCAAAGGATGGTACAATCCTCGGTTTCTACAAAAAATTTCTTCTATTTGAATTGGCATGAGTACGATAACGAGTCGAATTCCATTGGACCTAGTATATTCCACCATTTCATCATAAGCTTTCCTTGTAATTTCAGGAAGAGGTTCCAAAGAATTCAAACGAGGTTCTTTTTCCTGACAAGAAAAATAATCCGGAATCGGCTCCGGACAAAACTTTCTTTTATATTCTTCTTTACTCATGATTTCCGGATTTGGAATCTCAATTACATTCCTTTTTTTGAATGTTTCTTGTAAATTTGAATCGCACGTTTTTTCCGGAGTTCTAAAAAAGGAATCTTTCATATACTTTGCGGGAGTCTGTTCCGTAGTTGATGTTGAGGAAAGTCCAGTGGAATTCCATTCTGATTTCAAACGAAACAGAGTAAAACTGTATTGAACTTTCAATTGTTCAAACGCAAGTTTCAAAGCTTGAAAAGTATAAGAAGCGCGAGAAAGCTCAAACTGAATCCTAAAATTTCGGTTAAAGTTCGGATCTCGATTTCGAATTTCATCAATCTCGTCATCCGATAACATTCCTTTAGCCCTAAGTTCTTCCGGAAGAGTGAAGTCATTTCCAGAAACGAAAAACAGAACTTCTTTTAAATTTTTTAACTTAGGGGCCATGTCTTGTAACCTTCTAAGCGCACCTAACGACCCATAGGCGTCTACGGCCAAATTTAAAGTTTGTCTGGCCCCACCTTTCAATTCGATACCGTTCAATTGATGGCAAAAAGTATCCTCGTCGGAAACACCAAAGCCCATTACAAGACTGTCTCCTAAACAAGCCAATTGAGGTTTTGTAGAATCGGGTTCTTCTAAACCTCTCATTCCAAGAGAGTTGGTTCTAAATCTACCTTCCCATTTACCAGCAAAATGACGAATGAATATGTCTTTGTTCGGCGCAAGGTCTACATAATAAACCGGGTTGTATCGATGGAGAAGTTTTTGATCTCTATAAAATTGAAGAGAAGGACTTTTAAGTACGCTGAGAAAAATTTCCGTTCCAACCAAAACGAGGATGAAAAATACAAGGGCTCGTCCTGCCCAGTAGAAGAATCCTTTCATGGATAGAGGAAAGATTGAAACATAAGGCTTTCATGGCAAGCGAATTAGTTGCAAATTACGGCTTTAAAAAAATCACAATTTGTAACTGGACTGGAACTTAAAAAAAATGGAGAAAAAAGTAGTAGTTCCTACATTTTCAGGGGAATCAGAAAGGCATTTATTTTTTTAAACATTCATTCTTTTTGACCAATGATTTAAAATTTGGGCATCTTCTATTTTAAAAATAAGGCCGTATTTTCAGGAGTAAGAAAAAAACGAATTTTAAAACTGTCCGAGCAGCACTACAAGTTTCTCCATTCTAGTCAGTTGTTGTAAAATGAACCAATCTCAAAATAACGTAAGTTTGGTCATAATTCATTTTTCTGAAAAAAGTTGGAATCTGAACTTTGCAGATGTATCCTTAAAATGTGGGAACTACCACGATTTAAAAAACAGAAGTTTATAACAATTGAATCTGTCGCATTCAAGTGTGGGAACTACCACACTTGACGATTTTACGAACAAATCTTAAATGTAAGAACTCATACCAATCACAAAAAACGAATGTTTAAAAATCCATAATCTGACAAAATCTGTGGGAACTATTACAAAGTAAGACTGTACAGCAGAGTTGTTGAAAAATTCCATAGTTCAAATTAACAAAACTTCTTTAAGAACCGTTTCCATGAAACAGATGGCGATTCATTTTTCAACACTCTAGTAAAACTTTCAGAAGTTCAGATAGTAATTGGTTTTATTCTAAAATAAAACTAACACTTTCTAATTTCCTTACACCAAACTCACGTTAAGTAGATGATGAATCTGTATGAGTTCCCACTTTTAAACAGAGAAAAACTTTCAAAATTCTCACACTAAAAAAGGATCTGCTTTACAACAAAAGAGTCTAAAAATAGATCAAATTTAGAACCATTCTAATTCGAGGAAACAATGGCCCATAAAATAGTCATCATAGGTTCCGGACCAGCCGGACATACTGCAGCGATCTACGCCGCCAGAGCCAATTTAAACCCGGTTATGTATGAAGGGTTTATGGCGGGTGGAATTGCCGCAGGAGGTCAACTTACTACTACTACTGAAGTGGAAAACTTTCCAGGTTTTCCAGAAGGAATCGATGGAACCAAATTGACTCAACTTTTTCGGGAACAATCGATTAAATATGGGACCAAGATCCTAACTCAAACCATCACTAAAGTAGATTTTTCTTCCAAACCGTTTAAACTCTGGTCAGACGATGAGCTGATCGAAGCACATGCAGTCATCATAGCCACTGGAGCCACCGCCAAAAGAATGAACGTGATCGGCGAAGACACCTATTGGCAAAGAGGAATTTCTGCCTGTGCGGTTTGTGACGGAGCCCTTCCAATTTATAGAAATAAGGAACTTGCAGTTGTAGGAGGTGGAGATTCTGCAGTAGAAGAAGCTTCTCACCTAACCAAGTTCGCATCGAAAGTGTATTTATTACATAGAAGAGATTCATTACGCGCTTCCAAAATTATGCAGAAAAGAGCGACTACTCATCCTAAAATCGAAATCATTTGGAATTCTCAAGTGAAGGAAGCCAAAGGCGACGGTAAAAATCTTACCTCTCTAACTTTAGAAGACACAATAAACGGCCAAAAAAAGGAGCTTTCAGTCGGCGGACTTTTTTATGCAATCGGACACAAACCTAATACGGATATTTTCCAAGGAATTTTGAATTTGGATGAAAGCGGTTATATCAAAACAGTTCCCGGTTCCACCAAAACGAACATAGAAGGAGTATTTGCAGCGGGGGACGTTCAAGACAAAATTTATCGCCAAGCAGTTTCTGCTGCGGGCTCCGGTTGTATGGCTGCCTTAGACGCAGAACGCTGGTTAGAGTCTAGAGAAGAATAAAAGTTTTAGAATATTCTAAAATAATCAATATTCTCATTTTAAAGTGGATTCGGCGTAAGGAAAATCTTGGCAAATAAAAACTCAATGCAACGAAACGTAAGTTCGATCCTAATTCGTTTTTCTGAAAAAAGTCGGAATCTGAGCTTTACAGATTGATTCTTAAAATGTGGAAACTACCGCAATTTCAAAAATAGAAGTTTATAATAATTGAATCTGTCTTATTCAAGTGTATGAACTCATACAAAACTTAAATTTTTCTGTAAAATTGTGGGAAATGACGATTTTACGAACAAATCTAAAATGTAGGAACTCATACTTTTAGAAAATTCTTTCTCATTTACTTACGTCTAACTCATGTTAATTTAACGTGAATTCGGTCTAAGGAGAGATTAAAAGTTGTAAATTGTCTTTAGATCTCAAATTCAAAGACGGTTTTTTTGGAAAGAATGAAAATGCAACTAAACCACTTAAAAGATTAACAGCCCAATTGCAAAAACTCCGATGTATAGTATGTTGAATTTGGCAGATATTTTTAAGTTCATCGTTAACCGATTCAATGATAGCTCTTTTTCTTAGAAGAATTTTATCAACCAAGGGCATTAATTTATTTTTCATATTCTTTTTAAGTTTTGTAATGAGTTGAATTCCCTTTTCATAAAGACTTTCAAATAGAGATTGACTGATGTATCCTCTATCTCCGAAAAGTTTATCGTAAATCTTTTTAACAAGTGGGAAAATCACTTTCGAGTTTCTGTCGTCGACGTTTCCAGGAGTGACCATAAATGATAATATTTCACCTTGATCATTTACGATTAAATGTAATTTAAAGCCGTAAAACCAGCCTGTGCTTGATTTCCCTCGTTGTGCAATGTTTTTAAATACTTTATGAGAATGGATTCTTCTGTTGTCGCATACTTTGAGAATTGTAGAATCAATGAACGATATTCCGGAACATTTTCCCATACAAGTGTTGGATAGAAAGGAAGCTATAACAGCTAACACGTTAGGCATCAGTTCAACGAAACGATTGTAACTTACCGCTTTTGGGAATTCGGATTTCAGATTCTTTTTTATTTCTATCAAATAAAAATTTTTAAATTCTCTATAATGAGAAAGATGAAAATAAACTACGATTGTTGCTACCTCACTCAGGCTGAGCTGAAATTTACGATTTCTTTTTCCTGCCACGGGACTCAATATTTTCCCGTTCCAATTTATTTTTTGTTGTGTACAATAATCGTCTATTGCACAAAATATTGATGTCAGATCCATATTGAACTCCTTTTTGCTGAAAGTTTGGTTCAATATGGATCTGGCGCTTTTGAGTACAAGATCTTTCTCTTTTTTCCCACCTTACGCCGAACTCACGTTAAATTAGATTTTACAGGACTTACTTTTTTATTTTTTTTATACCCCCAAAATTGAAACGTAGTTTAGCCAGAACCATAACATAGAATTTCCAATATTTTACATTGAAACAGTGTTTTACGATTAAAATTCACGATATTCAACTTTATAGGGATCAGTAAAAACGATTTTCTAAAACGAAGTTCGACTTTCAAATTTAGAAACTCTAAAAAATTTTTACAAATTTACGACTCTCACGCATCAAAATAATACTATTCTGAGTTTGTTTCAAAACTTAAAATGTAGGATTTCGCGCAAACAAGTGAATGATTTCAAGTTAGATATAATCTTTTAAGAACTTCTGAGTTTTTATAAAATCGTTCATTCATTTTCTGGAACTATTTTCGTACACCAGAATAGTAAAGTCTGGTTATAAAATTCTTGCAATCAGTTGCAAAAAATTTCTTTCGATTTTATCAGTATGAATTTAAGATCGAGTTCAAATTTTTGTGCAAGATACTATCAATTTTCATAAGTGTATCTCAGGAACATCCTTTTGTAAAAATTGCTCCTTTCGGTCTGAGAATTACTTCACGCTTTTTCAAAAATACTTTATTTTTGAGTTTGTCTCAAAACTTCAAAGGATTTTACCCGATCATTCTTTAGAAATTTTTAATTAAATTTAGTAGTTCCTACAAATTAAGTCGCATTTGACAATTTGTGAATTTTAGATTAGTCCGAATCTCGTTAAATTTTCGTAATAGTTCCCACATTTTATGAAACTCAGCAAACACCTCTCTATGGATTGGTGAAAACTCAGCGTCTCGCTTCTATGGTCGCTCGAAGTAACTCAGCAAACACCTATCGGTGTTTAGGTTTTGGAACAAGTTCTTTGTTTAAAGTACCGATTCTGATTATTCTAAGATATTTTTGAGATAGCTTTGGATAATTATAAAGTATTTAAATCTATAGAACGATAGCAATTTTTTAGATCAAAATAACACTTTCAAAAATCCATTTTTACAATATCTCATATTTCCTCTAGAGCTAATTGATCAATCCTCACCAACCACACTACTTCCTATTCCTTTTTGATAAAGACGGATTCTATCTTCATCCATTCCCACAAGTGTATGAGAAATTTTTAATTCTTTACCTAAAGTCTCCGTTCCAGTTCTTAATTCAACTACTCTATACCAAATTTCGTTAGAAGGGATATAAAAAGCGTGATTAACACAAAGACATTTAAACTTAAAACCCAAAGAACCTTCCGCGGGCGTCATAGAATGAGGGGCCGCAAAAAAATAAAAATCTTCTTTGGTTGTGTTTCTAACAACCAATACAAATCTTTTTTTAGAACCAGGTTTTAGATAAAATTCAGATCCTTCTATTTTAGAAGAAACCGGAGCCTCCGATAAATCCTTAACACTTCCAGTGGCCCATAAATCCACGGGTCTTTGAGAAGCCCCCTCATAAATTTCCATATCTAAAGGAAAATTTTTTTTCTCCCAAAGAATTTGAACTTGAATCTGTCGATTTGGATCAAAAGAAATTGGTTCCAAATTTTCAGAATTAGAAATTTCCTTTTTACAACCAAGTAGATATAAAAAAAAAGTCAAAATTAGAATTTTATAAATTAATTTCTTCAATTGAAAATGACCTAAAATTTTAGAATGAAAAATTACTTTGGAAATTTACTCAAGATTCATCTCTAAGATCTGAAAATCCAGTTTACGACTCGAACTTGTATTTTGGATATAAACGTTTCCGTTCCATTTTTTAATTGTAATGAAGTCTTGAAAAATAACTTCCTTTTTATCTGGATCTTGATTTCCCATATTACAATCTCTACCACAACCATTACAATCCATGTCCGAATACTTCTCCATAAAAGTAGATGAGTATTTTCGCATATACCCAAATACTCTCAATTCCAGAGAATCCGCTGAAGACTTTTTGATCTCATAGTTTCCAATTGCATAAAACTTACTCGTTTTACGCAATTCCCCACTTTGATCACTCGTATTCCCTTCCATAAAAAAAGAACCGTCTGATCTCATTCTTAAAGACCAAGTTGAGTCCGTCCTGACGTTTCCCTGTTCATCCAAATTCTCCGAAGAAGAGATTACTTCCGTACTTTGCATTTCCGCTGGATAATCTGAAATTTCAATACCTCTTAATCCTCGATTTAAAATCTCATTCAAATTAGAAGAGGTAAATTGAAGATGATTCGACTGAGCAATACTTTGAGACCTTTTAATAGGATCGATTAAAACCCAATCGTTATCTTTTCCAAAACGAATTTCACTCAGTACCAAACCTTTGTACATCTTTCCAGCGTAAATATCGTCTACGGTTAAACGTAAAGAATTTCCTTTATACGGTTTTTCTAATATGATTTCTTGAGGACCAAGAATATCCTGAAGTTGAATTTTTTGACTATAACCATCTTCTCCGGTTAACGTAGCGGATTTTAGTCTACCGTTCGAATAACAATGTTGATCCGATCTTTGATACCCGTTCCAAATTTTGATTTTATTGAACTTCTGAGTTTCTTTAAATTTAAAATCGAGAGTAACTCCTTTTCCTTTTTTATCGGAAGCCCAAGCATATTCATAACGAGAATCAAAAAGGTTCATTACATCGTAAGACTGAACCGGACTTGCGGTTTCCGAAGCAATAACAGAACCTTCTACAATTTTAGGAAGTTTTAAAGAAATCTGTTTATCTTTTTCATCGTAAAAGCGAACCTCTCCAATACAAAGTTCTTTGTTCTTTCTAAAATTAATTGTTACGGATCTAGCAAATACTGCCTTTTCAAAATTCACAGTAGCTTTTTTTACGGAAAGATCGGCCGCTGCACTCATTTCATCAAAATTGATGTAAACCGTTACTGCGTCGTTAAATTCAGACTTACAAGAATCTATTTCCACTTTCTTTAACTGAAAACCTTCATCTGGATAAAAGTGAAGTTTTACAAATTCTGCCCCATCTTCCGGTTTCCAATTTTCTCCGTTGAGAGCGGCGAACACAAGTTTATCACTTAAGGAAGTTGACGTTGCCATAGAAACGCTAAGTTCTTTTTTACAATTTTGAAGAATCAAAGATAGAATCGAAATTAAGAACAAAAAACGGATTTTATGAATCACTTAAGTGCACTCCCCAATGGAATTTTTACGATTTTTTTCCTAAAATATGCTCTGTCAAATTCAATGAGTGAGATAATAGCAGGAATTCTTGACGTTCACGATACCTTTATTTTTATTGATAATGAGAATAAAAATCATTCTCATTATTATTTTTAAATGGAGAAATCGTGAAACAAAAAATTGCATTCATTCTACTTGCTTGTGTAGTACATTGTAATTCTCAATCTAAAATAGATCTTACTCCCTTACTTTTGGCCATACTTGGTCAGACATCCGGATCCCAAAATGAAATTTCTTTCCAGATTCTTTCTCCCCGAGAAGGAGAAATCCTTACTGTCTATCAATTAGAAACAACAGTTCAAGCGAACTCGGACGGAGAATTTGAAATTTTTCATGAAGGAAATAAATTATTTAAATTTCAATCTACTCCATCTTCTCCCCAAACATCCCCTACCTTTAAACCTAAAAACGGAGACAATACAATCCAAGTTCGTTTCAAAAAATCAAACGGTTTTATTCTCTCTCAAGAAATCCATTTTTACTTTGGCACCAAACTGAGCGCAGGCGGAGGACATTCCGGTTTTTTAATAAACGGAGAACTTTATACAGTAGGTAGAAATAACTTCGGCCAACTCGGGACCGGCATTTCTACTGGAGACAATATCAATGATAGGATTGTAAAAGTAGATTTGATCCAAGATATTTTCAGCATTCACTTCAATCAAAACAACTCAATGGCAATCTCTAAAAATGGAAGAGTTTATACCTGGGGAGCTAACTCGAAAGGACAACTAGGAATTGGAAACAACAACACGGACCCAGCCAAAGCAAGCGACCCCGGAAACAGACAACCCCCTACGGAGATCAATGGAATTGACAACGCCGTAATGGGAGCTTATGGTTTTAATCATGCGTTGGTTCTCAAATCAGATGGAACCGTAGTTGCATTCGGTCAAAATAATGTAGGTCAATTGGGTAATGGAGCAAACAATTTAGATCGCAATTCCTTTTCTTCTATCCCGGTTAATGTCGCTCAACTTAGAAATGTAATTCAAATAATTGCAGGCTCGGAACATTCTGCCGCTCTTACTGAAAATGGGGAAGTTTATGTTTGGGGTAGAAATCAATACGGAAATTTAGGTAATGGAATTACTTCTCCAGCTAACACGATTCAATCGACTCCCTTAAAAGTTGAAGGGCTTTCCAAAATCAAACAAATTGCAAACGGAAGAGATCATATACTCGCTTTGACATCGGACGGAAAAATTTATTCCTGGGGTCTAAACGCAAGCGGCCAATTAGGGATCGGAGGAAATGGAAATCCTTTACCTACTCCAATCCCAACACAAGTTTTGAATATTCAAGATGCAGAATCTATTTGGGCTGGTGGAACTCAAAGTTTTGCGATTTTAAAAAACGGAGAAGTAAAAGGTTGGGGAGCAAACGGTAATATGGCAAGCCTTGCTCTTGGAGAATCAAATACGCCAAAAGTTTATGAACCAAACAAAGCGGTGGTAGGTATTGATAACGTAGTTCATTTTGGTTGCGGCGCTACTCATAACTTCGCACTTCTTGGAAACGGAGAAATTTATGGTTGGGGTTGGAACTTTAGAGGTTCTTTAGGAAGAAACGATTTACAAAATAATTGGGGCGCACCCAATCCTGTATTAATCAATCTTCCATAATATTCAAAAATCAAAATGAATTTCCGTTTTTTTTCATCAATTTCTATTTTTTTAGAAGGTAAGCCGAATCAGTTTTTTTTGATCGTTTTGCTTTTTACTTTTTTGTCTTCGCTAAATTGTACTTCAAAAAAGAAATTTTGTTCCTCTAACGATTGTAAAATTGCAATTTCGTTGATTGCAATCCTTTCCCTATCCGATGACTGGGGATATGAAGCAGGAGAAGAATTTCAGGGAGGACTCAAAATGACCAGTTTCGAATTTGGAGAATCCGCATTTCGACAATTTTCGAAAAACGTTTCCTTACATTCTATTTCCGAATACACAGTGGGGCAAACGGTCTTTGAAGTCCCTTGGACTCCTGGTTTTTCTGCCGCTATTCCAGATAGAGACGGACTGGGGCCTTTTTTTCATACCAACTCTTGTTTGAACTGCCACGCGGGAAACGGTCGTGCGCTCGAAGAAGAAGGGGAAAATTTAACCTTTAGTCTCGTCCGACTCAGCGTAGGAAATTACTCTCATAATCCTGAACCAAGATACGGAGGCCAATTTCAGCCCAATTCTGTTCGCGATGTTCCCAAAGAAGGAGATGTAAGACTGAATTATCAGGAAATCACGGGCAAGTTTGAAGACGGTACAAAATATACATTACGTTCTCCTATATTAGAATTTTCAAATTTAGGGTATGGTCCTTTTGCAAACGATGTAAGAACTTCCGTTAGAATTCCTCCACAGGTGATAGGATTAGGACTTTTAGAAACAATTCCCGAAAGTACAATTCTTGCTGCGGCAGACCCTGAAGACAAGGACGGGAACGGAATTTCAGGTAAACCAAACTACATATTGAACTTAAACGGAATTGGTCAAACACTGGGAAGATTCGGTTGGAAAGCAAATAACACTGATTTGGTGAGACAAAGTTCCGCCGCCTTCTTGGGTGACCTTGGAATTACCACTCCCATGTTTCGAACGGAAAATTGCACGAACTTTCAAGTAGAATGTCTGGCTTCCAGAAACGGCGGTTCTCCTGAGGTGTCTCAAAATAGAATCACAGCAATCTCAAACTATTTAAAACTGATTGCGGTTCCCGCCAGACGAAAAGCGGATAACGCAAGCGTTCTATTAGGAAAGAAATTTTTTTTTCAAGCGGGATGTAAAAATTGCCATCTTCCTAAAATTCAAACTGGGCCTAACGAAAATTTTCCGGAACTTTCTTATCAAACCATCCGACCTTATACGGATCTTTTGTTGCACGATATGGGAGACGGTCTTGCAGATAACAGACCGGACGAAGAAGCAAACGGTAGAGAATGGAGAACTCCTCCTCTTTGGGGAATCGGTTTATTCGAAAAAGTGAATGATCATTCTAGATACCTTCACGATGGAAGGGCAAGAAATCTGATGGAGGCTATCCTGTGGCACGGTGGAGAGGCGGAGTCTAGTAAAAATTTTATTCTCAAATTAGATGTTAGAGATAGAGCACATCTTCTCAATTTTTTGAAGTCACTTTAACGGGAGTTTGGCGTAAAAATTTGAGTTTTATAAAGAGTTTTGTCCTAAAATTATTCAATGTAGGAACTACTGCAAATTCTAATCACGTTAACAATTCGTAATGCGACTTAATTTGTGGGAACTACTGCAATTTAAAATTTTACGATAAAACTCTGAAAACAAAATTATTCTGATATTTTTTAAAAACGTGGGAACTACCACGATCTCTAATCACGTTAAAAATTCGTAATGCGACTTAATTTGTAGGAACTGCCACAAAAATTTGAATTTTTTAATAAAAGAAGACCTCTATAAAATCTAAAAAAATTATCACCTAATCAATTTTTTACATAAAATCGCCGTTTGGCGACAATTATAAAGAGATAAAATTTTAGGCATTTAGTATATAACTCCAATCAATCTTTTTATTTTAATAGTTGTGAACTTTAGCGCCAAACTGACTTCTTATCAGATTAAATTGTTTTTAAATACTTCACACCTTAAATTAAAGCGTAAATATTTACATTAGAATTGTTGAAAAATTAACTTTCTATCTGTTTCTATTTTTATAGAAAGGGTCGATTGAAGTAGTTTTGTTAGTTTGTACTATCGGATTTCCCAACAACTATATTAAAAAAACTTAAATATTAAAAGATTGGTTAAAAAAAGAAAAAATTTTTAGAGAACATCCTTTTCGTAAATCATAAAAAACTCACGTACTTTTTTCAAAAACATAAAATAAAATCTTTCGAAAAAAAGAAAATTTCTCGAAAAAATCTGCGATTATTTAAGAATTCAATTTCAAGATGATCCACTTCAAACAATTTACAGCGTTAAAAAAAAATAAAATACATTCTCCCCTTCTTTTCATTCACGGAGCTTGGCACGATTCTTGGTGTTGGGAAGAAAATTTCGTTCCCTACTTTCAAAAGGCGGGTTACGATGTTTATACGATGGATTTAAGAGGGCATGGTAAAAGCCCAAATCAAAACGGAAAATTTAGATGGAATTCGATCCGTAATTATGTTCAAGACGTAGAAGAAGTTATAAAAAAGTTACCTCAATTTCCTATTTTAATCGGGCATTCTATGGGAGGACTTATCGTTCAAAAAATATTAGAAAAAAATCATATTTCCAAAGCAGTTCTTCTTGCAAGTGTACCTCCACATGGGGTTTTTAGAATCACTCTTGAATTGTTGTTCCGTCATCCGATCCGTTTTTTGAAAGTTCTACTCACACTTTCCTTATTTCCAATCGTAGAAGATACAAAACTAGGTCGTGAATTATTTTTTTCAGAATCTCTCGACAAACAAAAAGCGATTCAATACGTTTCTAAAACCCAGGACGAATCCTTTCTCGCATTTCTAGATATGTTGTTTTTTTGTCTTCCAAAATCAGATCAGATACAAACCTCACCTCTTGTACTCGGAGGAGAAAAAGACAGATTTTTTGTTCCTTGGGAAGTGAAAAGAACGGCTAACACGTATCAGTCGGAAATGGATATTTTTCAAGGAATGGGGCATAATCTTATGTTAGACGAAGGTTGGGAAAAAGTAGCAGAAAGAATCCATACTTATCTTAGTGACTCGAAAATTCATTTAGAAAAAAAGAAAACATTCGTTTCCAAAAAAAAGAATAGTACGAAACAAAAGTCTGCAAAATTAAAAAATAAATCTAAAAAGCAAAAAACTTAATCTACTTCCTGAATGCCGATTCATAGAGAGGCATTCGCTGAGTTTTCTAACTCAATAAAACATTTTCTATCATAACCAACTCCTCATAATTATTTGGATCTGAAGATAAATCAAATCTACGACAAATCTTCCATGAAAAGGTTCGCCTTCAATTTTTGAGAAGACTCAACCGCATTGCTTCCTGCCAGTCAGTCGCAAAGATTCGGAAATTCTTTTTTATCAGAAAATTATACTTTTTGCAAGTACCAAGACCTACTTTTGTAGAAACACTTGAAAATTTGCATTTTTGATCCGAAATACTTCTAATGTGGGATTGCTTATGACTTCTACATAATTTGGAAACTCAAACATAATAATTACTTTCGTATTGGTTATACCGAATTCACGTTATATAATTTTACATTCAAACGGGCTTTTACAATAAAATTCACGGTATTCTATCTATAATAAACGGTAAAGCCGCGCCATTCTCAGTTTTTCTCGGAAAGTAATTGAAATACATTTTCCAGTCATAGAAATACTACAAAAATTATTAGAAATAGAAACGTTCAGTTCTATTTTTATATAAAAATAAATCTTAAATTATCTTAGCACAATAACATAACTAAAGTAATATATGATATTAAAATAATATACTTAAGTATATGATATCTCTTAAATAAAAAGAGAGATTTTAAATTTTCACTTGCACATATTTATTCATATTCGTTTATCAATAATATGAAATTGATTCAAATTATTTCTAAAATTTTTATATTCCTTCTTTGTATTTTACAATTTTTCTACTGCAAGCCAAAAGCAGAAAATACAAATAACGTAGAAGATATTTTAAAAAATCTTGGGTTTCCCTTTTGGGACGAATTCAATCACGAACTCTATAAATTCACCCCTATTTCTTTTATTGTTTCCAAAAGCGATTTTATATTAGATCAATTCGTAATCGCCACTCCTAATTTAAAAGTCAATAAACCAAAAATCGTTTTGATTCACGGCTGGGACCCTGAAGAAAGAAATTTCGAACTTCCGACTACCAAGGCTAAAAAAGTTGCGAATATTAGAAAAATCTGGGACGACGCTCTGGAAATGTATTCTCAAAATCTTTTTGAGGCTCAGACCAATTATGAATTTTATACTTTTACGTATCGCACTTCGGATTACATAGAACATAACGGTAGAAGACTAATCGATAAACTGAATTCAGTTTTTACTTCTGACGATAAGGTAATTCTATTAGCTCATTCCATGGGTGGTCTTGTTGCTAGATCCGCTCTTTATCACGTTAACAACACAAACGATGTTATTGGTTTTATTGTAAGTCTTGGAACCCCTTACTTAGGTTCTCCGTTTGCATCCCCTAGTTACAGGAAAGATTTAGGATCGTTAGGTAAACTAATCGGATTTGTGACCGGAACCGCAGGCGGAAAAGACCTTGCTTATACAAACGCGTTAGGCACACCGTATCAGGTTCCTGAAAATGAAATCATTCCAGGCGCTTCTAATGCCTACTTAGAAAGACTTTTAAGAGAATCTTCTAAAGATTCAAAAGTTACCGCGTTTTACGGTGAAATGTCTAAGTGTAAGGATCATCCAGGTTCTGGGGCCGTCTTTATCATCGGTTGTGATATTTTAAAAGACGAAGAACCTAGTTTTGCAAATAAAAACGATGGAATGGTTACTTCTACCAGTGGTAAAATGTCTTCCAAACTTCCACCCGAAAGACAATTTAAAAAAGACCTAGACCATTACCAACTTTCGTTTAGCAGTCACCCAAGTATCGTTTCTAGAAACATGTATTTTGAGGAAGTGATAAATATCATCAACACATTATAGTATAAATAAACTTACTACTCGGACGAATGAAAATAGTACCAAGTTATTAACGACCGAATTTAGGAAGAAATAGCAATACTTAAAAAATAACGCATGTGGCATTTTAGACAGGACCTAAACATTCAAATTATTGAAACAATTTAACCCAAATATTTTATTTATACGTCCGAGTAATAAAAAATAGTGTGAATGTATCTTTGAAACAGACGCTTTGGTTTTATGAAGTGCATTCTAGCGAATTCAAAGTATATGAGTAAATTAAATTTTACTTATGTTTTGTAAAATAATACCGGGTAGCAAAAAACAAAAATTATCAAATTTTAAAAATAGAAAGTTGTGTTCAATATCTATAAATAAATATTATTTCAATCCAAACGAACCGAAATGCCCATCTCTTCCATAGCCTTTTTAGTTTCACGAATGGAATATTCTCCAAAATGAAAAATAGAAGCGGCAAGTACTGCATCCGCTTTCCCGCGTAAAATGGCTTCTACCATATGCTCCGGATTTCCGGCCCCTCCAGATGCGATGATTGGAATTTCTAGAGACGACGAAAAATTTTTTAGAAGATGGATATCAAACCCATTTCTAGTTCCATCTCGATCCATAGACGTAAGTAAAATTTCTCCAGCGCCTTTTTCAGAGGCTTCCTGTGCCCAATCCAAAGCCTCTCTTCCGGTTGCAGTTCTTCCTCCGTGTAAAAAAACTTCGTATCTATCTCTTTCTTTTTCATATTTTACGTCTATTGCACAAACGATACACTGAGATCCGTAAACTTCGGAAGAATACGTTAGTAACTTAGAATTTTGAAAAGCCGCGGTATTAATGGATACCTTGTCTGCTCCTTTTTCTAAAACAGCTTTTACATCATCTACGGTTCTAATTCCTCCTCCTACTGTAAAAGGAATGAAAATCTTTTCGGCGATTCTTTCCACAAGATCAAGTAATATCTCTCTTCTATCCGAAGAAGCGGTTATATCCAAAAAACAAAGTTCATCGGCTAAATTTTCCTCATAGATCGCCGCAGATTCCACTGGATCTCCAGCATCCACTAAATTTACAAAGTTTACTCCCTTAACTACGCGCCCGTCTTTAATATCCAGACAGGGAATCACTCTGGCAGTAAGATTACTCATCCAATTTTTTCCGGAAATTGAATATTCATACCTTGTAATGTAGAAAGTGCTAATGCAATTTCAAAAAGTTTTTTTTCTTGGAAATGAGAAGCAGTGATTTGTAAACCAATCGGAAGTCCTTTTTGATCTATTCCCATCGGCACACTCATAGCAGGAAGCCCGGCAAGATTTACACTTGTAGTCCAAATATCAGCCTTATACATCTGAATTGGATCTTTTGTTTTTTCACCGATTTTAAATGCAGTTGTAGGAGAAGTAGGTTGTAATATACAATCTACTTTTGAAAAGAAAGACTCGTATTCCCTACGGATCAAAGCCCTTGCCTTTTGTGCAGTTCCATAATAAGCGTCATAATAACCTGCAGACAAAGAGAAAGTTCCCAAAAGAATTCTCCTTTTTACTTCCGGTCCAAATCCCTCCGTTCTAGAATCTACAAAAAGATCTTCTAGTTTTCCAGTTTTATCTTTTCTCGACCCAAAACGAATCCCGTCAAAGCGGGAAAGATTAGAAGAACATTCCGCAGTCGCTATGATATAATAAATTGGAATTGCAAAACCAAATTTCGAAAAATCAAGATCGACTAACGTGGCTCCTTTTTCTTTCAATTGATTTAGAACTTTATCATATGATTTTACTACTTCGGATTGAATTTCTGAAGTCATTTTGATAACCCCTATTTTCAATCCTTTGAAATCTCGAGACAGAACATCCGAAGCCGAAAATTCGGAACGATTGATAGAAGTAGAATCTTTTACATCCTTTCCAGAAATCACAGAATATAAATCTATACAACCTTGTAGTTCTCTAGAAAAAGGCCCGATCTGATCTAAACTAGAAGCGTAAGCGACAAGTCCATAACGAGAAACGGTTCCGTATGTGGGTTTAAGTCCATAGAGCCCACAAAGAGAAGCTGGTTGACGAACCGATCCTCCCGTATCCGATCCAAGTGCCAATGGAACCATAGAAGCGGCAACCGCAGCAGCAGAACCTCCGCTGGAACCTCCCGGAATTCTTTCCAAGTCAAACGGATTTCGAGTAGTCTGAAAAGCGGAATTTTCTGTAGAACTTCCCATTGCAAACTCGTCCATATTGGTTCTTGGAAATAATATAAAACCTTTTTCCAAAAGTTTTTCCACAGCAGTTGCATGAAACGGAGATTTATAATTTTCTAATATTTTGGAAGAACAAGAAGTGATCGTATCTCGAATACATATATTGTCTTTAATCGCAACGGGCATTCCATCAAATTCCGAAAGTTGTTTTCCTTCTTTCCTACGTTTGTCACTTTCTTCTGCGGCGCTTAGTATTTTTTTTTCATCTAAAGAAAGAAACGCTTTTACAGAACCATCTACTTCTCGAATCCGATTGATACAAGCGCTTACAAGTTCTGTGGAAGATATTTTTCGGGAATTTAGTAAATTTTTCAATTCTACATAAGGTTTTTTTAATATTTCGTTCATGTTTCTATCACCTTAGGAACCACGAAATATCCGTTTTGAAAAGAAGGCGCAAATGCCTCTATCTCTTCGCGCGAAAGATGTTTACCAGCCAAATCGGGACGAATTGCATTTTCATGATGTAGATAAATTTCCTCGTCCTTGATTGAACTTACGTCCAGACCTTTTATCTGATCCACATATTCCAAAATCTTGTTAAAGTCTTGAAGAGCAGCCTGTTTCTCTTCGGGACGGATTTTTAAACGAGAGAGTTCGGCGATTTTTTGCAAAGAATCTTCGTTGATGTTCATGATTCTCCCCTTGCGGCAAGAGTGTTTTAGTATGCGTTTTTGTCCATGATTCCTTTAAAAGGAGTCAGTAGAATAATTTTCAAATCTAACCAAAGAGACCAGTTTTCAATGTAATAAATATCCGCAGCGATTCTATCTTCGATCGAAGTATCTCCTCTCAAACCTTTGACTTGTGCGAGCCCGGTAATCCCCGCTTTAACCGCATGCCTTCTCATATAATGTTTATGATCGTTTTTAAACTTCTCTACAAAATGAGGACGTTCCGGTCTGGGTCCAACGACCGACATATCCCCAAATAAAACGTTAAAAAACTGAGGCGTTTCATCCAAAGAAAGTTTACGTAGAATTTTTCCAACACTTGTAACCCTAGGATCGTTTTGAACCGTCCAAGTAGTTTCGGATTGGTTTTTGGCTTGAACTACCATCGTTCTAAATTTAATCATCTTAAATTTTTTATTATCCAATCCTACTCTTTCCTGATAATAAAACACTGGACCGGAAGAAGTTAGTTTTACGAGTAATGCCATCAATAAATAAAACGGAGAAAAAAATAAAATGAAAGAAATAGAAAAGATTAGATCAAAAATTCGTTTTATGAATTTATTATATCCCAATCGGATCGGAATGTTTCGGATCGAAATTACCGGAAGACCTTCCATTTCTTCTACTCTTCCACGAGCTTTAATAAACTCCTGAAAACCGGGAACGATCTTAAGATCAATTCCTTCGTGGTCGCATGCGTCCAATACCTCTTTTAAATAATCTCCTTCCGAAGGTTCCAAAGTATAAACCACTAAATCGGGTCTTTCTTTTTCTAAAATGTACGAGATCTTTTCGATCTTACCGATCAATTTCATTTCTTTGCTAACTGGTTTTGCACTTTTTGTTTGAACAAATCCTAAAATCTTATAACCGTATATTCCGTGTTTGATGACTGCGTCGTTAAAACGTTTTGAAGTTTCAGAAACACCTATCACTAAAACACTTCTTAAATTATATCCCTTTTTACGAAGAATACGCAAAACGATTCTAGCAGTATAATGAAGAATACTCGAGGTCAAGATGTTGATCGTTGCAAAAGCAAGTACCACATATCTGGAAAACCGTTCGCTTCCTAAGTCTCCTCTAAAGAAAAATAAAACTGCAAGTACTAATACAAGATTGAGAAATACTCCACTTATAATCGTTAAAAATTCGTCTATAAAAGAAAGACCTCTTCTTGGGTGATAAAGATCGATCGCAATAAACACAATCACTTGAAAAAAAGCTAATAAAAAGAAAAGGAATATATAACTTTCAATATCTACGTAACGTCGATCTATTCCATTTTCGTCTAAAAAATAAAACCTAAAAACAAACGCTAAAACGCCGCTAAATAAAGCATTTGAAAAATCTAATATCGTAAATACCAGTTTGAATGTTTGACTTCTTTCCTTTAACATATCAAGGGTTCTCCGAAGAAATTCCAGTGCTGTCCCCTGCTTGGAAAGGACGTTTTCGGAATCTAAACAAACGAACTCTGGTCAACTCCGAAGAATCTTGTTGCCCCAAAGTAAAATCCGTAATCGAAATCGAGAAAAATACAGATTGATCGTAAAAGGAAACAAGTCCGTCCGTTCTTCCTCCAGGAACCGAACGAAGATCCATACTATACCCCAACCTAAAGTTTGCGGTATGAAGATTATATTTGATCGTTCCCATAAATCGATTGATGTTCAGAGCCGTGTTTTGTCTTGCACCGTTTCCATTTACTCCGGTTCCGTCTAACAGATCTTTTTGAAGAGAAGTTCGATCTAAATTAATCGTGGCAACGGACATGGTAGGATCATTTCCGTAATAGAAAGTATCGTATGTATTACCAACCTGATTTGTATATCTCCAAGGTTGACTAACTCTAGAATCCAGTTCCGCTTCAATTCCTAAATACCGAGTAAAATCTACATTCGCTTTTACGAATACTCTATAACCATCTAAAATTGGACTATTGTAAACGTGATACCAAGTTCCACCTAATTCCAGTTCACGAATCAGACGCACCAGAGGAAGTGTAAAACCTCCCATCTTGTAAGAAGCCGTTAAACTATTGTAAAGTGGTTTTGCTTTTGGATTATGATGTACATAATCGTTATTTAGAAACAGACCAGAATAAAAACTTCTTTTTCTTTCCAATAAGGAAACTCGTTTAGGTCGTAGTCCGTCCAAAAAGTCAAAATATCCAGAAAATCGAGCGACCGTAAAGTACCATCTTTCTGCATTGGTAGGTTGAGGTTTGTACTCGTCAGAAAAAGTTCTTAAGTCTCTTATGGTTCGGATGGATATTTCAAAATTTTCTAAAGCGTAACTTTCCAAAGAAAGCTCCAGTTCGTGTTGTCTGGTTTTACCTAAAATAGGATCTTGTAATTCTGGTTTATAAATTTCGGTTTTTCGATAAGTAGTATTAAAAAATAAAAGCGGAACTCCAAATCTCAAATTGGAAGAAGTTCTTAGATATTCGTAAGATTCTCTTGCAAGATATCTTTCTAAAGAAGTAAACGCGTTATCCGTAACACCTGTCACCGCGGTATTGTTTCTAACATTTGCAGATTGTTTTTTAGCTCCGAAAAAAGCATTCGGAGTAAAGGTCAAATAACTTCCAAAATTGAGAGTGGTCCTAAGCCCAGATTCACCTTGGGTAAAATACTGAGTCCTAAATACGTTCTCTTTATAATTTCCCCAAGGATCTTGAAAAGAACCGTCCAGAGTAGGAATTTTCAGATTTTCTCGAACCGGAGCCCCATAATATCTTAATATTGTATTATTTAGAAAAACGTCCCAATAAACTGCTGAATTGAAATAAGGAATCCTTCCTATTTCGGAAGAATTTCGAATAGTAGTAGTAGGTATTGTATCGACCGTAGGAAAATATCCGGACTTATCTGCAGGATTTAATATATAATAGAGAAGATTCCGTTTCATTCCTATGTTGATAGAAAGATCGCCTCTGTTTTCCGTATAATCCAATTTCCATTCCAAGGTGTTCCGGATAAAACCCATACGGACATTTCTAGCAGTATAAAGAGATTGTAATGTATTTGCGGGTTCATAACGGTTTCCGTATTCGTAATCAAAAAGCCTGTCCGTATAATTTTCGTACTGCAAACTGATGTTTCGGGTAACGTCTTTTTCCGTATTGTTCATTTTAGAATTTAAAAGTATTCTACCCTTCCACCAAGGTTCTACGTCCGGTCCAATATTTCTAAGAGGAGCGTTCGGATCCGCCGAATAAAGCGCGCCTCGATCCACTTGATTTGTAACCGCGGTAGTACCTACTCCGAAGTTATGAAAACGATCCTCGTAGGCGGTAGTGGTTTGATACCTTCTATGATTGGCGTAGGCTATATCAATTAGATAATTTAAAGCCGGGCTTTGATTCCACATTTCCACATGAAACGCCTGCCCCGTTTTTTCGTAAAAATCCGCTCTAAATTTATAACCCATAGGAGCCAATGGAAAAGTAGGAATTGTAGACCATTGATACGAAGTTTGCAAAAACAATCCCTGCGTGTTGTTCTTACCTGCTTGTGCGATCCATCCGTTTCCTAAATTACTATTGTATAAAAATGGCAACCAAAGAACAGTCGTACCACCAACTTGATAACGAACGTTAGTCGCCATTACAGTCTTATCTTCATAAATATAAAGTTTATTTACTTTAAAAGAATAATGAGGTTTTTCAGCGTTACAAATCGTAAAATAACCCATCTCTAACGCATAACGTTTATCATCTAATTTTTTGAGTTTTTCTCCAATAAAATGAGCCGGAGAAAAAGTACCTTTCGTTTTATAGACCACTCCTTTTTCTAAACGAAAATCGTAGATAAACTTGTCCCCTTCTACAATCGCCCTACCGTCCTTATAGACAATCCCACCTTCCGCGTAAATTTCCTGTCTTTCACTGTCCACTGTAATCGTTTCCGCTTCTAAAGAACCAGAGCGAAGTTTTAAACGAACCCTACCACGAAGAACTAAAACCCCAGACTTATTTTTATCCACTTGAAGAAGTTCTCCTTCAGAAGCGTTTTCAATAGAAATAGGAAGCGCTTTTTTAGTTTGTGGAAGTTGGAGCATTGGATCAACAGCAACCGGAAGAGGTTCTTCCAGAGCAGCGCGGAGACGTTTTCTTCTAGTAAAAAGAGAACCGTCTCGAGTGAGTCCTAAAGAAAGCAAAAGATCGTCTACTTCTCTGTCTGGAAGTGTATCTATAGATTTACCGAGAAGACGATTTTTAGCTCTGAGTATGGATAACTTTTTATCATCGTTAGAGGAATCCGATCCAGCCCCACCCGTAAGTAAACGAAGAGTCTGTTCATCCGTAGACTGAGCAAAGATAGGAATCTTGATCAGTAGTAAAGATAAAATCAGAATCAGACGGAGAGGCATACCGTGTCAGATTGTTCTCCTCATCAAATCAACTTAGTGAGAACGAGAACTCCGACCCCCAATAAGATTCTATAAACTCCGAAAACACTAAAAGAATGTTTCTGTAGATAACGTAAAAACCAACGAATCACTAAAGTACAAAGAAGAAACGAAACTAAAAAACCAAATATCAATACTGGTATCGTATGTCCGTTTAAAATGGATCGGTACTTAATTAATTTATAAATTCCTGCTGCAAGAAGAACCGGCACGGCGAGAAAGAAAGAAAACTCGGCGCTACTTTTTGTATCCTTTCCTAAAAAACGGGCTGTAATGATCGTAGCAGCCGATCTGGACATTCCTGGTACAAGAGCCATACATTGAAATATTCCGATCAAAATAGAATCCTTAAAATTGATCGGTTTTTTTTCTACGTTTTCTTGTTTTTTATGAAAGTACCATTCCGCGATTAGAATGAGAACTCCTCCAAAAATCCAAGCCCCCGAAAGAATGTCTAAAAGATCCGGGCTTGTTTTGATCGTATCTAAAAATTTCTTCGCCACAAAACCGGCGATTAAAATTGGAACAGCTCCCATCCCAATTTGAATCAAAAAGTTAAATCCTTCTGAATCTGAATTCTGTTTTAAAATGTATCGGAAAGAAGAAACGATCTGTGATCTGAATTTTTCTCGATACAAAAATAAAACCGAAAGGATAGCTCCGCTCTGAATGAATATATCAAAAAGGTCATCAAATTCGAAATTCTCTTCATAAAAAGGAAAGAAAGAACTGAATAAAAAAAGATGCCCTGTGGAAGACACCGGTAAAAATTCTGTGATCGCCTCAATGATACTTCTCAGAAAGGCGTTCAGATACGGATTCAATTGAAATTACTGCCCGGTTGTTTTCGGGGTTTCCGTTTTAGGGGCAGTTCCTGTTGCAGATGAAGATTCTTTTTTATCCGCCTCAACACCTACTTTTTTCTTTAAGAAAGCGTCTAAATCAAACTTATCATTGTGTTTGATAGCAACCTGTTCTTTGATTCTTTCTAAAACCTTTGGAAGAATTTCCTGAGACTTATCTTTTTTTAACTTCGCTCTTGCAAAAAGAATACAACGATCGATAGGAAGAGAACTGATTTGAGGTTCCTTAGAACGAAGTTTCTGACATTCTTCCATCGCCTCTTCTTCAGAAATTTTAATCTTACTTTCTACAAGATGCATTACATAAAGTTGTGAAACGATCTGCATTTCCTGAAACTTTAGAATTTTTTTAATGTCATCTCGTTTTGTAAAACCGTCTTTTTCAGCTGCGATCGTAGTGATCATCATGTCTCTGTATTGATCGTAAAAATTTTTCTTTTGAAACTGATAATTCAGAGCCTTCATTTGTTCTGGAACTTCTGCTATGTCTTTAGAAATAAATTCGAGAAGATTTTCTTTTTCTATATTTTGAACTCGGCTCATCGCATCAATGGCTACATTATAAGTATCTTCAAAACTGTTCACAGTGATCTTGTTACCGTCCAAGGTTTCAATCACTTCGGAATTATCTCCACAACCCGCAAAGAAAGCGGTCAAAATAAAAATGAGAATAATGTTTTTTTTCATCGGACTAAAGTTCCTGTTGCAAAGATAGGATTCGCATCTGGATCGTCTATACTTTTTTAGAAGGTAGCATTTCCGAAAGAAGAAAGATTAAAGTGTCTAGCTTTTCTTTTTCCAACTTTTTTCCGGTCTGAAAAATCAATACATTCGGCTCTCTAGGATTGAGAGTCAGTCCTGTTCTAGCAGAGATTAGCTGAATGATTTTAGTATGATCCCCTTTAAAATAAGAACCTGACTTCATTTTAATTTCATCTTTCATTTCTGTTACGGATTCAAAACCTAAACTAGATGCAAGAGTTCTGATCTTTTCTAAAAGTATAAACGTTTTTGCATCTTCCGGAGGTTCTCCAAAACGATCCAACATTTCAGAATAAATTTCCTCAATCTCATCTAAGTCTCTTGCACCTTCAAACTTTTTATAAAATTCTATCTTTTGTCTTGTATCAGAAATATATGTTTCCGGAATAAAGAAGTTAGTATTCAAAGTAACAGAAGTTCTAACTTCGACTACGATTTCCTCTCCTTTAATTCTAGCGATCGCGTCTTCGAGCATACGAACATAGAGATCAAATCCAACTTCCATGATGTCCCCGGATTGTTCCTTTCCGAGTAAATTACCAGCCCCTCTGATTTCTAAATCACGCATTGCTACTTTAAAACCAGAACCTAATTCCTGATATTCGAAGATCGTATTGAGTCTTTTTTCTGCCTGTTCGGTTACGACCCTATCTTTCGGCAACAACATATAAGCGAACGCTTTCCGATCACTTCTACCAACTCTACCTCGGATTTGATACAACTGAGAAAGACCAAAAAGATCCGCCCGTTTAACAAAAAGTGTATTTACATTAGGCATATCGATTCCGGATTCTATGATCGTGGTAGTAACTAGAATGTCGTATTTACGATTGTAAAAATCCAACAGAGTTTCTTCTATTTCGTCTTCCGTCATTTGACCGTGTAAAATTCCAATGGAAACTTCCGGAACAAGTTCATTCAGATAACTGGTTTCCTGATCGATCGTCTCCACTCGATTATAAAGATAAAAAACCTGACCGTCTCTTTGAACCTCGTTTCTAATTGCGTCCGCAATCAAATCGTCTTCCTCTTCTAAAACATAAGTTTCGACCGACTGACGGTTCTTAGGTGGAGTAGCGATAATAGAAAGTTCTCTGATCCCAGTCAGAGCCATGTGAAGAGTTCTTGGAATCGGAGTTGCGGTCAAAGTAAGAACATCTACTAAATTCTTAAACTTCTTAATGGCTTCTTTATGATTAACACCAAATCTTTGTTCTTCATCTATGACTAAAAGTCCCAAATTTTTAGGTTTTAATTTAGAGGAAAGAATGGCATGAGTTCCTACCACCATATCCACTTTACCGGCAGAAAAATCGGCCAATATATCTCTAATTTCTGCAGGAGTTTTAAAACGAGACACGAGTTCAACTCGAACAGGATAATTTTCGAAACGATTCTTAAATGTATTATAATGTTGTAATGCTAAAATTGTAGTAGGAGCTAACATCATAATCTGCCTACCCGCCATCGCCACCTTAAATGCCGCACGAATCGCCACTTCCGTTTTTCCGTAACCAACATCTCCACACACAAGACGATCCATCGGCCTAGGAGATTCTAAATCTTTTTTTACCGCCTCGATCGCTTCTATCTGATCCGGAGTTTCCTCGTATTCAAACTCAGCTTCAAATTCCTCTTGATAAATCGTGTCCGGAGGAAACGCATATCCTTGTAGTTTGAGTCTGTTGGAATACATCTGGACCAAATCTTCCGCCAATGCCTCTACAGTTTTTTGAACACGGTCTTTCGTTTTTTTCCAAGTGCTTTTTCCCAAACTATCCAAACGAGGGGACTCGGTTCCACCGATATAACGTTGAACCAAAGAAATCTGATCCAAAGGAACAAACAAAGTGTCTCCGCCCGAATATTCCAGTTTGAGAAAATCTCTTTCTTTACCATTCGCGCTGGTTCTTTCGATTTTTAAAAACTTACCTACGCCGTGATGAATATGAACTACGTAGTCTCCCTCTTTTAGATCGATAAAACTTTGAAGCGCTTTGCTGCTTTGTTTTTTAAAACGTGTTTTACGTTTATATTCCCTTCCAAAAATGTCATTTTCAGAAAGAATTAGAATTTTCTGATTTTCGAATATAAATCCGTTTCTCAGTTCGGATAAAACTAAAAACGCATCCGATTTGTGATTTTCCAAATGAAACGGAAGAGGTTCTGTAGAATCTTCGTTTAACAAAATCACACCTTCCTTTTCAAAAAGCCCTTGTAACCTTTTAGTCTGGGCTTCAAAAGAAGAAGTCAAAACGATCTTCCAACCTCCTTTTGTCCTCAGTTCGGAAATTTTTTCTCTGACTTCTCGAATTTTACCTTTAAACGAAGGAGCTTCTTTTAAAAAAGAAATCAGATCGTTTTCGTTTCTGGGAGGAAGCCCCACAAAAGAAAGGCCTATCGACTCAGAAAGAACCTTAAACTCTTCCCCAAAGGACAAAAGTTTTTCAGGGGAAGCACATAGAACTTCTCTGGAACGTTTTTCAAAAAGAGAAACATATTCTTTTTCCAAGTGAAGTAATCTTTCTTTTACAGAATTTGCAGAAGGAAAAATAAGAACCGGAGGTTCCGAAAAGTAAGAAAGAATTCCATGATTTTCTCTAACTAAAGGCACAAGTTCTTCGTAATAAATTCCGTAATTACCTTCCGGAACTTCAGGAAGGTGCAAAGAGGAATCAGAAGACTTTAGAAGATTCTGATATTCTTTTTTTTGTTCTTCAGAAAGAATATATTCATCCGCGGGAAGAAGGACTGCCTGATTGAGATCAACCATAGATCTCTGGCTGTCCGGATCAAAAGTGCGAATCGATTCTATCTCTTCTCCAAAAAGATCGATCCTTACAGGCTCCGTGGAATACGAAGAAAAAATATCCAAAATTCCACCCTTTAAGCTAAACTCTCCGAAAGTTTCACAAACCTGTACCCTTTTATAACCTAGATCGATCAATTGAATCAGAAGAGATTCTAAATCGATTTCTTTTCCTTTTTCTAAAACGATCGCTCTTCCCTGCATCGTTTGCATTGGGGGAAGAGTTTTTAAAAAACCGGAAACGGAAGTAAATATCAAAGAGGGTTCCCCACTCAGTATTTTCGCAATGGCCTTAATTCTTTCCTGTTTCATCTCGGCAGGATAACGTATGTATTCGTAGGGAAGAACTTCCTGGCCGGGCAAATAAACCAGATCATTAGCGGGAAGAAAACTCAAAGTCTCTCTAAATAAAAATTCAGCTGATGTATTGTTTTCGGAAACGACTAAAATTGTTTTATTCAATTTTTGAAATAAAGAAGAAGCTAATATAGAATGACTTCCAGTAGTAACCGAATATACCGAACCTACAACCTCAGTGTTTACAGAAAGATTTTTTTCCGAGGCATTCGCTTTTAGAGTAAAATTCGATTGAGCTTTTGAAGCCAAAGAATCCACAAACGAAGATTTTACTTTTGAAGTAGAATTTTTCTTTTTAGGAGAAGATTCAAACTTTGAAAAAATTTCCTCACCGATCATGTTCAAAAGATCTTTCATAAAATAGGAAAACTCAAAGTAAGATTGTCTATCAAACGCACCGGGCCTATAAAAATTGCGATGGCCAGTAAAATTTCTCCTTCTAAAACTTCCAAAGGATCAAGAGTATTTGCATTCAAAATCTCTAAATAATCCAAACGAATTTTAGAAGAAGAATCTAAAACGTCCTTCATAATCTCTTTGACCAAAACCGGATCTTTGATTCCGGAAAGAATTTGATTTTCTCCTAGTTTGAGAGATCTATAAATCAGAATAGATTCTTCTTTTTCTGTTTCATTCAGACGGGAATTTCTGGAACTAAGAGCCAAACCCTGGGGAGAACGAACGGTTTCACAGCCGATCACTTCTATTGGAAACGCCAAGGTTTTACAAAACTCTCGGATCAGTAGATATTGCTGATAATCTTTTTTTCCGAAAAAAGCAAAATCAGGTTGTACAAAGTGAAAGAGTCTAGAAATTACAAGAAGTACTCCTTCAAAATGTCCTGGTCTAGAAATGGCACATAAGTTTTTCATTAAATTAGGAATTCTTAATGCAATATCCGGAATTCCATCAGGGTATATAGTTTCTTTGTCCGGTAAAAAAACAAGATCTACTTTTTTAGATTCACAAAGTTTCAAATCTCCTTCCGTATTGACCGGATATTTGGCGTAATCTTCCGGATCGTTGAACTGAGCGGGATTTACAAAAATAGAAACCACGATTTTATCCGCTTTAGACAAACATTTTTCAAACAAATAGGCGTGACCCTCGTGCAAATAACCCATCGTAGGAACAAAACCGATTTTCTTTCCTTGAGTTTTCCATAAACGAACTTGGTCCAAAACTTCTTCAGGGGTTTTACATACAATCATAATATTTCAATATACTTAAGTTCTAATTTTTTACCGTCTGATTTTCACTGAATGCCCGTGTTCTTCGTCAAGACCCTCGAATTCGGAAAGCACCTTAACGTGTGGATACAGATTTTGAATGGACTTTTTAGAAACTTCCTGCCAAGTAACACGTTTCAAAAACGTAGAAACTCCTAAAGAAGAGTAAATCCTAGCGGCTCCTGCGGTTGGAAGTATATGATTGGTTCCACTGATATAATCACCCATTGCAACCGGAGAATAATTACCTAAAAAGACAGAACCTGCATGTTTTATTTTTTTTAGATCTTTTTTAAAACTTCTGGTTTGAATCTCTAGATGTTCGGGGGCAAATAGATTTGAAAATACAAAACATTCTTCTAAATTAGAAAAAACAAATATTCTTCCATGATCTTCAATGGACATACGTTTTATCTCTTCCCGCTTGGGTCTTTCCACAAGAGCTTTTTCTACTTCTTCCTTTACTTTTTGAGCAAGAGATAGAGAATTCGTACAAAGGATCGCAACTGAATCTTCTCCGTGTTCTGCTTGAGACAAAAGATCTGCAGCGACCCACATAGGATTTGCAGAATCGTCCGCTATGATCAAGACCTCACTGGGACCTGCTGGACTATCGATTCCGATCACACCTTGCCCGCTTAAATATACTTTTGCAGCGGTCACAAACTTATTTCCAGGACCGACCACAAACTCCGAAGAAGGAATACTCTCCGTTCCATAAGAAACCGCTGCAATTCCCTGTGCACCTCCCGCCAAAACAATTCTATCAGCCCCGGCGATTTTAGCAGCAGCAATCAGACCTCCTGGTAGAGCTCCTTTTCTAGGAGGGGTCACAATTTGTATATTTTTTACTCCGGCGAGTTTTGCAGGAATGACTCCCATTAGAATCGTGGAAGGGTACAATGCTTTTCCGCCCGGAGCATAAACGGAAACAGACTCAACCGGAGTATGAAGGATTCCAAGTTTATTTCCGTGTATTATAATTTCTTTATTTTCTGGAATTTGAATTTTATGAAAGTTACGTATATTTCTTGCGGCTTTTATCAAAGCGGTTTTGAGTTTAGAATCGATTTTCGGATTCAGTTTAGAAATTTCCAAAACAAAGGATTTAGGAGGGACAATCTCGTCAAACTTTTGAGTGTATTCTCGAAGTGCAGAGTCCCCTTTATTTTTTACGTCTTCTACGATCGGCTTTACGAGAGCCAGAGTGGAACTTAGGTCTTCTCTGGCACGTTTTAAAACAGGATCTAAAACAGAGTGATCCTTTAAACCGACTTTCAAAATTTGTATCGCCATCTAAGAAACCAGAATTTCCAAAAGAACGAATCTTGCATCTGAAATTTATTCAAAAAACAATTGCTTATAGAGGGAATTCCTTCAACTTACACTCTGCTTATGAAATTTATCTCACTCAACTGCAACGGAATTCGTTCTTCCTTGGAAAAAGGACTGGCTGATTATATTCGGAACACAAAACCGGATTTTATCTGTTTTCAAGAAACGAAGGCAAATCAAGACCAGGTTTCTACCTCTCTCTGGGAAGAAGGAGGTTATACTCCGATTTTCCACAGCGCCGAAAAAAAAGGATACAGCGGAGTCGCTATTCTTTATAAAAAACCCCCGGAAAAAATCACAATTGGAATCGGTGATCCATTTTTTGACAAAGAAGGAAGAAGCATCTATTTAGAATATTCTAACTTCGCGCTTTGGAATTTATATTTTCCCTCTGGGACCACGGGAGATGTACGCCAAGCGGCAAAGATGAAGTTTCTGGATCTATTTCAAAAAGAATCCTCTAAAAGAAGAAAAAAACAATCAAACATCATCGTATGTGGTGACGTAAACATTGCTCACACCCCTCAAGACATTCACGATCCAAAAGGAAACGCAAAGAACAGTGGATTTTTACCCGAAGAAAGAGAATGGTTATCCGGATTTTTAAACAAGGGTTGGGTAGATACATTTCGATATCTACATCCGGACAAACAAGAATATTCTTGGTGGACGTTTCGCTCGGGAGCCAGGGCCAAAAATAAGGGTTGGAGAATCGATTATTTTTTTGTAACAGAAGAACTTAAGAAAAACATAAAAAACCATTCGATTTATAGAGATAAGCCCCTTTCTGATCACGCCCCTCTTGAGTTTGAAATTAAACTTTAGAAGTTTATGATAAACTTTTTTTCCTATTTAACGTAAACTTGGACGTAAGAAAATAAAAAAGAATTTTCTAAAAGTATGAGTTCCTACAATTTTAAAATTTGTTTGTAAAACCGTAGTTTGTAGTAGTTCCTACATTTTAGGAATCGATCTGTAAATCTCGAATCCCAACTTTTTTCAGAAAAATGAATCATGGATTTTTTACTCTAAACACACGCTAAGCAGTTCCCGCAGGAAAGTCAATTGCGTAAAGGATCAAAGCACAACTAAAGCGCCTTACTTCCATGGGCTCCTCAATATGTCAATTTATTATTATTTTATAATAAAATAACATGCTTTAGTAATTTGCAATAAGCTTAATCGAAATGGGGAGCCTGACAGCAACTTTCTATTTGCTCGAAGTATAACCCAAATCATACGTCTATTTTTTAGAAACGAATTAGGTTTTTAAATTTTGATAGATCAAAATCTATATTCTTGGGTTCCTCAAAAAAAAAATTTTAATAAAATGTAGCGTTGCTAACTTGTTAGGCGGTTCTAACTTTTTAACACGCCTTTTTATGATTAGACTCTAATGAATTCCCACATTCTAAGATTTTTAGAAAAGTGATCAGGTGAAATCGCCTTTTTTGAAAATTCTAAAAGTTTCCATTCTTTCAGATCTAACGGAAATTTAGGTAAGAATTTTTTAACCAACCCAATTGCATCAGATTCAAATAAAAGCACATTATCTGTCATTCTATTTTGAGATTTAGAACGAACTATTTTTTTTTCGGTGATAGTTCCATGAAGTAATATCGGATCTTTCCAAAAAGGAATTTTTACTTCCAGAGTGGCGGCCTCACCTACTGAATCCAAATTAAAACGTTCTAAATTCAGACTCATGGAAGTTCCTTCCCAACCGCCAATTTCTGCTGAATAATTTCCGGTTTTACTGTGAACTTCTAAAGGAATGCGAACTGATTTTACGGATTCCTTAACTGAATCTTTGAAATCTTCGATTATTTTTTCGAGCATTGTGCACCCACTTTTAAAGAGAAAAGAATAGAATTCTGTCTCATTAAATTTTCTCATATTTCGTTGTGCAATGCAACAACAAAATACTTTGCTAAACTTAGGTTTAGCATTTATTCAAACAATTCGATTCTTTGTTTTTTTCAATTTATCTTCGATTTTTGAACTTATCGCTTTTCTTGAAAATGGTTTCCATTTAAGAAATTGCGGGAACTACCACTTTAAACAAAGAACTTATATCGACTTTAGGAAATGTAGGAACTACCACTTTTAAATAAAAGACTTCTGTCGATTTTAAAAATTGTGGGAACTACCGCTCGTAACAAAAAACAATTCAAATTTTGTTCAAAAAACTTCTTCTAAAAAAGATTCTACAAATATCTATATAATAAAAAAAATATTTAATATATACTAAATTTCTAATTTAATAAAACGAAATATTTCTTTTGCAACTCGTTCTGGTGTTTCCAAATGCAAAAAATGTCCCGCTTTATCGATTACCTGGAAAGAAATCCTAGAATAAAATTCTGATTCAAGACCTTTGTATACGGAAGTGGAAATACATTCGTCTTTTTCTCCAGCAAGCACTAAAGTTGGAACAGAAATTTTATGAAATACCAATTCTCTACTTGAATTCCAAAGAGCCAAATTCCCAGGAGTTAATAAACCTCTATAATAACCAAGCGCGGTGATTAAATTTTCGTGAACCTTTAGATTTTCAAAAACCTCTCTAAAACGTTCTTCAGGAATTTTCCAACCAGGACTCCAATCTTCCCAAAGCCTACGCAAAAGATCGTTTTTTAACAATGCAGCTTCCGGAATTCCCGCCCTAATTTGAAAGAATAAAACATACCAACTTCGAACGATTTGAGAAGGATAAACGAGTAAATTCTTTAAATACGTTGGAATAGGAGGAACAGAAAGTGCAACTAACGTATCTATCGTTCCAGGTGAAAGATTGGAAAACGCATAAGATGCAATAGCTCCCCAATCATGACCCAACACCACGGTGGTTTCTGGATTATACGTGGACTTCAAAGATTCCACGATAAATTTTAAATCCCCTGCCAGTTCAGCGATACTGACGGTCGTAGAGTTGGAACCGGGAGAATATCCCCTCATAAAAGGAGCAATACAAGTAAAATCTTTTTTAGAAAAGATTTCCATCAGTTCTTTCATAGAACCGGCGTCATCTGGAAACCCGTGAAAGAAAAAAATAAGTTTTCTCCCATTTCCTAAACTTAAATATTTATATTCTCTTTCTCCATTCTTTAAAAAAGAGGTTTTGATTTCTGACATGAAAACTCCCGTTATTATTGAAAACTACATAATAGGTCGCCTTGATTTGCAGGAAAAATCATCGCCTATAAGTGAAATTCTCTACGACTTATGATGCAGCCTGTCTTTCAAAAAGCGTTTCGTGAGGGACTACATTGAAGTTTTAAAATCTATTGTCAAAATAAATTATAAGAATTTCTATAAAATGAATTTTGAATTAGATTTAAGAAACGAAAATCTTATATAAAAATTAGTATTTCATTTTTAAATTTGATAAAAACAATTCACTATGAGATAAAATATTTTTACGAATAGAGTTGCTGAAAAATGAATCTCCATCTGTTTTTGTTTTATAGAAACGGTAGATTAAAGCAGTTTTGTTAATCGCCACTATGGAATTTTTAAACAACTCTAATTTCTATATAATATTTAGAACTATTATAATGAAGTACCCAGTATTTTACGCCCGAACAGGACTTTGTAATAAAAATTTATGGTATTCAGCTGATAGGATGGAATAATAGAAGTAGTATAAACTTTTACATAAATTTCCATTTAGAAGCAGAATTTTGAGCACTCTATAAGTATATTAACGCGAAAGGGATCGATGTGGGGAACTAAAGCAGAACGTTCTCTCGAACTCAGCGTCTCGCTTCTGGAAACTCAATACATCACTTCCTATGAGTCGCTCGACAGATCGCGTTAAACTCAGCAGAACGCTCTCTATGGATCGCGTTCTAAATTGAAATCTATGACGATAAGTCGTATAACGTTCCTGTATACAATTTATTGAGTAGAGCTGGCAGCCGGATTCGCCCAGTTTTCTTACGTTGAACTCACGTTAGTTAGATAATACTGAATAAAACAACTTTCTAAAATCCATAAGATAACACGTCCAACTTTGATAAAACTCTAACTAAAAACGTTTCTTTTTTCAAAGGATCATTTGTTTTTGGAATCCAATGCCACATCTTTCTTTTTTAAATGGCGAAAAAGTAGATATTCATTCTGCTCAATCGATCTTATTTCATTTAGGTGGAATTGCGATCCGAAACTCTTTGCCCGGACCTTCCGTTCGTAAGTTTTTATTAGAACAAAAACCAAAAGGAAGAATTCTACTACTTTCTGTAGGAAAGGCGGCAGAAGAAATGGCTAGTGTCGCTTATGAAATCCTACAATCTCAGATTTTCGGAGGAATCATTCTCACAAAATACGGATATACTTCTGGAAAAAAATTTCCACCTTTGGAAATTTTAGAAGCGGGTCATCCAATTCCAGATACAAACAGCATACTTGGTGGAAAAAAAATCATAGAACTCTGCTCTAATTTACAAGAAGACGACACCGTTTTAGTACTTCTTTCCGGAGGTGGTTCCTCTTTAATGGAAATTCCCGAGCCCGGTCTCAATTTGGAAGATATAGTCGCCTGGAACTCTAAACTTCTTTCCTGCGGAGCAGATATCCAAGAAATCAATTCCATAAGAACACTTTTATCTTCTCTCAAAGGAGGAGGGTTACTTACAAACATTCTTCCTTCAAAATCGATCACTTTAGTCCTATCGGACGTAATTGGAGACGACCTTTCTAAAGTAGCTTCTGGACCCACAATTCCTTCTAAAATCGAAAAAGATTCTATTTTAAGAATATTCAAACAATATGATTTACTCTTAGATCCTAAGTTTGAAGCCGTTCTAAACAAAAAAACGGAACGATTTGTAAAAAATTCAAATCAAAAAACCAAATCCAAAATTTTTTCAGTAGAATACAAGATCGATCCCAACAGAAATTCCGTTCATTGTATCGGAAACATAACCCAAGCGCTCGACGCCGTTCAAAAAGAATGTATAAATTTGAATATTCCAGTTCTATTACTGACCTCTTCTTTGAATTGCGAAGCAAAAGAAGCTGGTTTCTTTTTAGGAGAAATTGCAAAGGAGAATCTGAAAAATAAAAATTTTCCCCTCTTAATTCTTTGCGGAGGAGAAACTACGGTGACTCATGATGGTTCTGGCAAAGGAGGAAGAAATCAAGAATTAGCACTCTCTTTTTCCAAACGAATCTCCGGTTGCCAAAGAATCACTTTATTTTCTCTCGCAACGGATGGAAGCGACGGTCCCACCGACGCAGCGGGGGCGATCGTAGACGGAACCACTTGGAAAAAAATTTATAGGACCAACGACGCCAACCTGGCTCTTAAAACGCATAATTCCTACGAAGTTTTAAATCGAGTCAATTCTTTGGTTTTTACGGGCGCTACTGGAACCAACGTAAATGATATTCAATTTTTATTGATTACTAAGTTTTAAAAAATTTTTCCTACTCAATCGTAGAATTTCTGACTCCTGGGCTCTCGAAGCAGAATATTTTTCAATGAAAAAAATCTTTTGTAAAAAATAAAATAATAAACTCTGTATATTCAATTTTTTTAAAATTTAAAAAAAACCTTAACTTAAAAATAAATCTACAGCTAAATGAAAAAAAATCAATCGCTTTGAGGATAAAACCTGAGACAGTTTCTTCCTTCCTCTTTTGCTAAATAGAGAGCCTTGTCAGCGCGTTCGATTAACTCCGTGATGGAATTTTCAGGACTTGGACTTAAGGTAGCCATACCTATACTAACAGTTACGATCGAAGCAGTTTTAGACGCGGCATGTGGTATTGCCAAATTTTCTACGTTTTCCAAAATATTCCGACTTACAACAACCGCATTCGACTCGGTTGTTTCAGGTAGCACAACCGCAAATTCTTCGCCGCCGTATCTCGCCGCTACATCCCCCGCTCTTCTTGCACAATCTCGAATTGCAGAAGATACCTGTTTCAAACATTGATCACCACCCTGATGACCATAAGTATCGTTATAAAGTTTAAAATGATCTATATCCAACATAATAAGAGCAATACCTGCTCCAGTTCTCCAACAACGTTTCCATTCCGTAGATAAAATCTCATCAAAGTATCTACGATTGTAAAGTCCCGTCAAAGAATCCGTCCTTGAAATGGCGACTAGATAGGCGTTCACTTCTTGAAGTTGATCAGTCAGTTTTTCCAACTCCTTTTCTCTCTCCTTTCTTCGAGTCATTTCTTCAAAAAGTCTAAGAGCCGAACGAACCCGCGCTAAAAGTTCAATCGCATCAAACGGTTTTACTACATAATCAATTGCACCGGAATCGAACGCTTTTTGCAAAACTTCCGATTCTTTCAGAGCCGTGATCATAATGACAGGAATATCTTTTAATTCTTTCTTTTCACGAATCAATTTAAGAATTTCAAGTCCTGTAATTCCTGGAAGTAGAATATCCAAAAGAATCAAAGAACATTCTTTTTGAGGAGGTTCTTGGTTTTGTAAATTTAACCAACCGATGACCTCCTCGGGTGACTGGCTCGTATAAGTATTCTTGTATCCCGACTTTCTCAGGATACCCTGCATCAACATACAGTTTTCCTGTGCATCGTCTAAAATAAGAATGGAATCCATCTCGAATTTTCTCCTCGGTTTTTTACAACGGGCAGCACCAGACTAAGAAGGAATATAAAAGTCCCTTTAATATCAAACGATTTTTTAAAAACTTCTTGCCTGATCCTTTGATTTCTTAAGTCTAAAAAATAAGATGAAAGCAAAACGTTGCACAGCCTTTTTAGGTATGATCGGTTTGACCTCTGCTTTAATTTGTTTTACAGTGATGCTTTCCGGAAATTCTTGTCCCGCGTTCAACCAGACAATTGAAACTAATTGTCATCCATCCCAAAAAACGGATGACCAAACCTCTCCTACTTGTTCTTCTTGTAATTTACTCTTTTCTGCGGAACATTCTAAAGCTCCAGAATTGTACAGAAATTATTTCTCTGTTCTTACAGTTTTTCAGAACCCTTTTCATTTTGCATCTTTGATTTTTCATTTTTCAAAGACGGGTAAAAATTCAAATTTAAACGCGCAAAAGTTCGTCAGTCAATCCATTTCTTCCATCAGATTATTGATCTGATACAAATTCTCTTCTAAAATCATTTTACAACTTTAAAATTAAGGAATATTATATGTTAACTAGAAAAGAATTACTCGCACAATCCGCAGCTCTAATTGCATTTGCATCCGGAGCAGGTTCACTTTTGGCAAAAGGATCGGATCACAAATCCTCAAAAAAAATCGAAAAAAAATTATATCAAAAGATAGATAAAAAAATTCTAGACGCGGCATCCAAATGCGCGTTAAACTCCGAAATCTGTCTTTCCCATTGCGAAGAAAATCTAGCAACGGGAGATACGATGCTTGCAGACTGTCTGAAAACGGTAAAAGATACTTTAGCTCTTTGCAAAGCATTCGTAAGTTTAGGATCTTCTCAGTCTACTTTTGCAAAAGAAGTAGCCTCAATCTGTATCAAGGCTTGCGAGGTTTGCGAAAAAGAATGTAGAGTTCACGAATCTCATCATGAGGTCTGCAAAAACTGCGCGGACAGTTGTCAAGAATGTATTTCAGAACTAAAAAAAATAGCATAAACAGGAGAAACAGAATGAAACAGAAAATTATAATATTCTACTTTTTTGGTTTTATTTTAGTAGGTTTGTCGGAGGCAAAATCTATCCTTCCCACAAGACCCGCAATTTTGTCTGAGTTAAATCGGATCCACCAATCTTTTTTTAATGGGCAAGAAGTAATCGTGGAACCGCTGATCGCCTCATTACAACAGGAAACGGCTAGAGATTCTTCTCTTTCTCCTGCTCTCAAAGCGGCGAAAAAACTCAAAAACGCATCGGATGAAAAAACCAAACTAGATGCCTATTCCGAACTTTCAGAAGCACTTAAAGAATACATTCAAAAAGATAAATCTGCAGGATTTCACGTATTCTATTGTCCCATGGTAAAAAAGAAATGGATCGCTTCCGGAGATAAGGTCCAAAATCCTTATGATCCTACTATGAAAGATTGCGGAAAAAAAATATAAACGAGAACCGTTTTTAAAAAACTTTTAGATCCCGCGATCTCAACTGAGGTTCGGGATCTAAATTTTGAAACGAACTAACAATTGATTCGTCAATTTGTGTTACTTAGAATTAAAACAAAAATTTATAGTACTAAAAATTAGGAATCTCTATAAAATAGTTTTTCCATTTTTGTAAAGGCCGTAATTATGCAAAAATTGGATTGGATGGTTATTCTTTTTGGGTTTTATAGAAATTTCTAAAATTGGCCCGTGTTATTATTATCAAGTCGTATAAAAATGGTGCTTAATTTAACAATAGTTTTACGAAAATACAAAACTCTTACAAATTGATAACTATTCCGAAATTTATAGTTTTTTTTCAACAGCTCCTTTTTGTTCTGGAAATCGAATTTCAAATTTAGTTCCCCGATCTAAAACCTCAAGATGTAATTTCCCTTGAATCTGTTTCGTAAGAATATTAACAAGTTGTAATCCAAGAGTTTCATGGTTTTTATTTATCATTTCTTTCGGAATTCCTTTTCCATTGTCTTCAATGATCACGATCGTATTTCCCAGTTCGCGGCGAGCGATAATCTTTAAAAGTCCTTCACAACCATCTGGAAACGCATGTTTGATCGCATTTGTGACCAACTCACAAACAATAAGTCCAAGTGAAATTGCTATGTTCATACTTAAGACCAAACCTTGGGCCTCTATCATATGTTTAATTTTTAAACCCACTCCGTATAAATTCCAAAGATTTTCCAAAAGCATATTTAAATAACTATGAAAATCCACATGAGAAAGATCATTGGATTTATAAAGTTCGTTATGAACCAAGGACATAGAAAAAACCCTACTTTCCGTATCCTTGAGTAAATTATAAAGTTCTTTTGCAGTTAAATTCCTAGACATGGCATTATCCGCTTGTAGATTTAAAAGCGAAACCATAATTTGCATGTTGTTTTTGACCCTATGATGAATTTCCTGAATCAAAGCGTCTTTTTCCGCAAGAGTGGCCAAAATCGATTCTCTATTTCGAATCATCTCGGTAATATCTGTGACAACCGCCAAATTTAAAATTTGATTTTGATAGTGGAACTTATAAACCGTAGTATCCGCGATTAATTTTTCTCCGCCCTTTTTTTTGTGGACAAATGAGGAAGCTTGATTAGCTCCAAATTGAAAGAAAATAATTTCCTGTTTTACCTTATCGAAATCAGACGATTCAAAAATCTGTAAAATCGACTTCCCAATCAAATCCTTCTCTTCGTAACCGTATTTTTCAATAACTGCTCGGTTTATTTCTAAAATTTCTAAAGAGTCGTGTTCAAATAAAAAAGCCGGGTGAGGATTGTATTGAAAAAACAAACGGTATCTTTCTTCGCTTTCTTGTTCAAAAACACTTTTCTTTTCAAGTTCCAAAGCTAAACGATTTCTTTCATAAGCAAAAATGAGAGAACGACTCAAGGAATAAGAATCAAACTTACCCTTATAAACGTAGTCCTGTGCTCCGATCTGAAGAGCGTTTACGGTAATTTCTTTGTCTTCAGCTCCGCTACAAATAATAACAGGAATTTGAGGAAATCTTCTTTTAATTTCGGATAACGCTTCCAAACCAGTTCGATCTGGAAGGGAAAGATCTAACATCACTAAATCGGGACTTTCATTGGTGATAAGACTTAGCCCAGCGGAAAAATCGGCACCACGGCTAATCCGAAAAGAAGGACTTTGAGATTCACCCAGATATTCCTGAATCAATCTGTAATCCGCGTTCGAATCTTCGATCAAAAGAACTGAAAAAGTATCTTTAAACATAAGAATGAAACTCTCTACCTATTCATTGTTCTAAAATAAATTCTCGAGGAAAACGTATGATTACTCCGAAACCGGAAGTACGATCGGTTTGTATTTCCAGGTCTCCTCCGTGAAGTTCAACAATCCTTTTGCAAAAAAAAAGTCCTGTTCCAGATCCGGAAAGTTCTTCCGATGAGTGAAACGTTTTGAATAAATCTATAAAATAATTTTCTTCCAATTGATTAACACCGATTCCGTTATCTATAACTTGAATTAGGTGAAACTGAGGCTTTAAATCGTAAGCAATACAAACTTTACACGCCGTGTTTTTATTTCTGAACCGGATAGAATTTGTAATTAAGTTTAAAAAAAGTTCTTTGAGAAGAGATCCATTTCCTAAAATATCCGGAAACTCTCCTTTGACCTCAACGTGTAGATCAGCCTTGATTAGATTTTCATGAAGTAATGTAATACTTTCCTCTAAAATCTTTTGAAGGGAAACAGTTTTAAATATATTTCTTTCTTTTTCGATTTTTAAAAATAAAAGCAAAGCGTTTATCCGCTCCCAAAGGCGTTGGGAAGATTGGATACTAAACCACAAAAACTCTTTACCTTTTTCATTCAAAGAGTTTGAATATTTTTCGTATAAAAGATTTAAAAAAGTATTCTGATTTCGTATTGGTTCTTGTAAATCATGATACATCCTGGAAACAATAGCCGCAATTTCCATTTCTTTCGTTTTAATTTTTAAATCTGAAATTTCCAAAAAAAGAAACTCACTTTCCTCGGATTTTTGTTTAGTCATAGAACCTTGGAAATCTACTTTTTCTTTAAAAGAATTTAAAAGCTGTTCTTCAAAAAAGATTGTTCGATTGAATTCACAATTCTTAAATCTTTTGAATAAAGATGAATTTTGAAAGGATAGTATCTGATCTAATCTTTGATTTATTAACTCCTGAGTTTCAGAAGGAAAGCAAACTTTTACAAAAGAGGAATTGCAACTTATAATACGCAAATCATGGTCTAAAATGGCGACTGGGGCCCTTAAATGAGACAAAATCTGGCATTCAATCATTTCCAATGATCCCTGGTATACCTTGAAAAAGTCTCATATAAGATTCTCAAAAACGAACTCTTTAAATTTTAGTAGAATAAGTGCTGATCTAGATTTTTTGGCCTACTTTTATTATCGTAAAAAAAGTAGTTATCTCAATAAAAATGTCAATCTTGGTTTTATTTTTTTACGAATTTCAGAATATTCTTTTTTTCGAATTTATATTCCTTTAATTTTCTCTATTCTATAACTCGCTTACTTTTAATTTTCGGCGGATGTTTTTGTCCCATTCCAATGTGTTTTTGTTATTAAAAGTCCATGACAAAATGATACGTTTGAATTTCAAAAATTCTTACGTATTTAAGAGCCCTATAAAATAAATTTTTATTGAATAACAACCGCAAAACGGTGATTTTATGCAGAAATTGGATTTTATACAAATTCACTATCACTGATCCAATCTTACGACAAATTCGATACAAGAGATTTATTTTATAAAATCTGATTTTTCCGTGAAAATAAAATGTTGGAACTCATACATTTAGAAAATTATATCTAGTTTTCTTACACCAAATTCGCATTAATCTAAAGTATCCCCAATTAAGACAAACCAACCGTTTAAGGCTAGTTTTGAAATACTCTTACCAAGTAATTCGTAAAACCTAAAAATGTGGGAACTCATACCATTTTAAAAACAGAATTCTAAAACAACTTTCTATGGTCCCTCAAAGAACAATTCAGTGAAGATCAAAGTTTAAGGAGAAACCGTAACTGTTTCTATAATCACCGATTTTGTAGGCTTGTCTTGAAATCCTGTTTCCGTTTCTGAAATCGTTTCTACGATATCCATTCCTTCCACAACCCTTCCAAAGACAGCGTGTTTATTATCTAAATAAAAATTATCTCTTACATTGATAAAAAACTGAGATCCACCCGTATTCGGTCCTGCATTTGCCATCGAAAGAGTAAATTTTTCGTTCTTCAAATCCTTATGAAATTCGTCTTGGATTTTATAACCAGGCCCGCCCGTTCCATTTCCAATAGGACAACCACCCTGAATCATAAAATTTTTAATAACTCTATGGAATGTAAGACCATTGTAAAATCCATCTTTGGCCAATTTGATAAAATTCCCCGCAGTAATGGGAGCCTTTTCCTCATCCAAATAAACCGAAAAGTTTCCAAAATTTGTTTTAAATATTGCAGTCGACATTCTCTTCTTCTTTACTCCTCTATTTTAAGAATTTATTTCCACTTTCCGATACTACACTAAGGTAGAAAGCGATTTCTTACGAAAAACGAGCAAAAACGTAGGAATTAAGTAATTATACTATTTTAAAGAACTTCCGAAAACAAAATAGAATATTCCTCTCGAAGGAAACATTTTTTTCTGGATCTTAAGAGTCTTCATTTATGTTAGAAATTCATCGTCGTTATATTCCCTTTGGAACATCTGGAGCCCTCATTTTTATTTCCGATTCCCATACAAACTTTCTAAAGGACCTTCCCGAAGAAATCTCCAAAAAAGAAATCGGAACGATTTGTTTTGTCTCCAGTACACTCGACTCCAATACACTCGACTCCAATACACTCGACTCGATTCCTACTTCTGTAAATGTATTTTCCTTACTCATACCACCTGGTCCAGAAACAAACGACTCTGTTTACAGTTCTTTTTTACAAATTCAAAAATTCTTAAAAAGAGGAAATATACTATTTTTAATCGCACCCGATTGTGAGACTAGATTTCCTTTACTTCTTTCTAAACTTTTACTGGCAAGTTCCCCTTCCCTAAGCGATTCAGAATTACAAAATCAAATTTCTCATTTCGGATATTCTTACTCAGAGCCAGACCAAACCTCATTTCGAAAATACATTTCTAAACACAAATCTACTCATTCTATCCCAGAAATTCCACCCGGTGAATTTTCCGTATCGGTTCATATCACTCGGGAAAATAAACGTTCTTCCGCTCTAAAATATAAAATTAAATACGAACCCGGGGCAGAAAACCTAACCCAAATCAAAGCAGTTCCATATTCGGAAGAAGAAAGAAAAAAGACCATCTCCTCTTTTCAATCCTTTCCTATCGACGCAATTGAAATCGATCATTTAGAAAATAATCAAAAACTAAAAGAGTTTTCGGTTTCCGGAGAACCAACAACTACCTCAAACGAAAATTCTTCGGAATCAAATCATGTATCTTCCGAATCTAAACCAGAACTTCCTACAACAGAAACAGAAACTTTTTCTGAAAATGCACAAACCTCTGAAAACGTTTCACCTCCGATTGAATCGGCTCACAAATCTGCAGAGGAAATTCAATTAAAATCACAAACGGAATCGATTTCAAATATAGGACCTACTTCTTCTAAAGTTGATAAAAACACGTTAGACGAAACAAAAACGAAACCTGCTACTGTCCAAGAACTTTCTACTTCCCAAGTAAAATCAAAGTTTCCGCTTCAGATCAAATTGATGGCGGTCATTTCCGTTTTGATGACGTTTACGGTCTCCACGATCATTTTTTTCGCATCTTCTGCATTTCGAGACGATTCCGAAGTCAGGGTTCTTCAAAACAATTTAAATTTAGTGAATATTCTAGGATTAAAAATTAAAACCGATATCAAAGAAATTCTCACCAATGGCAAACAAATGGTAGGAGCTTTGGTTCAAGGCAAAGATGGAATTTCATTTGCGGATATTTTTTTTCAAAACGATCCCGACTTTATCTATGCGGGTCTCTTCCAAATGGAAGGAAACATTCCGTCTGTGGTCAATGAGTTCTTCAACGAACCTTATTTAAGCGAACTCAAGGTCTCTACAAAAGAAATTTCAGACCTCGTGGGAAACAGACCTGGGCTCATTCAAAAATCAGTTCTTACTGGCGGAAGAATGGAAAATCTAAGTGCTGAGTTTAAAGAACCAATCCTTGCCATCGCTATTCCTTCTTCCGGTTCCAATTCTAAGGTTTTAGTTTTGGTTCTTCGATTGGAGAAATTCCTAAACGCATTTCAAAAACAAGATATTTCCGAAATTTTTCTGGTCAACGGAGAAGGAGATCTAATTGCTCATTCAGATCCGAAACTTTTACAATCGAATACAAATTTTATGAATCTTCCGATTGTAGAATCCATGGTCAAAAGTTCCGAGAATACCAAACAGATTGAATACAAAGATAAGGACGGTAATGCCTGGTTCGGCTCCTATCAGAAGTTGGGTTTCGGGGGAGCAGCGGTAGTTTCTATCGTTCCAGAAAACAAGGCCTTTGAAGCGGTCTATAAGATTCAAAAAACAAATCTTCTGATCATGGGGATCGCTCTATGTTTAGCGCTTATCATCGTATTCTTTTTTGCAAAAACGATCACCAAACCGGTGTTAAATTTATTACGAGCCACGACTGAAATCGCACAAGGTAATTTTAAAATTAAAATTAGTTCCATCACAAACGATGAAGTAGGTCTTCTTACTGATTACTTTGTGGACATGAGCAAAGGTCTGGAAGAAAGGGAAAAAGTAAAAGACGCTTTAGGAAGATTCGTAAACAAAGAAATCGCCGAAATGGTATTAAAACATGAACTCACTCTCGGAGGAGAAAGAAAGATGTGCGCCATTTTCTTTTCCGATATTAGAAGTTTTACTTCCATTTCCGAAAAACTACAACCGGAAGAGGTTGTGGAATTTCTAAACGAGTACATGACCGAAATGGTCCACTGCGTCAATGAAACCCACGGGATCGTAGACAAGTTTATCGGAGACGCAATCATGGCTACTTGGGGAGCCGCTAAAACTTCAGATAGAGACGCCGAAAACGCGGTTACTGGAGCCTTGATGATGAGAGAGGCTCTCATAAAATTTAACCGGGGCAGAGGTAGCGAAAAAAAACCAATCATCCAAATTGGTTGTGGTCTTAATTTTGGTCCGGTCATCGCCGGACAAATCGGCTCCGAACAAAGATTGGAATATACGGTGATCGGAGACGCCGTCAACCTGGCCTCCAGAGTGGAAGCCCTGAACAAACCTTTCGGAACGGATATTTTGATCACACAAGATCTTTTAGATCACGTCCCGGAAATTTTCAACGTAGAAAAGATGCAATCGATCAAAGTAAAAGGAAAAGAAGAACCGCAAGTGATCTACGCGGTTTTAGGTAGAAAAGACGATCCCAACTGTCCTAAAAATTTAGAAGAAGTGAGAGAAAGAGTAGGAATCATTTGGGAACCACCTAAAAAAGGTTCGGATTCCGAAAAAGAAGTTAAGTATGAAATACTTGACTGAAGAAAAGTACGTAGTCACTGTTCTTACGGGACTCATTTTACTTTTTAGTATATTATTATACCTTCATATAACCTCCGGACATAAAAAAGGTAACAATCCAGAAATCGGAAAGATCATTTTCAAAAACAGAAAAGCCCAGAGAAAGTACGACTCCGAAGTTCTTTGGGAAGAAATCGAAACCGAAATGAAAGTCAGAAACAGGGATACCGTCCGAACAGACGACGGAGCCGAAGCCGTTTTGGTTCTAAACGACGGAACCGAAATTAAACTAGATCAAAAAAGTATGATCTTTTTAGACTTTTCGGATAAAAATCTATCAATCGACTTTGCCTACGGTTCCGTTTCCGCAAATAAAGACAGTGGTACCGAGCTTCAGATCAAAAGCGGCGAAACCACCGTGGAAGTTGGAAAAGGAGATCTGAAACTTTCCAAAACAGAGGATCAAGCACTCAATCTTGAAGTTTCCAAAGGAAATGCAAAAGTCAAATCCGGAAATCAAGAATCAAACGTAAGTAACAACCAAGCGATTGAACTTAAAAACGGTAAGTCCGAAATTCGTTCTTTATCGATTTCCCTAAATTCTCCTACAGAAAGAAAATTTTTTCAAACTTCTTCTAACTCCTTTCCGGTTTCCTTTAACTGGAACAAGGCGGAAAGTGCAAAGGAATATACATTAGAAATTTCGAATTCTCCTAATTTTTCCAAAAACATAATCCGCACCAAATCGAACGGAACTTCCTTAAATAGATCTTTGGAAAAAGGAACACACTATTGGAGAGTTACCGCAATCAATCCTGAAACCGGAGCGCCTGAATACAGTGAAACTCGTTCTCTTATTATATTAGGAGAATTAAAATCTTCTCTTTTTACTCCGACAAAATCGGAGGAGTTTAAATTTACATCCAACGCTCCAAGTATAGTTTTTCAATGGACGCCAGTGGATTTTACAAACAATTACATTTTTGAATTAGCTAAAGATAAGGAATTTAAGGAAATTCTAATCAATCAAGAAATTCAAGGAACTCTTTATCGCTGGGACAAGACAAAAGAAGGAAAATATTTTGCGAGAGTCACTCCAAAACCTTCCTTGACCGATTTAAAAGCGCATCAATCCGATGCGGTTTCGTTTAACGTAAGAAAGTTGGAAAAACCGGAACCTCCTGTTTTGAAAAAACCTTCCGATCAGGAAGAAATTTCTCTTCGAAAATTTTCTAAAGAAGGAAATTTATTCGTATGGTCAGGTTCGGCGGATTTTTCAGAATATACTCTTGAAATCGCAAGTGATTCCGAATTTAAAAATGTTTTATATAACAAAAGAACTGGCTCTTCTTCTTTGATCTCTTCTCCGATCTCGAACGCAGGGACGTATTTCTGGAGAGTCAAAGGAACACTCAAAGAAGGGGATCCTATTTTTACAACCGTAAGACAATTTAAAGTCCAATCTTTAGAAAATTTAGAACTTTTATTTCCCACAAATGAACAAGAATTGGGACATCCAGCCAACCATAAATTGACATTTCGTTGGCAGAGACCGGAACCTTCAGGAGTATATAAATTAGAGGTTTCTAAAAATTCTGAATTTTCCGGAGAAGTAACTCGTGAAAATTTTCGTTCCTCTTTTGGAACCGTTTCGATTCCTTCCGTAGGAGAATATTTTTGGAGGGTGTCTCTCTTAGGTTCTAACGGCGAAAATTTAATATCAAGTAAAACCCAAAAATTCAAAACTTCTGACAGTACTCCTTTCTTAAGCCAAAGTAGTCCTGCAACCGAAGAAACCATCGACATTTCCAATCGGGAAAGTATCGATTTCCGTTGGGAAACGGAAGGAAATACGGAGTTGGTAATCTTGGAAATTTTAGAAAAAAAAGCGGGAAAAAACAAATCGATTCTTAAAAAAGAAATTAAAGGAGACTCTTACTCGTTTAAAGATTTTGGAATATTAGAAGAAGGTAAATTTACTTGGAGGCTTTCCGCCAAATACAAGGACAAAACGGGAGTTCAAAAATTTACGATTCCGGTTTTTAGAAATTTCGAAATTAAGTTGAATAAAACGATCCGACCTCCAGAAGTTCTTTCGCCAAAGGAAATTTATGTGGAATAAAATTCTTTTATCGTTCATACTATTTTTGATTTCTTTTTCTATTTTTGGAGAAGACTTTTTAGAATGGAAACCAGTTCCCGAAGCGGGAGGTTATTTAGTTGAAATCAAAGATTCCGGTGGAAGAATCACTAGAGAAAAAACGAAATCTACTCGTTTCGAAGTGAATTTACCTCCTGGAGTTTACGAACATAGGATCGGTGTTCTCAATAAATTTGGAAGGGTTTCTGTGTTTACCGATTGGATTTCTTTTGAAGTGATTCTTTCCAGGGCGCCGTTTATCAATCCAGATTCGAGTACTAAACTTTTAAAAGAAAAGTTAGGATCTTACTTAACCGTTACAGGAGACAACTTCACGGAAGCGATGAACGTTACTCTGCTTTTACCTTCGGGGGAAACGATCAAACCGGATTTTGAATTCGTTAGTTCTAAAGAAATCAAACTCAAAATCGAAAATCTAAATCTCAAAAACGGAAGTTATACACTTTCTTTAGAAAATCCTAGAAATAAAAAAACTGCTAAAAAAGGTTTTTTGGTCCTTGCAGATTCCGAGGAAGAACTTGCGCAAATTGTTAAACGAAGTGGGCAAGAAAATGAAGTCACGTCTTCGGGAATTCAATGGGGTCCCGCAATTCAATCTTCAGTTTTGCCCGGTTGGGGACAATCCAATCAAGATAAAAAATACAAACGCTGGGTCTTTCCAATTTTAATTTTAGGAGCGATCGCTTTTTCCGCAGAACGTTTTTCGGCATACAATTCTAGTTTATCTGCTTTGAATCAGAGTAAAACCTTGAACCAAACTTTCTTTTTGATGAACGACCCTACTCTTATTTCTTTGGCGGCTTACAATTATATACAAGGACAATCCGATTATTCAAATTCCTCTTCAATTTACAATCAGCTCAATGTTTCTTTAGAAATTATAGCGGTATTATATCTGCTTAACGTACTGGACGCCGCTTTGATCGGATCCTCAAGTTCCGATTCTACAGCGTATCCTTCCGAAGGAAAAGTAATTCCATTTATTAAAACCAGAAGGTTAGAATCCGTTCAAGCGGAACGTCCTTCCGGAAACTTTTTTCCAAATTCATTTGAATTCGGTATAAAAATTTTTCTATAATTTCAGTTAAACAAAATATTCTAATTTTATGTAAATAAAGTGAAAGGGATCGATGCGGGGAAACTCAGCGCTTCGTTTCTATTATCGCTTCACAAATCGCGTTTTATTAAAACTAAAGACGATTATTGCATGATGTTTTCTGCATGTAATTTATTAACCGGAACTGAAAGCCCAGTGTAGCAAGACTCATCTAAATTTTCTTACGTCAAACTCACGTTAAATTAGATTTTGAAGTTCTTCCCAGTGTTCTAATTTCAAAGACAAAACGGAATGAATTTTCGTTAGACGATTTCCGACATCAGCCAACTCTTCTGGTTTTGCGGTTCCGGATTGTAGAATATCCGTAAGACTACGTTCTTCTTTTTCCAACGACGTAATTTCCAATTCCAAAGTTTCCAGCTCTTTTTTTTGGCGAAAACTCATTCCCTTTTTATTTTTAGAAGTATCTGTTTCCCTTGGTTTAATTTCCAATTCCTTTTTTTCTTTTTGCTTATTTAGATAATTAGTATATTCTAAATATTCAGAATAATTACCTGGAAATTTTTCTATTATCCCTTCTCCCTGGAAAGTGAAAAGATAATCCACGGTTCGGTCCATAAAGTATCGATCATGAGAAACTACAAGGACACAACCGTCAAACTCAGCTAAAAATTCTTCCAAAACGGAAAGTGTTTTAATGTCTAAATCGTTCGTCGGCTCGTCTAAAATCAAAAAGTTAGGATTAGTCATCAAAATAGAAACGAGATAAAGTCTTCTTTTTTCTCCGCCAGATAAATTTTTGATATAACTACCTTGTGATCTAGTATCAAAAAGAAATAGTTCCAACATTTCGGCCGCACTTAAAACCCGATCGTCGTTCATTTTGATCGATACACCACATTCCTTTTTGATATATTCGATCACCCTCATATCACCCAAAAGTTCCTTGGAAATCTGATCGAAATAACCAAAATGTGTATTCATTCCTACACTTACGTCTCCGGAATCAGGTTTTTCCCGGCCTACGATCATATCCAAAAGAGTAGACTTTCCAACTCCGTTCGGTCCGACAATTCCGATTCGTTCTCCATTTTTAAACGTATAAGAAAAACCATATATAATTGGTTTATGATATTCTTTTCTAAGATTTTTTAGTTCTAAAATCTTTTTTCCGAGTTTTTTACCGGAAACGGAAAAATCCAAGACGATTTCTTTTCCTGCTTTTTTGCGATTTAACACCTCGAGGACCCGGTCGGTCCTGCCCTTTTGTTTAGTTCCTCTCGCCTTGGGTTGTCTGCGAAGCCATTCTAATTCCTTTTTAAGAAACTGCTTTTCTTTCTGTTCCGTTTTTTCACGGATCACTTCGGCCTCCGCTTTTTTTTCCAGATAAAACCCGAAATTCCCGGGAAACGAATTTAGATTTCCGTTTTCCAATTCCAAAATACGATCTGTTACTTCTTCCAAAAAATAACGATCATGGGTGACAAGTAAAATCGCTTTTTTAGTTTCAATCAGGTAGTCTTGAAGCCAAAGAATCGTTTCCACATCCAGATGATTGGTCGGTTCGTCTAACACAAGAAGATTGGATTCTTCGATTAGCGTTTGAACCAAAACTACTTTTTTAAACATTCCTCCGGACAAAGAGCCCATCTTTACGTTCAGGTCTAAAATCTCTAATTCCTTTAAAATAGATCGAAACCAAGACTCTAGCTCCCACGCTCCGAGTCTGTCCATTTCCTGCATCAAACGATTGTATTCTTTTTCAACTTCCGAGTCTCCTAAATCTAAACGCTCACAAATTGACTCGTAAGAACGAATCGTTTCCAAAATGGGACTTTGACTGGAAAAAATATGTTCTAAGATGGTATGATTTGGATTGAAGGAAGGTGACTGAGACAAAACCGCAATCTTTAGAATTTTATTCCTTAAGATCTGTCCGCTATCAGGAACTTCCATCCCTGCAAGCATTTTCAAAAGGGTAGTCTTACCGGAACCGTTGATTCCTAAAATTCCTATTTTTTCCCCTTCGTTAATTCCAAAACTGATTTGATCAAATAAAACCTTAGAACCGATCTCTTTGGAAATCTTATCGACAGAAATTAAATTCATAGGATGAATACTTCAGATTTCAAAGCACAAGGACAAGTGTTTTTAACCTTTGAATACAACTTGAAACTTAGTTCCTTTTTCTTTTCGGGAAGGAAGAAGAATAAACTTACCTCTCAATTGCCTTGCAAGAATTTCCACAAGTTTCAAACCCAAAGATTCGGATTTGTCTAAATCGAATTCTTCCGGCATACCGATTCCATTGTCTTCTACTTCTAATACCGATTCCAATACGTCCAATCTAAGATGTACCGAAATCAGTCCGTCCTTTCCATTAGAAAAAGCGTATTTTAAAGAATTAGTAGCAAGTTCGTTGACGATCAATCCCAATGGAATTGCTGTTTCGATAGAAACAAAATTCGGTTTGGAAGAAATTTTAAACTCTACTTTTTTTTCTTTTCCAAAAGAATGAAGAAGGCTAACCAACAAAGTATTTAGATAATCATAAAAATCAATTTTTGTAATATTCTCGGATTGATACAATTCCTTATGAATCAGAGCCATAGACTGAATTCTACGTTCACACTCCTTGAGAATACGAGAAATCCTTTCGTTCCCATAATGTTCCGATTGCAAACTCAAAAGACTCGCTACCACTTGTAAATTGTTCTTTACCCTGTGATGAATTTCTTTTAACATCACTTCTTTTTCTTCTAAAGTTTTTTTCAGTTTTTCTTCATCATATTTTCTTTCTGTAATGTCTCGAATGATTTGAGTCGCGCCGATCAAGTTATGAGAAGAATCTCGAATAGAACTATAACTAATTTCGAATATAACCGAATCCTGTACTAAACCTTGCATAACTCTTTCGGTAGTATATACTTCTCCTCGAAGTGCACGGCTCCAATTTTCGATGACCACACTCCTTTCCGCAGGATCCAAGATGAGTTCTGGAAGCAGATTTCCTTCCTCTATTTTTTTACCGTAGAGTTTCCAAAAACTAAGTTCAAAAGAAGAATTAAAAGCGATCACTCTAAAATGAATATCTACTGCACAAATTGCGTCCTTTGTACCTTCAATTACTCCAAGAAGTCTTTCCTGAGTGATTTTGAGTTTAGAACGAAGTCTTTCTAATTCCAGTTCAGCTCGTTTTCTAAAATTGATATTTTTGACTACTACTTGAAAATACTGAACTTCATTTTCAAAAAAAGCAGTGGCCGCCACTTCTACAAATAAGGTGGAACCGTCCTTTCGAATAAATTCTTCTTCGATGGCCTCGACTACCGTGCCCTCTTGGCTCATTTTCTGAATTCTTTCTTTTACAACACTTTGAGATCTTGGATGAACAAATTGAAGAACCGGTTTTCCGATCACTTCTTCGATAGAATCATAACCAAGCATCCGGATCAATGCATCGTTTGCTCTTAGAATTTTTCCTTCGGAATGAATCGCCAAACCATCCTGAGAAAGATCGAAAAAGAACTGATAGTGCTTAATTGAAATCGGCTCTATGGAACCCAAGTTTTCTATCCTACAATTGAGCATGCTTAGAAATTTGGAAGGAAAGTCAATCAAACCCGATAAATGTCCGAAATTATCAAAAGACTAAGATTTATGTCAAAATCGATCTTTCAAGAAATAATGGTTTTTTCAAGATTGAAAATTTCTATTTTGATTAGCATTTTCTAAAAAAATGATTTTTTTTGATTAGCATTCGATCATTTGAGAATATTCCTTTTCTTTGAAACACTTTTGCTATTATTTTGCTTGTTTCTGTTTTTAAAGCATAAATAATTTTCGATAATAAAAAAAATGACTTCCTTACCATCTAACTCCAATTTTCTAATTCTAAACTCCTCTGGAAAAGTAATCACATGGAACTTTTATAAACCACTTCAGGAATTTGGATCAAATTTAGGAAAGGAAATTCATCCCTCAGAATGGAATTGGGCAATTCCGAATTGTTGGACATCGGTTTGGAAGGAAGCCAAATCCCCTATAAAAAAAACTTCATTTTTAAAAGTAGGCTATATCACTCAAAGAAAAGAATCCTTAGATATAGAAGTCAAGATTGTATCTTTAGAAAATAATCATATTCTGCTTTTATTTTTTACAAATTTCGAATCCTATTTTTCAGAAACACCAAGTATTTTTCAGCAAGACTCAGAACTTCGTTCTACGATCTTTCAAAAATCTGCAAACGCAATCCTACTTTTAGATCCGGATAAAGATCTGATTCTTGAAATCAACCAGACCGCTAGTAAGTATTTTGAAATCCAAAACCAATCCGAAATTTTAAATCTTCCTTTTTCAAACTTACTGACTCAGGATTTTACTCATTCCGAATATACATCCAGAAAGAAGAAAATCTTGTCCGGAGAAACTCCTTCTTGGGACTTGGAATTTAAAACGTTTCGAGGTAAGAAATTTTGGGGAAACACCTCTTGTAGGATGATTTCCACTCATCTAAATAAAATCATTTTGGTTCAGATCAAAGACATTACAGAAAAAGTTAATACTCGAAAATCTCTTTTAGAACAAGCGGGAACCATCGCAGAACACGAGGCAAATCTAAACGCAATCATTGAAAATTCAGAAGCTATGATATGGTCTATAGATAAAAATTATAAATTACTTATATTCAATTCTCAATTCCAAAATGTAATGCAGGATTTTTATCACTCCGAAATTTCTACCGGTTTTAACTTATTTCAAAAAGAACTTCCCACGGAAATCGCAAAATATTGGAAAGAGTTTTATGATAGAGCCTTATCAGGCGAAAAAGTAAGCATAGCCAGAAAAAGACCAAATCAAGACGGAACTTTTGTTTTTAGCGAACTTTCTTTTCATCCTATACGAAACGCTGAATATGAAATTACCGGAGTCAGCGCTATTTCCGTAGACATTACAGATAAAAAATTAGCAGAAGAAAAATTCAGACTCTTATTCGAACGTTCAAGCGAACCTCATGTGTTGTATGATACTTCTGGAATTTTAGAATGTAACCCCGCGACCCTGAGAATGCTTCGATGTCCAGATAAAAAATTAGTTTTAGGAAAACATCCTATTCATTTTTCGGTAGAAACGAAAAAAGAAAAAACGAATGAACTAGAATCTATCGCTCTTGAAAAAGGTTCTTATACCTACGAATGGATCTATAAACGTTTTAACGGCGAAGAATTTTCGGTAGAAGTCACTTTAATTCCGATCGTCATCCATCAAAAAAGAGTTTTTCTTTCGGTTTGGCACGAAATTACGGAACGAAAAGTATATGAAGATTCTCTAAAGCAAGCTAAAGAAATAGCTGAAGCAACCTCCAAAGCAAAAACGGATTTTTTAGCAATGATGAGTCACGAGATCAGAACACCTCTCAACGGAGTTATCGGAACCGTAAGTCTTTTGGAAGGAACTTTTTTAAACGCAGAACAAAGAGAATACTTAGACATTATCAAATCGAGCGGACAAAATTTGCTCATTTTGTTAAACGACATTTTAGATCTTTCTAGGATCGAATCCGGACAACTCAAATTAGAGATACAACCTGTATCCCCTGAAAAACTTACAAATGAAGTGGTAAGCTTATTTCGTCCTATGGCTGAAGAAAAAGGTCTTGTGGTCGAATCCGAAATTTCTTCCAACGTTCCTAATTGGATCATTTCCGATCCGTATAGACTGAGACAGATACTAACCAATCTGATTGGAAACTCTATTAAGTTTACTGAAAAAGGAAAAATTCACCTAAGTGTAGAGGCCGAGAAATTTCCGAATGATAAACTTAGACTTATCTTTCATGTAAAAGATACTGGAATCGGTATCGCGGAAGAAAAGTTAGAACTTCTTTTCAGAGCGTTTAGTCAAGTAGATTCCTCCACTACTAGAAAATACGGAGGTTCAGGATTGGGTCTCACCATCAGTAAAAAGCTAGCAGAGTTGATGAAAGGAGAAATTACCGTAAAAAGTCAAGTAAACTTAGGTTCTGAATTTTCACTTTCCATCTTAACGGAAAAATTGGAATACGAAATTCCTGCAGGAATTCAAGAACTACATTCTAAAAACTTAGCGACTAGCGCGGTCATTTCCATTCAAGAATTCCACTTTAAAGAACAGATCAAGAAGTTCTGCGAGCGAAACGGTTTTTCAGTTAAGATGACTAGAACTGCCAAAGAAACAATTCGAATGATCGGTGAAGAAGAAAGAATCGGTGTGTTTCTTACCGATTTAAACTTTCCGGATATGAATTTACCCGAAATGTTAAACGAACTTAAAAAACAAAATCCCTCTCTAAAACTTACGATCATTCTTTTTATGGAAAAGGAACTCAAAGACTCCTATTATCTGGTCACCAACGGCCTATTCAATAGACCTGGGTTTCAAATTTTTATGATGTTCAAACCGATTCTTTTAGAAGAACTCAGTAAAAATTTCGAAAAAGCATTTCCAATTAAAGTTCTTAAAAAAGAAAAACAAAATGAAAATAAAAAACTTCTCTCCGAAAAGATTCCGCTTCAAATTCTTTTAGTAGAAGACAACGTAATCAATCAAAAGATCGCCCTTAGGCTTCTTATAAAATTGGGATATAACGCAGACAGCGCGTTAAACGGTTTAGAAGCAATCGAAAAACTGAAAACAAAAAATTACGATTTGATCTTTATGGATATTCAGATGCCGGAAATAGATGGATATCAAACTACGTTTCAAATCAGAAAGGATTTTGAAAAATCAAAACCAGTGATCGTAGCAATGACGGCTAACGCGATGGAAGGAGATAAGGAAAAATGTTTAGAGGCCGGTATGAACGCCTATATCTCTAAACCGATCCAGATTCAAGACATAGAATCCACAATCGTTCTTTTATTTCAGTCTTAAAGTAAATTTAGGAATTTGAATTTATATTCATCCAAACTCCTTTGAATTTTAGAAATATGGTTTTAAAAAATCAAATCGTATATCTTTTTCTAAGTTCTCTCGCATAGGCTAAATCGTGAGTTAACATTCTCAAACGTTTCGCCAAAAAATGAGAAATCGCTTGGTAAAATTTTAACGAAGCATTAGAATCCTTTTCAAAAACTGCTTTTAAATGATCGTAAGGAATTCTTAAAAGTTCAGATCTTTCCATCGCTTCTACGGATGCCGAACGTTTACCAGGATCTAAAAACGGCAATTCGCCAAAATGATCCCCCGTCGCAATCGTAGTCACGTTGACGTCGTCCCCTTTTTCGGTGGAAGTAAGTACTTTTAGAGTTCCGTAAATCACTACGAAAAAGGCTTTCGCTTCGTTTCCTTCATGAAAAATCGAATCGCCCTGTTCGTAAACTTTATATTCCGTTTTCTCTGCAATAGAACTTAATTCGTCTTCCGTAAAATTGGAGAAAAGATAAATCTGTTTTAAAATTTCTTCTTTCGTATGTTGCATAGTATTCTCGAAATGTGAATGTAAATCTCAGTTTAAATAAATGCAAGCAGGTTAGATGTATCGATATACAAAAATGTCCTCGCATTTTTAGACGGGAATACCATTCGTTTTTGAATTTAAGCACGTCCCAATCGATTTTTATATAAATTTTCTTATCAAAGATTCGTCCAAAAACTAAAATTCCTGTTCAGAAAATAAAACCATTTGTGTTTCGAACAAGTAGAATTTCTCAAACCCAAATAATTCGACCTGAAGTTGTTTAATCGTCAAAATCCGTTAGACGAAATACGAATATCTTGGATCGTAAAATCATAATTATTTACAAAAAATTTGAAAACTAACTACGATTTTTTACGAAATGTATAGATATAGATCTCACCCATTTGAAATTTATGACTTTTTTGAACAAACTTACAATTTATTTTTGTAAAAAAAGAAACAAACATATAATTAAGAATATTATAATACGTGTTGAGCTTCTATTTCTTTATAATTCAATTAGATCCAAAATAAAAAATCGTGGACATATTTCAATTAAAACTGAAATACAAAAGAATGAAAAGTTTCCATTCTTTTTCAAATCCAAAATCGATCCAAATTCCAATCGGAAATTCTCAAGTTATAGCGGCTGAAATTTTTGGAAAATTTCCTATTTCTAAAAATTCCCTTTCTCCAGTAGTCTGTATTCACGGTCTTACAGGAAATCTTAAAAATTTCACTCCTCTTGCAAAAGACTTAGTCAAACAAGGCCTTACAATAATCACATATGACCTGAGAGGTAGAGGCCAATCTTCTAAACCACAAATCCAATATTCTCAAGAATTACATGCAAAAGATCTAAAATATTTATTAGATTTCCTAAAGATTGAAAAAGCAAATTTACTCGCACATTCTTTAGGTTGTTGGATTTCTCTCGCGTTCGGAAAAAACTACCCAGAAAGAACGGATAAAATTTGTCTGATAGATGGAGGAGGACAACTTTCTTTCAAAAGAAAATTTTCTAGTTTACTCATGATCCAAGAATCTCTGCAACGTCTAGGAAAATCATTTCCATCCAGAGAAACGTATTTAGAACTCGCTAAAAAATCTCCAATTTTCAGTTCTTGGAACAAATACATAGAGGATTTTCTAAACTATGAATTAGAAGAAATTAACGAAAACGATTCCGTTCAATACAAATGCAATATTCCGATTTACGTGATCGATTCTGAATTAAAAAGTATGGGGGGCGCGTTCAAACCTTGGCATATTCCATTCCAAATTTTACGCAGACCAATTGCAAGCTTTAGAATATTCAATAAAAATAAAATACTTCCCTATTCTAAAATCCATTCTCCGGTTCTCGTAATTCGGGCCGGAAAATATAATTTTCGGAAAGGAGACGAACTACTCCCAGACGCTGCGATCAACATTTTTAAGAAAAAACTAAAAAAAATTGTGTTTCTTACCTTACCAGATAAAAATCACTACGAAGCAATCCTTCTTCCGGATTTAAAAAGGGACGAAACCATTTCTTGGTTTTTTTCTAAGTTTCAATGACCTTTGATTCGTCTCTAATATACTGGAAACAAATTATTTCTAATATAAAATCTACGTTATCCTTCGCATATAGGATAAAATCACCTATTCGTTTTCATTTTCATTTTCTTCTTCAAATAACAATATTTTTTTTAACGCCCAATTGTAAAAAGGATACGTTATGAATCGCTTCTATATTATTCTCTTTCTATTTCAAACCAAAGTTTATTCCTAATGAAAATTAATACTAAGGATAAAAATCGAGTTTGGCTCAAACAAACTTCGATTGCACAGGCGGATATTATGCCAACTGATCTTGCCTTAGATATTTTCTCGGATAACAGTGAAAAAAATCAACCTCCTATAATAAGAAAACATATCTATATGTTAGGTAACGCTAAGGATGCGGATGTAGACAAAGAAAGAAGTACTATCAATTCAGGAAATCAAAACGTTTACAGTTTATTTATACTCAGATACGATGCGAATAATGGCACCGAACATTTCGTTTCCCAATTAGGTGGAAAGTCTCCTCAATCTTATACTGGTAACTCCATAGCGGTAGAAAGGCGTAATCATCCCAAGAAATTGAATCTCTATGTAGTAGGAGATAGCAACGTAAATAATAGTACACAAGAAGTCGAAGAAGGACATTACGGAATTTTAGCTAATTTTAATATAACCGATAATGGAATTATTAACTCCGTAATAGTAAAAAATTTCGGCTCTGCTCAATTAGGAAAAATTACAAATATCAGCGCAATAAATATAGACCACACAAGACAAGCAGTCTATATCGCAGGAGAAACAAATGAAGATCTTACAGATAAAAATACTCGCCCCACCGGCGAAAAAGAAATATTTGTTTCTAAAATTTCTACCGAAAAGATTGGGCTGCAAAATTTAAACCACCAAAAGAACTGGATTTGGTTACACCAATTTGGATCTCTTAATTCAAGTATCTTAAATCCCACAATCGATTCAAATTTTCGGAATCTTTATCTTTGCGGCTCAGGAAGGGGATCACTAAATCAAATTCCATTTCAAGGAGAGTTAGATCAGTTTCTTATAAAATTCGACCTATTCCGGTAGATCAAATTTTCAAATAAAACTAACGTTTTACTTTTTAAATTGCAATCGATCTCTACTTCACAGTAAAATTGTATCTTCCTTCGTATAATCAGAAAGCGAGATCCAAGGTGATAACATCCAAATAAACCCAGATAATAAAATGAAAAAAAATCCAGCAAGCCAGCGGTTGTATTTTTTAGGGAAAATTAAATCTGAAGTTCCAGGTTCCGAAATCTTTCCGAGTGAATATCTCATATTCGATTCTTTAGAAATCATTTCCACTCCACTAACGTGAAGCACAGGAATCTTTAAATCGAGATAAGTTTTTAAAATTGAATCCGGCAAATCTATTGATTCTACTTCCGATAAAACGACTCCTTTAGGAATTTGTTTTTTACTCAAGCTGGTTCCGGAAGACACGGTCCCTCCCCCTATGTTGACATACAAAGAAACAGGTCTACTATTATATACGCTCATCCTTTTTAAAAGTGAATCCTCAAAAGAATCCGAAGACAAATACTTATAATCGTTTTTTAAAATAGAAGCCAAAATCAACTCTCTACCTTTTTGCCCAAGACCTATTCCTAAATCGGAAACGCCTCCAGTGGACATAAAAACAGATTTTTGGAATATTATTTTTTCTTTATATAATAAATTTTCAATTTCGGGCCATAGAAACTCAGGATCATTAGCCCCATATTGGGACGAAGCCGTGCTTGAAATCGAAATCACATTCAATTCCATAATATCCGCGGCAATCCAAAAAGCTATGTTCAACGCCGGAAAAGAACCAGAGATTCCAGCGGCAATCGTATCCCCTTTCTTTAACCCCGCCTCTTGGAAACGATCTACAAACCAAGCCCCAAAGTCAGGATGTATTGAAGTTTGTTTAGCCGAAAGTTTTCCGGCAGAACTAGTGACAGATGAAATTTCTGGACCAATCAAACCGGACAAATATGGATCCAATTTAGGATCGATTTGAATTTTTTTAGAGAGTTTTAATTCTTTGATTTTTAAAAATGCTTTGTACGTTTTTTGGCTTGCCTCGTATTTTTCTTTTAAGTTTGCAACCGACAAGACCAGCGGAAAAAATTCCAAAGCTGTAACAAATCCTATACTTACAACATTCAAAAAAAGAAGAACAAACCAAGTTTTGTTTTTTAAAAAACTATTCATAGAACAGAAATTTCGCCGAATAAAAAGATCAAAAACAAACGAACCAAAACGGAACAAATAAGAATCGCAGATAAGGTTTTAGGAACACCTTGTCTTTCAGCGGAAAGAGAGATCAATCCTGGGACAATATATCCTATCGTCTTAGATTCAAAATTGTTTTTAGATTCTAAAAAAAACTCTGCAATAAAATGAACACATCCTGAAATTAAAATAGAAAGAACCAAAATAAAAACAGTCTTTCTTTGACCAAAACTTAAAAACCAAAATTCGGAAATTCTATAAATACAAAGCGTCAGAACTGAACTCAAAATCAGAATCAGAATTAACCAAGGTTCTGATAAAAAAAGAGCCACGTAACCCGGAACCACCCAACCTCCAGGTTGAAGCCCGGTTTTTTCCCAAAGAAAAAAACCAAATAGAATACCAACTCCGATCGCTAACGTTAAGGTTTCCAATCTTTCTGCTCGACCACGTTTAGATCTGCGACCAACTTTTCCAACCAAATCCTTCCAGAGCCCTGATAGTTTCCAGCACCTATCCATAAATTGGATTTAGAAAAAATTTCTTCTAAATCGAATATAATATTTTTCTTATAAAAAATTAAATCCGCATTCCCTTTATATGCAGATCGAAATAGTTTTTGCCAAGAACCAAAAAAATAAATTTTTGAAAGATAAGAAAAATTCGTTAAAAATTTACCGAACTCAACAGTCCTAAACGGCCTTTCTCGTTTGGAATTAAAAACCAAGATTACGGAATCAAATCTATTACATTCTTTTTGGTCGGATCTTAAAATTTTTTCAAAGGAGACCACGTCGTTGGCAGCAAACGCAAATACAAACCTCTGACGTTTACCTTCTATTTCTTTTTCCAAAATTTTAAGCGCTCCCGAATCGGGAACCACATTTGATATTCCTCGCAAAATGGATTTAGAAGAAACGCCTAATTTTTCGCAGACCCGAACAGCTATTTCCACATTTTCGTAGTGTTCCGGATAACGTATGGACCGAAACGCAGTTTCAATTTGATTTTTAGAAAGTTCTGGTTCTGCAAGAATCAATTCTGTATTTTTTAAAGAAGCAGCTTCCAAAAGACTTAAATTTAATTTCGATTTTTGACTTGGATTCCAATTCGGTTTTAAATTTTCAGATACATAATGTTTTCCATATATTATAATTCCATTATTAGGAATTGTTTTTTTAAAACCTTCTAAAATTTTATCTTCTGTATCCGTCCATTCCCAGTGATCCGGACGAATATTTGTAATTACACCATGAGTGGCGCGTATCAATAGTTCTTCCGAATCTTTCTGGTACTGGGGTTGAACTGCCATACACTCCAAAACGATCGCTTGTGCGTTATTGTTTACTGCAAAACGAAGAAAAGATTTTTGTTCTTTGATAGAAATTTTATTTCTAAATATAAAACTTTCGCTTCGATTTGGAAATAAAAGACTGGCGGTAGATCCTGTAGTTTTTGCAAAAACTTTCCAACCCTCCTCCACTAAAATGGAATGAATCAATCTGGTTACGGAAGATTTTCCCCTGGTTCCGTTGACATGAATTCGAATCGGAATTCGTTTGAATATTTGGTCGTGTTTTTTTTTCTCTAAAAAAAGAAACGCACAAAAGACCAAAAATAAAAAACTTAAAATAGAAAAAGACATTTCAAAGGCTGGGGGAATCCAAAGCGATTAAAATCGCTGTTATATCGTCTTGTATTTTTTGCTGGCCTAAATGATCGATCAGTTTCTGTAAGATCGCCGGAATCGTTTCCTCCATAGGTTCAAGAAATTTTTTTGCCAAAATTTCTTGAACCGCAAATTCGCCAAATTGCTGTTTGTCGGAATTAAATTCCTCGTAAATTCCATCCGTAAATAAAAATAAACGATCTCCGTATTGATAACTTAGTTTAAAAACGTCGTATTGATTGTTCAGATCTAAACCAAGTAAGGACCCGGTTCGATCTAAACCCAAAACCAAATTCTCAGAAAGAAAAAATTGAGGAGGATGACCTCCGGAAGAATACACGATCTTTTTAGAAACGGTATCTATGTCGGCGAGAAAACAAGAAAAGAACATTCCTATATTTCCAAAGTTCTTGCAATATTGATAATTAAATTCCGTGAGAATATTTCCCGGATCTGCATCTTTTTTTTTGATCGATTCTAAAATTCCTTTGAGTGTCATCGTAAGAAGTGCGGCTTGTATACCGTGCCCTGTCGCATCCGCAATAAATACTCGTAATACTCCCGGACGGATTTCAAATAGATCGTAAAGGTCTCCTCCTACTTCCATCATTGGAAGATACGTGGAATGAATTTTAATTCCTGCAAAAGAAGGAATGTCCGGCAAAATTTCGGTCTGTAATTTTTTTGCAAGATTCAGTTCCTCTTTCATTCCTTTGTAATAATTAGCGAGCAATCTAGATCTTTGCCTGACTTTCTCTTCGAGTTTTTCTAGAAGTTCCTCTTTTTCACGATCCATCTTTTTTAAAGACTCGTTGGCTCGTTTCAATTCCATTAGAATTCTATGTTTTTCTGATATGTTTCGGATGACTATATGATAACGATAGTCTTCCACAGGTCCGGTGGTAGAAACAGAAATTTCGGAAATTAAAATTTTACCATCCTTTCGAGCCAAACGGATCGGCCCGAAAGGTTTTTGTCTTTTTTTATCAGGAAGTTTAGATACACCATTTAGAATTTTATAAAATCGATTTCGAATAGAAAAAGGAAGCAGACATTCTACTAAACTTCCAACCAATTCAGAAATGGGAAATCCAAACGTATTTTCGGTGGCCGGGTTTGCTAAAATGACTTTAAATTCTCTGTCTAAAGAAACAATCGAGTCTATCGCAGATTGAAACAGAATAGAATAACGGGGCTCGTAACTTTTCTGTTCTGATCGCCTGGAACCGGTCATATAGCGGATTTAAAAGGAGTCTATTAGGATGTGATCGTCCTCCTATAAAGTCAAGAATCTTTCAAATCGATTCTGGAAGATCCAGATAAAAGCGAGTCTCTCCGTTCCCACTTTCAAAAGAAAGTTCTCCGCCCATTTCGCGAGTTAAGTTATACGAAACCGTAAGTCCTAAACCAGTACCTTTTCCGATGTCCTTTGTAGTATAAAAAGGATCAAAAAGTTTATGTCTATTTTCTTCCGGAATACCGATTCCAGTATCCTCTATGACGGTGCGTATAAAATCCTTATTTTCTTTTTTCAATTTTTCCCAAGAAACTCTCACAACTCTTTTTTGGTTTGGGTCGGAATTACTTTCGATTGCATCTTTTGCATTTGTAAGTAAATTAAAATAAATCTTTCTCAACTTCCCAGCGGAACAAGCAGCAAAAATAGGGGCTTCCGAATCGGATACAACCGTTTCGATTTTTGATTTATCGATACAGGTTTTAATCACACCAAATGCGGAATCGAAAATAGGTTTAATATCATAAATTTTAATTTCTTCTTTTTCGATTCGAGTGAATGTAAGCATATCTTTCACGATTTCAGAAATTCGATTTCCTTCCCGTAAAATAATTCCTGCATATTTACGAAGAGGATTTCCGTTTTCGATACCGTTAACCATCATTTCAGCGTAGTTGATCACTCCCATCAGAGGATTGTTGATTTCATGTGCAACCCCAGCGGAAAGAGTTCCGATCGCATCTAATTTTTCTTTTTGAACCCAAGCCACGCTTGGTTTTTCCCAATTCTTCTCTGCTTCAGAAGTTTTTAGGGAATCAAATCTTACGGCTGGTTTATCAAAAATCTGAGGAACTTCTAAATAGGCAAAAATTCTCAACTCTTCGCGATCAAAAGCAAAGGAAACGGAACATTCTTTTTGAATCCCATCCTTTGTAAAAAGTAAAATAGAATGGGAAGGATTTTCATTCGGTAGATTCGTACAAGGCCAAAGGGATGGATCGGCAAAATGGAATTTTGCGTCTTTAAATTCGCAGATTTGATCCCAATTTAGAATTCCTTCTAGTTCTTCTTTTGAATAACCTATGGTTTTGCAAAAAGCAAAATTCACTTTTTGGATCAAAAGAGACGGCTCTAAAATACAAGCTGGTAAAGGGAAATTTTCAAAAAAATTGTAAGGCATCCAGTTCTAAGCTATCGAAGGCTTCTCCTTTCTGAAATAGATTAGAACTGGAAAGAGGACCGAATCCTATGTCAAAATTCGGTAAAATTTACTACAAAAGAAAAAAACTCAGTACACTTTCAATAATTCAACTTCAAAAATGAGAGTAGAGTTCGGAGGAATTGCAGCCCCGGCTCCTCTGGAACCATAACCTAATTCTGGAGGAATTGTAAGTTTGCGAATCCCACCTTCTTTCATTCCTCGAACTCCTCTGTCCCAACCTTTGATTACCTCCCCCGCTCCCAAATTGAAAGTAAAAGGGGTTTTTCTGTCTCTGGAACTATCAAATTTTTTACCGTTGGTCAGTGTTCCTACATAATGAACCGTAACGTTCGAACCTGAAAAGGCTTCTTTTCCAGTCCCGATACGAATCTCTTTGATGACTAAGTCTTCCGCAAATGTAGGAACTACTACAATGCAAAGAATCACTAAGATGAATATTAAACGTGTAAATTTCATTTTCCTCTTCCCCCGGTTCTTCTAACCCCACCAGATCCAGAAAAACCTCCAGTCTTTGCTTGGTTTCCTTGAATTTTACCGGAGGATCCTCCATTCTTTAGGGATTGTTTTCTTTCGAATTCTTTTTTTAATTCCTCGGAATCTACCACGGCGATTTGTTTTCCTTGGATTTCTTTTTTATTCAATCCCGCAATTGCTTTTGCTCCGGCGGAATCTTCCATTTCGACAGATCCATAAGATAAAGAACGGCCTGTGGTTTTATCTTTTTTAATATGCACTTCTTGAACGGTTCCGAATTCCGAAAAAATCTTTTTTAGTTCGTCTTCGGTCAGCTCCTGAGGCAGATTTCCTACTGATATCTTCATGATTTTTCCTTCTCGGGAATCAATTTGCAAAATCTAATTCTATTGAAAACTAAATTCCATCTGTATCGAAACAAAACGCTCAGATTCTATGTTCTTTATAAAAAAATTTCCAAGAAAACAGGAAACAAGAACATGGAATTGTGGCGGACTTTTTTCAACTCAACCCCGGTGAAATTCTTACCTTGGTCGAAAAAGCAGGTTATGAACCTTCGGGCCATTGTATGGCTCTCAATAGTTTAGAAAACAGAGTCTTTGATCTCAGACTAGAAAATGGCTCCCATATTATTTCTAAATTCTATCGCCCAGGCAGATGGAATCGGACACAAATCTTAGAAGAACATAAATTCTTACAAGACCTAAAAGAAGAAGAAATTCCGGTTTGTTCTCCTATCTTATTTCAAGATGGAAATAGCCTATCTTCGTTTCAGGAAAAAATATTCTATTCTTTTTGGCCCCGTATCGGTGGCAGATCCCCCGATGAACTGAGTCCCGAAAATCTAAAAATGATAGGAAGGCTTCTTGCCAGAATTCATAACGTAGGCCAATCCCAATCATTCAAACATAGGATCACACTCAATTCTAAAACCTATGGAACCGACCCACTAGAAAACTTACTCCAAGGAGAATGGATTCCTTCCAGTTGCAAAAAAGAATATTTAGAAACCACAAATCGAATTTTAGATTTATTCCAAGAAAGTATAAAATCGGTTCCATTGCATAGAATTCACGGAGACTGTCATAAAGGAAATCTACTCTTTGGAAAAGAAGGTTGGTTCTTTGTAGACTTCGACGATTGTCTGCAAGGCCCTGCGGTTCAAGACTTTTGGATGTTACTTTCCAAAGGAAAAGAAGCGCTTGCAGAAAGAGAATCTATTCTTTCTGGTTATAGAGAGTTTAGAGATTTTGACGACTCTTGGTTTGATCTAGTAGAAATTCTTAGAGCAATGAGATTTGTTCACTATTCCGCTTGGATTGCCAACCGGTTTCATTCCGACCCTTCGTTTCCAACCGCGTTTCCTCATTTTGCAGGAAACGAATATTGGGAAAAAGAAACCTTAGAACTAAAAGAACAACTGAATCTAATTCTAAATTTATCTGGAAGTAAAAATTTCTTTTCTGTTACAGAATCGATTTCAGAAGAAAAAGAACTTACCAATCGGGATTTTTTTTGGGATTTAGAAGACTAACCGATTGATTTTGTAACAGAAAAGTAATTTTTCAGTACTGATTCCAGACAAAATTTCAGTTGTCCGGTTTCTTAGATTCAAAAGACTCAAGAAGAACTCTAAACAAGAGTCAAAGCGAAAATTGTAGATTCTACAAAACAATAAACGGAAGCGTTCATGGACTTTTTTTTAATCATAGTCGTTCTCATGGCAATCCTAGGCGTAGGCGACCTCTTAGTAGGTGTCTCTAACGATGCGGTAAATTTTACCAACTCCGCCGTAGGTTCCAAAGCATCTTCAAAAAGAATCATTCTGATAGTTGCTGGAATTGGGATCATTTTAGGTGCCCTTTCTTCCAGCGGTATGATGGAAGTTGCCAGAAAAGGGATTTTTCATCCAAGCGGATTTGCACTACAAGATTTGATGTTCCTATTTTTAGCAGTTATGCTTACGGACATAGTACTTTTAGATCTTTACAACACTCTTGGACTTCCCACTTCTACTACGGTCTCCTTAGTATTCGAACTTTTAGGGGCAGCACTTGCAATCGCACTTTTAAAAACCGGTACTCTGCAAGGAGCATTTCAGATTATCAATTCTGAAAGCGCTCTTAAAATCATATTTGGAATCGTAACGAGTGTGATCGTAGCATTTTTTTCCGGAATCATTTTGCAATTCGTGTTCCGATTCATTTTTTCGTTCAACTTAAAGAATTCAATGAAATACTTTGGAGGACTTTTTGGAGGACTTTCCATTACTACCGTGATATTTTTCACTCTTTTATCTGCAATGAAAGGTTCCACGTTTATTCCTAAAGAAATCATAGATTATCTGAACAAAAATTTTACAAATATTCTTCTAATTAGTTTCGTAGGGTTTTCCGTTCTATTTCAAATTCTAGTATTATTAGAATGGAATATTCTAAAATTCTTAGTTTTAGTCGGAACTGGCTCTCTTGCAATGGCTTTTGCAAGTAACGACTTGGTCAATTTTATAGGAGTTCCTTTAGCAAGTTTTACTACTTGGACTTTGATCCAACAGACAGGAGGGGACGCTAGCATTTTAGCGACCGGACTTGCGGAAAGCGTTCAGACCCCGAACTTTATACTTTTAGGTGCGGCCTGTGTTATGCTCTTTTCACTTTGGTTTTCTAAAAAGGCAGAATCTGTCACACAAACCGAAGTCACCTTAGGCTCTCAAGGTGAAACATTAGAAAGTTTTAATACTAGTCTAGTAGCGCGTGTTTTTGTTCAAATCGCACTCGGAATCTACACTCCAATCAAAGCAATTCTTCCCGCAAAAGTACGTAGTTTTATCGGAAAACGTTTTGAACAAAAAAATTCCTTCGAAATCGTCAGAATGCACGAAACCGAGGCGTTCGATTTACTAAGAGCTTCCGTGAACATTCAAATTTCAAGTGCTCTGATTTTGATCGGAACTCTCTACAAACTTCCTTTATCCACTACATTCGTTACCTTTATGGTGGCGATGGGTACCTCTCTTACCGACGGGGCTTGGAACAAAGAAAATTCAGTAAATAGAGTCAGCGGAGTTCTTACCGTTGTGGGAGGTTGGTTTTTTACAGCCATTATCGCTTCTGCAACTGCTGGTTTAATTGGTTCCATTTTGTATATTTTTGGATTTTCTTCGGTAATCGTTTTAGTATTAGTTGCAGCACTTTTAATATTCCTTTTTGGAAGAATCCACAAAAAACGCCAAGAAGCTTACGACGAAAATCTAGAAAAATTAATCACTCTTAGAAAACATCCTGAAAGAGCTCTTTCCAGAACAATTTCGTCTATGCTTGCAAGTTTAAACGTAGCTCGAAAAGCTTTGAATAACGTTTGTGCAGGTTATATCAACGGTAAAAAGAAAAATTTCAAACAAACCCAAAAACTTCTTAAAGATTTAAAAAAGATGAGAGAAAACTCTCTTTCCAGTTTTTTATCAATTGCAAATAAATATTTAGAAGAAGAAGATCTTTCTTCGATTCATCCTATCACAGAATCTATCAATCACTTAGATAGAATTACAGAAAGCATTTGGAATATTCTTAGAACTTCTTCAAACGGTATCAGTTCCTTTCACGAAATTTCCAAAGATGAAAAAGAAGAAGTAAAGGAACTTAGAAAATCCGCTACCAATCTGATGGAACTAATTGCAGATTCCGACAAGTTTCCGGATCTTTTAGAAAAAGCCAGATCAGAAAAGAAAACCAAAAATTTAGAAAAGATCAAACAGAACATCTACAAAAGTCAAATGAAACGGATTAAAAAAGGAGATAGCAAACTCAAATCCAGCGTTTCCTACTTCGTGATCATAGACGAACTGATAGACATCAACGATAATCTTCTTTCTCTCGCGGAAGAATTGAGCGTGGCAATTCCTTGGACCGAAAGGAAAAAAATAGAATTACAAAGTAAATCTCTTCTCGCTTTTAAAGCAGAAGAAAAGAGAAAGAAGAAATAAATCTTTTTGTTCTGTCACGATTTACAAAAGTAAATCGTGACAAGATAAACCGATACAAAACCAAAACAATCTGTTTCGGATGAAAAACTTTTCTTTAGAAAAACCGCCTCGTTCCAAAAGAATGATGCGGTTTTTTTATAAACACAACTTGTATTTGTTTTTCTTTATTCTGATTGTGGAAACTTTACATTTTATAAAAGTTTTACTGTAAAATTAATGAGAAAACGACTTTACTGAGTTCTATAAAATTAAGTGCCGTAAACTTCCATTACAAAAACCTGTTTTAAAACAAAATACGAATACTTTATATATAGTTCTGAACATGAGATTTAAAATTTAAAGTCCAAGACCTTTCGTTGATTTTTAAGTTTGTAAATCTACCACAAAAGCTAATACCATTATACAAAATATGATAAAACTATCCTTGAAAGCTGATTACAAGAATATCAATCAGTGTAATACGAATTTTAATTTTGGTCGGAACTACTACTTTTAGGGCATTCCAATTAAATTCAAAAACAAAAATTTTCACATCGAATTCACATTATAATAATTTCGCTTAAACAGACCAATACTACATCAAGAATCGACGCATGGTCAATATATTGATACATTACAATAATAAAATATACTTAAAATAACTTGACCGGAGAGGAGAGCCCGGCCTGTGGTTGCACTTTATAAACTCACAGGAACGCTCATATATATTTTTGATTGGATAAATAAAAAACTTATTTTAAACTGAGTTCGTGTAAAAACACTATGTCGTTTTGTATTTAGACTTGTCTCAAAACCTCAAAGAATTATGATAATTCTTTAGAAATTTTTAATAAAATGTAGTAGTTCCTACAAACTAAGTCACATTGATCCATATTGAAGTTTAAAACAGATTTCCCCTACTAATGTTCATGTGGTAGTTCCCACATTTTAAGAATCGATTTGTAAAATTCAAATCCCAACTTTTTTCAGAAAAATGAATTCATTAAACCGAATTTATGTTAGAATAAAAAATCCTAGAAAGAGAAAGATGCTATTCGAAATCCAACTTTATAATAAAGATCAAAACAAATACGATCTAGAAATCGAAAGTATATTAAAAAAATCCTATATTGATGCTGGATTTACCGATCCGGAAATGGCCGAAAAAATCTTTGCATTAAAAAACGTAGAAAAATCTAAGTGGCAATTGCACAAACGGTGCGGTGATCAGTCGGAACTAATACAAACCCCTACCGACAATTTGCAGAAATCGACGAAGCGGAAATCAAAATATTTGGATTCCGGAAAGCTGCTCACAAACTTTATGAAAAGTTCAAATATTTTAGAAATCCTTCCAGAGACTGGATCCGAAATAATAGACAGTTTTAGGTTGATGAAAAAACATATAACCCATGATAATCGCCTATTCTTTAAATATTACAGATAATGATAGTTATATGTATGGCTCTGGTTCTAATCTATTTGAAACATTAACAAAATTGCATATTTGTTCGTCTTGTGGTTATAGAAAATCCTTAAACTGGGATAACCCTCTTTTTGAACTTAAAAAATCGTATTTTGACTTTTCATACACATATGACGGAATTTGTATCGTCTCTCAAAAAGTGAGAGATTTTATATTTAGATTTCATTATGAGAATGATATTGAGTTGGTTAAATTAAAAAACTTTTCGGACTTCTATACATTTCTGCCACGTCGATCGGTAGCATTTGACTCGGTTCGTAGAAAAACTAAATTCAAAAATTTATGCAAAGTTTGCGGTTTTTACGAATCCATAACAGGAGCCACACCCGTATTCTTAAAAGATGGCTTTATTCCACTATATAGAGGCTTTTATAAAACGGACTTACAATTCGGCTCCGGTAACGAAAAAAGTCCCATTCTACTTGTAAGTCCACAAACCAAAAAAGAATTGATTTCTGAAAAGTTTACCGGAATCACCTTTCAAGAAGTGAATCTTTAATTTTAGATTTAAGCGATCTTAGATTCTTTTTTGAGAATCAAAGTAGGAGCCACTCTGTTTGCGATCACTTCTGCAGTGATAATTACTTCTTCGATATCTTTACGAGAAGGGATATCAAACATCAAATCCAACATTATGTTTTCCACAATAGCGCGTAATCCTCTGGCACCGGATTCTCTTTTAATCGCTAGTTCTGCAATCTTATCAATCGCTTCGTCATGAAAAGTAAGTTTCACGTTTTCGAGTTCCAAAAGACGAGTATACTGTTTGAGAACTGAATTTTTAGGCTCACGAAAAATCTGCCGAAGCATATCCACATCCAACTCTTGCAAAGTAGCAACGATAGGAAGTCTTCCTATAAATTCCGGAATCAACCCGAACTTAATCAGATCTTCCGGAATCACTTGTCCCATCAAAGTATCCTTGTTTTCCGATTGAATTCTTTGTTCTTCGGAACCAAAACCAATCGTTTTAATCCCAGTTCTGGACTTGATGATATTAGGAAGATCTACAAAAGCTCCACCTAAAATGAATAGAATGTTTTTAGTATCTACTTGTAAATATTCCTGGTGCGGATGTTTTCTTCCACCTTGAGGAGGAACGTTAGCCACCGTTCCCTCGATAATTTTTAAAAGCGCCTGTTGTACACCTTCTCCGCTCACATCTCTAGTAATAGATGCGCTGTCCGATTTATGCGCAATCTTATCTACTTCGTCTATGTATATGATACCAATTTCTGCTTTTTTAATATCGTTGTCCGCATTTTGGATCAATTTGAGAATGATGTTTTCTACGTCCTCTCCCACATATCCGGCTTCCGTCAAAGCAGTAGCGTCCACAATCGCAAATGGAACTTTGATAATTCTGGCAAGAGTTTGAGCCAAAAGGGTTTTACCACTTCCGGTTGGTCCAATCAATAAAATATTCGATTTTTCGATTTCTACGTCTGACTTCTTTTCTTTGAGATTCACTCTTTTGTAATGGTTGTAAACCGCTACAGAAAGCGCTTTTTTTGCGTGATCTTGTCCGATCACGTACTGGTCCAAAATGGTCTTGATGTCCGCCGGACTTGGAACCTCGCTGAAAATTTCCGATTTTTCGTGGGAATGTTCGTGATCTTCTGCAATAATTTCATTACAAAGAGAAATACACTCGTCGCAAATATAAACACCCGGTCCAGCGACTAAACGTTTTACCGCATCCTGTTCCTTTCCGCAAAAAGAGCAGAATAGTTTTTGTTTACCGTTGTTTCCCGGTGTTTTCTTAGCCAAGTGGAAGCTCCTTTATTCAGTTTGTTTACGATCGATCTGAATTACTGTATCAATGATTCCGTAATTCTTCGCTTCTTCTGCTGTCATGTAAAAATTTCTTTCTGTATCTTTTTGAATCTGTTCCACACTTTTTCCTGTGTGTTTATGATAAATAGAATTGAGAATTTCTTTCAGCTTGAGTACCTCTCTTGCTTGGATCTCAATATCACTCGCCTGGCCAGTAGCTCCACCCATCGGTTGATGCATCATGATTCTTGAATTGGGAAGCGCAGAACGTTTTCCAGCCGCCCCTCCCGCAAGAAGTAAGGCCGCCATAGAAGAAGCCTGACCTAAACAAAGCGTTCTTACATCCGGTTTAATATACTGCATCGTGTCATAAATTGCAAGACCAGAAGAAACATATCCACCCGGAGAATTGAGATAAAGATAAATATCCCTTTCTGGATTTTCGGCTTCTAAAAACAACAATTGAGCCGTAATCACGTTTGCGTAGTCGTCGTTGATTGCATTCCCTAAAAATATGATTCTATCTTTTAAAAGCCGGGAAAATATATCGTACGATCTTTCTCCTCTACTCGTTTGTTCGATCACATACGGGATTACGCTCATGCTTTCACTTCTTCCTTTTGGTTAAGATAATCTTTTATCTGCCCAATGTTCAATTTGTCAGTATATTTCTTTTCTACAAGACCAAAGAGTGTATTATCTATTTTTTTTGCGAAAAAATTCTCCCGATATTGTTCCATGAGTTTTCCTTTTTCCAGTTCTTTTTTAAGATCGGACAGTGAAATTTGATAACTTGATGCAAGTTTTTCTAAATCTGCATCAAAATCTTGCTCAGAATAAGAAATATTTTCGGTCTCTGCAATTTTTTGACGTGTAAAATAATGTTTAAGACGAGTTTCAGCCAATTTTTGAAAACTTTCTTGAATTTCCTTTATATCCTTTTGAACCATCTCCGCGTATTTTTCCATTGTAATATGAGGAAGTTTGAATTCATGAATCATATTGTGAAATACGTTTTCTGTTTCTTCTTTAAGATAAGATTCAGGGAAAACATATTTGGAATCGTCTATAATTTCTTTATAAATCTCGTCTAACTTTTTGTTTTTAACTCTATCTTCAAAACCTTCTTTCAAATTCTTACGAATTTTATCTTTGAGAACGTTTAAAGATTCAGAACCGTCAAACTCGGAAGCAAGATCATCGTCCACGGCGGGAAGTATGTTCGCATAAAGAGCCTTGATCGTAACAGAATATTCAAATGTCTTTCCTGCGACTTCATTTTGAGAATAGTCTTCCGGAAACTTATGTACAAACTCTTTTTTTTCTCCAGATTTCATTCCATAGAGATTTTCATCAAAACCTTTCAGATTATTTTCATGACCTAAATGATAATCGTTAGATGTATTACCTGGATTTTGAAGTTCCTGACCTTTTTCGCAAACCGTATATTCCATATCAATAATATCCCCGGACTCTGCAATCTGGCCTTCTTCTTTTAACTGTTTACGAGCGAGATCTTTACGAATCTTTTCTATTTCCTCGGAAACGTCTAAATCAGAAACGGAAACTTCTGGAAGTTTGATTTTTATTTTTTTATATTTTCCCAAATTGATTTCCGGAGTAGTTTCATAAACCGCAGTAGCGATCAAATTTTTACCCGGTTGATAATCTTGAATTTCAAATTTAGGAAATCGAATCATTGGATGTTCCAACTTCGAAAGAATAGAAGTCATTCCGTCTACGATCAAAGTATTGATCGCATCACTTGCCACACTATCACCTAAATGACGTTTGACCATGTTAAGAGGAGCTTTTCCCGGACGAAAGCCTGGAATTTTTACTTTTTTTTGTTTTTCCTCATACGTTCTATCAAAAGCTTTTTCTATGTCAGAAGCTTCGAATGTAAGTTTAATATCAACGGTAGCGTTAGAATTTTTTTTTGTTTTATAATCCATGAATCGACCTGGGGAAGGGTGATATAAAAGAAAAAGCGGGAAACGGGATTCGAACCCGCGACCCCCTCCTTGGCAAGGAGGTGCTCTACCACTGAGCTATTCCCGCGATCATTTAGGTAGATCCATCATTTATAGGAAAAGTAAGGTGTAAACACACTTTTTGGAGAATCATTTACTCTTCAAAATTTTTTGAAAAAACGGAATTAGATTTTTAGCAAGAATACGATGTCCTTCTGCAGTCGGATGAATTCCATCTTTCTGATTTAAATTTTTGATTCCTGCAACTCCATCTAAAAAGAAAGGAACTAAAATTAAATTTTCTTCTTTTGCAATTTTAGGAAAAACGGCTTCGAATTTTTTTCTATATTCTTTTCCTAAATTTGGAAAAGTCTTCATACCCAAGAGAAGAATCTTTGCTTTCGAATTTTTCTTTCTCACTTTAGAGATGATCTCTTTTAAATTTTTTTCGGTTTGATCCGGAGAAATTCCTCTCATGGAATCGTTGGCTCCTAGTTCTAAGACGAACCAATCAAATTCGGAGGACATTGCCCAATCCAAACGAGATAGCCCTCCGGAACTTGTATCCCCACTTACACCCGCGTTGATCGTTTGAGAAATAATTCCTTTTTTAGAAAGTTCTTTTTCTAAAAGCGCAGGAAACGCTTCTTCGGGAGAATTAAGACCAAAACCCGCTGTAAGACTATCTCCAAAAAATAATATTCGGATCGTTTTAGAATCCGAATGAATAGAAGTAAAAAAGAAACAACCTAAAATAAAAATCAGGATCTTGAAAAAAAACATAGATCGCCTACTCCCGGAATTTGTTTTTACAGAATTTCCGGTTTTCTTATTCTGTCAAACTATGATCCGACGTTTTCTTTTTGTGTCCCTACTTCTTTTGGGTTTCCTAACCATACTCTATTATGTAAGTTCTTATCAACAAGATCTACAAGCAAACAGTTTGGATGGATATTTAGAATTCCAAGCCAAAGAAATCGTAAACAAGATGAGTCCCGAAGAATTGTCGGGACAGGTAATCCACGTGTCAATCCCCGGCAAAATCTTAGATCAAACTGCAGAGAAAGAAATCGAAGAAATTCTACCTGGGGGAATTATTCTTTTCGGAATCAATTTAGGCACAAAAGAAGAAATCTCAAATCTGAATTTAGAGTTACAAAAGAAGAGTATAGAATTTTCCAAATTACCTCTTTTGATTTCAGTGGATCAAGAAGGTGGAAGAGTTTTACGAGTAAGAGACGGAGTCACTCAGTTTCCGGGTGCAATGGCTTTAGGACAAACCAAAAATTCTGACTACGCGTATAAGGTAGGTTTTGTAACTTCTTACCAACTTAGAAAACTAGGACTAAATTTTGTTTTTGCTCCCGATTTAGATATCAATAACAATCCAGATAACCCAGTCATCAACACTCGTTCTATGGGAAGTACTCCAGAAATGGTTTCTATCGCAGGAATTGGATACGAAAAAGGAGCAAGAATCGGCGGAGCTATTCCTACAATCAAACATTTCCCTGGTCACGGAGACACAAACGTAGATAGCCATTTAGGACTTCCAAAGATTGATAAGACTTTAGAAGAATTGGAAAAAATGGAGCTCATTCCGTTTCAAGAATCGATCCAACAAGGCGCAGAAGTTATTATGAGCGCTCATATCGTATATCCTAAGTTAGACCCTGATTTTCCGGCTACACTTTCCTCTAAAATTCTCAAAGGTATCTTAAGAGAAAGAATGGGATTTAAAGGTGTGATCATCACAGACGCAATGGAAATGGATGCAATCGATAAACATTATAAAGATAAGGATCCTGGGGTTCTTGCTATATTAGCAGGAGCTGATATACTTCTCATGACTAGTTGGGGAAAAACCACCAGAGATATGAAAAATCAAATTTTGACCGCATATAAAAATGGAATTTTTCAAAAAGGAGAAAGGGATCTTTTAAAAGAAGCAGTATACAGACAAATTCTATTAAAATTAAAACATGGAATTGTCTACGAATTCTCTTCTAAAAAATTGGAATCAAAAGAAAAACTATCCGATTTAGAAATCAAAGAAATCGACTTTTTTCAAAACCAAACTGCACAAAGAGAAAAAAACTTTTCAGAAATTTTTTCTCCTAACCTAAACACGGAAATTTCCAGAGCTTCGATCGTCTCTTTTCCTTCTTTATTTGATCCTAGTTCAGTCAAAATGGAAGAGACAATATTTTCAGTCCGTGGAAAAGAATTTGAAACTGCATTAGAAGAAAAGAATATTCTAAATGTAAACTTTTCAAAAATTCCAACGCTAATAAAACAAAATAAGTTCAAACGAATTGTAGTAGTTACGTTCAGTCAATTAGAATTAGAACTCGCCGCAAAACTTGCAAAACGTTATTCTAACTTAGAAGTAGTTGCACTTCATTACGGAAGTCCATTTCTAAAATTAAATATTCTTCCAAACCTTAAAATTTTATTTTCCTTTTCCCCTACGTTAGAATCTAAAAAGGCTCTTTTGTATTCAGTACTAGAAAGAAAATCTACAATTCCGGTCGTAGATCTAATTTTAAAAGGTGAAAACGAAAAAACCGCGTCCCAACAACCATGATACACGATTCCGGAAATCCGATCTCTAAGGTCGGACGACCCGGAGTTTATATACACTATCCCTATTGTATTCAAAAATGTGAATATTGTGATTTTTATTCCGTAGGAAACGGTAAAAATCAAATCCCGGACGAAACCGGACTTTTCCAAAGATACAAAGAAGAAATTATAACAAGAATTTCGGACAATCCTTTCTTTTCTGACTTAGAATTTGACACTATTTTTTTCGGAGGGGGTACCCCTTCCAGAGCAGAAGTTTCTAAAATTTCGGATCTAATCGTTTTTTTACGAAATAATATTAATTTTTCAGAATATTCAGAAATTACTATAGAATGCAATCCGGAGGATATTACTCCAAATTTTTTAAAGTCCATTGAACAAGCCGGAATCAACCGTATATCCGTGGGAATTCAGAGTTTTGATCCGGAAAAACTTCAATTTTTAGGAAGATATTACGACCCGGATCGTTATGAAAAAGTTTTAGAAACTGTGAAAAACTCAGGGATTTCCAATTTTTCCGCAGACTTAATTTATGGAATTCCGGGTCAAACGATTCAGGAAATACTACGAGACATTCAAAAGGTTTTGTCTGTTGGAGGAAAACATATCAGCCTCTACGCGCTTACCGTGGAAAAAGGAACGGAATATTCCAGAAAGGTAATGGATAAAATTTCTCCGGGTCCAGAAGAAGAGATCCAAGAAAAAATTTTAAAACTTTTACCTGACTTACTTTCGCCTTATGAATTATTTCAGTACGAGGTTAGCAATTTTTCTAAACCTGGTTTTTTTTCCAGACACAATCTCAAATACTGGACGATGGAATACTATCTGGGAATTGGTCCGGGAGCGCACGGCTTTCTTCCTTCTGGAAGATATTCTAATCCTAAAAACGTAGATACTTATAAAAGAAAGTATTTTTCCGAAGAATATACAAAACCAGACTTCTATGAAGAATTGGTTTTATCTTTATTTCGTTTATTCCAACCAATTTCGATGAAAAGTTTTTATGAATTGATTCCAGATCAAAGTCACATTTTAGATCTGCGGCTAAGAAAGTTTCAAGAATCCGGACTCTGCGAATTTTCAAATGGGATTTTTCAATGGAAACCAGAAGCAGTTTTATTTTTAGATTCTAAAATTTTAGAACTAACCTCTTATTAATCGAATCTATTTTAACATGAGTTCGGCGTAAGGGAATCGATGAATGAACTAAAGCAAAACGCTTTCCTGAACTCAGCGTCTCACTCCCCCGAACTAAAGCAAAACGCTTTTTACGAAAGCGTTTTAGGTCGTTCGACAGGTCGCGTTGTGGAGTCAAGTTATTGGTATTTTATGAAAATTGAATTTGATTTTATAATTTCACAATAACTTGACCGGAGCTGAGAGCCCGGTAAGGCTGCTTATGGCACGAAGTCGCCCGGGTTTTCTTACGTCGAACTCATATTATTTTACAATTCTTTTGAACACTTTCTTATTTGATTCCAAGAAACAAGCACTTCTATTTTATCATTTGAATCGAGCAGTCAAAATTTAAGTTTTCAGTAATTTTACACAGTCTTTGTAGAAACAGTTTAAAAAAGTTACGACTGAAACAACAGATGCTGACTTTTTAGATAAAATTCTATTAAAATGACCTAATTTAAACTATAAATCCACTGATAAAAGTAAATTCGGCCTATTTTCAATCTTTAAACGTACCTGGGTAATATTCAAAAATAATTGTATACAATTTTCAATATATACCAGATTTATAATCAAACCTGTATATCAATACATAAAAAAATAGATTTTGCACTGTTTTGTACCCAAACTATCTATATTTGTTCAAAACTTTCCGAAAAAAAATCCATTGAGCAAATTTACGGCGCAATTCTTTTTATTCTAACAGTTAGGGAAAATAGGATGATAACGACGAATACAAAAATACATTACTTTGAAATTTCCGTTGAAAACCATCATTGTAACGAGGACAGAAGCCTAAATCTAGAAAATGTACAACTCTTTTTGAACGAAGCCAGAAAACAAGCTCTCAGAGAAATCGAATTGAATTCTCAAAACTTAGATCTTACTCATATCGAACCAATTGTGCTTTGGTCGGAAAGCGATTATAGAGGTCAGATCCATTTTCCGGATTCGATTTTAGTTCAAACCGAATTTAGGACCATTACAAACGCACGTTACAGAATTATTCAGAAACTGATCCGAAAATCAGACAGCAGAGTTGTTTGTAATTCGAATTCATTTTGTATTCTTTTTGATTCCAATCGAAACAGACCTTGGAAACAGTCCGTTTCTTTAAGAGCAGTTTAAAGTTTATTCTAAAACCTTAAGATCAATTGGATTTATCGATAAAACAAAATCTTTTTGAAAATGTAGGAACTACTACATTTCTTAGAGAAAGAGAACTTTATAAAATCGTAATTAGTCTAAAAAGACGTAACTGTGGGAACTACCACATTTATTATAGTTCGGAATTTATAGAATGATGTTACAATTCATCTTTTACAGCTCTAAAATAACGTGGGTTCGGCGTAATAAAACAAGCAAAAATTTTCTATAAGTGGCAGTTCCCACATTTCCAAACATATCTGTAAAATCGTGATTTGCGGGAATTCCTACAAAAATCGTCGTATGCACAATTTATAGTTTTTGAGCATTTTTTTTAATACAAGTCATCTCAAAAATATCTTAGAGTTCGGTATTTTAAACAAAGATAAAATATTTTTAAGATAGGTTATATCATAATTTCTGTATGCGTTCCTACATTTTAGGAAACGACTTGTAAAGTTTAAGACCCGACACTTCTGTAACGAATTGCAATTTGTCCGGTACGAACAATTTCTTCGATCCCATATTTGGACATGATTTCTACGATCGCATTTACTTTGCGGGAATTTCCTGAATACTCTATCGTTAAAGAAGAATGTGTTAAGTCCGCTATTTTTGCTTCAAAGACCTCACATACAGAAAGAATTTCCGTTCTAGTCGCTTCGGTAAGTTTTACTACAAGTAAAACGAGTTCTCTACTTACACAATCGTGATATGCAAGATCTTCCACTTCCAAAACATCCGGAAGTTTTAAAAGTTGTCTTTTGACTTGATCTACCGTAGCCTCGTCTCCTTTGACTACGATCACCATACTTGAAATTTCTGGATTTACGGTAACACCTACCGCAATCGAATCTATATTATAACTTCTGCGAGTAAATAGTCCGGATACATGACTCATAACTCCGGGATGATTGTTTACCAGAATTTTTAGAATATGTTTCATACTTTTTTTAATCCGGCGAAATCTTTAAATTCGATCATTTCCTTTTGAGACTTTCCAGCTGGTATCATCGGAAATACTTTTTCCTCTGCTGGTATCATTACTTCTAAAAATACGGCTCCATCGTCTTTTGTGAAAAATTCAATCGCTTTATCTATTTCCGATTTATCTGAAATTTTCATCGCGGGAATAGAATACGCTTCTGCGAGTTTTACAAAATCAGGATTAAAATTCCACTCAGACTCTGAGAATCTTTCTTCGTAAAATAATTCCTGCCACTGACGAACCATTCCTAAAAAGTTATTATTGAATACTAGAATTTTTACTCCCAATTTATTCGCTGCGATAGTTGCTAATTCTTGAATATTCATTTGAATCGACCCGTCACCCGAAATACAAATGGTAGTTTTATCCGGTCTTCCAAATTTTGCTCCAATCGCGGCGGGAAGTCCGTAACCCATCGTCCCCAATCCTCCAGAAGTGAGCCAATTGTTTGGTTCATCCATAAGATAATATTGAGCGGCCCACATCTGATGTTGGCCCACGTCCGTCGAAACAATTGCTTTCCCTTGAGTTTTTTTATAAAGACGTTCCAAAAAATCCTGTGGTTTAATTTCATTTCCAGAATTGTCAAAATCCAAGGGATGTTCTTTTTTTAGACTTTGAAGATGAGTAAGCCATTCCTTACGTTCTTGTTTTTTTACAAACGGTAAAATAGCACTTAACGTGTCTTTTAAATCCCCGTGTAAAAGGTAATCCACCTGAATTCGCTTATTAAACTCCGCTGTATCTATATCAATATGCGCTCGAACCGCTTTTTCCGCAAATTCTCCTATTTTTGCAACCCGGTCATCAAACCTAGCTCCTAAATTAAGTATATAATCACATTCTAATACTGCTTTATTTGCAGTAGCGGTTCCGTGCATTCCCAACATTCCAATACTTAAGGAGTGAGTTCCCGGAAAAGACCCTAGCCCCATCAGAGTTGTTGTCACCGGAATCCCCCCTTTAGTAGCTAATTCTAAAATTTCTTTAGAAGCACCTGCGTTAATCGCACCTCCTCCTACATACAAAAGAGGTTTTTTAGATCGATTGATCGCTTCCGCAAATTCTTCTAAATTTCCGCTAACCGTTGGTTTTTTATAATGATGAGGAGCAATTTTTAATCGGGAAGCTTTTCTTACATTAGTCAGTTCTGTTTGTACATCTTTAGGAAAATCTAATAAAACTGGTCCTGGGCGACCACCTAACGCAATTAAGGTGGCTTCTTCAAAATGCCTTGCTATATCGTCTGCCGATTTTATCAGAGCATTGTATTTTGTGATCGGTATGGTAATTCCAAAAATATCCGCTTCTTGAAAAGCGTCCGTTCCTATCGCATTCGTAGCCACCTGTCCCGTAATGGCTAGAATCGGAACCGAATCCATCTTTGCATCAGTAAGTCCGGTAACTAGATTAGTTGCTCCCGGTCCAGATGTTGCAATACAAACCCCTAACTTTCCTGTCGCTCTTGCATATCCTTCTGCCATGTGAACCGCACCTTGTTCATGTCTTACCAGGATATGTTTGATTTTTTTACTCTTATAAATTTCATCATAAAAGGGAAGAATGGCTCCGCCAGGGTATCCAAAAACGACATCCACTCCGTATTCTTCCAGAAGTTCCACCATCAATCTGGCACCGGTTACTCTTCCTGATTCTGCAGACATGATTTCTCCCCCTTAACGTCCATAAAGATAACGGAAAGGCTACTGTCAAGAGGAACCGTATTTTCAAATCCTCAACTCTTTTTGAGAAAAATGTGGTTTTAGGTTGTTTTAGAAACTTTAAAAGTGAATGAATCTTTTAAAATTGAATCCACACAAAACGTCATTTGTAGAATGAACTCTACTCTTCTTCTATTGAATCAAAAAATTTTTATAAAAACAAAAGCAGAAATTTTTTTCCAAAATCCAATAGACAAAATGGACTAGTTTCTAAATTCAAATCACTTTTTATTTTGAGAGTAGAATCATACGTTCTTATTTTCTTTACAGAATATTTAAGCTCAAAAGAATATTCAATCAATCTAGTGCGTCAAAAATAATAATGCGAATTCTAAATTTGGAAGAAAACAAACTTTAAAAGAGAGAATCAAATGGAAAATCCTAACGTGGAAAAAGAAGAAGAGGATAAACAATTTGCCGTCATCAAAGGACTCGCTAAAGAAGCCTATAAACTTTTAGACTCACACCAGTTTCCAAAAGCAGAAGCAAAGTTAAAAGAACTTCTGGAAAAAGATCCACACAATACTTATGGCTTAGTGGGAATGGGAGATCTGTTTTTTAAGAAAAAAGACTATAAGAATGCTATCGAATATTATCATAAATGTATCCAAGAAGATCCTTCTAATAAATTTTCTCTCATGGGATTGATGAATTGTTATCGCGAAATGAATCTTCTTTCCAGAGTAATCGAAGTAGCAGAAGAATACAGACACATCACTATCACGGACGCTTCGATTTTAAGCCGAGTCGCGGACGCACACAGAAAATTAAAGAACTTTAAAGAATCAGAAATTTATTATATGCAAGCTTTACAGATCAATCCTAAAGATCAGTATGTGATCGTGGGTTTAGGTCATCTTTATTTCGCCTGTCAAAAATATAAAGACGCGATCCATTGGTGGGAAAAACTACTTTTAATTCAACCGGACAATATTAAAATTTTAACCGAAATAGGAAATTCCTATCGTAAAATCAAAGACTATGACGAAGCAATTCAGTATTACCATAGGGCTGCGGAATTAGATCGAAAAAACTTTTTTGCGTTATACGGTCTTGCAGAAAGTTATCGAGGTAAAAAAGATTTCCACAAAGCAAATCAATATTGGGAAAGAATTCTAGAATTTGATCCAGACAATAAACTCATTATTAACCGTTATGCGGATAGTTTAAGGGGTATGGGTGAATTCGACAAAGCTTTGGAATGTTTTAACAAAATTTTAGCAGAAGGAGAAGACTATTTTGCACTTCTTGGAAAAGCTTCTTCTCTTAAATTAATTGGTAAAAAAGATAAAGCAGAAGAAATTTATCTAGACCTACATAAAAAATTTCCGATGGATCCAAGACCTCTTTTAGAACTTTCTGATCTACACGTTGAAATGGGTAAACCTACGGAAGCAATTCGATTATTGGAAGACTTTCAAAAAAAACAACCTCTGAACGAAGAAATCAAACATAAACTTGAAAGTATTCGAGGCGAATAACTTCCATTTTCTTTCATGATAATACTATCTCAAGGGGAAGGTATCTTTTAGAATTTCCGTCCTAACTTAAGGATATTATTTTTAATTCCACAAAAACAAAACTCATATCATTTATTTGGTGAGTTTTGAAAACTAAAATCGCATTTTAATTTTCGCATCCGTTTTCCTAAATGATTAGCGATCTTTTAACGCAAAAATCAATTTTTGATCCGTTCAATTCTTACTGATCCAAATACAACAGAATAAATTTCGGAATAATTTTAGTTTAGAGACAATGTTTCTGTATTTCTTTACAGAGCCTCAAGTAATATATTTTCATTATATTCTATTTTTTGCAATTATTTTATATCACACAAGTCATTCGAAAGTTAAGGACAAAAATCTCATTTTTTCTATATACAACTTTATCTATTTACTTCTCAAAAAATGAGAAAGCATCTTATCTCCCAAGGGATATTTTATATAAATAGCAACTAACGTTCATTTTATCTAATATTTTTTGCTTTGTCCTTGTATTAATTAAAGTAAATCTACAAACTTATACAACACATATAACGTATACTTTCGGAATAAAAATCATGAACGACAACATTACAAATTCGATTCGTAAATTCATTCTTCATTTTATTTTAATAACCGAAGTAGTTGGATTTACTCTTACGATAGGTATAGCCATTGTATTTTTTAGTACATTTTTGGAAATGGATTCCGATCAACTTAAGATTGCAATTCGTATCACCTTGATCACCGCAATTTTTACTCTTCTGTTCGCAATTATTTCGGATACATATAGATTAAAGCCCATTCATAAATATCTTTTTATGTTAGAAAAAGGGATCACTGATAAACAGATCGTAGTCAATGCACAAAAATCGGTATTTCGAATTCCTCTTTTTCACTCCATAGACATAGGTCTTAGAATACTAGTCACTGCTTTTGTAGTGATCTCTCTACTCAGTCAATTTATAATTTTAGAAACAGCAGATTACTACAACCTGGGATCTCTTACTCTCATTATGTGTCTTTTTGTAGGGGTATATACTTTTTTTGCTTCGGAACAATTAACTTCCAACCTAATCAAATCGGGGGCGTTCGATCATATTAACATTTCCTCTTTGAATAAGGTCCGCCTAACTCGTTCACTTACGATAACCTTTATTTTCATTGTTTTCGTTCTTGCAATCGCCGTTTCAGGTCTAGTTTTTAAACTCAACTATTCCGGAATTAGAAAATCTTATTTCAATCAAATGAATAATATGAACGAAACTCTCAGTATTTTTACTGAATCCATTTTCGAAGAAGTTCGCTCGGACTCTGAAAAACTTAAAAGTGATCCTTTTTTTATTTCTTTAATTAAGAATTATAAAAAAGACGAAACTCAGAATTTTTTGAAAACACTTTTAGAACGTTCTCCAAAATATGAATTCATTTCGCTTATCAAACCGGAAAATCAATCTTGGAAAGTTTTAACGGGAACCGAAACTCTGAGCCCAAAAGCAGATTCTATTTTAAAGGACTTTCAACTTCCTTCAAAAGAAATAGTTTTAGAAACGATTTCTAAACATAAAACTTTCTTTATCAAACCCATCTCTTCCCCTATTTCTGGAACTCCGATCCTTTTAATTGTGGAAACGATTTTTGAAAACTCGGACATTTTTATCGCGTATTCTCTCAAAATAACGGATCTTACTCAAAAAATCATAGGTTCGATTAAGATCGGGAAGTCTGGTCATATAGGTCTTATGGATCGTGAAGAAACAGTAATTAATCATATTAATTCTTCTTTATATTTGAAAAAACTAAAAGATATCCCTCTTTATGAACAAGTTAAAAATTATAATTATGATGTTCCAATTCGGTTTCTTTCCGAAGGTAAATATAGATATATAATTTTTCATAAAAATAAAAAATACGATTTTATCACGTTTACTTCAATTGAAAACGAAGAGATCGCGGGAGAAGCAATCATTTGTGTTTACGTTATGACCGGGATTTCTTTTTTTGGTCTTTCTTTTATCGGAATTCTGATCTATCTAATTCTTAGAAAAAGGATTCGTCCTTTGGAAGAAAGTAGAAAAATTTTAGAATCTATGACGGAAGGAGATCTTACCAAAGGACTTCAAGTTTTTTCAATGGATGAAATCGGAGAAATGAGCGTTTCGATCAATCTGTTCAATAAAAAGGTAAAAAAGATCTTAAATAAGATTATTACCGCATCCGAAAATCTTGCAGGCTCTTCTGATGAGATGTCTAGAGCCCTGAATTTTATCTCTGCAAACACGCAAAACCAGGCGGCCTCTTCGGAAGAAATTTCGTCTTCAATCGAAGAGATAGTCGCCGGTATGAACGGAGTGGAAATCCAAACCAATGAACAAGTTTCCTTGTTGAATCAACTCGCTTCTGATATGAATCAATTTTCGGATTCAATTCATAAAATTTCGCATAACATGGAAAAGACGATGTCAGAGGTGGAAAGAATTACAGAAGAAGCAAAAAAGGGAGGAAATTCCTTGGAACTGACCAATCATTCGATCACTAAGATCAGTAATAGTTCAGAGGATATTTCAGGAGTTATAGAAATCATCAATACAATTTCGGAACAGATTCATCTTTTGGCGTTAAATGCGGCAATTGAAGCTGCAAGAGCCGGTAACGCGGGCAGAGGGTTTGCTGTCGTGGCAGATGAAATTTCTAAACTCGCAGATAAGACTACAAACAGTATTAAAGATATTGAACGTATTATTAAAAATAATGAAACTGAAATCGGAGCCGGAATTCAAAACATCACGGATACGGTAAACGTCATCAGTGGTATCATAGAAGGAATTTCCGAAATCAACCACCAGATGAAGGTAGTAAATCAATTTATGGAAAACCAACTTTCCAAAAATGATCAGATGAATCTCACCACAAAAGAAGTCAAAGATAGAGCCGACGTAATTCAAATTTCGGTTCAAGAACAGAAAAATGCGATTGAGGAAATTTCGAAAACGACCGCTACAATCAACGAGCTCAATCAATCCTCTGCGGCCTCTTCAGAAGAACTTAGCTCCAATTCGATTGGCTTAGCGAAATTAGCCGAAGATTTAAAACACGAAGTAGTATTTTTTAAACTTTAATTCTAAAGATGGTTAACTTAAAGTATTTAAAAAGCACAAGAAACCCTTGATTTTTCCACCCTCCGTTTTACTCTGCGCTTATGGAATGGGAAAAAGTACTCAGGGACTCAGTAAAAGACAATAAGATCAAGGAGTTGCATCTTAGAAAAGTCCCCACTCTCAAAACCTGCGACGATTGGAGTAAAGTCCGAGAAATAGGACTTATTGATCATAAGACCAAATATGCACACTACAAAGGAGGGCTGGTTAAGTATGGAGACGCTCTCTTTTTTGTTACGGACGAAAGACTCCAAGCCATAGCACCTTACCGTAAATGGGAATTCAAATCTAAAATCAAAGTAGAAGAATAGTCTATTTTAGAATCTTGTGAATAAAACAAAAAATAACTTTTTTCAGACTTAAAATCAAAAATTTTCCTAAGCAATTTTCGAAAAAGCTTCTCAAAGAGAAAAATCAGAGTTTGTTATATTTCATATTTCTAATATTTTGAAATTTTAATTTTCTAAACTCAGCAATCGAACAAAACAACGTGGGTTTTAAGATTTTGGCATTCGGGTAGAAAATGATCTAAACTAAAAATTAGAAAACCGAATTATTGATCTTAATACGAATTATAAATCGATCGGAAAAATATTTAAGAGACCCGTCTATTCCAATAGAATCGGCTTCTTTAAAATTTTAGCTCTTTTAGGATTTTATGAAGATGTTGGGACAAACTGACTTTAAAGTAGAGGGTCAGCGAGTTAGGTTTACGATTAAATTCAGTTTTTCGGAAACGGTAATGACGTCTTGAACTCGGTTTTTATCTACCAGTACGGCCGTAGGACCAATTTCATCCAAAACGATTTTTTTTCCTTTGATTTGTCCCAAAAGTAGTTCCATTGTATTCTGATCCTTTGTTCGAACGAGAACACAGTCTTCGGTAATTTCTACTACTGGAAGATTTCCGCCCCAATCTTCTAACAAAAAGAGTAAGTTTTGAGCAAGATCGGCTTTACTAGAACTTTTTAAAAAATCTATAAACTCTACAGGTTTATATCCTAAAAGGATTCCCAACTGAAACGCTTCCTTAGTCAAAACGAAAGTATAAACTCGATCATAATCTTTGAGTTCGGTAAAAGCCTTTAAAAGATGTAGACCATAAATCGAAACACGATCCGGAAACGCGATAATCGTAAAGTCCGGATTGATTGTAATTCCACCTTTCTCCGTCTTATGAGAAAGTTCTCCTGTTTGAAAAAAATATTCTCCCAGCCTAGAAAGAGAAAGAAACCGATTTGGATATTCTACTTCTAAAAGACCAAACAAATGCAGATAAAAAATCACACTCATAATTTCCTTGCGTAGTTCTGCAAGGTCGGACTGAAAATTTTTAGTCCTAAATCCGGGAGAAAGTATTAAATGTTCTCGAATGATATTAGAAAAAATTACAGATAGATGAATTCGTTTTGCCTTGATGATCAGACTGACACATTTGTCTAAGATAGGCTTATCGTAAAAAGGCATTTCGGTCGCAATAAAAACTTCTGCAGGAACAACCCGTTTCATTCGAGCTTCATTCACTTCATGTACGACGAGTTTCATAATTTCGAAAATATCCTTTCCGTTAAACTCGTTCATTTCTTCTCTGAGTACAATATTTTCTCCCTTAATATCTACTATATTCAAAAGTTTTAATACTGGGAGAATCAATTCCATTTGATAAATCTGACTTTTTTCCGGAAAAATCCCTATATCAGGATTGAGAAGTTCTTGTTCGGTTCTTTTATGATCCGCTTGTTTTACCTTTCCGGATTTTGCAAGAACCAATCCCTTGCGACTGATGTAAGATATGAGTTTTTTTGTATTGAGAAAAAAATCGAGATCGTTGGTTGCGAGTTTTTCGGTCCTTTGTTTGGTTCCTTTTTTTACGGAAGGTAAAATCGGATGTGTCTGAACGTATTTTAAAATTTCGTCCGGAATTACGAACACCCGCACGAATTTTTCGTCCACAAAACAAACGTCCACTACAAGGCCCTTGGCAATCAAAGCAGGTATGATCAGTTCGTATTTTCCTCGACTGGTAACAACATAACTGCGTATATCTTCCGCTTCGGAAACACCACCGCTTAGATAAACTCTCACCAAGGTATCTCTTTCTAATTCGGAAAGAGATTGAAGATTTAGATCGATCCCTTCTTCGGAAGAAGCAAGAGCGTAAAATTTCTTCATTCCGTCTAATTGTTTTGGAGCTTTAACGACCGCTTTCCACTCATCTGAAATTTCGGTTGTCTTTTTTCGATCCAAGTATTTTTCCAAAGAGATCTTATACTTGTCTCCCTTTAGATTCTGTTCAAGAGGAACCAGATCGGCAATTTCCTCAAATGCATGATATTTATCTAAATTATTAGTAAGACGTTCTCTATTTTTTCTCTGATAAACGAGATGGTATTTTCGTAAAAGGTTCAATTCCATCTCTACGTTAATCGGAGGGATGTTTACCTTTCTAGAAATTTCTCCCAGAGTAAGTACATTCTTATTTTTAAGAATACTAGAATAAATCGTAACCTGTAATTGAGTAAGTTTTTCAAGAACTCCTTTTAGATAAAAATCGTTTTGAAAAATTTCGTAGAGATAAGTTACGTTTTTATTTTTTTCTTTATAAGGAAGTTTTGTAAGATTCCAAAGACCAGCGACTTTCTTCAGGTCGTTCTGTTCCAGTTTATCGAGTTCCTGAAGTAATACTGAATCGTTACTCATAAGAGAAGATACGCCGAGACGGGTATTTTATGTAGCCATAATCAGAATTTGCTCTCGTTCGTAAACAAAAAAGCTAGTTTGACTCGCAGACATCCGGGTGAATTCATCCATTTTTTCAGACTTCTTTTCTGTAGTTGTATTTTGAATCTAAGCCCAAAATATTTGTGATTATGGCCGGTTTTTTTGATTCCCTGAAAATTGGTTTTGGCGGCGCTTCTCGAATTCTAAACAGCAGTTTTGTATTCTCCACAAAAACCGTTCTTCTTTTAAAAGACCTTGTATTGGGTGATGATACTTTTCCGATTCGACTTAGAGAAGCATTCGAAGAGTTAGGCGCCACCTATATTAAATTAGGTCAATTGATTGCCTCCGCTCCTTCCCTCTTTCCAGACGAGTTCGTTAACGAAATGCAAAAGTGTTTGGATCAGGTTCGTCCAATCCCTTATTCTACGATAAAAACTATCATCCAAAAGGAGTTAGGTGGAAAACTCTCAGATCATTTCCTAAGTGTGGAACCGATTCCAATCGCCTCCGCTTCTATCGCACAAGTGCATTCCGCAATCACCAAAGACGGATTAGACGTAGTAATTAAAGTACAAAGACCAGATATAGAATCTACGTTATCCGCCGATTTAAACCTTATCTACTTTGTTTCGGTTCTTTTTGAAAAATTTGCTCCCGGGCTAAGTAAATCCGGTATTGCAGACATGGTGGAACAATTCCAAACGTCTATATTAGAAGAAATTGATTTTTACAAAGAAGCAAATAATATAGAAGAGTTCGAAAAGGAACTTCTTTCTATGGGAGAAACCAGAGCCAGAGTTCCCAAGGTTTACAGAGAATTATCTACGAAAAAAATTCTCACCTTAGAACGTTTTTACGGGGCTCCAATCACGGACGAAAATTCAATCCGTAGGTATTCTTCCAATCCTCAAAAAACTTTGACAGATGCCCTTGAAATTTGGTTTTCCACACTTTCTAGAAGTGGTTTTTTTCACGCGGATGTACATGCAGGAAATTTAATGATTCTTAGAGACGGTACAGTTGGTTTTATAGATTTCGGTATCGTAGGTAGAATTTCTCCCCACGTTTGGGAAGGTCTGATGATCTTTTTAGAAGGGCTTAGTTTAAACCGAACCGAAAAGATCGCCAAAGGTTTGATACAGATGGATTCTACCGCCAAAGGTGTGGACGAAAAGAAACTATCAAAAGATTTGGAAACCGTCTTTTCTAAAATGACCGAAATGGTCTTGAAGGTTCAGATGGGAGATTTAGAATCCTTGGACGATAAAAAATTAAACGCAATTCTTTTTGAGTTCCGAGAAATTTCAATTCAAAACGGTTTAAAAGTTCCAAAAGAGTTCGGACTTTTAATCAAACAAATTTTATACTTCGACAGATACGTAAAAACGATGGCTCCAGAAATTGACCTGATTCGAGATCGTGATAAATTTCTAATATGATGTTAGACGAATTAGAAAAGGGACAAGAAGCCCCCATCGTTTCCTTACTTTCTAAACCGGGTAAAGAAGAACTATTCCGAAACATTTTGGACATAGGACTACTTCCGGGCACTTTCGTTCTGGTTCTTGAAAAATATTCTTCTCAAAACAAGATGGTAATACGAGCGGGTGAAGTAGAAATAGCAATCCGCAAGATAGAAGCGGAATTGATTCAAGTAGGAGAAATCCGTGGGTCATTCTGATAGTTCTAAAACGTCTCGGATCTTGATGGCAGGAAATCCGAATTGTGGAAAATCGACTTTATTCAATCGACTAACAGGGCTTAGACAAAAAACCGGAAACTATCACGGTGTCACAGTTGAAAAAGCAGAAGGTACATTTCATCACTTAGATCAATCTGTAAAAATTTTGGATCTTCCCGGTGCGTTTAGTTTGGGAGGAAATTCAGAAGATAAACAAATTACAAGTAGAGTTCTGATAGGTCACGAAGCGGGAGACCGTATACTTTTTGTAATGGACGCTTCCCTTGCAGAAAGAAGCCTTCAGTTTTTACTTCAAATACTAGAGTTAAACGTTCCCGTTTTAGTAGCAGTCACGATGAAAGACGTTTTAGAAAAAAAAAGGATTCAACTGAGGTTAGATTTACTTTCAAACGAATTCGGAATTTTATTTCAATACGTAAATCCTAAAAATGGAGAAGGAATCAAAGAACTCAAAGACCGAATCGTTTCTCCAAAAGCGTTTTGCCTTCCCACTCGATCCTTTCCGTGGGACTCGGAAAGAGAAAATTTTTTAAACGATCTTTTAAATTCACTTTCCACAGAACATTCCAATTCTTTAAAGTTCGTTCTGACCAATTCTCTTAAAGAACTTTCTGGCGAAGTTTTACAAAAAGGTCTTCCTGGACTTTCTCTTTTTTCGGAAACTCCCTCAAAACTCATCCGTGAAAAATTTGAGCGTTTTGGCAAACGTTTCACTTATCTGGAAGAGTTAACCCAAAAATCCATCTATATTAAAAAAATATTAAGTAATGCGATTGTAGGTGATCCGATTCCGAACGAAAAGGTTCTTTCTAAAGCGGATAAAATTCTACTACATCCTTTTTGGGGACTAGTTTCTTTTTTAGGAATTATGGCTTTGGTATTCCAGGCACTTTTTACTTGGTCTGAAATGCCTATGGATTGGATAGAATCCTGCGTTCGAAATGTAGGAACCTTTGTAGGAGGTTTTTTAGAAGAAGGTCCTCTTCGTTCTTTAGTCCAAGAAGGAATTATAGGAGGAGTCGGAGCCGTCTTAGTATTCATTCCGCAAATCAGTCTTTTGTTTTTGTTTATTGGTATTTTGGAAGAAACCGGTTATATAGCAAGGGCCTCCTTTGTAATGGATCGTTTTATGGGAAAGTTCGGTCTTTCGGGTAAGTCTTTCATTCCATTATTGTCTTCCGCAGCGTGTGCAGTTCCTGCAATTATGGGAACTAGAACAATTGAAAACAAATCGGATCGACTAACAACGATTTTAGTTTCTCCTTTGATCACGTGTTCTGCGCGTTATCCGGTATACATTTTAGTGATCGGAGCAATTTTTCCCTCAAAAAATATCTGGGGAATTTTTAACGTTCAAGCGCTTACTATGTTTGGACTTTTTCTTTTGGGAATGATTGCCTCTATGCTCACGGCTTTAGTTTTCAAAAAGACTTTTTTTAAATCGGATTCTTCCTATTTTTTAATGGAACTTCCGGCCTACAACACTCCTTCGATCAAAAGTCTGACTCTTACTGTATTCAAAAAGTTGAAAGCATTTTTATCTACCGCAGGACAGATCATTCTGTTTATTTCTATCTTACTTTGGTTTTTGGCAAATTATCCCAGAATCGACTCTTCCCTCTATCCAAACCTTACAGAAGCAGAACTCAAAAAAATACAAATCCGAGAATCCTACGCAGGACGTAGTGGTAAATTTATGGAACCTGTTTTAAAACCGATCGGCTTTGATTGGAAGATGGGAATCGGGATCATCACTTCTTTTGCTGCAAGAGAAATTATGGTCTCCACACTTTCCATCATATACGGAGTCGGCGGGGAAGAATCCACAGACGATCTTAAAGAAGCCCTTCGAAAAGATACAGATGAAAACGGCAAACCAGTTTGGGGATTTAGTAATTCTGTAAGTTTACTTCTGTTTTTTGCGTTCGCCTGTCAGTGTATGTCCACTTTGGCAGTGGTAAAAAAAGAAACAAATTCCGTTTTTTGGCCTCTGTTTCTATTTACATATATGACAATTTTAGCATATTCTACTTCTTTTATAGTATTCCAAATCTGGCAATTATTATCTTAGAAAAAATTAGAATGTTTCAAAAAATCCCATCTAACTTTAAAATTATCCTAAGTTTTACAATTTTGTTTTTGATTTTACTGACTACGTATCGAATTAGTTTTACGATCGTTTTCCTTTCTAAATTTTCTTCCGTGTCTTTTTTTGAAATTATATTGGCATTTTTAGTCGGAATTCGTTTTGACCTTTCTGTCTGTGCAATTTTAATCGGACCCTTTTGGATTTTGTCCTCGATTTATCCTCTTAATCGTTTCCGGACTTACTCTCTTTTTTGGGGAATTTCTCCGATCGTTCTATATTTTTGGGCAATGTCTCATTTAATCGGAGACGTTTTATATTTTGGAGAAACAAACAAACATTTAGGTTACGAAGGTTTTATATTTTTAGGTACTGAGTTTTGGATCATTTTCAAAGCTTTTTTTGTAGGCCATACAATTTTAGCGATCATTTCTTGTTTGTTAATTGGAATTTTACTTCCATTTACGATTTATCAGTACATTCAAAAAAAATTATATATATTCAACCCGACTCAAAAAAAATCAGAGTTACTACAACTTCCTTTTATTGTTCCAATTTTATTTTTGCTCGTGCGAGGTGGGTTTCAATCCAGACCGCTCCGTGCGAGCGACGCAATGATTTCAGAGACTTATATAGTCAATCAATTGGTATTAAACGGAATTTTTACCTCCGTTATGGATATTAAAAATCAATCGATTCCGAACAATTTACAAATCACTTATCAAGATGCGGTCATTTCTGTTCGAAAAGAAATAGAATATCCGACTTCTAAATTTATTTCGGAAGAATATCCTTTATTGAGAGAAACCGAAAAAACCAATCCAGGAAAACCGCCTAACATTGTTTTAATTCTTTTGGAAAGTTGGACCGGAAAATACGCTTATACAAACGGACAAATTCTTCCCGAAGGCAAATTGATCGCCCCACATTTCGAAAATTTAATCCGACAAGGAACCTACTTCCCCAACTTTTTCGCAAGCGGGGGAAGAACCACAAACGGTCTTTTATCCACGTTAACCGGAATACCAGACGGTCCTGGTCTGACCGTAGTCAGAACTCCCAGAATCTTAAGCCGTTTTAGTGGGCTCGGAACCATTTTGAAATCGATCGGTTACAAAACCTTATTTGTTCACGGTGGAGACGTAAACTTTGATAATATGAGTTTTCTTTTTTCGCACTGGGGTTTTGATACCATTTTAGGCCAAGAATACTTCGATTCTTTAAATAAATATAAACCTGGTCCCTGGGGTTACTACGACGGAGATTTGTTAAACGAATTTCATGAAATTCTAATAAAACAAGATACTCCTTTTCTTGCGGCTACTTTGACTCTAACCACTCATTATCCTTATAAGGTTCCCACTCCAGAAGACGAGATATTCTCCTCCAAACTTGAAGAAGCAGATTACTTCAACGTATATAGTTACGCGGATAAATCGATTTATCTATTTTTAGAAAAAGCTAAAAAAGCCCCCTACTTTCAAAACACCGTTTTTATATTTGTGGGAGACCACACACATCATAGAAATCTAGATTATTTCGAAGATAGAAATGTTCCTTTTTTGATCTATTCTCCCGGAAAAATTTCCGCAAAGATAGATGATAGAATTTCTTCCCAACTAGACGTCATTCCCACAATTTTAGGAATCGTGGGTAAAAAAGTACATTTCTCCGCAATGGGTAGAAATCTTTTAGACAAACAAATTCAAGGCGGAAGAGCCTATTTCGCTTTTGGAAATTTATTCGGTTGGATTGAAAACAATTGGATCTTCTATAGTTTTACAGACAAAATTAGAAACTCCTCTTTCTCTATTGTTCCGAGAATCGGAGAAACCGAAGAATGTAAAAACGATCCGGTTCAATGCGAAATGTATCATCTAAAAGCAAAATCATTTTGGAACTTAAGTTATGAGCTAATGAGCCGAAATCTTATATATCCAACTCAAAAATAAAACACGAAGTAAACTATGAACTTTTCAAAAGAATTTTCAATCGCATCCAAATTAAACATAGGTCCTGAACATCCTCCAATTGTTGTAGCAGAAATTGGCCTCAATCACAACAACGATGAAGAAATTGGTAAAAAGACAATTGCAGCCGCCAGAAAAGCTGGAGCTCAAGCGGTAAAATTTCAATCCTATGTCACAGAGGAATTTATAGACATTCACAATCCGGAAGCAAAAATTTTGGTAGATATATTCAAAAAATATGAACTATCCGAAACGATGCATAAAAAATTTCAAAAAACCGCAGAAGAAGAAGGTTTGATTTTTTTCTCTACTCCTCTTTGTATCAGTTCTCTAAATCTGCTTATAAATCTACAAGTTCCAGTAATCAAAATTGCAAGCGGAGACGTAACCAACAAAACCCTTCTTTCAGAAACTGCAAAATCTAAACTACCTGTAATTCTTTCTTCGGGGGCTGCAGATTTTTTTGAACTGAGCAGAGCCATTTCCTTTTTAGAAAAAGAAGGAACAGATAAACTTTGTCTTTTACACTGCGTTTCTATTTATCCCACTCCTCCCGAAAAAGCTAATCTCAAAGTTGTGGAAACATTCAAAAATCTTTATACTTTTCCAATCGGTTTTTCGGATCATACCGCCGGAAGTATTGCCGCATCTGTTGCAGTTTCCTTAGGAGCTTGTATGATTGAAAAACATTTTACTTTAGATAAAAATTTAAACGGTCCCGATCATGTAATCTCCGCAAATCCGGAAGAACTAAAAAGTGTTTGTGAAAATGCTTTTATCTCTTGGAAAATGAAAGGGAATGGCGGAAAAAAACCTTGGCCAGAAGAAATAAACGGAAGATTTTTCGGCAGAAGATCCCTATATGCGGACCTCAAAGGAAATCCGATCGCACTTCGTCCAGATCTGACTCAAAAAGACACAAAATATTTAGATTCCTGGGAAACAGAAAAAACAACTTTCCTGAACCCAAGACCAGGAAAACCTTTCCATGTCTAATCAATTCTATTTTTTTAAATTAGAATATTCAATTTTACGAATTTTATTTCTGACGACTTTTGTTTCTACTTCTGTCATAAGTGCGCCTACCGCCTACGGAAATTTAGGTTCAGAAGTGGATTTTATTGATTTTGGTAGATGGGTGGCCGCACCTTTTAGTTATTCCGTATCGTCCTCATTTTCCGCTGAATACGGTGGATTTAATCTTTTTGATTCAGATCCAAACACACATTGGTATTCTGCCAATCGTTCCGGCCCTGAATGGATCATCGTGGACTTCGGTTCGAAAAGATTGATCAACGGTTTAGAAATTACAGTTCCTATTTTTAGAAAAGAAAGAGCCGTAAAAAAATACGAGATCCAAGTTTTAATCCGAGACGACTGGAGAACCATTTTTACAAATCAAAACGTAGAACTATATAATTTTCATAAACTTGAAAATATAGACGCATCCGTTTTGAGAATTTTTTTTCCGGACTCCACAAATCGTGAAGTTGTAGTCAGCGATCTTAAACTTTTTTTAAATCAAAAACTTTTAAACGGAATTGAACCTAGGTTTAGAGGTTATTCTTTTCCAGTTCCGGGTGGACTCATTCCCGATTTTGACTCTCAACTGCCGAACGCTCCTAGAACTTATCGAAACGGAGTTCATAAGGGAATCGATATATACAAAAAAAGAGATATAGATGGCCAAGTTCGAAACTTAAATTTCCAAGACGAGGCAATCTCTCCCGCGGATGGAGTTGTAGTTAGAGCAGATCATTTATATTCCCCTATGACTTTGTCCGATTATGAATACCATACTACCCAATCCCAAAAAGGAACTGTAACTTATGTAGAAAAAGATTTTGGAGGAAGGCAGGTATGGATTGATCACGGTCACGGTGTAATGACTAGCTTCAATCATCTTTCTTCGATTTATAAAAACATAAAAGTAGGCGAAAAAGTTAAACAAGAAGAACCGATCGGAACCGTTGGAAATTCAGGTTTATTAGAAGAAGCGAAAGGTCTCGCAGAAAATATTCATCTACATTTTGAAATCTGGGTAGACGGTGAATTTTTAGGAAACGGTCTTATTCCCATTCAAGTTCGCAAACTGCTTCAGTTTTTTTTCAAAAGAAACGGAGTGGATTGATTTTTGAACGTAATCAATAGATAAACTTTCCGAATACAAATTCGTAGAAAACTATTTTCCAAGTTTTTACAAGGCGCTTGATAAAATTAAACAATCAATATTTTATAAAAAATAAATATATTTTTAAATCCTAGAATCACTTAAGCAGAACAATATATTCTAAAAAACTTATTTACTTTTTTTACATTTTTTCTCTCTCGCCACTTTTACAAAAGTAAAGAAACTCCAATTTTTGATTAAGAAATCTAAAAATGGAATCAACTTAACTCTAACTTATATTCAAAATCTAAGATAAAATTTTAGTTCCCGGAATTTCTAATACAAACTTAGAGCCAAATACTTTTGCAGGAGTAGTAAAACCTGCATGGAATTTCTTTTTTTCTACTTTAGAAACGGCAGCTAACGCAGATTCAACGGTAAATTCATACGCTTCCGTACAACGCATACGAATGGAAACTCTCTTAGAATTCGCTTCGCTCCAAACTTCTCCCCAAAGAAGCACTTCTCCCTTTTTTCTTTTTTGTTCATCTGGACCACTTGCAGTTACTTCTACAATTTTTTGTATTCCTTTTAAAATTGTGGTATTTTTTAAGAAAAAAATACCAGGTCGTAATAATTTCAAAATCTTAGTTTGTAATTCCGGAAAAGAAGAATATACTGTGATGTTTGGGATTTCCGTGGAAATAAATGAAGTAAAAACGTCTCCCCAAGGAACCGCAAAAAATTCCGCATAATGCCCGTTAATCTCCACTACTTTTTTTAAACTCAACTGTGGAATCGTTTCGATTTTTCCGTTTCTTCTTATCTTAGATCCATAAGGAAGCTGAACCAGTGCACTTTTTAAAGTTCCCCTGGATAAGTCAGTAAAACCGGTAAATCCTAATTCTAAAAAATGTGCTTTAGAAAGTTTTTCTTTGAGCATTACCGCAAGACAATCCGTGGGTACTATGTCAAATCCCACTCCCGGAAGTAACATTATATTTTTTGCAAGTGCTTTAGGGGATAAGGAATATAACGTTTCAAATACCGGAATTTCTCCGGTAATATCCAAATAATGAACTCTAGATTCTATACAAGCTTTTGCCATTGGAATGGCTGTTTCTATAAATGGACCGGCACAATTTAGAACTAAAGAACTTCCTGAAATCTGGTTTTGAATTTCTTTCAGATTTTCCAAAGAAAATATTTTAAACGGAAGACCTAGTTCTTCGGCAACAGAACGAATTTTAGATTCGGATCTTCCAGCAAGGATCGGTGTTTGTCCTCTTTTCACGGCTTTTCTAGCAATTAATTTCCCCGTATAACCATTAGCTCCATATAGAAGCCAGTTCTTTTTTTTAGCGGCCATAAACCAAATTTACCTTAAATACAAGAATTAGTCAAGTTTAGACAGGAATTTGAAAACGATCTTAAAATCGATTCCAATGACTTTAGGATTAGTCCCCTATTGCATAACTTAAATCTAAACTCAAATTTCAGAGATTTAAATTTAAATAAAACACAATTACCATTAAAAATAATTCTATTTTTATAATTTACTTTTTGTAATAACTACTCAATCGCCATTTCATACAGAAACTCAATTGAACGATCATTTTTTATATACATACTTTAAAAACTTTGAAAGTGATTTTAAATTTAAAACCATCTTAAGAACGGTTTAAATTTATATGTTTTGCAACAAACAAAACTTTCGAAAGAACCTATAACCCATAAACAATAATTAATTACTACATTTAACAATGTTTTAAAATAAAAACAACTTGTATGGATCAATTCAATTTTTAAAATATCTTCCATGTGTTATTATATCACTGCGACCATACCAAATCACGTAAATTTAATTAAAACGCATGAAGTTTTACAAAACTACAATTTAGGTTTTGAAGAAATTATAAATCCAAACATTTTAAGTCAGACGTCAAATCGTTATTTCTATTTTCGGCCTACCACAAACAATTGCGATTGTGAAACTGCATTAGGAAAACGTAACAGAGCAAAAAACACATCTCATCAATCTACAATTTCTAAATTGGAAAAAAAAGGTTGGAGTAAAACCAAAATCGATCGGTGGCTTTCGGAAAAAGTTCGTTCTGAATTTAATCAAAAAACCAATACTTCAAAAGAATCTAATTTATCAGAAACGGAATTTTGGCATCAGTTGATTTTGAAATTTTTCTCGATAAATCTTTGTAACGAATTCGGGTTATTGATTCATTGGTATGAAGGATCGTTAAAAGAAGAATTTAAACTCAAAAACATTTTGAAGATCAATTCAAATCATTTATCCAATTCATTCTTTGAAGAAATGGAAAATGAAATTCTATATTTATTTCAAAAATAGTTTTTTGAATTTCCAAACTTAGATTCGTAAAAAATAGAATTCGATTTTAAATCCCATTCAAAATTGATGTTAAATTCAAAAACGAATTATAAAAAGTATTTCAATTTGACCTAAAAAAATAAAATAGTCTTACTCTATTCTCGTTTTACGTTTTTGAGACTTGTTTAAATTCAAAAAGAATAGCTCTAATTTACACATTTAAGATTCTTAGCAAGTTTTTATATTTATAATTTACTTTGTATGACCACTTATTCTTTTTTAATTGTGTCTTTATCGGAAAATTAAATTTCATTTTAGAAATTATGAAAAAGATTTTTGCTCAGATCAGTAGATATTTACTCTTCTTTATACCTCTACATTCTCTTTTATTACTGACTGCCACCTTTTCAGAAGAATTATACAATCTGCAGTATCATCCTACCGACTCATTGGATTGGGTAATATTAATATACTTAGTTCCAGCAATTGCAGCCGCATTTTTAAACCAACTGATTCCTTCTACTTATTTTGATACAACCAAACATAGGATTATCACCACTGTATATTTATCGATCGGAGTAATGATTTTATTTTGGAGTCAATCTCATTGGGGTTATTATCTTTCGCGCCCATCAATACCAAATTCAATCAAAGAAGTAAAACAATTGGAATCTGAATTGTCTCTTGAACCAAATATTTTTCCCGCCTGTAATCTGAAATCGAAAGATCGTGACTGGCAACTTACTAGCTCAAAACGATTTGATTACGATGCCACACAAGATAGAATCGAATACTTTTTAGACGATATTTTTATACACCTATCCAAGAATCAGGATGAAACAAACTGGCGCAAAGCCTTAAATAAAACTTCATTTCGTTTGAATATTTCCAAGGGTATAAAGATTCACGATTTCATTCAAAAAAATTATACCTTTGATCAGCGAAAAGCTGAATATAACCGAGTATGCTTTTTTAATGCAGTAGATATATTTGAATTTATAGATTTTGACGGGAATAAAATCTACTATGTGGGATATTCCACACACCAACTATCAAACGACCACTATGCGTATTATGAATTTATAATTTATGAAAGTGAAAATGGTTATCAAATTAAACAATCCAATCGTTTTTTTTACGATGTAGCTGGAGTTGAAGGTTTAGAGTTTCCTTATTTTATGCTTCTATTCAACATTCTTTATGTATCTTTTTCGGTATCTATTATAAAGCTTACCCAATTTAAACCTAAAAAAGTTGGTTGATTGCAAATTCCTTCAAGTTTGATTGTATTTCAATTGGCCCAATAATTTGCCAATCGGACCCTAGTTTTTGAGAAAGTAATAAAGACTGAAATACGGCATTCTCTATATTTTTAGAATTTAAGTAAGTTCTAAAACTAGCTTCGTAAAGAGATTTGTCTTTCCAATATTTTTCATAAGTAAGACTTACGATTTTATAATCAAAGGTCTCTTCTATCTTAGATAAAATTTTAAATGCTTTCTCTTGCTTATTTACTTTTAAGAATACTTTCCATTTCAAAAAATAGGGTTCAAAATTCACCGTATTTTAAATCGGTTCCGCATTTCGAATCGCTTCTTCAATTTCTTTGAGCTGAGTAGAAATTCTAGCATCGATCGCACCCACGTCTGTTTCGATGATAACACCACCTCGATCCACTCTAGAATCTTCATAGATATTAACCTTGCGGAGAGATTCCATAAGTTTGATCAGCTCGTCTTTATGAGCGGTTGTAAGTTCCAAGTCCGCAAAGTTGACTCGAATATCCACTCGGTCGCGGTCCTTGATTCTTTTTAATGCTTCCCTAATATTATTGAGAACGATTTCTTTTCTTTCAATAATTTCGTCTTTAATGACTTTACGTGCGATGATTAAAATCATCTCCACCATTTGTTTTTCCGAAGCTTGAATGATTTCTTCCCGAATGTCTATCGCTTTACCTACGATAGTTCCCAGACGATCAATCAAACGTCTAACTTCTCCCTGACCTTTTTTAAAACCAACTTCTCGACCGGCATCGTAACCTTTTAAGTAAGCCTCGTGTTCAATCTCAGCCACCTTCATTTCGGCTTCTTTGATCATCCTTTCGACTTCCATCTTGGCTCTATCAAGAATCTGTTCTGCTTTGGCTTTACCAGTATCTTCTTCTAACTTTACTTTTTCTTTAGAATCTTGGATCATCTGAAAGGCGCGTTTACGTCCTTCTTCCTCGATCTCTTCTGACTTTCTTCTGGCGTCTTCTAAAAGTTTACGAACCTGTTCTTCGTTTTCTTCTCGGTAACGATTTAACTCCGCTTCAATTTCTTCGATCGAAGGTCCTTGGTACTGTTCAATGATATTTCCTTCTTGATCTACCTCAAACTCTTCTGCGTCTTCGTCCCTATGAAATTTTTTATATTTATCAGGAATTGCTAATTCTACCTGATCTTTCATATCCGAAATTTGTATGGGTTTAAAGACGAGTTTGGCCATGACTTAAGTCGCTCTCCAAAATTTAATACTTCCTTCCTCGATCTCTTCCCGTAGTCTTTCCAAAATTCCGTTTTGAGCAGTCTCCATTTCTGCAAGACTGATCGGTCCCATAGAATCAGATTCCAAACGGATCGAAGCGGAGAGAGATGGTTCTAATTTTTCAAGAATTCTAGACTGTATCTCCGTTTCCGTACCCTTTAAAGCACACGAAAGAACGATCGGATGGAAGGAAGAAAAAAAACGATTCAAAGGTTCTCTTTCTAAAAATAATAGATCTTCCATTCGAAAGAAATGTTCCATTATATTTTCGGCAAAACCGGGGCGCTTCTCGCGGATTCGAGCAAATATTTTTTGAGAATCTCCTGGACGCAACCTACCTAAAAGATCAGCCGCTTTTTTTCCTTTGGGGTTATGGATCGGTAGACTTTTTTCTTCGAGAGCAATTGCTTCTAATTTGAATTTTAAAAATCTTTCCAAACGATTTTTTTCATATTCGCTAGAAAGATCTAAATCGTGAATTTGGATCAGAATTTCTTCTTTTATAACTTCTGGAAAATCATTTAATACAGCCGCCGCCGCGTCTGGATTTCCAAAACAAAGAACGAGCGCGATCATGTTCGGTTTTTCGCCCGAAACGATCCTGGAAATTTCTTCCGAGTTTTTTGTCTTCAGTTCTTGTAAGAGGTCTCTTTCTTCTTTTTCTTCTTTGAGAAGCGCTTCCAGTTCCCGGATAAGATTTAAACTTTCTGGATCTATGGTTTCTTCTTTTTGAATTTTAGAAAGAGAATTTAAAAAAGAAGAGAGAATTTTTCTCTCTTCTTTCGAATCTGGTTTTCCGGTTTTATGAAACGTTTCTAAAAGTTTTCCAGTTTCTTCCGGACCTAGATGTTTGTAAACTTCCGGAGGAAGATGTTCTCCTAAAATTCGGAGTAAACTTCCAGCCCTGTTTTGTCTGGAAGACAGGTTGTTCATCAACCTGCTTCCTCTTCAGAGAGCCAAGTGCGGAGAAGTTGTGCGACTTCTTCCGGTTTTTCTCTGGCGAGGTTGATCGCGTTTTCGAGAAGTTCTCTTCTGTATTTTTCGTCGAGAGAAAGCTCCACTTCGGCGCCGCTTTCGTCCATAACTCGAAGAGCTGCTTCTCTCATCATCTGTTGTTGGGCTGCAAGTTCTTCTTCTCTGAGTCTTCTTCTTCTTGCGATTTCTTTTTTGACCGCTCTGTAAACCAGTATGCTTACGATTAAAAGTAAAATGATGATTAAGGACGCGATGATCATCTGACGGATCGCTTTTTGTTTACGCAGTTCTTCGTCTTCCGCAGAAAATTGAGCCGATCTGTCTTTTGGGATTGTGACAACAGAAATTTGGTCTCCTCTGGCCTTATCGATTCCGACTGCAGATTCTAAATTTTTACGGATCTGTCTGAGTTCATCTTCCGAAACCGGAACGTATTTACGATCGTAACCGGTCCCGTCTTCTTTCTCTTTCTTTTCCCAGACCCCGTCTATAACAACGGATAAGTTTACCTTTTCTACTTTCCAAGGTTGTTTTTGAACTTCAGAAACTCTTCTGTTAAATTCATAGTTATTGATGTTTTCGGCTTTGCTATATTCCGCTTTTTGATAATCCGTATCTTTATAACCGGGAGCAATGTTTGGTTCAGTTCCTGCGGGACCGTCCGGAGTAAAACCTCTACCTTTAAAATCTTCTTTGGTTTCTTTCGAAGAAACTTTGAGTGAATAACCGTCTACGAGTTTTAGTTCAGAATAAGGAGTGTTTGGATTATCTGGAATTGCAACAACCGGCGAAACCGAATTATCTTTGTAAGACTCTTTATCCCAATTTAAATTATATTCAAAACGTGTAATGTCTACTCTGTCTTCTCCACCTAAAAGCCAGCGAAGTGTGTTTCTCATATCGATCAAACGTTGGATTCTTTGTTCTTCTCCAATCCTTAATTTTTCTTGAACGATCCTAAGTTCAAGTCTCTCTTTTTCTAAGTCTTCTTCAAAGTCGCTGATAATTTTACCATCGGCGTCGGCTACACTCACATTTTCCGGTTTTAATTTAGGAACCGCTCTGGAAACCAAATTTACAATCCCTTTGACTTCTTTCCTAGAAAGAGATTCCACTCCTGGAATGTAATGTAAAATAACGGATGCTTTTACTGGAGATGAATTAGAACTAAAAAGTTCGTCTTCCGGAAAGGCGATATTGACGTAGGCCTTGTCCACCGAACGCAGAGTCATAAGAGATTGTTCAATTGCACCTTTTAAAGCACGGTATTTTTTGATGTCCTTGTCGAACTGAGTTTCGGTAAATTTGTCTACGTTAAAAAGTTCCCAACCTTGAACTCCGGCTGGAATTAAATTTTCTTGAGCGAGTTTTGTGACGATCTCTTGTCTTTGTTCTGGGTCGACTGTGATCACGCTCGTATCGGAACTACCATATTGATAACCGAGAGAATCCAGTTTTTTAGTGACTTCTGCAAAGTCCTTGCTGGTTAAATCCTTAAACAGAACCACTCTGTTTTTTTGAAGAGAAATCGTGGAGAGAATTCCGATCGCAATTAAAACGGTTAGAGCCACCCCTCCCAGAATAAGTTTTTTAGTAGTATCCAGGGTTGTGAAAAATTCCCGGATGTTATTTAAAATTTTCTGTAACTGCTCTGGCATAACGGATCTCCACCGAATTTACAATACGGGACATAATCAAATATCGGAAATAGAGTACAATCTCTTTTCAATTTTTTTAGAAAATTTTATTTCGGTACACAAATGTTAAGCGAAATAAATAATACATTCACCATTTTGAATGTGTTTGAGATGTTTTTAGTACTGAACTTTTGTGTAGATGTTTCCATACTCTTACGATTTGAACTCAAATCAATAGAATTGTTAAAAAATGAATTCCCCATCTGTTTTATAAAAACGGTCGATTGAAGCAGTTTTGTTAATCGACACTTTCAACAACTCTAATCAAGTCTGGAAAAATTATATTAGAAAAACTTTTAAAAAATTTATCTTAGATCGATAAGATTGTAATTTTTATTACGATTAGGAACACATGAAAATCATATTATGATGGTTAGTTTCGAAAATTAGAATTCCTTCGAAAAATCTAACAATTCTGGTTAGACACAATTTTTGAAAATCTCTGCATCTTTGATAAATTCGATCGTTAATTTTGAGTGCTATTTCTATATGTCGTCTGAGTAGAAGCCATCTTAGAATAATCAGGCGACATTGAAGCAAAGACAAAGTATTTTTTGAGATAGATTGTAGTAAAATCTCTTCAGATTAAAAAACCAAAGAAAATCAAAAACTGAAACCGAAGATTTTTTAGCCGAGCTACGATCTCCGCTTTTTTCTAAAAACTGAATTATAGTGACATAATTTTTTTATTTTCTCATAGATACTTGACTTTCTTGTAAATTATAGATACCAAGAGATAATCCTTATGATAGAAAAGAAATTTCATGAGAAAGTAGACGTAATGTCTAAATATTTCCTAATCATGGATCGAACCGAAACGATCCGGAAATCCGGAAAAGTCACTCGAGTTTCTGGAAACGTAATCTATTCAGAAGGCCCACCCGATTCTAAAATTGGGGAATTAATGGACGTCCAAAAAAGTGGAAAAGAAGGTTATCTCCAATGTGAGATCGTAGGCTTTGAAGGCCACGTTTATACTCTTATGCCCCTTGGCCCCATAGAAGGAATTTATCCGGAAGCGTTTGTATTTTCTTCCGGCAGAAAACTTGCCATCCCCGTTGGAAAAGAACTACTTGGAAGAGTTTTAAACGGGGTAGGAAGACCGATCGATAAAAAAGGTCATATCATCACTAAAGAAGAACGCGCTCCAGATAACGAGGTTCCCAATCCTTTAGATCGCCCGATCATCCGAGACATTCTCATGACCGGGGTTCGAGCCATCGATGGAATTCTCACAATCGGAAGAGGACAAAGAGTCGGAATCTTTTCCGGTTCCGGTGTAGGTAAATCCAGTCTACTCGGGATGATCGCGCGTTATACCGACGCAGACGTAAACGTAATAGCTCTCGTAGGAGAAAGAGGTAGAGAGGTAAACGAATTCATTGAAATCGATCTCGGAAAAGAAGGACTAAAAAAATCCGTCGTCTTAGCCGCAACCTCCGACGCACCCAAAATGGAACAGGTAAACTGCGCTTTACTTGCAACTTCCATCGCGGAATATTTTAGAGATCAAGGAAAACACGTAAATCTTATGATGGATTCTTTAACTCGATTTGCGCAGGCCAATCGTGAGATCTCCGCTTCTAATCACGAACCTCCTATTACGAGAGGATTTAGTTCATCAGTTTTTTCTAAATTAGCAAAACTTGTTGAACGTTCTGGAACTTCCAAATCGGGAGGAACTATCACAGGATTTTATACGGTTCTAACAGAAGCAGATGAAATGGAAGATCCAATCGCAGATGCTGTTCGAGGTTATATAGACGGACATATCATTTTGAATAGAAAACTCGCCGAAAAAAATCATTATCCTGCAATCGACATACCCGCTTCCCTTTCCAGAGTAATGGCAAGGATTGCTTCAGAAGATCAAAACCTAAGAGCGGGAATGATCCGAGAACTGATCAGCGTTTATAACTCCTCAGAAGAATTGATCCGTTTAAACGCATATGTTTCCGGTTCCGATTCAAAGGTAGATCTTGCGATTCGTAAAAAAGACAAAATAGATCGTTATTTAAAACAGAAAATTCAGGAACGTAGTACTTATTCTCAAGCTTTACAAGGTCTGAAAGAAGTTTTAGAGGAAGAACAGGAAGAAGAGGAATTCTAGATTTTGAAACGTTTTCAATTTAGTCTAGAACCGGTATTAAATCTTCGCAAAAAAAAAGAAGATGAAAAACTAAAGGCATTCTCGAAAGTTACAGGTGAAATCAACCAGATCCGCAACTCCATTTTAGAAAACGAAAAACAAATCGAACTTCTTACGGGAGAATCTTATTCTCTTCAAGGGGCCTCTTTAAGAGATTACCAACTTCATCAAGGTTATATCCGCTCTCTCATTACCCAAAACGAAAATTTAGAATCCGACATAGAAAATAGAAAATCAGAGTTAGATTCTAAAAGAGCAGAACTAATACTCGCTCAAAAAGATCGTAAAATTTTAGAGATTCTTAAAGAGAATCAATATAAAGATTACAAAAAATTATATTTTAAAAAAGAAAAGTTCGAACTCGAAGAACATTACAATCAACTAAAATCCATTGAACGGAGAAAAATCAATGAATCCTCTAAATCGATTCCGAGAGTCTTTACATACGATACTGGATCAAACCCCGAATCGCCTAACGACGATTCAGGCGCATCCGAAATCAAAAAACTATACGACAGATATAAAAAATGAATCTTTATTTCAGAAAATCTTAAATGTCGCAGTTGGAAATTCTAACCAAACGACAGATTCTATGCTTAGCCTTCAGAAGAAAATTACCGATTTTCAAAAGAAAGCGGAAGATTTGGAAAATAAAATCAACGGGAATCGAATCGATCTAAAGGTTTAACATGGCATCCTTAAGCGACAAAGCAAGAGCTATCTATCTAGTACTTCTCATTCTTTTTTTATTGGCGATCGGTTTTTTCGTTTTCGATTATTTCCAAATCATCAACGCCTCTGAAATTTTTCCATTTCTTCGTAAAGAACCTGCTCTCGTAAATCAAGACAACGAATCTCCCAGCGAACTTCAAAAATTAGAATTTTCTAAAGCTCAAGAAAGATTTGCGGAAGAATTAGACGAACTTGAAAAAAGAAAAGTAGAACTGATCGCCGAAAAAGGAAAACTTGAAGCCGAAATGGAAAAGTTGGAAGAAATGCGCAAGGGCCTCATTGCAAAAGAAAAAGAAATGAAATCTGCAGACTCCGAAAAAAATAGTCGCCAAAAACTAGTTAAGGTTCTTGCGGATAAAGTAGGAAACATGCCTCCCGAATCCGCAATTGGAATGCTTGTAAACTGGCCCGATGGAGATATTATAGACGTTTTTATTCAGATGGATAAGGACGCAGAAGAAGACGGAAGACCTACAATCACTACTTATCTTTTAACACTTTTTCCTGCGGATAGACGCGCTATGATTACAAACAAATGGCTCAGTAGATATAGTGGAATCAAAACCCCAGGTATTCCAGACGATGCAATAGAATCGAATCCATAAATTTGGAGAAACTATGAATTTTAAAATAAAATCGTTTTTTATTCTTTTCGTATTTTTAGTGTTAGTTGAAACCTCTATTGAATCCAAAAAGAAAACAAATTCCCCGCCTCCCAAGGTAAACGGTTACGAATTAGTCTCCAATCCATCTGCAGCCTTCGGGAAAACGATTCAAATATCTGGAACCGTTTCGGAAATTTTATATAAAGGAAATTCGATTCGTTTTTTGGTTTATTTTTCTGGTAAACCGGTCGCTCTGGATTCGGATTCAACTTCTCTAATTTCCAACGTCCAAGTAGGAAGTTACGTTTCCGTTTGTGGCTTTTATCTGAAAGACCGAGAACTCAAAGCAAACGGAACTCCGACCACCATGCCGTTTATTTTAGTAGATTCTCCAGATTGCAGATAACGTGAGTTTAAAACAATCACTTCGTATTTTATGTGTTAGGTGAAGCTTTAATTTTAAAAAACTCTTTTTAACAATCTTACTTTTAAACTCTTTGCAAACTTCAGGAGAATCTAGTATTAAACTATTTTCCATCTTAAACGGGATGAAAATTAGAGAAACTCCTCAATCGGTGAGTTAAGCAAAGGTGAAATCGTTTCTTGGAATGGTGAAATTTCTAATCATAAAATAGAGAATATTATAAACAACAATACAATTAACGCGCCATTTTTTAAAATTATCACCAAAAATGGATTAGAAGGCTAGGTTTTCTCTGGAGCTTTAGAAAAAGAAGAAAAGAATATTTGGAGAAAATGTAACCGATCGATACCCTCATCCATTGCAAAAGAGAATAGTAATTTTAAATTAGAAATTGATAAGAATATAGGATTTGAATCGATCTCCCGTTGTATTTTTCATTTTCTAAATCGTACACTCCACTCAAACGTTCCATGTTTTGTTCTTCCGGGAAAACATACGTTCTTTTTACGCCAGAACAACGGAGTAAAAATAAGATAAAAAAAATAGAATGGATGTTTTTCGCAAACGATTCAAAGTCGAATGACTCTTAAATCTTAAAAGCATAATTATTTTATAATATACAATTTCCCGACTATTCTGACATAAATCCTTTCTGTTTTCTTTCCGAGGATCTCATAATACGCAAAGCCTTTTCCAAAGGATAATCCTCTACCACATACATGTCCCCATACATGAGCATGCCGACGATTTTTCCCTTTTCGTCGTAGTATAAATATCCCCGATCATGGTCGTCGGCTAAGTATAATTTTTTCGGATTTAAATGTTGGACACAGTCTGAAAATTCAGGATCGTATGCGTGTTTCGCCGCAAACAAGAAGGTATTTTTCGGTTGATGCGGATCGGGAGGACCTGAAAAAAATTGAAAGGAATGTCTTTTGCATTTTTCTACCGCTTCCCCTCTTTTTTCTAACAAAGCGCCTCGAACGACAATTCGTCTCTTAGATAAGTTTTCATCTTCGGATGAACTGGAATCGTAAAGTTGATTCCTTTTTTGATCTGAGACAAAACGCCGAGAAGAATCGGATCCTTGGTTCGAATGAATTCGATTTTTTCTTCGTCGTATTCGATCCAGACCGTAGCTTTTGCCGGATCGATTTGAAACGAACGAAATTTTAAATCCTCATCTCGATCATTGACATCGACAAATTGAAACGTTTTCGAAAGGTCAATTTTTCCCAAACCGAAAGAATCCATCTTCCACAGATAGTTAAACACTTGAACGGAATATCCGTTTCCTTCCGAAAGAATCATCACAGGACGGATAAATTTCGAATTTTCATTCTTTGAAAAATACAGACCTTCGACATCCCGATGCGCAAGGAAAACGCAACTCGCATTGACGGATACAAAAGAAAGAAAAAATAAAATTATTAAAAAAGATAGTAACATACGATTTTTCTTATTTCTCATTTTAAATTTCCTAGAATAATCCCTTCCAACTCGACGAGCGCCTTCTCCAAATCGTCGTTCACGATTTTAAAATCGAATTCACTTTGTCTTTCCAGTTCGGCTTTGCCGTTCCGGATTCGTTTCAGAATGTTTTCTTCGGAGTCGGTTCCTCTACCTCTAAGACGTCTCTCCCATTCCACTTCGTTCGGAGGAAGAATAAAGATCGTAACGATCTTGTCTGGAAGTTTGTCCTTGATGATCTTTGCACCTTGAACATCTATGTCCATGATCACGGAGGAACCGTTTTGAAACGCTTCTTCTATGAATTTCAACGGGGTGCCGTAGTATTGATCGTGAACGAGGGCCCATTCTAAAAATGCTGACTTGGAAATTCCTTTTTCAAACTCTTCTTTTGTCAGAAAATAATACGTTATGCCCTCTTTGTCGCCGGGACGAGGAGCGCGGGTCGTACACGAAATCGAAAATAAAATCTCGGGATGCCTTTCCCTGAGTTTTTGAATGAGCGTTGATTTTCCTCCACCTGCAACCGAGGAGAGAACAAAAAGTTTAGGAGAGTTCAGTCTAAATCTTCCTCTTCAGAAGCGATCGAATTATCTCTGGATTCAATTCTTCTAGTCAGAGATTCAACTCTAAGATTGGAAAGAATAAGATGGTTACTGTCCGTCACTATAATCGAACGGGTTTTTTTACCCTGAGTCGCATCAATTAGGCTGTTGTTGCTCTTTGCTTCGTTTCGGATTCTTTTAGCAGATGCAGAATCCGAATGAATGATGCTTACGATTTTAGAAACCAGAACGATATTCCCGAATCCTACGTTGAGTACGCTAAATTGGGACATCAGAACCTCCTATTTCTGTCCAACCTGAACCTTTCAATAATATCCACCTCACCCAGAGCGAGATCCAAAACTTCCGAAATTTCTTCATGAGTATATTTTCTTTTTAAAAGGAAAACAACTTTCTCTATTTTTGTAGAATCTTCTCCAATTTCGAGTAACGCTGCTTCGGCGGAAATTTTTGTAGAATCCGGTTTGATAGGCTGATAACCTACAATATTTTCTTGTAAAATTCTACCAAAGTCAGCTTCTTTCGGTTTTAGATTGTCCTTAAAAACAAGAGAAGAGGTTTCGCTCAACTTCGATTCGGAAACGGGCGTAAACGGATTTTCATCCAATGAAATATCCAAAGTGGAATTCCTAGTTCCCGGAAAAAAATCGTTCCCAAACGTTTCATCTTCCTCACGAACCGTTTTGATTTCTTGAATGCCAAAAAATTTACGAACACCCTTACCGATCGTCTCTAAAACCAGATTGGAAGTAGAACCTTGTGAAAGAATCTCCGATTTATTTTTGGATACAACTTCTCTTTTTGTTACCTTAGGAGTAGTTTCTGATTTTTGAATATAAGAAGTATGGATTTTAGAATTAGAAACCTTCTGCAAATTAGAAAAATCTTCTACATCCTCCCTAGTCAGATCCAGATTTTCTTTATAGATATGACCGATTCCTTGTTGAACAAAACTAGAAATTCCAGTATGATTTCCATTTTTGAGGGAATATGAATTCTCAGATTCTTTGTTTTCAACATTAATTACAGAATCTTTATGTACAATTTGGATCTTTTCGAGAATATCCGAAGAAGTTGCCTGTTCAATTCTTTTGACCAGTTCTTCAGCCTTAGAAGTGATCTCTTTAAAAGTGAGAATTCTCGCTCCCATAAGATCAACTTGTCTAAGAGACTCGGTTTCCAACTCGTCTATAAAATCTCTAATTTCTCCGTTAATCTTTCCCAACATATGGGTACGAATTCTTTCGGTTACTTTTGAAGTAATCGTATAATATAAAACAACGGAAACAACCGCGTTGATTGCCAATACTGCAAATAGTTCCATACTTTTCCCCCGGTACGTCTCCAACAACATTCCTTCGGAAAAAGTTTAAGCAAAAAATTCGATTTTACCTCGATTGGACGGAACGTTAGACGCCTTTTGGCCATTGGAAGAATACGTATAAGACTTATCGTCCGAGGCCGATTTGTATGTTTTCAATCGATCCTTGATCTGATCTATTTTCTGATTTCTTGCCGAAGCCATTTTTTCCCTAGATTCAGGAGAAAGAGAAAAAACGTCGGTATACAATTCAACGGCGTATTTGCGTGTGTCGTTATATTCTTTGACCATCCGAGAAGTTTCGGAGATCATATGAGGCATGGTGAAAGGATTCTCCACCTGCTGCTTCCGGATCATATCCGGAGCCTGACCATAACCTAAAAAAGTATCGCTCAACCTCATTCTAAGGTTTAATTACCACGATTTCGTTTTTTTCTCCAGTCTTTTTTATCCGGCTCAGGATCTTCATAAGGAACTTGGCGAATCATTCCATTTTCTTCTACGAAAGTTTTGTTCTTAATCTCGTTTCTAGTTTTAAAATCAGAGTTTCGGATTCTCATAGTCACTCCGCCGTAGAGAACTTTTTCGATACTGATCTTACCGTGAGACGACTTTTCTTCCATATAATTTTTAAGATTACTAATTTCCGTTTCAAACTCTTTGACTCTAGAATCGAGTTTATCCACTGCCTTCTGCATTTTAGAAAGTTGATTTTCGTGTTCTTCCGTAAAAGAAGCCGGATCGGATTCTTTTCTGGCCTGAAGAGTTTTTAAACTTTTGAAAACTTGTTCGTGTTTGGCCTGACTTTCGTGCATCTTGGCTTCGTAGTCGGCAATCTGTTTTAGAACCTTAGGATCAATACCTACAACAAGTTCAGTCGCTGGATTTGCAGAAGAACCGATACTTCTGGCAGCGATCAGCTCGGAAGCCCGAACCGTTCCACCTACAATTTGGCCTCGTTTTCCATTACAGAGAATTTTTCCTCCAGCACTCACAAAAGAATGTAAAACTCCCTCTTGAACCATAACGTCCTTTTCGGTGATCACGGTGGCGCTTTGTATGAATTTAGCGATCACGTTTCCACCAGTGGATTCTACGTGAGCCTCTTCTCTTCCGGAAATTCCTTGGCGAATGATGATGTCTCCATCTGCTTCCACTCTCGCCTTTTGAACCGTTCCGTAAATTTCAATATTACCGGCGGCTTTGACTGAGTAATTATCTTCCACGTTACCCGTAATTACAATCGAACCTAGAAAAGTAACGTTACCCGTTTTGATTCCTACATCTCCATTCACTCGATAAACGGTTTCCACCGAAAGTCTTCCGGTCGCATAGACAACCTGACCGTTTACTTCCGCGGTCAACTTGCTTCTGTCTTCGGAAAGAATAGTTCCCTTTCCTTGTTTTAAGTCTGTATCCGCTCCGTCTTTTGCAGGAAGAAGTTCGTTAAAAAGAGTACGACCGTATTTTCCTTTTTCTGCAGGAATTTTTTCGGCGAGTAACTGACCTACTACTACGTTTTCAATCAGATCCAAATCCTTGAAGTCTACTCTTCCAGATTCGTCTTCACGGAAAGAAATATTTTTAGAAGTCCGAACGTGATAGATGATCTGAGCGTTTTTACCGTTGATAGGATAGTCTCCCTCAGCACCGATAAAAGGTTGATTATAAAATTCTTCTTCCAGTTTTCTTTGAATTTCTTCTTCTTTAAAACCGTATTTTACTCCTGCGTTTTTGAGATGATTGACTACGTCTCTAACTTCAAAATCCTTTCCACCAGGTCTAGGAGGAAGAATTGTAACTTTAGCTTTCATTTTATCAGCAGAAATATCTAAGATTAGTTTTGCTTCCATCCCTGGTCTAGGTTTCTGTTGTGAGATAAGAACCGGCTCTCCTTTTGCTTCCTTTACAATTTTGCGGACCAGTTTGCCGTCCTCTCCGGAAACACCTTTTAAAGAAAGTTTTTTAAACACCTCGTCCAGATCCACTGGATGACCGTCACCTAACGGTGCAAAGGTGGTAAGATACGCTCCGTTTCGAAGGATTTGAACCAGAACCTTTCCGTTTTTGTCCTTGGGCTGAATGAGATCTTTGAGATCCTTAGAAACGAGTTTACCCGAACCGCCAGTAAGTTTTTGATCTAGCTCGGTTAATTCATCCAAAAAGTTATCTTCCGGAAGAATCGAAGCACGAATGTGCCAAGGTTCGTGTCCGAAGAGCTTTTTCTTCCCACGTTTCAAAACTACATAGTCCAATTCGTGTACTTGTTTTTTAAGATGTTTTGCGGCGAGACGTAGAGAGTTTTCCAGAGTATCTCCGTAAACTTCCACCTGTTCGTTCTGGATACGATCCAGTTCCTTGCTTTGGTCTTGTAAGAATGGTATTAGAGAACCCATATTCTCCCCGTCCTAGTAAATCAAAAATTACTTACGAGAAATGACGGACTTTACTTTACCGAGTTTACTTCTCAATCTGGAAACGGCTCTAGTGTGTAACTGAGAAATTCTGGACTCCGTAACCTCCAGCACCTCACCGATCTCCTTTAAAGTTAGATCTTCATAATAATATAATACGATTACTTTTTTTTCTTTTTCAGGAAGAGTTTTGATCGCTTCTACGATTACATTCTTAATTTCTTCTTTTTCTATAATCGTATCCGGATTCATATTCATAGGAGATTCTAAAGTTTCCATAAAGGAAACCTCGTCATTTTCATCTCCTAAAAACCAGATGTCGTTTAACGAAACAAGAGAGGTTCCGCTAATTTTTGTAAGAAGGGAATTGTATTCTTCCATAGAAATTCCCAATTCTTTTGCGATCGCGTCGTCGTCTACTTGCTGGCCCTCTTTGTTTTCCAGCATTCCTATAATTTGTTCTAGTTGTTTTGCTTTTTGACGGATAGATCTAGGAATCCAATCGATGGAACGCAACTCGTCAAAGATACTTCCTCGAATTCGAGTCATTGCATACGTTTTGAATTTAATCAGTCTTTCCGGATCGAACTTTTCGATCGCATCCAAAAGTCCAAAAACTCCATAAGATACAAGATCGTCGAATTCAACGTTTTGAGGCATGCCTATAGCGATTCTACCTGCTACGTGTTTGACTAGCGGAGAATATTTTTCTACAAGGTAAGCACGGATATCCTGATCTTTGGTTTCTCGATAGGATTTCCATAGTTCCGTCTCATCCTGCTGGTTATATTTCTCATATTTTTTGGACATAAGCTCGGATCTGGAAGACCTCATTTAAAGTGTCGAGCTTCTCAGAAAATTGCAATAGCATTTTTTAATGCAAAAACGGGGAAATCAAGCAGTTTTTTGTCTCATTCAATTTCTCAGATCAAACGATTACTTTTCGCCCATATCGTCTCGAGCCAACATAGTACGAATCGCTTCTGCCATAAGTTTAGGTTCATTTTTGATCGCTATATTTTCGACCATGATGTGATCCCCAAAGTTTCCATCCTTCTGACGTTTCGGAGCAGCAGAAGCAAAAACTTCAGAGTTGGAAGATCCTTCCGCAAAATCTGTATCACTTGCGTTACTCGTATAATCTCTTCCTTTGACTACATTCTCCGAATCGGTAGCATGAGCGGGAGGAACGTATTCTCCTCCTATATTGGAAAGAAAATCTAAAAACTCTGGAACTTTTGTTTCTAAAATCGAGTGTACTCCAAATCCTAAAACCGCAAACGCGATCATAGAAAGAAAGGTTACAAGAAGGACATGACCAAAAGAATTTCCAATTAAAAATCCGCAGAGAGCGCTGATGGCAAAAGCAACTACTACAAAAACCCCGATAAATAAAATCTGAAGATTCAAGGACTATTCTTCTTCGTCGTTCTTATCAAATTCTTTGTCTCGGACGTCCATAAAGTTAAAAAACTTTTTGAAAAAACCTCCGATTCCAGAGTCTTCCAAAGGTTCTATATCCTGATTTAAAAGTGAATACGTTATACGATTTAGACAAGCTGCTGCCTTACTTTTAGGTGAATTGATAATATAAGGTTTTTGTTCCCGAATACTTTTTTCTACTTCTTCATCCTGAAAGATAAATCCTAGGTTTTCTACCTTCACTTCTAAAAATTGCCCGCTAATGTCGATAACTCTATCTGCTACTTTTTTACCTTCGATGGCGCTTCGAACCCGATTGACCACCATTTTGAGATTTTTATCTCTACTCTGAGATACAATCGCCTTGATCAGTCCGTAAGAATCGGTAATTGCGGTCGGTTCCGGAGTTGTAATTACGATCACGTCGTCTGCGGGCAGAGTCAGTCCGATTACATTAGAACTGATTCCCGCACCAGTATCAATGATCATAATATCATAATTATCTAATTCTGAAAATCCCTTGATCAGAGAATTTCTCTGAGTGTCGTTTAGGTTTGCAAGTTGGGAATATCCGGAAGCTCCCGCGATAATATCCACTCCTTCCGGAGTTTGGATAACTATGTCCTTCAGGCTTTTATGTCCTTTGACTACGTGATAAAGATTGTATTTAGGAATGATTCCTAAAATTACGTTTATGTTAGCGAGCCCTAGATCCCCGTCGAATACGAGTACTTTTTGTCCCGCCCTTGCCATAGAAATAGCCAGGTTTACGGAAATGGTACTTTTACCCACTCCTCCTTTCCCGGATGCGATCGCTACGATCTTAGTAGTGGGTTTTCTGGATGACAGAACTTTAAGACTCGTGTTGCCCTCGGTGAGTTTCCGTAAATGAGCCGCCTGATCCATTCTTTACCTCTTCGAAAGCCGATCGAATCAGTCACCTGTGACGGTGAAAACTTCTCCTCTCAGCTCAGCAATTTTCTCCGGAGTCACCACACATTCAGCCATAAGATTTTTTTCGGCAGAAAGAATGTCAAAAGGAACTTCCTGACCTACGCTGTAGTATGTGAAACTCTTAGAGTATGTATCGGCCAGTTCGAGAAAACCACCTAAAAAATCCGCCTCATCTAATTTTGTGAGAAGAATTCTTTGGTAATTTAAAGACTCATAGGCTTTCAATACAGTGCTCGTATGATGGTAGGAAGAAGTGGACGAAAGGACAAGTAGATTTTCCACAGAGTCTTTTTCCCCAAAACAAGAAAGTAGAGTATTCATCCTTTCGAGCTGTTCTAGATTTCTATGACTATACCCTGCAGTATCGATTAGAATGAGTTCTGAACCATCCCTCGCCAGTGTTTCCTTGAATTTTTTTATGTCTTTAACCGGATAAAACGGCATTCCCATTGTGTCTGCATAACGTTTGAGCTGTTCAATGGCGGCAATACGATAATTATCCGTAGTATAAAGAGACACTGATTTCCCTTTATGTAAAAAATACTTTGCAGCTAATTTTGCCACGCTTGTAGTTTTACCAGAACCGGTAGGTCCTACAAAAAAGATCACTTTTCTTTGGTTTTTTCCGGTGCCCCGAAAAAGATCCGAGTCCACACTCACCCTTTCTTTTAGGATTTCAATTGTCCTTTCTAGAACGGCGTGATTGCGTCCTTGATCTAGAGGAGAAAGTCTCTCTTCTACTTTAGAAATAATTTCTTCCACATAGGACTGACTCATTCCTTCTCGAACTAATTTTTCTCCTAATCGGATTAAGGGAGAATCCTTTCGAACAGTGGAAATTTCTCTTCTTGAAAAAGAATTTTTATCTAAAAGTTCCTTTTCGAAAGAAAGCCCCACTCTTTCCGGCTCGGTAATTATTTCTTCAATTTCCTCTTCGATTATGGCTTCTTTTTCTTCTAAAGTTTTAGAAAGAGGTTTTAAAGTTTGTAGAGTTTTTTTTCTTTCTGGAGAAGTATAAGATTTTTGTTTTAAAAGATCTTTTAGGTCTTGAAGTTTACGTTCTATTTTTTCTCGAGACGCTTGTTTCTCCGGAATTCCGATCTGTATTTCGATCATCTTTTTTGCGAGAAGCCCAGTGCCCATCACACCACCTTCGGTTACAACCGTTTGAGAAATTACGGTAGCCTCCGAACCGTATTTCATTTTCATTTCCATCAAACAGTCTTGATAACTTTTGCCCCGAATTTTAGCAAATTCCATATTCAACTCCTCTAATTATTCCACTTTATAAAGTTAGAATATTCTAAGTATTTCATGTTTCTTCCGAAACTCCCGCCGTCTGGGTTTGGGGAAGTTTAAGTTCAGCCTCGATCACAGAGTCCACCGAAGAATGAATTTCTTCATAGGCAAGAACTCCGAAATTGCGGGGAGGAAATTCCTTTGCGAGCATATACGAAAAAGGCAAACGTACTTCTCGATTTACAACAAAAATAGGAAACTTTCCTTCGGTCCTAAAATTTCTATAAAGTTCAGCCACACTATCGATCAATCTTCTGTAAAAATCTGGTGCAAGAGACAGAACGTCTCTGTTTTCGATTCTGTCCTGAGTAATGGATTTATTGAGTCGATCCAAAATTCTACTTTCGAGAGTGATCACTCTTAACTTTCCGTCCATGGATAGATAATCCCGAACTACAGTTCTTGAAATCGACTGACGTACAAGTTCTGTAAGTATGTACGAATTTTGATATTTAGACAAATTATTCGCGATCGATTCTAAAATAGGAACTAGGTTTCTAATTCCAAGCCCTTCTCTTAAAAGATTTTGCAATACTTGTTGAATGATTCCTAAGTTACCTGGTTTATCCGCGTCCAATTCTCCGATCAAAGTTGGATAACTTATTTTGTAATGATCCAGAAGTTTTTTGACTTCTTCCCTTCCAAGTAAAGTAGACGCGTGTGTTGCAAGAAGTTCTTTCAAGTGTGTTACAACTACCGTAGATGCGTCTACTACAGTGTAACCTTTTGCTTCTGCGTCGGATTTGTCCTCGGCAGAAATCCATTTTGCCCTTTGACCAAAAGAAGGTTCTAAAAAATCCTCTCCGGAAATAGACTCCGCAGTTCCGGGGTTAGTATTGAGGGCCATCAATTTGTCCGGTTTTACCGTGGAAGTTCCCACTTCTGTCCCATTGATTTTGATCGAATACGTATCCGGATTTAAATCAAGATTATCTAATATTCTCACGGGAGGAATTACCACGCCGTTATCCTGTGCAAACTTCTTTCTGAGATTACTGATCTGATCTAAAAGCGCTCCGCCTTGAGAAACGTCGACTAACGGTATAAGATGATAACCAACTTCAATTTCAATCGGATCGGTTCTCAGTTCTTCGTAAAAATCTTTTGGTTTACGATCCTGACCAGACTCTTTTTCTTTTTTTTCGATCGACTCGAGTTGTTCTTTGACGGTTTGTTCTAGCGAATATCCTAAATAGGCAATTCCAGCAGAAAGTAGAACCAAAGGAATAAACGGAAGTCCCGGAATAAATGCAGCAAATCCTAAACTTCCAGCAACTACATATAAAACTTTTGAATTACTAAATAACTGATTTTTAAACTGAGTGGCAAGATCAGACTCGGACCCAGAACGAGTTACAATGATACCTGTTGCCACAGTCGTTAAAAGTGCCGGAATCTGAGATACGAGACCATCTCCTATGGTAAACTTTCCATAAGTTTCTATAGCTTGTGTAAAAGATTCTCCACGAATTGAAGATCCAATAATCACTCCACCTAACAGATTGATGGCGGTAATAATCAGCCCAGCTCGAACGTCTCCTTGTACAAACTTACTCGCTCCATCCATCGATCCGTAAAAATCGACTTCGGCTTCGATTCTTTTTCTTCTTTTTTTGGCTTCTTCTTCGTTTATATTCCCTGAGGAAAGTTCCATATCGATCGCCATTTGTTTTCCAGGCAAAGCATCCAAAGTAAAACGAGCCGCAACTTCCGAAATTCTAGTCGCTCCTTTAGTAATTACTAAAATTTGAACGAGTACTAAAATGATGAATATGATAAAACCTACCACATACTTAGAAAGCCCGGACTCGCTTCCTATGATAAACGATCCAAAAGCGTCGATTACATGACTATTCATCGCGGGTCCTTTGGAAAGTATCTGCCTGGTTGTAGATACGTTCAGCGCAAGTCTATATAAAGTAGTAATCAAAAGTAAACTCGGAAAGATCGAAAAATCCGCAGGCTCGTTGACTGAAAGAGAAGTCAAAAGAACCAGAAGCCCAATCGCCAAACTGACAATAATCAAAATATCTAATATAAATCCGGGAAGAGGAATTACGAGCATTGCCACTACCGCCACTGCTCCGATTCCCAAAATTACATCCGACTGGTTCCACCACTTCTTTTCCATAACTTCCTCTTACACGGCTCTCCGGAAAGATTCCAAACGAGAGAGAATGGTAGCAATCGCGCGATAGAATTGTTGCGGAACTTCCGCGCCCAGTTCCACTTCTTCATAAAGTCCTCTTGCTTGAATACGATCTTCTACGGTAGGCACTCCATTTTCTCTTGCAATTCGAATGATCAGAAGAGCAAAATCATCTACTCCTTTTGCAATCACAATCGGAGCTTTATGGATTCCAGGTTTGTATTCTAAGGCCACCGCAAAATGAGTGGGATTTGTGATCACCACATCCGCTTCTGGAACCTTAGCTAACATTTTTCTTTTATTCATCATATCTCGAGCAAGTTGTCTTCTCCTGGCTTGAAGAGAACGATCCCCGTCGGATTCCTTGGCTTCTCTTTTTGCTTCGGAAGGAGTCATCTTTAAAGATTCTTCATATTCATATCTTTGATATAAATAATCCACGATACTGATCGCGAGTAGTATAATCCCAACGATTAAAAATATTTTAAAAGAACTGTTCATTACAAGCGCGACTGCTTGTTCTAATCCCATTTCTCCCGAAAGAAGAATTGGAAAAAAATCTTTGCTGATAATGATATAAGAAACCCAGGCAATTAGTCCTACTTTTGCCAGAGACTTACCCAAATTGAAAAGCGTCTGACGTGTAGGTAACACTTTCTTAAAATTGGGTCTGATTCTACTGAAGTTAAAACTCAATGCACGAGGTGTGAATATAAAACCCACCTGTGCTACGTTTCCAATGATTGCACCAACTAATGTGATCCCAAGTAATGGCCAAAGAAGTGTAAATAAATCCGTGGAAGCATTTTTTAAAAGTTCTGTCACGGACTCGGAACTTATGTCGGTTCTAAGACCTACTCCGTGAATGTATTTGCGTAAAATATAATACGTTCTCATGAAAAAATATTCTCCCATGAGATACACTAAAATGACTCCGGCAAGTAACACTACCGCCGCGGGAAGTTCAGGAGACTTAGGGACGTTTCCTTTTTCTCTTTCTTCTCTTCTTCTTCTTTCTGACCCGGGTTCTGTTCTTCCCTCGTCTTCGGCGGCAAATAACTGCAGATCAATTTTGAAATCGGCGACCTCGGTCGATAAACACATATTAGGTGGTAGAATGTTAAATCGACAGATGTTTCGAACGACCTCAATCGTTGAATTTATAAAATCAATTTGCAAAAAGTAAAAAAACAAATTGGAATTAAAAAATTCGATTCGTTTAGAATCAATTGGCTCCGAATAATCTCGAAACATTTTTACAATTTTTTTATAAAATAAAAAAGTTCCGACAAAAAGAATTTCTGAAAATCTCTCTTTAAAAAAAAGTCTTTGTGAAATCGAAAAAAATCTACTGATTTTTCCCGCCATCCATCGAGTGTAAGATGTTGAGTTTTGTCCCCACCAAGTTTGCAGAATGAAAGATGTCCTAGATATACCAGTTTGTTTTATAAAACGTTCCTTTTTGTTTTGTAAAGAAACAACGTTTAGATTAGAAAAGTGATCATCGTTGGATTCTGATTCTACGACGTTCTGTAAATTGTGGGAACTCTTACAAAGTTTGTGATTTTCTATAATTTGTAGGAACTCACACAAAGCTTGCGATCTTACGTAAATTGTGGGAACTCTTACAAAATTTATAATCTTATGGAATTGTGGGAACTCATACAAAGTTTGTGATCTTACAAAATTGTGAGAACTACCACGTTTCTCAGCAAAATAGATCCCCGGAAAAATATTATAAAATTTCCCAAAGATAAACTCTGCAAAACGTTTCCAAGAAAACCCTAAACGATAAAATACGCCTAACACTGACTTTGCGAAAGAAACAGGATTCAATTCATAAATCCAAGAAATCAGAAAAAGACACGTGTAGAAAATTCTTACAAAAAATATCTCAGGGTTTTGCACTAAAACAGCCTTGAATTTTTTCTTTCTCAACCAAATTGTCTCTTTCATTTCGGCCACTCCTGCAACATTAGATTTATCTTATCAAAGGATAAATCAAAAGCTGCTCCCATCTGAGAGACCAGGTAAGGAGTGATAAAAATCATCACGATCAGACCAATTGTAACTTTGATCGGAAACGATAATTGCAAAATGTTGAGTTGTGGAGCAGCCTTACCCATCAAGGCTTCAGAAACGGTTACGAGTAGTATGATTCCCAAAACCGGAAGAGATAAACGAAACGCTACAAAAAACATCGCGCCCACCGCGTCCTCCATAGCCTTATAAATTCCGTTTTGAATTTCCGGAACAAATCGTAAAACCTGAATCTTTTCAAAAGAATAGGCAAGACTTTCGAACATGATTCGATAAGCGCCTAACGTCAAAAAAAGCAACATCCCCAAAAGATTTTTTAAAGTACTGATCACGGGTAAACTGGTCTGAGTCACTGGATCTAAAATTTCCGCATACCCAAAACCCAATTGAACGTTAAAAAATTCACCCGCCATCTGAAAGGCCGCAAAAATCAAACTGATCAAAAAACCCAAAAGGATTCCGATCAAGGCTTCCGCGATTACCGTAAGTCCGTAGTTCCCCATGTCTCCCGGAACCGGAGGTAAAAAACCTGCAATCACCGGAAATAAAATCACTGAAACTAAAAAGGAAAAAATCATCTTTTGGGGAACACTAATTGAAGGATACGAAAAAACAGGCGCAACGGATAACAATCCCATCAACCTCGAAAGGATCAGTAAAAAAACCTGAAAATGATTGATAAAGTATTCCATAATATACTAAAATTTCTCGATCATCAAAAAAAGGTTTCGGGTATAATCTGTCATCGTCTGGATCATCCAGGAAGAAAAAATTACGATTACGATAAAAATTGCCAAAAGCTTAGGAACAAACGCGATCGTAGGTTCTTGAATCGAAGTGGTCGTTTGTAATATCCCTACGATCAAACCCACAACCAAAGCTGTAAAAAGTATAGGAGATGAAATTTTCAGAGTAATATATAAAGAATCTCTAATTAAAGTCATAACGTCTAATTCCGTCATTTATAACTCCTTACGAGTTCATAGACGATTAAATTCCAACCGTCCACAAGAACGAATAAGATCAATTTAAACGGAAGACTGACCATCACCGGAGGCAACATCATAAGACCCATAGAAAGAAGTGCCGAAGCCACTACTAAATCGATTACGATAAACGGAATAAAAATGACTATACCGATCCAAAACGCTTTTTTGATTTCGCTTAACATAAAAGCTGGAATCAAAACGTAAGAAGGAACATCGTCAAAAGATTCTACTTTTTCTACCTTTCCAATTTTTAAAAAAAGAGCCACGTCTTTTGCACCAGAGGTTCCAATCTGGCGCATCATAAATTCGCGAATAGGAATCATTCCTTTTTCAAAAAAAGAATTCGTATCGATCTTACCTTCTAAATAAGGACCAAGAGCCTTCTCGTTGACAGTGTTTAACGTAGGAGCCATGATAAAAAAAGTCATAAATAGAGCTAGCCCCATCATTACCTGGTTAGGTGGAAGATTCTGAATCGATAGAGCCCTTCTTACAAAATCCAAAACGATCACGATCTTAGTAAACGAGGTCAAAGACATCACGATCGCTGGCGCCAAAGAAAGAATCGTAACTAAAAATAAAACCATCAGAGAAAGACTTGTCTCTCTCGGACTCTTGGCCTCATTTACATTGATGTTTAAATTCGGAATCGGAATTCTAGTTCCTACAGACTGAGCTTCTAAGGGAAAAAAAGTAGAACCCAAAGATAAATTCACCCAAAGTAAGAAAACCCAGGTTATGTTCTTGATAAACTTTTTATGTCTCATTTTCACCTAAGAAACAAATTCTCTCATAATAACTAAGGTTATCTCAAATCGAAAAGCCCGCCTTCGAGCGAGCTTGTTTTTTCTTTGAGTTCTTCTAATTTTTTTCGGGCCTGTTTTCGTTTTTCTTCCCGAGTGGACCCGCCCCCACTTTCCGGAGGTCCCTCTGTGTTTCCAGAAATTCTAGAATTTAAATCCTTAATTTGTTCCAGTACAGTAACTAAAAACCCACCTTCTGGAGGTTGAAAGTTTTCTTTCTTTTGTAAAATCCTATGTTTTATTTCTGGGTCCGAAATCTCTGTGATCAAATTAATTCCATTGTCAGCAACTCCGAGAACCAACAATCTTTCCGAAACTTCTACAATCTGAAGTTGTTTGTTTGGCCCAAGAATCAGACTGGAAAGAACGCTCATTTCACCTCGAACCGGAAGTCTACCTTCCCGATTTTTAGATACGTATTTTAGAATATAATAAAGTGCTACACAAAGCAGCCCTAGTATAAAAACTACCCTAAGGAGAGTCCCTGCAATTCCGGGGCCTTCGTCTTTGGGACGATATCTTTCTTCTACCGGATTGGATTCCTGTTGTGTTTCAGAAGAGTTTGATTGAGGAGTTCCACTTTGAGTTGATTTAATTTCTGTAGAAGAATTCCCAGTGGACCCGTCTGAATTTTTCTTTTGGGAAAAATCCCCCAATTCTTTCTTGAGAGCCTCGTCCATCAATTCTCTTTCAGATTGAGCCGATAAAGAAATAACAGTAAAATTGAATATAATCAAAAAAGAAAGAACGGAAATCGTTTTCTTTCCGTTACTTTGGGAAGTTTCTAAAAATTTCACTTCCCCTCCGGCTTGATTCGATCGATAGGACTTACTATATCAGTTACGCGCACTCCGAAATTTTCGTCGATGACTACGACTTCACCTTTTGCGATCAGTTTACCGTTTACTAAAAGATCTACCGGTTCACCCGCGAGCTTATCCAACTCTATGATAGAACCTTCCCCTAAACCTAAAATGTCTTTGATATACATCTTAGTTCTTCCTAATTCCACGGTAACGCTCATCTGAACGTCCATCAATAGATTTAAATTGGGGGTATTAGAAGCACCACTCGCAGTTCCTAAGTTGGGGAAAGCAACCGACTTGACGGACATAGAACCTGGGGACATTCCCATTCCACCCATGCCCCCCATTCCCATTCCACTCATATCACCACCTGCGCTTCCGGAGCGGCGGTAAAGATTCAAAAGATCCGAGGCAGTAGAAAGTGAGAGTAAAAATTGAACTCTAAAAGAAGGTATGTTTTCGATGGTAAGATTAAAGAAAATTCGAATCAGAGTTTCCCCGTCCGGCAAAACTAAGGCAGCAGGAGAGGTTACGTTTCTAGTTTCCGAAGGAGAGCCGTTGACTCCTCCGCCCGTTTTTGTACTGATTTGAGAGATCAAAGCCCCCATTACAGGAGTTAGAGAGTCTCGGAGTGTTTGCATCTGAGCTTCGTCCAGTTCCCCAGAATCGAACCCGCCCATCATTGAATTGGAAATTTTTACCGCATTCTCTGCGGACATTGCTAAAACGACTCTTCCATTTACGCTTCCGGAAAGCGTAGAATACAAAAGAAAAGATCCAGATTTTAATTCGGATTCTATATCTTTTCGGGCTTTGGTTTCTACATTTGGATTTAAAAATGCAGAAGAACGAGAAAGAACAGCGCCTAACGTATTTCCTGCTACTTGAAAACAAGAAGCTAAAAGATCTGATAAAATATCCCGATCCACGGGGGACATTCCTGGAACTTCTTTTTGTGCGGCTGCAGGCGCCACACTTCCCGGATCAAACGAATCGCTTGCTCCGGCGAGTAATGCGTCTATTTCTTCCTGTGATAGGGAACCTTCACCCATTTTGGGAACTCTCCGGGAGTTTTAGTTAATGAGACATAAGAAAAGAGTTTTTGTCACCTCTTTTTTTCTTTCCAGTCTGTTTTCACCCAATTTTTAAGTGAAAACAATCTTTTTTTTGGAAACAGAGAGAATACAAATTTTGCAGTAGTTCCTACATTTTCGCAAAAACACAGACTTCATGGGAATACGAACGTATTCAAACAAATAAAATGAACCTACTGATTTTAAAAAAAATTGCAAAGAATAACTTAAATTCAAACAATTACGACTTCACTCAAAACCACAAACCGAACATCAAGGTTAATCCATCAGTTCAATAAAATTTAATTTTATAATATTAAAATATAAGCAACCTTTTTTTTAATTCACCCAGAATCCCAGACAGAAATTTAATTTGAAAATAGAGTTGTTGAAAAATTAATTCTACATTTGTTTCTGTTTTATGGAAACTGTCGGCTAAAGCAGTTTTGTTATGGAATTTTTCAACAACTCTAATTAGTATTTTTAAATTATATAGAAATTTCTGGGATTTCACCAAAGATCTTTCAAAGCCTTACTTTTAGCTTAATTCCCCTCCGAGACCTTCTGCAAACATTCTCAGAGAATCATAAGAATAAATCCCAGTTTGATGATTATCGCTCCAAACCAAATTGATCGCATATCTTCCGACTTTATTGACTGAATAAAGTCGAATTGATTGGATTGTTCCAGTAGTAGTTCCTATCTTTCCTCCGTGCCCACCCTTACAAACTACACAAGGACAACGTTTTCTAAGATCTAATAAATCGAAAATAGAAGTTACACCGTCTTTCCATGTGATTTTCAGATGATTTTCATCGAAGTCAATTTGGTCGGGTGTAGTCGCTTTTAAACTGAGTTGAGTCATTTTTTATTTTCCCATTTTCGTAAAGGTAATTTCAAAATTATAGTTCGCATTTTTCAACGGTTATTGATCATATTTTCTGAAAGTAAAATTTGAACTTCTAATACATTAATATACACTATCTATTACTGATCTCTATAAAATTGAGCACCGTTAACTTTATCACAAAACGCCGGTTACATACAAAATATTAAGCACTTTATTATATAGTTATGAATAGTAAAAATAATTTCAAAATCATAGTTCAGATTTCCAAATATTTTCGTTCAACAAAGACGGAAAAAATTTGATTTGATCCTATTAAAACTATAATTTAAATACAACGATGTTTCAAGAACGAATAGATAATCTCTGAAATCATTTTTAATTATTTAGGAAGTTTGCATTTTTTCTTTTTAAATTTTCCGATCGTAGTTCCATAAGTAATTTTTTCATTCACCACAAGAGAACTAAACTGAAAAGTATCCTTTTCCATCAGTAAAATTACAGTAGATCCCATTTCAAATCTACCTAACTCAGCTCCCTTATCAATCATGATCGAAACTTCCTTATATTCTACCGTCCTTGTAGTTCGGATGAGAGTATTTGTTACAATCTTATTGTCGTAAGTCACTCGAATTCGTCCAACGTTCGAAGCACCCACTTTTATAACCGCGACTTTTCCGTATTCTGTTTGAAGATAAGTAATCAATCTTTCGTTTTTTGGAAAAAGGCCTCGAATCCCAAAAACGGCAAGTTCGTTCACCGGAAACAACTTTCCAGGTTCATAATAATATCCTAATATTTTTCCATACGCCGGAGAATGAATTCTATGATAGTCCTGAGGAGATAGATAAAAAGTGATGTATTTTCCGTTCGTAAAATCTTCTAAATATTTTGATCCGCCTAAAAGTTCTTTTAAATTGTAATCTACTCCTTTGGCTTGGATGATGATTCTTTGATTGATGTCTCCGTATCCGGTAATTTTTGCGTCTACTGGAGATACCATTTCGTCGTCTGCGGAATCGATAATTCTAGCTTCGGCCTTTAAGGCTCTTGTAAAAAATTCGTTAAGAGAATTGTATTCCTGAATTTCTAATTCAGCTTCGTCTACATTGATCTTATATGCTCTTGCAAAAGCTTTTAAAATCGGAATCAAAATAAAACGTGGAAGCCTGGAAGAAGCAAGTAGTCCAAATAAACGCGAAAGTAAATTTTTAGGAACGATGGACAATATTAGAAGATAAAAATCTTTTAATACTTCGTATCTCGCTCCACTCTCGGTTAAAAAACGTTTCAACTCGGTTCTGGCGATCTTCTCAAGTAAAACCAAAGAAATCAAAACAGGCACCGCAGTTATAATCGAAAGAGAATAACCCAATCCAAAAGCTTCAAAAAGAATCTGTTCTCCATTTTTCACGTAAAGATATGCGACAGCCAGAATCGTAAATAGAAAAAGTATCCTAAAAAAGTTCGCAAACTTTTCTCCGAAAACATAAAGAGCTTTTTGTTCTCCCGTATAAAACCAACCGGTAATAGAAACCACTCCAAACAATAAAAAGGATCCGAAAAAAGCGATATTTACTGGATTCGTATTCCCCTGAAACAAAGCGTTTAAAAATACGAGTTGTTCCTCCATTTTAAAAGCACCGTAAGAAGAAAGTACATAAACCACTAAAGTAGATATGATAAATCCTTCAAAAAAAGTGGCGAGCATACTTACTAATCCCTGTTTGGCGGGATAATCCGTTCTTACAACTCCTGACAAACCTGCGCTTTTACCGATACCGGTTTCCGTAGAAACAAAAAAAATCCCAGAGGCCATACTATAAATCCTTGCAAGAGCAAAACCTCCCCCCGTAATCGCCGCCGTAGGTTGAAACGCTTCTTTAAAAGATAACCAAATAAAATCCTTGAAGTTCATGAGAGAACCTTTGAATAAAAAGAAATATCCCATAAAAAACAAAAAAATTCCAATCGGAGCCAGATACGCGGAAATTTTTCCTACTCTTCTTATTCCACCTAACACAATAAATACGAGGATTACGGACAATAAAAAAGGAACCGTCATTCCATTGATTTCAAAAACCCGATTTGCGATATGAGTCACATATAACATCGGAACCACGCCACCCATTACAAGCACAGTAAGAAGTCCTATGGCTGCAAAACCTACCGCGAGCCATCTCGCTTTGAGAGCACTTTCTATAAAATACATAGGACCAGAAAGATACCTTCCAGAAACGGTTTTAGTTCTAAAACGTATCGCAAGTGTGGAAGAAACAAATCGAAGCGGCATGATAAAAAAAGAAGAAATCCAAATCCAAAATAAAACTCCCGGACCTCCGATCATCAGCGCCAAAGCAGAACCGATCACTGCACCTGGAAGAAGAGAAGAAGCGGTTCCGGAAAAAAAAGCCTGCGAATGAACCAATCTTCCTCTAGAACCTTTATAGTCCATATTGCCCGAAAAAATTTTTATCGCTAAAAACAAAAATCTAAGCTGTGGAAATCGAAGACGAATCGTTAAAAAAACTCCGATAAAACTTAAAAAATAGAAAAAGAATTTGAGCAAATCCCAATCCAAGAATTGAAAAAAATGAAATTGCAACATGGCCCACCTGTAGGAAAGAAAATCAGCTTTTTATAGAAGTCCTTGCTATAAATCCTGTAATTATGAGGGCTACCAGCAAAATTTTCAGGATCTTATCGAGTGTTTTATTTTTTTTACTTTGCCCTTATTCCATTTTAAAGGCAGAATCTACTAAAACAAAAACCTATTCTTTTAAACCAGCGCTGGAAATCCCAAACCAAGAAGAAGAAAACTGGGAATTGGGTTTTAGAGCAGGCATCGGTTATAAGGGAGAAGATAGATTGAATTCTTTTTTGAGAGGTTTTACACACACATACGATCCTGGAGTTGCCTCTAAAACAGAACTAGATCCACCCAAACAAACCTCTCAAGTAGAACTTTTCATTCGTAAAAAAATCGCTTCCGAAAGTCAGATAGGATTCATTGGAGGTTACAGAGAATGGCAAAGGTTCGGCTTGAAACAATTTTCTTCGGAACCCTTTTATACGGATTTAAAATTTAAAATTTCCAATCCTTACGCACTTCTTATGTATTGGCACGAATGGAATTACAAACGTTGGATTTTCCAAGGTGGATTAGGAGCCGGAATGTCTCAAGTATATTGGGACTCGGAAGGTTATGCGACTTCCGGAAAAGAAACCTTTCGCCAAGAAGGGTCACTCAATGGAACCGGTATTGAATTTCGTTTAGAAGGTACTGTCAGCAGAAGAATTACAGAATCCGCAAGTATTCAAGTGGGAATTGCATTTTCCTGGATCAATATCCCTTCCTTATCCGGAACCTTTAACGGAGAATCTGCAAGTTTTTATCTGAGAGAAAATGGAAGTGTTACCCCTCTTACCGAATCGGACAATCAAACTTCAATGCTCGTCACAAATCAATTTTCCCGTAAATTGGAATTCCAGGTTTTGACTACTACCCTCTTTTTTGGAATTGCTCAGAAATTCTAAATTCTTTTTTTAGAATATTCAATTTTTATTTTTTATCTGGACCGTCAAAGTCGATCCGGTTTCTTAGGCAGCTATTTGACAAAAAAACGGAATGTTGAAATTCGTCAAACGGTCGCATCCATCTGAAAATCTCCAACCTATAAGAAATTTTAAAAAAGCTCAAATATGTATAACACAAAATGAAAATATTAGAGTTGATAAAAAATTTCATAGTAACGATCAATAAAACTCTTCAATCAACCGTTTCCATAAAACAGAAACGAAGTGGCGATTCATTTTTCAACAACTCTATTCTTTTTACGAGAAGCAATATGCAGATTTTTAAATATCTTTTACAAAATATCTCGTATGAATTTTTGAAACAGACCTTTAGACAAAAAATAAAATCCAGTAAAGTACCGCTCCTCCTAAAAGAAGTAAAACGGTGCGAACTTTTCCAACTGTATCTCCATCCAAAACAAATCCGGTATGTCTAAATCCGTAAAAGAAAAATACAATCGCGGGGAAAATTTTCCATAGTTCAAAAATCCCGGATTTAAAATATTTTAGTAATAATAAAGAAAAAACAGTCAAAACCAAAAATTCCAAAATACCTAAAACAATTCTTTGTTTGGATACAATCGGATCGTATTTTATATATCTACTTCGATCCACTTCTTCGGCATAAACCGATGGTCCTAAACTTTCAGGCCTCCATCCAGGAGGTTTTAAGAATAGTAAAATTTTTTCTTTCCAACGACTTGTATTTTGTGCCAATGAAAAAATTTCTTCGTAAACATGGATGTTTGTGTAAATCGGATCAAACGTAGTTACCGGTTTTGTAAGTCCGTAAATCGGTTCCTCTTCTTCTCTTGCAAAGGAACCAAAAATTCGATCCCAAAATACTAAAATTCCTCCGTGATTTTTATCTATATATTTTGGATCTCTTCCATGATGTACACGATGATGGGAAGGTGTGATTAGAATTTCTTCTAAAAATCCTAACTTTCCGATCAACCGAGTATGTACCCCAAACTGATAAATTTTTAAAATTCCATGAGCCAACAAAAACGCCTGCCAAGGAACTCCACAGAATGCGATCGAAAGATTAAACATATATTCGAAAATTCTTTGAAAACTAGACTGTCTCAGGGCAACGGAAAGATTGAATTCTTCGCTAGAATGGTGAGTAACGTGACAAGCCCATAAAAAATTAATTTCGTGTGTTGCCCTATGAAACCAGTAATACACAAAATCCACAGCCAAAAATACAAAGATCCATCCAGCTAAACTTTTAAAATCGATATGCCAACCTATGGAATCCAGCCAAACAGGAACTCCGAGCGGTAGCTCAGAAACTCCAAATAAAGTCTGCAAAGAACAGAATATTCTAAACTTCTCATATATCCAAAGAGAAACGATTGTTACAAAAATCCCCGTCAGAGAAAATAAAACCCCCGTGCTTAAATCCGCCACCGTATCGTTCCATCGATATACGATCTTTCCAGAGATCTTAGAATACAAAACCTCGAGTCCGATCAATATTAGAAAAAATGGTACGGCTAGATCTAAAACGGATCCTTGCATTTTGTTTTAACCGTTTTGATTGAAAAATTTTGTAATCTTACGTGTAATAAATCTAGGAGTGATCCTAACACTCTGAGCTAATATTTTATTCAAAGTTCCGGCAATTACGACTGATTTTCCTTTTTTCAAAGCGTCGTATCCTATTTCAGCCACTTCTTTTGCGTCCATAATCGGTGCCATCGGATTGTCCAAAAGTTTTGATTTTGTAATCTCTGCCCTTTCAAAAAATTCGGTCTTGGTAGGTCCTGGACAAAGTGCAGTTACGGTTACTCCGTCTTTTTTTACGTCTTCGTAAACCGCTTCCGTAAAAGATAACACATAGGCCTTTGTCGCATAATAATTCGCCATATTCGGTCCCGGTTGAAATCCAGCAATGGAAGCCACGTTCAAAATTTTTCCATTCTTACGTTCTACCATACCTTGTAAAAAAAGATGAGTCAATTCTACTAAAGAAGCCACGTTTACTTGAATCATCTGAAGCTCTTCTTTGAGATCCATTCGATCGAATTTTCCGTTCGTTCCGAAACCTGCATTGTTCACTAAAACTTCCACAACTGCTTTTGTTTTTTTTGCGAAGTCAAAGATTTTCTTGGGAGACTTAGGATCTGCCAAATCCAGAGAAAGAATGTCCACCTTTACTTTGTTTAACGATTCAATTTCTTTTTTTACCTTTTTTAAGGTTTTTTCGTTTCTAGCGACTAAAATCAAATCGTAACCGTCCGCTGCGATCAGTTTACTCAGCTCGTAGCCAATCCCCACCGTACCACCCGTAATGATTGCCGTTTTTGTCATTTTTCATTTCCTTTGCGGTCGAAATTAATTCCATAAAAAAAGAGTGAAAGACTTTTTTTGCAGGGCCAATTGAACATTACGTTTTCATTTTAGATGAAATCCTATTTTTCTAACAAATTATAAAATTGTATCGAAAAATGATTTCCTAAAAAACGTAAGATTTGTATTTTTCTTTTTCATGATCAAACTTCACGGCGCAAGTATCAGTAATTATGTTAATAAAGTAAAACTAGGCATTTTAGAAAAAGGTTTAGAATATGAACAAGTTCGGATCGCACCTTCTCAAGAAGAGGAATTTCTAAAGATCAGCCCTATGGGAAAAATTCCGGTTCTGGAAATGGATGGAAAATTTATATTCGAGTCAGGAGCTATTTTAGAATTTTTAGATACGATTTTTCCACAAACCCCTAAACTGATCCCGGAAGATTCCTGGGAAGCGGCTAGGGTTAGGGAAATTTCTACGATAATAGAAACCTATTTAGATATACCCGCCAGAAGAATCTATCTACTTGCAACTAGAGGAAAAGAAGTATCTCCGGAAATAGTAGAAGAGGTTCATCCAATCTTAGTCAAAGGAATCAAAGCGCTTCAAAGAGTGGTTCGATTTTCACCTTACATAGCGGGAGAAGTTTTTACGATGGCGGACTGTTCTGGTTTTGCCCACCTATCCGTGTTAGACGAAGAACTACGTCCCTTTTATCCGGACAATCATCCCTTAGATCTGTTAAATGGTTGGAAAGAATACTTTACATTCATGAAAACAAAAACAGGTCCTGCACTTGTAGAAAAAGAGAAACAAACACTTAAGAAAATTTTAGCAAGAACCAAAACAAAAATCGAATAACAACGGAAATTCTTAGGTTGATTTTAAAATTGATTTGACTCTCTAAATCAATAAAATAGCCTACTGTGGTCTTTATGGAACCAGAAAAAGTAATTTCCATCCCGATCCGGGAACTGCCTCATCTCAAAGTTCTTTTGGCAGGTTGGTATAATTTTCTAAAAGAAAGCTACGATCAAAAAACGATCGACCAAAGCGAATTCAAAGACGCTCTTAAAAGTAACGTTGTCTATAACATAGACCAGGATCAAGTAGAAGTACTTTTAGCCGGAAAAGAATCTTTACTCCAAAATTTCAGAAAAAGTCTTTCCTAATCAACGTTTAAGCCACTTGTTCCAATCCGTACAATTTCAGTAGAGATTCTATCTTTGGTTCTCTTCCTAAAAATCTTTTAAAAAGTATCATCGCATTTTCACTTCCGCCTTTTTCTAAAATTTCTTTAAAGTATACTTCGCTAAGTTTAGAATCAAAAATCCCTCTTTCCACAAAAGCGAAAAATGCATCTGCGCTCATCACTTCCGCCCACTTATAACTATAATATCCCGCGGCATAACCTCCCGAAAAAATATGAGAAAATCCGTTTTGAAAACGATTGTATTCCGGAGGAATCACAACCGCGACCTCTTTACGAATTTCATGAAGAACAGAATGTACTTCTTCTTCCGTATGACTTTTTAAGTGAATAAAAATATCAAAAAGTGAAAACTCTAACTGCCTTACGATTCCCATTGCAGAAAGAAAGTTTTTAGTCTCTTTGAGTTTCACAATCATAGAATCTGGAATTGTTTCTCCGGTTTTATAATGTTTTCCGAATATCTTTAGAACGTTCGCTTCAGTCGCAAAATTTTCCAAAAACTGGGAAGGAAATTCTACTGCATCCCACTCTACTCCATTAATACCACTTACAGGAGGTTCTTCAATTTTAGTACAAAGATGATGTAAAGCGTGCCCCATTTCATGAAAAAAAGTGACCACGTCCCTATGTTTTAAAAGAGAAACAGAATCTTTTGTAGAAACAGGAAAATTACAGACCACAAACGCGGTCGGAAGAACGTCACAACCCTTAATTCTATTTCTGGAATGCCAGTTGTGCATCCAAGCCCCGCCTTGTTTGTCTTTACGCGCTTCTAAATCCAAATATAAACGAGAAATCAGTTTTTTTTCTTTGTATAGATCGTATACTTGAACCTTTTCTTCCCAGACTTTAGCGGAAGATTTGCGAAATTCAATTCCAAAAAGCATATTCAAAAATTGAAATGTTCCGGAAATTACACTGTTCTTTTCAAAATACGGACGGGTTTCTTCTTCGTCAAAATCGAATTTGGATTTCATCATCTTTTCGCTTACAAACGCAGTATCATACGCCTTAACAGAATCTATTCCCAAAGTTTTTGCAAAATTAGAAAGATCTTCAAATTCTTTTTCTGCAATCGGTTTAACTTGTTTAGCCAGATCTCTTAAAAATTTTAAAACCCTAGGAACGGAATTGGCCACTTTAGTAGCTAAAGAAAGCTCCGCATAACTAAAATAGTCTAAAAATTTTGCAAGTTCGTTTCTTAAAGAAAGTATTTCCGAAATCAGTTTTCCGTTTTGAGGAGCGCGTGTAGTATAAGCCTTATATAATAATTCTCGAATATTCCGATTTGGACCATGAGTCATATAGGCCGTATAACTAGGCATCTGAAGAGTAAAACGATATTTACCGTCCTCTGTTTTAGCAACGTTTAGATCGGATTCGGGAATACCTTCAACGTCTTCTTGACGATCCAAAATCAATTCAAATGTGTTCGTGGCGTCCAAAAGATTTTGAGAAAACTGATTATTTAAATCGGAAAGCCGAATTTGAATCTCCTGGATTCTTTTTTTAATTTCCGGTTTTAAACCGATACCGCTCAATCGAAATTGTAGAATGGAATCTTGAAGACTTTTTTTTCGAGGAATACTCAGAGTATTTTCTTCGTTCTTTAGAATTTCCTGATATACAGAATTTAGTTCTTCGTTTTGTCCTAAATCGGAATAAAAAGCGGTAATCTCCGGAAGTATTTCCGTATAATACGTTTGGATTTCCTTAGAATTTTTTACACTATTTAGATGAGCAAGAACGGTAAACTCTACCTGCATGTCTTGCACTAGATCGTCCAAAGGACGAATAACGTTCTCGTAAGTTCTTTCTTTTTGAGAAAGTAAAACTGGAATTTCTTTTCGAATCTTTTTGATTTTTTCTAAAATCTCGTTTTTAGTGAGTGCTACTTTATCTGCTTCGAATTCTGGAAACATACTTCCAATATCTTTCCCACCTTCGAAACTTCATCCATTTTTTTGGCTTATACAAAAATAGAATCGTGATCAAGTCCTTCATTTAAAAACTCTAAACATTTTTGAAAAATGAATCCTAGATTTGTTTCTGTTTCGTGAAAACGAAAACGATCAATTGAAGCAGTTTTTTTAATCGCCATTATGGAATTTTTCAATGACTCTAAACGATTGGACTGTATAATTCTTTTACATAGTCCTAGTCATATAAAATCAATTGAGTATTGACTCTCAATTTTGAATTTAATCTCAACAGTTTAAAAAATAAAATTGAATTCTTGATCCATAGATTTTTTTTCGAGTTTGACGATAAGGTGTTCAATTATAAAACACGAATCTATGTTTGCCTTTGCTATTTTTTTTTATGGATTTTTGTTTTTTTTATTAGGCGAATGTTCTCCTATAAAGAAAGAACTTCCTTACTTTTCCTCTAACTTAGAATGTTCTAAAGAGGAAATTCCTCTTTTTATCCAACCCGCCCAAGACGTTGAAGCTGGGAACCGTTTAGAAATTATTTATTGCAGCAAAATGGAAACTCTTTTGGGAAAAAGAATTGAACTGAGTCTTGTTTTTCAAGACGAAAGACATCCATCGATTTGGAAAGATAAGATCTATCGGATTTATAGAGGTTTTAAATACGGAAGACATAAGGATATTGAAACACTTCTTCTTGAGTTTTCAAAAAAAGGAGAACTACTCAATATTTATCTTAAAAACGTTTACTCAGGAGAACAAAGATTTACAGCAGACCCGGTACACCATTTTGATTCCGTTTTAAAATCAGAACAAATTATGAAAGAAGAAGGTAAACCGGTTTTATTTATAAACACGTGGAATCATATGTTCTCAGAAACGAATATGAACCCTGAACTTTCCGAAAAAAAATTAAATTCTGTTGAACTCCGAACCGGAAGTAGAGAAAAGTTAGACTCTTTTTATTTAGAAAAATAGAATTAGCTTTGCCAAGAGACTTCAATTTATTCAACGCGATCCATATCTCACAATTCTGAAAACTCAGTGTGTTGTTTTCTGTTGTCGCAACGTAGAATAAACTCATTTGCTACGCAAAGAGTCTACGCTTTACTATATAGAACGCTGATTTAATTCGGCCGTCTCTCTTCTTATATTGTTCGATAATAAAAAACTTTTCTATGTGGTTATCTACAAAATACTGGGAAAATCGAGGCTTATATGACCAAAGTTCCAAATAAACCTTTTGCAGAGTTGGCTCCAAACACCGCAGTTTCTAAAGATCAAGTAAAACGGAATATTTACGGAAGATATTTAGAAGAATTTACAGAAGGAGAAATTTTCGAACATCCTAGAGATATCACAATTGATAGAGCCTTTGCTCAAGAATTTGCTACGACGTTTATGGATGCAAATCCTCTTTTTTTATCTGCACCTTACGCAAAAGCACACGGGTTCCAAGATATGTTGGTTTCCTCTCTTCAAGTTTTTAACATTGCTCTTTCTCTTGGGGTACAAAACGATTCCGAAAAGGCGCTCGCAAACTTAGGATACTACAACGTTCAATTCTTAAAACCGGTTTATCCAGGTGACACACTTTCTGCAAAAACTAAAATTCTGAAAGTAGACGATAAAGGTTCAGAGAAACCTGGAATCGTAAGCGTTCGTACAATCTGTTTGAACCAAAACAAAGAATTAGTTCTACAATATGAAAGAAAAATTATGATCTATCGTTCTAATGGAAAACCAAAAGGAAATCCAAAACCGGTAATCAAAGACGCTTTTTTTCCAGAAACGGATTCTCCAGTAATCGAACTTCCATCTCTTAAATTTCCGATAGAGTTCAAAGCCTCTACTTGGCCAGATACTTATTTCGAAAATTTTCAACCAGGTCAAATCTACATCCATCAAAACGGAAGAACAATCACAGACGAACATTTTCCTTGGACTTATAGAGTTGGAAACACTCATCCTTTGCACTACGATAAATTGTATTCAGCAGGAATTTCCGGACCCATGGGAGGCGAACCAGTGGTTTACGGTGGACTCGTCTTTGCGTGGTTATGCGGAATGGCTTCCAGAGATATTACGGAAAACATGATCTGGGATCTAGGATTCACCGAAGGTTATCACACACAACCTTCTTTCAGCGGAGATACTGTCACTGCAATCACGCGAGTTCTTACGGTGGAAGATCGTGGAAACGATTTCGGAATTCCTGCGGGAGCGGTTCACCTTCAAATCATAGGTTTGAAGAACATCAAGGCAAATGACGCTTTCGAAAAGTTCGGCGAAGATCTATTTCTAAAAGAAAACGATAAGAAAAAACACGGAAAAGAAAAACTCGCAGAGAAAATTTTCGAAATCGAAAGAAAGATTCTAGTTAAGAAAAAAGGTTAATTTTTTTAGAACTAAAACATAAACTTTCTACAGCTTGAAATATCGATCCGATATAAGAGCCTTGACAACGTAAATTTGAACTTACAGTCAACGGCTCTTTTTTTAATTCAACGTAAGGGTTTATTTTTCCAAATTCAATCATTGTAGAATACATCTACCTCCTAAACACTGATTTACTAATGAACTGGTTGGATATTCTCCTGTTCCTCTTCTGTCCTCTCCTTCTCCAGTGCAATTCCTGTTAGAAATCATATTATCAAAAAAGTTTTGATAATATCCTCCTAACTGTATTGTTATAAGCCTCATAAGAACTCTATCTGGTCTTCCCAGGCGATTATCAACTATTTGGGCAGGATCTATAGTGGATGCTAAAGATTGTCTGTAAAGACTAAGTGGCGTAGAACTACTTAAGCGAGTAGTCATTACCACTAATCCTTGAGAGGTTCTAAGAATGGGAGCCGCATGCCAACCGAAAGTTCCATCTGGACGTCTTCGTCCCAGTGCCGCAATCCAAAGACTTCCATGGGGAGAATTGATGAGTGAACTAACGTGTGATAATATCTCGGAACGAGTAGTGAATTCAGCAGATATAGCCCAATTGTACTGAGGTAGAATAGTCCTAGCAGATGCAAATGTCATCAGTCTGTTTCTGTCATCGGGAGGAACAATATTAAGATTACTATACGTTCTTGGTATATCTGTCAGCAATCTATCCAAAAATTGGTAACGTTGTCTAAACGAGATAAAAGGATCAATATTCGGAGCTGTATCGAAGAAATATCCTCCCCTCTGAAAAGGCTCTTGAGAATGATACTCTTGAAGTTCAGCTAACATTTGGAAAGCTTGAAGCGTACAAACACCACATATCCCACTTCCCTCAGCCGTATCTATAGTTGAAATCGCTATCTGATAAAGTCTTCGAATCCAAGCCTCAGTCAATTGAAAATCAGGCGGTAAGGTTCTTACTACTCTTTTGCGTCCAAGACTTTCTTGATTACCAGCCGGACAATGCTGTTCCGTCTTGCCAAGATTAGAAGAGGCATAACGTGTCCAATCCAGTAAGCTTTTATCGACTATAAACAAAGAAGTGGGACTATGGGTAATATCCTTTTCTAAATAAGAAGGTTTGGCTGCATAGACAACACCCCAATTAGATCCGTATCTGGTAACTCTGAGCACATTGCCTTTGTAGTCTGTGATCGTCCCTTCTTTGTCGGTTTCAAAAAATACATTCCAAAAAGCTGGATTATCTTTTTTAATAGGTGCATCACTTCACCCAGTCCCATTGATCATTATCATCCATCTTAGAATACATACAATAGAGAGAACCACTTGAAGGATAATACTGTGCAATATGCCCACTTTCAGGATTGTAGTAGAGAGGCGTAGTATTTTTATCCGAACCTCCCCAACGAACGAAGTAACGTTGATTTCCTTGAGTAGTTTGTAAATCCCAAGCAATGGAAGTTTTGATACTGATGTTTCCAGGAGTGGCTACTGTTTTAACCCAATCATCCATCGAAGAATCTAATGTATGATCAGATTTATCTCCAGAGTTTCTAGAAATATAACCATACCAATTTGTATCTTTTAAACGATAAAGTCCATCTGCAGTCCAAAAGGAATTGTCTTTTACAATCCATCTCTGTAAAGGATCATTGATCGCACAAGGTCTAAGATGAACATAGTCCCAATTTTTCTCTGCATGAATGACTGTCTCTGGAGCTGTAATAAATAACCACGTGTCTTCAATATAATAAGAAATTCTTTGAAACACGTCGTATCTTGCATTCATAACGTGCCGTTCCCAACACTGTTCAATTATAATATAACTTTCACCTCCGCTAAAAATGGGACCATAGCAAAACTTACCTCCGTCGCTCACAACTACTTGGATCGACTTGTCTTTTGGCTGATCAGTAGGTTTTTGAACAATCGAACCAGTAACACCCAATGAAATAGGTGTAAATGTAGGATTCTCCCCATAAGAGTGCTCAACTCTAATAAAAATTAATAAAACTAACGAAAGCACTTTCCATTTACGCATCATTCTTTCCTTTTATAAAATTAAATAACCATAATATGTCTTTAAAACAAACGCTACAACTTACACAAACTCGTTCTCTTAAAAATCAAATTGTTACAATTGAGTAAAAGGTTACTATAACACTCAATGTCATAGTAACCTCTAATTTATAAAGAATAGATTGTAAGAGTAACTATTGATTATAGTTTAGAATTTTAGATACTATATTTCTCATACCCGAACAATCCAAACAACCGATTCAATTCACTAAATATATTTTCACTTTGATTTTTCTTATTTATTTTCAAATAAAATAATACTTTCATTCTTTAGAATACCATAATAAACTGATAACTTGTTTATTTTAGACTTAAATTTGAATTATATTAAGAGCTTGTCCAAAAAATGTGAGAACTACAAAAATTTAACGAGACTAGACCCGCTCGAAAGTTTACAAATTGCCAATTGTGACTTAATTTGTAGGAACTACTGTATTTTATTAAAAATTTCTAAAGAACTATCTTATAAAATTCTTTGAGGTTTTGAGGCAAACTCTAAGTTCTAATCTGTATTTTTTCCAAATTTTAAAATTTTTCACTTGGATAACGATTCGAAAAACTCAAAATTGTGGAGAATCCGTGACTCTGTATTCCAATCTTTCATAAGCCCTGAAAAAAAATCCTTTGATCACGAACTTAAGAAATAAATAATTTTGTATTAAAATCTCTTCCTAGAAAAGGAGTTAAAGCTATGCGTTTATATTCTATATAAATAAATTATAAATTTTTTATTTATATTTTTATAATACTATAAGATCTGAAAAGTAAGCCAAAAAACATGTCCTAAAAAAACGTGGGTTTAATTTATTTTTCTGAAAAAAGTTGGATTTTATGGATCAATTCCTAAGTTGTGAGAACTCATACAAAAAGGAATATTTAAAAATTTTTAATAATGTGACTTAATTTGTAAGAACCACCACAAATCGCGATTTTACGAACTAATTCTAAAATTGTAGAAACTCACATTTTTGGAAAACCTTTTCTCATTTTCTTACGTCGAACTTACGTTAAAAAGATTTCCGAAAAGAAAATTAAACAAAAAAAATCGTGATCAAAATCTGTCCCTTTCCACAAAACTGCCAAAGCCAGATTCAAATCGGCGATCAAGCTCGTCGTAAAAATGGATCGATTTTGATCCGATGTCTTAGATCGATCTCAACTTTGCAGATTACGATTCGATCCTGATCCTCCGTTTTTTACATCTGCAAGTCATTCAGGAACACTTTACTCGATTTAGGATCTTTACAGGCCCTATTTTTTTGGCAGGAGGTGCAACGAGAATTTTCAAGTGAAGCAATTATTTATAAAAGTATAATTTTATAATATTTTAAATTATCTATTTTTCTTTCATGAACGAGCTCAGGACTTCTCGCCTAATTCAGTTGAGTATCTCCTAAACTTGGGACAAAAAGGAAAATCACGAAGACGTTATATTTTTGACTCAGATTTGGTTCGAAAGAAACCGTGCGGTCCTTTTGGAAAAATAAATTTGAACCTGTAGGCCAAGAAAATTTGCCGGGGTTCCCCACTAAATCCACCTCCCAACACGAATCAGGCACAAGCCCTTAGGATCGGCATTTATCGAGATTGTGGGAACTCCCGCAATCTCATTTTTCGAGTGTCGCGCTCATGGAACCTTTCGAATTCGACATTCTAGGATCGGCTCCGTAATTCAAAATTCTCTCTTGAACATGTTCTGCGTGTTCCAATTCTCCCGAAAAAACGACGGTTCTTTTTTCTTTATCTACCTGAACCGCATGTAAAAACGCTTTTTCTACAGTCATCATACAGATTTCAACGAGCATTTCAATTACATATTCATAAGTATGTTCGTTGTCGTCCCAAAGTACAACTTTCCAAGGCCCTCCCGTTAATTTCGTGGACTCCTCAGTAATTTCAGTTAAGTCTGGAGTTTGTGTACTCGCCATCTCGCCAAAAATCTTACCAAGAAATGAGTGGAAGAAAAATTTCTTTTCTCACAAAAATCTTCCCCCTTTGAAAAAGAAAAAAGATGAAACAAAATTTCATTTCCACTCATCTAAATTTTTATTTTTTGAGAGCCTTCGCCTTCTTTACGGTTTCAACTATATTTTTAGAACGAAGACCGAAATAATCTAAAAGTTCCTTCCAAGTTCCGGACTTTCCAAACTGATCTTTCATACCCACCTTTAAAACGTGAACCGGATATTCTTCCGATAAAAACTCACTAACAGCAGAACCAAGTCCGCCAACCACGTTATGCTCCTCGCAAGTGACTACTACTCCGCATTCTTTCGCGTATTTTAAAATCGTTTCTTTGTCGATTGGTTTGATCGTAGCCATGTTCAAAAGGGTCACCTGAATTCCTTCTTTGGATAATTCTTCCGATGCTTTGACAGCCTCGTTTACAAGAACCCCATTCGCGATGATGAGTACATCCTTACCTTCTTTCATCACCTCTGCTTTTCCAATTTGAAACTTATAATTTTCTCTTTCGATTACAGGAACATTGGGACGCCCCACTCGAACATAAACCGGACCTTTATAATCGGCAATTGTATGAATTACCTGTTTACACTCGTTGTAATCCGAAGGACAGATCACTGTCATTTCAGGAATAACCCTCATGATCGCAAAGTCTTCGATACATTGATGAGAAGCCCCGTCCTCACCTACGGTAATTCCTCCATGAGACGCAATTAACTTTACGTTTAAAAAAGGATAAACCACACTATTGCGAACGATTTCCCAAGCTCTGCCGGAAAGAAACATTGCAAAAGAAGAAGCAAATGGAACGAGTCCAGAAAGCGCCAGACCAGCCGCATGACCAACTAAGTTCTGTTCGGCGACACCTACATTAAAAAAACGATCCGGAAAAGACTTTGCAAACTTATTTGTTTTTGTAGATCCAGAAAGATCCGCATCTAAAACGACCACATCCGAACGAGAAACACCTAATTCATGCAGCGCGTCTCCATAACCGTCACGAGTAGCCTTTTCAGTTGTAGTCGATGTACTTGGAGCCCCCATTATATTATCCTTTCAAAGCAGAAGCTTTGTCAGTTTCTTCCCAAGTAAAAGTAGAACCCTTTCTTCCGAAATGTCCATAAGAAGCTGTCTCTCTATACTTTCTTCCTTTTTCGAGAAGTTTGAGAGATTCAATGATCCCTCTTGGAGTCAGTTTGAAGTTGGCTCGAATCCTTTTTACCAATTCTTCTTCGGAAATTTTTCCGGTTCCGAAGGTGTCCACATGAACAGAAACAGGTTCTGCAACTCCAATCGCATAAGCAAGTTGTACTTCACATTTGTCCGCAAGACCCGAAGCTACTACGTTCTTTGCAATATAACGTCCCATATATGCTGCGGAACGATCCACCTTAGAAGGATCCTTACCGGAAAATGCTCCTCCTCCGTGTCTTCCATATCCACCGTAGGTATCTACAATGATCTTTCTACCAGTTAACCCCGCGTCTCCGTGAGGCCCCCCAATGATAAACTGACCGGTAGGATTGATAAAGTATTTCGTATTGTTCAAAAGATTGGAAGGAATTACTTTCTTGATACAATCTTCGATCAAAGCCTCTTCGATTTGTTTATGAGTTACATCCGGAGAATGTTGTGTAGAAATGACTACTGTGTCTATACGAACCGGTTTTCCATCTTTGTATTCTACCGTAACTTGAGACTTTGCGTCTGGTCTTAAAAATTTCAGTTTGTTACTATGTCTTAGTCCAGCTAAATGTTTGACCAATTCATGAGAATAGTAAATCGGCATAGGCATCAGTTCCGGAGTTTCATTGATCGCAAAACCGAACATCAAACCTTGGTCACCTGCACCTTGCTCTTTAAAAAGACCTTCTCCCTCAGTTACACCTTGAGAAATATCAGGACTTTGTGCGTGAACATGCGCAGAAACTACAGCAAAATCAGCATCAAATCCCATCGTAATATCATTATAACCTATATCTCGAATTACATTTCTTGCAATTTCTTGTGCGTCTACTTTTCCCTTGCTTGTAATTTCACCTGCAATCACGACTAGATTTGTGGTCACTAAGGTCTCACAAGCAACTCTAGATTTAGGATCCTGTTCAAGATAAGCATCTAAAATCGCATCGGAGATCTGATCACAGACCTTGTCTGGATGACCTTCGCCAACCGATTCCGAAGTAAAAATAAAATCTTTTAAAGACATCTGTTCTTCCTGATAGGTGAAAAATTAACGAGAAGTTCCCGCTTTGATCCCAAAAACCTGCGGATTGCCTCGGTGTCAAGAAGATCCAAACTATGTTCCTTTTGAACAAATTGAACGTCTGAAATCAGAATTGAATTGAAGCATATACATCCAGGATATTTTTGAGAAACCATGAAAATTCGAGTTTCGGACATCAAAGTAAAAAATAGGATTCGTAAAGATTTAGGCGACCTTCAACCTCTCAAAGAATCCATTCAAAAATTAGGACTTCTGCATCCGATTCTAATTGATTTAGAAAATACTTTGATCTCTGGAGAAAGAAGACTGGAAAGCGTAAAAATTTTAGGTTGGGAATACGTAGACGTTCGAATCGTAGACATTCGAAACAAAAAAGAAAGAGTTCAGATGGAAGCGGAGGAAAACAATATTCGTCTAGAATTTACTTCAGAAGAACAAGAAAGAGTCAGAGAATTATTGAAGAGATACTCTTATACCACCCTCTTCGGAAGAATTTTCGCATGGATTTTAGATTTGTTAGATTGGTTGAAACGATTTTTTCAAAAAAAATAATCAATTTGTGTCTGAGATTTGAAAACACTCGTTTGAGAGTTTTTTAAGAATTTCTGATGTTTAGTCGTCTATAAATTTTAAACTTAGAAATCATCTCCCATTTTTCTCTAAGACTATTATAATTTTCGTTTCATACTTAAATTATAATCTTTCAGGTAAAAAATTATTCAATATTGATTTACAAAAAATTCCTAAGTTCATACCGTGATTTTCCTAACTAAGGAGAGTCTATGAAAAAACTTTCGATTTTGGCTATCTCCGTTGCACTCTTTGCAAGCATTACCGCTTGTGGTGCTTTCGGTGGTCTGCCAAGCCTAAAAAGCTCTTTTGTTCTGAGCGAGGACACAATCCCAGGGACAAACGAAACCGTAAAAACGTTACTTCCCTACGGATCTGTGATCAACTATTACGGATACGTAAAGCCAGGACAAGCGCCGGACGGTTTAGTCGATGGAAACAAAAAAGCATACTATCTCTATGTTTGGATTCCTGCCGTAATCGCTGAAATGGGAGTTCGTATGATTTCCCCAACAGGCGAAATCGGTGAGCCAGGCGATGGAGACTTAGTAAGCGACGCTTTCAAAGCGGCAACCCCAGAAGAAAAATCAATGCCACATTGGTTTGATACTTGGATCCGTGTAGAAAGAATGTCTGCGATTATGCCTGACCAAATCGCAAAAGCTGCGAAAGCAAAACCCGTTCAAAAATTGGACGATGATGATGACGGTGACGATACTTACAAAGAAGAGAGACACAATAAGTACAACTCTCTTACTAGAATCAAGATCCCAAATCCTCCAAAATCTTTTGACGATCTGAAAAACATCGATACTAAAAAACTTTTAGTAAGAGGTCTTTACAGAATTTCTTTCACTACCTATAAACCAGGTGAAGTGAAAGGATCTTTCGTTGCATCTGTTGGTCTGCTTTTCCCACCAGGTATTCCAGGTGTGAGCCCGCTGATTCACTCAAATCCTGAAGAATTGCAAAAACAAGCTATCGCTGCCGAAGAGTCTTTGAAAAAAGCCGCTTCTGACGCGACTAAGTAATCTGTTTAAAACAGTTTTTTAGGTAAAAAGCCACCTTTCGGTGGCTTTTTTATTTCAAAAAACCTTTATAAAATGAATTCTTAATTTAATCTATCACAAAGTTGCGATTCTCTACAGAAGTTCAATCTCTCCTATATTCTTAGACTTTTGTTGTAAAATATTCGATATTCTTTTATAGTCTCGAACATTAGATTTTTCTAAAAACTACTTTTGAGTTTTTATTTCCGATTTTCCCTTTTAAAAAAATACGCTTCATCTTTGTTTTAAAGAATCGATCGAAACTTTTTAAAGTATCCTAGAGTTGTTGAAAAATTTCATAGTGCCGATCAACAAAACTGCTTCAATTGACCGTTTCCATAAGCAGATGGAGAATTCATGACTCTATTTTTGAAAATAGATCTTATTTGTATTTGTAGATTTCCTACAAAACATCATTAAATCTACTTGCAGCCATATCGATTTTGAGTGTAGAATTGAATTCGTCCCAGAAAAATTTCAATTTTATAAACCATAAAAAGATTCTGAAATTATAAAATATTCAAAAAGAGTTTAACATGATCGAAAATAATTATTTTTTAGAAAACCAAGACTTACAGGAAAATTTTCAATTTATCATAGATTGGAAAGAGATCATAGATGGTTTTGAAGACAATTTTGCAGATCATAAAATCTTTAAAAAAAACGGAAACGAATCTCTATCCATGGCTCCCAGTTCTTATGATGAAGCATTAGAATATTATAAATCTATTTTAGAATCCGGAGGTGAAATAGCCGGTAAACAAATTGCATCTATTGCAAAAGATATGGATGTGGAGGGTTTAAAATATTCCTCAGGAAAAGTTACTTTTCCAGAAACGATGATCAAGGGGATAGAACAAGTAAAAAACGCCGGAATCCTTCCTTACAGCATAGGAAGAAAACACGGTGGACTTGGAGTTCCTGCAACCATTCAATTTATGATGTTAGAATTATTTTCCAGAGCAGATGGTTCTTTTGCGATTGCTCTTGGATGTCTCAACTTGGCGGAAACAATAGAACGGTTTGGTTCAAAAGAAATGATAGAGGAATACGTTCTTAAAATGGCAAATGGAGAAATCTTTGGAGCCATGGCTTTGACCGAACCGAACTACGGCTCTGATCTTCCAAATCTACAAACCAAAGCAGTAAAAGACGAAAACGGAACGTGGAAACTCACTGGAACCAAACGTTTTATTACACATGGATGCGGATTTTCTAATATTCCAGCCGTAATTCTAACTCTCGCAAGAACTGGAACTCCTACGAGCGGAGCCCGTGGTCTTTCTTTTTTCTTAGTAAAAAGTTCGGACGTTTTTATAGCCGGAATCGAAAAAAAAATGGGGCTTCACTGTTCCCCTACCTGTGAAGTAGTTTATGAAAACACCCCTGGAATCTTAATCGGTGATGAAGGATACGGCTTAGTCCGTTATTCTATGGCGATGATGAACGGTGCCAGACTTTCAATCGCCGCACAGGCAATGGGAATCGCAACCGCCGCATATATGGAAGCTAAAAAATACGCTTCTAAAAGGGAGCAATTTGGAAAAACAATTCAAAACATTCCTGCGGTTCGTAAAATGTTATCTTTTATGGATAGAGAAATTGCAGGAATGAGAGCGATTTTACTGGAAGCTTCTCGTTCTATCGATCTCTACCATTGGAAATCAGAAAGAATGAAAGAACAAAAAATTGATGAAAGAGTAATTAAAAAGGACGAAACAATCCGCAAATGGGAAAAACTGGCCAATCTTTTCACTCCATTATCAAAATATTATATTACAGAAATTGCAAATAAAATAGCTTACGACGCACTTCAAATTCACGGAGGAGCGGGTTTTACCTACGACTACGACATTTCTAGGATTTACAGAGACGTTCGAATTACAAATATCTACGAAGGAACAACCCAACTTCAAGTTGTTGCAGCAATCGGAGGAATTGTATCGGGTATGTCTCCCAAAGGTCATTTACGCCAGTATTTTGAGGAAGAGTTTTTTAAGATTGGCGGCGGTTCTATTTTGTTAAACGAAAATAAGGATTCTTTGACAAAAATAGTAGAGTTGTATTCTTCGATCTCAAACTCATCTTTGAGAGACGAAGTCGCTTTAGAAGTAGTTCAATCTACTGCGAGAGTTTTGATAGGATTGCTTTTAGAAAAAGGAACTTTCAAACTCAACGGTGAAACAAAGAAAAAAAGAGAAATTCTCGCCAGGGAATATAATCTCGAATCAAAAGCCATCCTTCTTTCAAATCAAATTATAATCGAAAACCGTCAAATAGATCTAACGTTTGCATAGTAAATCAAACTTAACACTCGTTATATGATAACACTTTGATAAACTATTTCTCTATAAAAAAATTCAGTTTGAATTTACTCAAAAAGGAACTTACAATTTGAAACCTAAAATAGCAATTCAAATCTACAAAAGCAGGCTCGTCTTATCAAAAGAAGACCGTGGTTTTCAAAATAGACCCGTTCTGAAATGGCCGAATCATATTGAATCTTCCACAGCTAAAATAGAAGACAGTTGTGTTCGATTTATTTCCAGTCTAGATTTTAGTACAACAGAATCTTTTGCAAATTCCGAATTTTTCGTTGCTTTAGATTATCATCCAGAGACTAAAATTCCCAAGAACCAGTTCTATGCCGATCTTGACGAAGTTTCATTCAACTCTTCAAATTTAAGTAGATTCAAATTTGATATTTTTGAATTTGAAAAAATGACTTCGGATCAAGTAAATTTATTTTTTAATGGAACAAATTGGGGCGTTCCTAAAAGACAATCTTTTCAAATAGCCAGCCTAAGTCCAAACTCACCAGTTAGAATCAAAATCAATTGGAAAAGTGACTTTTCTTTTTCTCGCGGAAAAGAAAGACAATTTTACGAATTAGATTATATCGTTGAATTTAAAGGTATATTTGAAACTTTTTTAAGAGAAAGTACCAAAACAGAAACCTTTCTCAAAGATATCCAAATATCGAACTGTAAAGAAATAGATCTTAGAAAAATTCTCAACTAATACGTGTTTGATGCAAAAAAATTAGATTTTTTTAAAGTAGCAATTGTTATAACTGTGATAGAGCAAGCCTACTTTAATGTTATAGTTTCTGAAAACTAAAACGAGAATTTTCGCATTCATTTTTATTTCTTATACTAAGATGAACTTTTACAAAATAATACTTTATTTCCTTAGGAAGCATAAAATCTTCTTCAGACTATTTATAACACGTAATACCTAAACTCTATACAAAATTAAAATCCCACTTCTAATTCCTTAAGTAAGGTGAGTTCAGTATAACTAATGTGAAAGCGATTATTATGCTGCGATCCATAGAGAGCAGCATTTAAGTTTGGAAATTCTGAAAGAATTGGAGCGAAAAGAACTCAGTGAAACGCTCTCTACGAAAGTGTTTGAAACTCAGTGAAACGCTCTCTACGGATCGCGTTTCAGGTCGCGAACCATTTTAGCTTTGAAATATGCGAGCTACAACGACGTCCCTAGAAAATTGTTGCATTGAATTTTGTATTCGCCCAATTTTTTTTACGTCGAACTCATGTTAAGTATTTTACGAAAATTTTTTGTTTTCAGGCGTTGTCTATTGTTATTAAAATTATAACACTTTAGTAATTAAATCTCTTTTCTCAATTGAAAGGCCAGTTAAAAATACATAAAAAAACTTGCATGTATTATTACGTTTTACTAGTATGACACACTGTATTCGGAGGAATACTGGTGCAAATCCAGTGCTGGCCCGCAACCGTAATGTTTGAATTCTTTCAATCGTATTAGAATTCTCTAAGTCGGATACTCCTCTTTAAAAACACTCTCGAGGATAAGGTGTGTTTTCGCTTTCTATTCATTTCTTTTGAATTGTTTCATTAGATCATTTTGTTAAATGAATCAAGCTTGAGTGGTTGCGGTTTATGTTGGGCCATCTTCCGGTTAACGTTCTTTTTTAGAGGTTACCGTATTATGGAAAAAATCGAACCATTCATTGCTTTTAGCTCATTAAAAAGTCACACTATCTTTTACTTTTTTTTAAGTTTTTTATCTTTAGGAATTTTCCTTTCTCCAATCCGGATTTTTTCTCAAGAACATCTACAATTCGAAAAAAAATCAACAGAGACCAAAAATTTAAAAACGGAAGAATTGACTGAGGGTAAAAAACGACCAGAAGGTATATTCGTAAAAGGTTATACAGATAAGGGATTTACTGGAATGAAACAAAACGTACGCCTAAAAGATATTCCGGCCACCATAAACATAATAGACGACAAAGAACTAAAGGCCCGTGCAGCGGATCAATGGCTTTCAGCTATATCTTATGTTCCTGGTATATTTGTTATACAAAATTATGGAGGATTTAACACTCTTACAATTCGAGGATTAGATTCTCGTAATACTCTTCTACTCAAAGACGGTGCAAGAGACGATACATTTCTCATTCAAAACAGCTCTCCTATGAGCAACCTAACAAACGTTGAAAGAATTGAAATTCTGAAAGGACCCAATTCAGTTTTATATGGACAAGGGGCCATGGCGGGTGTGATCCACATTATCACTAAAAAACCCCAAAAAAAAGCTGGATATGAACTTTCACTTACAAAAGGAAGTTTTGATACTAAAAGAGCTTACGTAGGGGCTACCGGACCTATTGGAACCGAATCTTTAAGATACAGAATAGACGCAGCCACTTCTAGGTACCAAGGTTTCAGAAAAAATTCTTACAACTTAAATAACATATCCACTTCTTTTGAATGGGATATTTCCGTAAAACATACCCTATCCATTCTTTCAGGAAAAACTTTCGATTTTACAAAACCAGACGCGGGACTTCCAAAATCAAAAAATCCTAATATAGACTTGGTTACGCCCGGAATACACCTAAACAATAATTACAATACAAAGGAAGATTATCTTAAAAACGAAAATGGTAATTTTAAAATTCAACTGGACAGTAAGTTTTCTAATAAGTTTTCGATGAGATCTTTTATTTCTTACTTACCTCAGACTTACTATTATTTTTCAGCAGAAGATTTGATTCTTTCTTCCACAAATGAAAATACAATCGAACGAGATCATCTTCATTTTGAAACAAAAAGATCCCCTCTACAAGGTACAATAGAATTACAATGTATTTTTAAAACAGGGTTTAAACACAATCTTCTATCTGGTTATGAATATCACTGGATGGTAAGTAGACATAGACAAAGATATTTTCCAGTAGGTAGTACAAATATAAACCTTCTGTATCCCCAAGTAGATACAGCCCAACCTTTACCAGTAAACTTTAGAGATAGAAAAATTTTATACCAACAAATGCACTCTTTATATTTTCAAGATCTAATGGAACTTTCAAAATTTATAAAGTTCGTTTTAGGAGGCAGATATGATAGTTGGACAAGAGAAAACGTAACAGAAAAACTATCCGATTGGAATGATAAATATGTTTCTAAACCAGAGGACAGAACCACGAATCGATTTGATGCCAAAGTGTTTACTTACAGACTAGGACTGGTCTATCAACCTATTTACTATTATACCGCTTACCTTGGTTATTCTACTGCGTTTATTCCTGTTACTTTCATCAATATAAAAGGCAATCAGCTTAAACCAGAAATGGGAGAACAAATAGAGTTAGGCCAAAGAATCGAATTTGCAAAAGGAAGGATTCAGTTAACGAGCGCACTTTTTGCCGCAAAAAAATATGACGTCGCAGTTAGAATCAATTCGAAACCCGATTTGTATGATCAGGCAGGGGAACTTAGAACCAACGGTTACGAATTCGATATAAATCTACGTTTAACCAAAAGATGGAATCTAAAGTCCGGATATGCACATACAATTGCAGAGTGGGAATCTTTTCGTTTTGTAGATTCAAAAGGGAATGAAATCGATTACAAAGGGAATAGACCGATTAACGTTCCCAGAAACACAGCCAATCTTTGGACTACTTATACTTTTACTTCCAGTCTTGGATTTGGTTTAGGTGGACGTTATATAGATTCGATTGCAGGTGATAACGCAAATTCTTTTTCGATTCCACCCTATGGAATCTACGACGTATCCCTATATTATCAATATAAACACTTTCATTTCCAGATCAATTGTAACAATATATCCAATAAAAAATTTTTTATATCTTCTATCCCAAATCCAACTCCAGGCCCACCCAGACAATTTCTATTTACCGCGAGTGCTAAATTTTAAATAAAATTTAACTTATTACCACCACTCGAACGTATAAAACAGCACCAAAAATTAACAATCGATTTTTACCACAGATATGGAAGCCATTCAAAAAATGAAGTTCAACCTTGATTTTTTGTAAGTATTATTTTTATGTACCAGAGTAGTATCTATCAATCAGTATAAAATAAAATACAAATATTCTAATTTAGATATTCATTTTTCTCAATGTTGCAAAACAAACTTATAAATAAGAACTTCTATATTTTTAAAATTTAACTCTAAATCTCGATTTTCAAAGTTCCTACATTTTAAAAAATGTGAATTCGATGTAAGAAAATTGATTGGCAATCGTAGAGTGACAATTTTACGAAAAAATTTTATTTTAAGACTGTTCTTTTTGGGTTTTATAGAGCTGACCAAAAATCCGCAATTCGATCCGATTCCAAAATTCTAATTCCTTTGGGTTCTTTTTCTGCGATATGGATCATCGCCTTTGCGACCGTTCTTCCATGAATCGATCTATACTTTCGAATCCCTCCCCAAAGAAACGGATTTACGACCTTTGCAACAAGATGACCTACAACTTCACCCGGACGAATCTCTTCCCTTTCTCCTTCAAGTAAAGAAGGTCTAAAAATTCCTAAAAAAGAAAAACCAATCTTTTCTAAATCCTTTTCCATTTCTCCTTTGACTCGGTTGTAAAATACGAAAGATTTCGGATCGGCACCTAAAGCGCTGACTACCAGAAAGGATCTAGCTCCTTTTTCTTTTGCAAGTTTTGCGAGCTTCAAAACATATTCATGATCTACTTTTCTAAAATTTTCTTGGCTTCCCGCTTTGGAAATTGTAGTTCCCAAACAGCAAAAAACATCTGTGATTTCTTTGGGAAGAGAAGAAGCAACTAACGATTCGTAGTCGGAAACGATTTCTTCGGTCCCGGTGGTATTTCCAGGCTTTCGAACAAGAGCATAAACTTTTTGGTAGTAAGAGGATTTGGATAATTCTTCCAAAAGATATTTTCCGATCAATCCGGTCGCGCCCGCGATCAAAGCAATTTTTTGAGACATGTATCAATTTCTCCTAAAAAGATTGATAAAAGAATGTTTCTCTTCTTTTTTTATGAAAGAATTTTTTTCAAAATCGATCCTTCTTTTCGGAAAGAATTGATTTCGAATCCATAAATTTCTAACTTGAACTTTGTGAATCCTTTCCAATCCATCCAGAAAATGTTTCATACTCTAGACAGAAAGTCCATGCCAGATTCCGTTTTAGATGTACTCCAAAAAGAAGAAAGAAGCGGAATTATAATCACCAATTATTTTCGTTATCTGATTGCACTTTTCTTTTTGGTTCAAATAGCAGTCAACGTAGATAATGGAAACAGTAAATTCAATTTCATCGCGTTTTCGATTTATCTTTTTTTAACTCTTTCGCATACGATCGTTATTCGAGTTTGTCCAATTTCTATCGTAACCGTTTTCAATTACTTTACTTTATTTGCGGAATATCTTCTGATTTTAGGTGTTATCATTTTTTATACTTTTACTATAAAGGATGTGAATTTAGGATTTACTCTAAAACATACGATCAATCTTTTCTTTCTTTTCCCGATCATTTATTCTCTTTTACAATTTAAGATTCGTTTTGTTTTTATTGGGCTTTTTCTTTTTTACGTAATTTACTTTTCAATTCTTTGGATCGCGATTTCGACAAATCAACTTACTTATACTAAGAACTGGGGACATTATATCAACGGACCAGATGTTCTGATCGAAGACATCGTTGCGGGTAAACCGGGCATGTATTTTTGTTTTGCAATGATGATTTCTATGGGAATCTTTCGAACCATTTCTATGGTAAGAAGAATCGGAATTGCAGAAGGTCAAAAAACGGAACTCTCTAGATATTTTTCCCCAAAGATAGTAAACGAAATGGTGGAAAATCCTGGAGCCCTTCAAAATGGAAATCGCCAAATCGTGAGTATTCTTTTTTTAGACATTCGTAACTTTACCGCAATGTCTGAAAACATGGACCCTGAAGAGCTGAGCGCCTTTCTATCAGAATTTCGTAAAATTATGATGGAATGTATTTTTGAACACAACGGCACATTAGATAAATATATTGGAGACGCAGTGATGGCTACGTTCGGAACCCCTCACCCTTCTCCTTCCGCCGAAGTGGATGCAAGAAATGCGGTAGGCTGTGGGGTCATCATGCAAAAAAGACTCTCAGAATGGAATCTACTGAGAAAATCGGAAGGTAAAATTTCTATCTCAATCGGTATCGGTATTCATACTGGAGAAGTTTTTGCAGGAAACATAGGCAACGATCTTCATAGAGAATATTCAGTCATCGGTGATGCAGTCAATACGGCTTCTAGAATCGAATCCATTTGTAAGGTTTTAAAAAAATCGTTTTTGATTTCTAAAGAAACTATGGAGTTGTTAGGCGGCAAATACACTCTCAATCGAATGCCTAGAGTAAAAGTTAAAGGCAAACAAGAACCATTACAACTTTATGAAGTTGTATGGAGATGAGTTACGATCCAGGAAGCTTAGCGAATGCCTCTCTAAGGATCGGCATTCAGGGAGTAACTCATTGAGTTAATAAACAAATAAAATTAAAACTAACCAGAAATTTTAGTATAAACTAAAAATGCGGCCAAGTTGCGGCTCAAGTGAAGAGGCAGCTTACAAGCATTAGAGTTGTTGAAAAATTAGTAATTAAAACGTTTATTAAAAAATAAATGAAGGTTCCAAAGCCCTGCGGCTAAAACAAAAACGAGATGTTTAAAGTCTTTTCTAAAACATCTAATGACATCCGATGTAATTCTAAATCTTTTAATACCGGCAAAAGCATTTTCTACGAAAATCCTTTTTTTACTAATTCTTGTATTCTTTGCTTTTTGTGTAGCGGTAAGTTCTCTTTTCTTAGGTTTCTTTTTCGGTTTGATAATATTCACTTTTTTTGATGTCTTTTCAATTTGACTGGGGTAATTAGAATTTATCCCAAAATTTCCAAATGTGATAATTTTTGTAGGAGCTATTGCATTTTATTAAAAACTTCTAAAGAATGATCATACAAATTTTTTGAGGTTTTGAAACAGGCTTTTTAGTC
>NZ_AKWY02000023.1:0-35000 GCF_000306255.2 Leptospira noguchii serovar Panama str. CZ214
TTAAAAAATGAATTTTCTCCATCTATTTATGTTTTATAGAAGTGGTCGATTGAAACAATTTTGTTAACCGCCATTATGGAATTTTTCAACAACTCTATTCTTTTTTAGATCGTTATATTGATCCAAAGCACCCGTACATTTTGAGACAATTCTATAGTTAGAAACAGGAACTTAGACGTTCCATTCTATAACTCCAAGTAATAAAACCAAGGTTTCTATCAATTCGTGAATTCTAATGAAAAGAAATGATAACCAGCTTATTTTTAACATACATACGAATTGTATTCAGTTTAAATTTATTTTTTTTAAACTCTGAGGGTTACTTCAATTTTAGTTACTATGAAGAAGTATAAAAATAAATTAGAGTTATTGAAAAATTCCATAGTTCAAATCGACAAAACTGTTTCAATTGTCCGTTTCCATGAAACGCAAACGGATAGAGAATTAATTTTTCAACAATTCTATTTTTAATTTTTGTAACGACCGTAAAACAACGATTCTTATAAAGAAATTTGACTAAAAGATCTTTCTTTTTTAGATTTTATAGTGATGTACATCTTTATCAAAACAATAAAACCCAATCATTCCCCGCAATGAGTTTTGCCAAAAATGGCTTCCTGCAATTCTGAATTTTCAGAACATTCGCTCAAACAAAGCAATAGTTGCGTGAGCAATAAATTGTTTAACTCTTGATCGGGTTTGTTTGAATTACTGATCGACGCCATGTTGGAAAATAAAAGATACTCAGCAAAACACTGGGAACGCCAAGAATTTACGGAAATACCCGAGTCTGCGGCATTCACTCCCAACAAACCACATCCTTGCAATGTAAATATTAAAATTATATACAGCGCAAAATTTAGAATGTTTTCACGGCTACTCCTTAATTTCATAATATTTTGAATTACTCTCCTATTTTGTTGTTAAAAATTTCAATGCCTTTCATATCATTTAATACTTTAAATTTTTTTTCCAATATATTTAAATTTTATAATTTATTTACATACTATTTCAACAAAAATATACTTGCATGTTGATAATCTATATAATAAAAATATAATTTAATAATTACAACTAAACCAAGCGTCTATGAAAAATCTTTTTCATAAAACTTAGTTTTGGAATTTTAAAACCATTTTCTTTCTTAGTATTTTTTTGCTTACTCCAAGATGGCTTGGACGGTATCAGTTTTAAATTTTCGGTTTGTACAACATTTATTCCCCGATAGAAAATTAAATCATTGCGTATGAATAACGTTTTGTAGATGCCGCAATTTTTTGTTTTTGATATATCCGATTTCAATTCTCCGAAAGAAATCTTTAAACAAAAAATTAAATTTTCTAAATAGAAATTTATTTCTAATTCTCCGCAACTAATTTAGGAAACAAATTTCTATAATTTTTTCGCCTTTCATTTGTTAAACGAAAAACGCAAAAAATTCGAACTATCTGTTCTATCCTTAAAAATTATTTTGTGGATTCAAGCAGTTGTTTCGAACAATGACTATATACAAAGTTTAGTTCACGTTTATTTTACTAATGATGGTTTAAATTTAGGTCCAATGTCGAACTTCCATATTCTGGCAATTTGCCTTAAAACCAAATTGCAAATCAATTTTTACAACGAATCCGTTCACAACAATATTTTGTTACTCGTTTTGTATTCTGGAACGCAATTCTCTGAAAATATAAAACAATCTTAATATTTATTTGTGTTTGAAATAGATAGAAACAATTTCACCCGTTAAATAATTTCTTAATAAACTTAAACAATGTAAGTTCGGTGTAAGAAAATAAGAAAGAGTTTTCCAAAAATGTGAGTTTCTATAATTTTAGAATTAGTTCGCAAAATCGCGATTTTGCGGTAGTTCCCACAAATTAAGTCACATTACAAATTTTTATATAGTATGAGTTTCTACATTTCAGAAATCGATCCATAAAATTCAGATCTCAGTTTTTTTCAGATAAATGAACGCTGAACTTACATTCAATAGTATTATAGATTTTGAAATGTTTCCCATTCACGAATATGGATCCCGGAATTATTTTGTGTAGAAGTTTCAAATTTATCTGTATTTCACTACAAATAGATCTTGAGTCCCTGTCAGCGTTTGCCCGTCTAAACTTCCGGAAGTAGTTCCGACCGTATATAAGTTTCCAGAACTATCGGATGTAACTCCGTAAGCAGTTGTTGAAACTCCCGCTGCTCCTAAAAGTTTGGTCCACTGTTTATTTCCACTACCATCATACTTTGTTACAAATAGATCTTGGGCTCCAGTCAACACTTGTCCGTCTAAATTCCCAGATGCTCGGCCAGTTAAATACATATTTCCAGAACTATCAGATGCAATTCCGTTCGCCTGAGTAATTTGACCCGCCACTCCTAAAAGTCGCGTCCACTGTTTATTCCCACTACCATCATACTTTGTTACAAATAAATCTTGGGCTCCAGTCAGCGTTTGCCCGTCTAAACTTCCGGAAGTAGTTCCGACCGTATATAAGTTTCCAGAACTATCGGATGTAACTCCGTAAGCAGTTGTTGAAACTCCCGCTACTCCTAAAAGTTTGGTCCACTGTTTATTTCCCCCACTGTCATACTTAGCTACAAATAGATCTTGGACTCCAGTCAATACTTGTCCGTCTAAATTCCCAGAGGTTCGACCAGTTAAATACATATTTCCAGAACTATCGGATGCAATTCCGTTCGCCTGAGTAATTTGCCCAGCCACTCCTAAAAGTCGCGTCCATTGTCTATTTCCACTACCATCATACTTTGTTACAAATAAATCTTGGGCTCCAGTCAATACTTGTCCGTCTAAATTCCCGAGCGTATATCCAATCACATATACGTTTCCGGAACTATCGGGTCTAATTCCGTTGGCTTGAGAGGTCGTTCCTACCACTCCTAAAAGTCGCGTCCATTGTTTGTTTCCACTACCGTCATACTTTGTCAAAAATAGATCTTGGACTCCGGTTAAGATTTGCCCGTCTAAATTTCCGGAAGTAGTTCCGACCGTATATACATTTCCAGAACTATCAGACGTAACTCCACGCGCTGACGTTTGTATTCCCCCCACTCCTAAAAGTCTTGTCCATTGTTTGTTTCCACCGCCATCGTATTTTGTCACAAATAGATCTTGAGTTCCTGTTAGAGCTTGCCCATCTAAATTTCCTGACGTTTGACCCGTTGAATATACATTTCCAGAACTATCGGAAGTAATTCCGTAAGCGATTGTGACAGATCCTGCGACTCCTAAAAGTCTGGTCCACTGTCTCGTCCCAGTATTGCTAAAAATTTCTCCAGGATTAGAAATATTGGAAACTTCATCTTGGTTCGATGAGGAGAAATTGATTAAAAGCGATTGCGGATTGCATGTGTAATCCAAAGAAGAACATTCGTACGATAAACAATTGTATGTAGAAAAAAAGATATAGAAAGCAACCAAACCTAAATTTAATTTCATACGAGTTTTTGTTTATTTCTAACCTTTAAAAGATCACTCATCTAAATAAACAAGGGAAAAGTGGTTTATGAGACAAATTTTTATTATGTATGATGATTTTCTTTTTTCTAAAAACTAATTTCTAAAATCGTGTTTTCTTTACGAAAAGACATTTTGAATTATAGTATGTTATAAATACTATTTCATATCTATATTAGAGTTATTAAAAAATGAATTCTCCATCTATTTCTGTTTTATGGAAGCGTTTAATTGAAGAAGTTTTGTTCATCTATACTATGGAATTTTTCAACAACTCTATTTTTCCAATAAGTTTCTTTAGTGATCAACTTTATAAAGTCTCGATTCCTGAACTCAAGGATCACTTTTTCTTTCAATTTAGACTTTGATTGATCAACAACTGGGTTCATTAACATAAGTTCGACGTAAAGAAATCTAGGCGAATCCGACTTGTCACAGGAGCCAACTAGGCTTTCAGCTCGAGTCAATCAATTGCATGAAAAAAACGTAATGCAATATTTCGTCTTTGTTTCAATAGAACACGATCTATCAAGCGACTCATGGGAAGGGATAGCCTTACCCATAAACATTTAGATCTCAATATAAATCTGTCGGAATTACGACAAATCCTCTGTAAAACTTACATTCTAGAACGCGATCTGTCGAGCGACCATAGAAGCGAGGCGCTGAGTTGAGAGAGCGTTCTGCTGAGTTTAAACGCGATCTGTCGAGCGACCTGCAGAAGCGACTCATAGGGAGCGATGCATTGAGTTTCCAGAAGCGAGGCGCTGAGTTGAGAGAGCGTTCTGCTTTAGTTTTCCCTAATTTTGGGTGAGAGGCGGAAAGGCTTGAGAGACTTTTCTCTATCAGAAAAACATACTTTTTGCAAGTAACAAGACTTGTCGGAACACTTGAAAAATGTGCGTTGATTCTAAAATCCTCTTCAATTGTCGGGTTGGTTATAGACGCTGAATTTAAAAGAGCATTCCCCGCATCGATCCTTTCGCGTTATACAGAATTCACGTTATTTATTTGATTATTAATTCTTATACTGGACTACTTTTGAACAAGACGGGCAAATCCGTAACTACAAGCTATCTCAAAAATACTTTATCTTTGTTTAAAATTCCATTTTTTTTGAGATGGCTTTTAGATAATTCCTGTCTCTTTTTGTCTCGTTGCATTTCCTTATCCTTCGACCATACTGTTTTATATATTAGATATTTTTAATTTTCTAATAAAATGTTTTTATTTCTAATTCTCAAATCGCCGAATTTAATTCTTCTTTGAGCTTTTTGGCTTCTTCAAAATCTGGTTTAATTGAAATCGCTCTATGTAAATATTGCAGAGATCTTTCTGGGCGATTCCAAATTTTATAAAGTGTGGCAAGATTATACAGAGAGATATGAGGTGCGTCGTTTAACTCGCAACGTAATGATTTTTTCAACCAATAGACCGCTTCTATTTCTTTACCGGCTCTTAAAAGTATAATTCCGATTTCGTTACATGGATTTCCGTAATTTGGATTTACTTCCACAGATCTAAAAAAATGCATCAAGCCCTTTTCTGGGTTTCCTTTTTGATTTTCCATTAATCCCAAAAAGAAATAGGCTTCGTGACTTTCTTCGTTTTCTAATGAGAGTTTAAATAAATACTCTGCCCGATCCGAATCGCCTTTTTTGTAAAAGTATTTTGCCGCTTCTAAAAAATCCGAAGAAGTATAGTTGTCCAATTCCATTACCCGTTTTATTTTTATTTTCGGTTTGGATTGGTTAAGGCTTGATTAAGTTTTTTTTCAATACCTCGGCTACTTGTTCCGTAATTGATTCCCCGTCTAATTTATACTTTTGGAAAACCTCCTTTCTTTCTCCGTGATGGATCGGTTCCGGTGGAAATCCAAATGTTTTTATGTATTTAAATAAATTCTCCCGTGTCATTCGGTTCAGTAGATATCCAGTTGCTCCTGCATCTATATAACTTTCGTCTAATATCACAAAACGTCTAACGTTCATCAATTCTTCGTTAAGCGCGTCCTCTCCTAAAGGTCGCAACCATACCAGATCGATCAGTGTTACACTAAACCCTTCTTTCTCCAATCTTTCGGTAGCTTTTTTTGCTTCGTCAATCATGGAGCCGATCGATATAAGTGCTACATCCGTTCCTCTTTTTAACACTCGAAACGTTCCAGGTTGCAACGCGGTCTTTTTATAAAAATCTAAAGTTTTTAAATCCACACTCGATTTTGGAAATCGAATCGCAATCGGAGACTTTTCGTATCCTTCCATCCATCGTAACGCATCGATCAAATCTTGTCCGTCAGATGGTACAAATACATCCATATTAGGAAGTCCTAATAAATATCCTAAATCGAAAAGCCCTTGGTGAGTTTCTCCATCCGGCCCTACACATCCCGCTCGATCTATTACAAACCGCACTGGCAAATTCATAAGAGATACGTCTTGTACAAGTTGATCCATTGCCCTTGTCAAAAAGGTAGAATAGATACACATATATGGTATGATATTTCCGTTTGTCATTGCTCCCGCAAACGCAACCGAGTGTTGCTCTGCAATTCCCACATCAAATAAATGTTCCGGATATTTTTCTGCATATTCTTTGAGCCCACTTCCTTCTATCATCGCGGGGGTGATCGCCGCTATCTTAGGATTTGTTTCCGTTAAAATGGTTAACATCTTTCCTACGATTTTACTATATGCAATTTTAGATGTATCCCCGCTATCCATCGCTCCGTCTTCTTTTCGAAACGGTGTCACTCCGTGATACTTGATCGGGTCCCTTTCCGCTGGATCGTATCCTTTTCCTTTTTGTGTAATGACATGTAATAAGATCGGGCCTTTCATTTTTTTTACTTTTTCGAGCATCTTTACGAGTCGTATAACGTCGTGCCCATCTTCAGGTCCTATATACCCAAATCCCAAATCCTCAAACAGTCCACCCGGAGTTAATACGTCCTTAAATCCCTTTTCTACTTTTTTAAAAAATCGCTCGGTTGCAGGTCCAATAATCGGCAGCCACTTTAAAAAAGTATAAAATACTCTCTTCCAATGATTATAAAAATGAGATGTGATGATGTTGTTGAGATAATTAGATATGGATCCCACGTTTTTTGATATAGACATGTAATTATCGTTTAAGATCACGATCATGTCTTTTTTCAAATGTCCCGAGTGATTCATCGCTTCAAGAGCCATCCCTGTGGCAATCGACGCGTCTCCTATGATTGCTACTACATTATAATTTTCTTTTAATAAATCTCTAGCCGCCGCTTCTCCCAATGCCTGCGAAATGGAAGTCCCCGCATGTCCGGTATTATATAAATCGTATGGAGATTCTTCTCTTTTAGGAAACCCGGAAAGTCCATTGAACTTTCGCACAGTCTTGAGTTTATCTTTTCTTCCAGTAAGTATTTTATGCGGATAAGTCTGATGCCCTACGTCCCAAACCAATCGATCTTTTGGAGTATCGAATACATAGTGTAAGGCGACCGTAAGTTCTACAACTCCCAGATTACTTGCAAAATGTCCACCAATCCCCGAAAGTGTATCGATGATGTAATTTCTAACCTCCTTGCAAACTTGAGGTAGTTGTTCCAGTGGTATATTTCTTAGTTCAGCCGGATAGTTAATTTTATCGAGCAGAGTTGATTTCTGTTGCATGCAAACTTTCTAATCTAATTTTACTCAATCCCTCAGTTCGCCTGCAAAGGTTTTCTCAATAGTTTTAGGTCTTCTTCGTTCACTAAATCCAATAACTCGTAGATCCGAACGGGTTGAGTTTTTCCTTTCACTTTAATCAAGTCCAGTTCTCTTGCGATAACCCTGTCCTTTACCTTTTCATAGGTATATTCTGAGATGATTATATGAGTTCCGTATTCTTTATTGGTTCCTTCTAATCTAGACCCAAGGTTGATCGTGTCCCCCATACATGTATAATCCATCCTGTGAGAACTTCCCATATTTCCTACTACCGCTGGTCCTGAATTTAATCCGATTCCTATATCCATTTGAGGAAGATCTAAACTCTTCCACTCTTCTTTCAATGTCGCAAGTCTTCTCATCTGTGCCAACCCAGCCGCGCATCCATAGTATGCATGATCTTCTAACGGCACGGGCGCTCCCCAGAATGCCATGATCGCATCCCCCATGTATTTATCAATCGTTCCCTTAAACTCAATAATGATCTCGGTCATCTCGGATAAATATTGATTCAAAAATTGAACCAACTCTTCCGGTCCCATTTTTTCCGACATAGTTGTAAATCCTCGTATATCAGAAAAGAATATGGTGATGTCTCGCTTAGATCCCCCTAAATTCAAGTTGTCCGGATTTTTCAATAACTCATCCACTACGTCTTTGGATACGAACTTGGAAAACGTACTTCGTATGTATTTTACGTTTTCCTCTTCCGTTAATATCCTAAATCCTATCAAACCGATAAATATAAATAACTGCTCCAATATTACAGTCGGATATAAATGTACTAAATTGAATTCGGAAAAATTAATTAATGTTCCTACCGAGTAGATAAACGCAATCGCTAAGAAAAATAGAAATGCTAACCATGTCTTTAGCCTAGGTTGTACAAATCCCGCCAACATTCCTACAACGATTATGATCAAAAATTCTCCCCACAGTGGTAACTCAAATAGAAAATCCTGATTGAGTATGGTATTGATCGCAGCTGCGTGGTGTTCGATTCCAGACATATCTCCAAATGGTGACAAGTGTGTATCTTTTGCTGCCCCCGCTCCAGTCGCATAATACATAGCCACTAAAAAAATTGTGTTTTGAAATTGAGATGCTGTTTCTTCATTCCATTCCGTTGCAGCTTCAAATATCTCATGCGCCCTAAACGAATAGAGCCCTCCTGGAAAATTGATCTGCATCTGTCCGTCCTGATCGATCGGTATAACGACCTCCCTCTTTTCGTTCGGTTGATTCATTATATCCTTGGTTTCCATCTTCAAAGTTTTTCGGTTAAAATGAGTCAATGTCTTTTGTGGTATATTCTTGATTTTGACGTGTTTGCCCATTACCACTTCCACGTCTCTTTTTACGTCGACTCCCAAATAATTACACGCTATGATCAAATCAATGGATGGATAATATTCCGTTTCTCTTAACGGTCCGGCGTTCATTAACTTTGCAACCAATGGCATTCTTCGATTTAGCCCACTTTCATCTTTTTTAATATTAGCAAACCCTAATCCAGAAGCTTTTTCTGCCACCGGTTCTATAGGCGGTTGCGGAAATTTTAACCAAGATCTTCCTGCGTCTCCCGGATCTTCCACATTTTCTAGTTTAAACTTTCTTAGTATTTCAATCCGTTTTTCTAAATTTAAGATGGAACTCTTGGATTCTAAACTCGTTTCCATTGGATAGTCGAACATTACCTGCGGATTTTTTGCCAAGGCTTGCGCCATTTCTTCTGTTTGTCCCGGCTTATAATCTACAAAAAAAATATCGAACATCAACTGATTGGATGTATTCTTAAATATATCTATTATATTTGCATAATATTTCCAAGGTAACGGCCATTTTCCCTGTAACTTTTCCAAGGACGTAGTTGTAATTCCTATAATTTGTATATCCTGTCTTGCTCCAGGCGGGGGATTATATCGTGTGTATTCAATCGTTCCCTCTTCAGATTCTTTTTCGCTCTTATTTACTCCCGCTCTTAATAATGTAAATCTCCAAGACACAGAAGATTCTTCCAATTCTGCAAGCGGCGTAAACACCTGATAAAGAAAAAACATCACGAGTGATACTACGACGGCCAACCAGATACTTCCTGACTTTTGTTTATCCGATGTATTTAATTCTAAAAATTTATAAATTGGATACGAACTAATCAATAGAAGTGTAAATCCACCTAACAAGAATTCTGTGTTGAGCGAAAAGTTAGGTGAAAATGCGGTAAATGTTATCAGTAGAATCCCCATTATCCCCAACATCAATGACAGTATGTGGAGTGGAGTGATTTTAGTTTTTTTTTCGCTCATACGTTCCTCCTATCTGGACCGGGGATCAGTATCCTATTTGTCGGTGTTTCGTCAATATTTTCCAGACTTTGCTAGCTTCGGTTCGCGTTTCGTTTGATTTTTTTATTCCTTTTTCGGCTCCAATTTGATTCTTGCGAGAACCGTTTCGGTTATGAGGAATTCTTCTTTAAAATCTGGTTTTGCTCTCTGCTCTATCCGCAAATCAGGGAACCTTTGTTCGTTCTTAATTCCGGAAGATTTGGTTCGAACTTCTCGTCTCCATCCTAAAATTCTCAGAAAAACTCTCCATTTTCTTTTGTCCAACTGGGACGAAACTTTGATTCGGAAACGCTTTTTGGGAAAGAGGCTCGTCTACGCTCGATATCAAGAGAAAAATCTGAACTTGCAAAAGATGAACTTTCGCCCTTTTGAAGAGGATTGGTGTAAATTAGGAATTCTTGCCTGGGGATTAGGAATATCCCGTTGCCTTCTCTTTTCTCTTCTTCTACAATGGACCGAAAACGAGGGTGTCCCCTGTAAAACAAAACTGAATGGAGCTCCAACCTATTTAGTAATTACAAGAAAACTACTATTTCCGCGGAAACTTCTGCAGAGCCAAATTCGACTCGGAAGAATGCATCCTAGCTAGAAAAAACCGCATTTTTTCTTCAGACAAAAGAACTTTTATCTCATTGAAGCTCGAATTTCAGAAGCGTAGGATAGAAGTTTGTCCGCACAGTTTATCCGATCAGACCCATTTTCTTCAATAATCCTTTGAACGGCAGAACCGATGATCACACCATCTGCATAAGCCGAAATGGACTTAGATTGATCCGGAGTAGAAATCCCAAAACCAGCACAAACCGGAAGACCGACAATTTTACGCACCAAACGAATTCTATCTTCCAAACCGGATGCTATAGAACCTCTTTCGCCGGTCACGCCGTAGGAAGTCACATAGTAAATAAAACCGGACGCCAAAGATTTCATAGAACGAATCCGGTCTTCCGAAGTAGCAGGAGTCACAAGATGAATAAAATCTATCTTCTTTCGTTCGAGTTGCGAAAAAAACTCTTCCGCTTCCGGAGTGTCAAAAGGAAGGTCCGGAATGATTAAACCTTGGATGCCAGAATTTTTAGCTCTTTCCGTAAAGGATTCCAAACCCATAGAAAACAAAGGATTAAAATACGTAAGATAAACGAGAGGAATCTGAGGATGAAGTTTATGAATTTCCGCAGTAACATCTAAAATCTTATCCATGGAAAAAGGATGAGCCAAGGAACGTTTAAAAGCTTTTTGAATCACTGGACCATCGGCGACAGGGTCGGTAAAAGGGATTCCCAGTTCTAAAATGCCAGCTCCACCTCGAATCAAAGCGTCTGCCCAAAAAACGCAGGAATCATAGTCCGGATCACCCAAAGAAATATAAGGAATAAAAACACTTTGATCCGAAGAAAAAACGGAGGATATGGAGTTCAAACAAATTCTCCTTTTCTAAGTCTAGAAACCTCTGCTACGTCCTTGTCCCCTCTACCGGAAAGACAAATGAGAATATTCTCTTTTTTACTCATGGATTTCGCCAAGTCTTTCGCATAACGAAACGCATGTGCAGTTTCTAAAGCAGGAATAATCCCTTCAATCCTACAAACTTCGATAAAAGCGTCTAACGCACCTTCGTCGTCTACATTAACGTATGATACTCTACCACTTTTGTGAAAGTAAGCGTGTTCCGGACCAACACCAGGATAATCCAAACCAGCAGAAACGGAATGAGCGGGAACGATCTGTCCGAAATCATCTTGTATCACTAAAGTTTTGGTGCCGTGTAAAAAACCGATTCTACCAAATTGAATGGTAGCAGAATGAGAACCGGGATCGGAAGAATAACCACCGGCTTCTACACCAAAAAGTTTTACTTTTTTATCCTGAATAAAACCATAAAACATACCAATCGCGTTCGAACCACCGCCAACACAAGCGATCACTGCGTTCGGAAGTTTACCATTTATCTTTTTAAATTGTTTTCTAGATTCAATACCGATCACGGATTGAAAATCTCTGACGATGGAAGGAAACGGATGTGGACCAATCGAAGAGCCCACGATATAATGAGTATTAGAAACATTTAATGCCCAGTCCCTCATCGCCTCACTAGTAGCATCTTTGAGAGTTGCAGTACCACTGGAAACACCCACAACTTTGGCACCCATCATTCTCATCCGGATCGCGTTGAGTTCCTGACGTCTTAAATCTTCTTCTCCCATATAAACTACGGTTTCCATCTGGAACATAGCACCAACCGTAGCGGTAGCAACACCGTGTTGACCTGCTCCTGTTTCTGCAATAATTCTAGACTTACCCATAGCCTTAGCGATCAAAACCTGACCGATCGTATTATTGATCTTATGCGCACCGGTATGATTTAAATCCTCACGTTTGAGCCAGATCTTAGCGCCTCCCCAAGCCTTAGAAAGTCGTTCCGCATAAGTAAGAGGAGAAGGACGACCGATATAGTTTTTACGATAATACTCGAGTTCTTTTTTGAAGTGTTTACTTTTCTTGAGTTTTTTGTAAGTAGATTCTAATTCCACCAAGGCATCGTGGAGAATTTCAGGAGAATAACGACCGCCAAATTCTCCAAAGTAGCCTTGTTGATTTTCTTTTCCCATAACTACCCCAATTCCGCAAAGAGTTCCTGACGCATAAATTCCACTTTTGAGACCAGATCATCAAAACCGGAAAATGCAAAAGAACTTTCTTGATCTTTCTTACGATTGTAGATCGAAATCTCCCCACTTTCGAAAAACTTTTTACCGATGGTAATCCGGATCGGAAAACCAATCAATTCGGAATCCTTAAGTTTAAAACCGGGACCAAGATCCCGATCGTCCCAAAAAATCTCGATCCCTTTCTTCATTAGAACATTATAAAATTCTTCTACTTTAAAATATTGATCCTCTCCTTTGGTAATACTCACCAGAGAAACTTCAAAAGGAGCAATACTGATAGGCCAAAAGATGCCTTTTTCGTCGTTACACTGTTCAATGACAGTAGCCATCGTACGATTGACTCCGATACCGTAACAACCCATCGTAAGAGTTCTAGATTTACCACTTTGATCCAAAACCTGGATACCAAAAGTTTTAGTATATTTATCTCCAAGTTTAAAAATATGTCCTACTTCAATCCCTTTTTCTGCTTTTAGAGTAGAACTACAATTTGGACAAAGATCCCCTTCTCTTGCTAATGCGACATCGGCAAATTCAGGAAGACTAGAAATTTCTTTTTCTAGAATAAAACCCTGAGTGTGAAAATCTTCTTTGGATGAACCGACCACATAGGGAAAGTCTTTCAGTAAGGAACGATCATATAACACCTTAATTTTATCGTTAGGCGCAATTGGAGAAATAAACCCAGGGACCAAACCAAATTCACGGATTTCCGCGTCCGTCATCGGTTCCGAATCCGTAATTTTTAAGAGAGAATGAAGTTTATGAAGATTAAGTTCCAAATCTCCTCTAATAAAAACGAGAATCTTTTTTTTCTCCGATTTAAGAGCAACCGCCTTAATTGTTTCTGATTCGGGAATACCTAATAAAATACTTACTTCCGCAATCGTTTTTTTACCAGGAGTAGAAATTTCTTTTTTATCTTTTAGTTTTGGAGAAACATTCTCTTTTTTGAATATAAAAGGAGTTTTTTCACTGTTAGAACTATAACCGCAAGAACTACATAAAAGTAACGTTTCTTCTCCAATCGGAGAAACTACCATAAACTCTTCCGACGTAGAACCTCCCATACTACCAGAGTCCGCTTGAACCGGAATGGTTTTCAGACCACAACGATCAAAAATTTTTCTGTAAGCGATTCTCATAGACTGATAAGTCTCATCCAGAGAAGAATCATCGATATGAAAAGAATATGCATCTTTCATAATAAACTCTCTGGAACGGATCACACCAAAACGAGGACGAATTTCGTCTCTAAATTTAGTTTGGATCTGATATACGTTAACCGGAAGATCCTTATAAGATTTAAGAAGAGGTTTTAATAAAAAACTAAAAGACTCTTCGTGTGTGGGGCCAAGTGCATAAGAAAGATCATGTCTGTCTTGAATACGAAACATCTCTTTACCCATCGCAGACCATCTTCCACTTTGTTCCCAAAAATCAGAAGGAGTTAAAATCGGAAGGTCAAATTCCAAAGCCCCGGTAGAGTTCATTTCTTCGCGAACGATCTGTTCTATTTTTTTTAAAACCTTAAGACCCAAAGGAAGATAAAAGTAAAGACCGGCGGAAGACTTACGAACCAAACCGGCGCGGATCATCAAACGATGGGACGCAACAACCGCGTCCGTAGGATTTTCTTTTTCTGTGGGAAGAATGTATTTCGATGCTTTCATGCGTTTAAAAAATTCGCATTACATCGTTGAAGGTGACGTAGAGTCCAAGTCCGAGTAAGAATAAAAATCCAATTCTAAAGATGGACTCAATTACTTTTCCAGGAAGAGGTCTTCCGGTAATCGCTTCATACGCATACAATACGATATGTCCACCGTCCGCCATCGGAATGGGAAGTAAATTCATAATCATCAAAGCGATCGAGATCCTAGCCACGAACTCCAAATACGTTTCCCACCCGATCTCTAAACTGATTCCAGCATAAGAAACGATTCCCACCGGACCAGACAAGCTGTCTTTAACGGAAAGAATTCCAGAGAACAACATTCCAATTCCTTTAAGAGTGGTCTCGACGTTTTCATAAACGTCTTTACCCGCAACGGCAAAGGATTCTAAAAAACCCAAATCTCTCTGCATCGGTTCCGGATTGAACTTCATATTCGGTCTAAAACCCAGAAGTCCGATTGGACGAACCTTAGGTTCGGCTTCTAACTTAAGATTTCCCATATCGATCGTAACCGTTGTTCCGTTCTTCGTTTTTACATACGCGAGAAGTTCTTCAAAACTCGGAAAAGTTTGCCCGTCCACGGCAAGGTTCAAAAGTTTTTGACCAAGTTCCGGGTCATAACTTGCAAACTGATAGGATTCCAAATTTAACTCAGAATATTTACGATCTCGAATATTCTTAAACTCTAATATATTGGCACCTAAAACAGGAATTTCCACGGAGACCACTTCCGTAGACCAAGGATTAACCAGCGGATAAGACTTACGATCGACAACTATGTTTACCTTTTGATTTTGGAATTCCCCCAAAATTTTTTGAAGTTCTCCCACTGTAGAAATTGTTCTACCGTTCACCGTTTGAATCACATCTCCGTCGTTCAAGTAACTCAGAGCGCGGGAACGCAGAAGATTTTCTTTATCTTCCTTTTCTTTTTCTAAAAGAACCTCTGCAGGAATATCCCTACCTTCCACAGCTTTTTTCAAACGTTCTTGGTAATAGTTTTCGGCTTCGTGAGATTTATCTAAACGAGAAGACAACCAGTGTTGAAATTGTTCAGGATAACTAAATGTGGCGACTACTCTTCTTTCGCCAAAAGGTTCAACTCCTATGGTAGGAATTCCGGAAGAACGTTTCGGATTATAGATAATTCTAGGAGTTACATTCCATTCCATTGACTTTCCATCTCTTTCTCCTAAAATTTTAAGAGAGTTACCGGAAGATAAACCGACATTCGTCACTATGTCTTCGAACTTTTCGGTTTTGTTTCCGTCTATGGAAAGAATTCTATCTCCCGTTCGCAGTCCGGATTGATACGCTGCTGAAAATTCCTGATCAGCAGGATCGATAAAAACTCTGTTTCCGGGAGGATTATGACCTAGAAAATTCAAAATCAATAATATTCCAAAACCAAGAAATAGATTAAAAAGCGGGCCGCCCAAAACGGGGATCATTCTTTTTAAAGGAGGTGTGGAAAGAAGTTCTCCAGGTTCTCCTTTTACGTCTTCACCGTAGTCATCCCCTTTGAACAGAACATATCCTCCGACAGGAATCGCCGTGATCTGATAAGTGGTTTCACCTACCTTTTTTTTCCAAATTCCTCTTCCGTATCCGATTGAAAAAATTCTAGCCTTAACACCTACGAGCATACCACAAAGAAGATGACCTAACTCGTGTATAAAAATAGAAATCGCCAACATAAAAACAGCGCCTAATACCATGATCAACATGCGGATACTACCTTCCTTGCTTTCAGATTTCGGACGGTTTCGCGGGCAATCCGATCCGCTTCCTCGTATTCTTCCAAAGACGACGGAAATTCAATTTGTATTTCGTCTAACGTTTCTCGAATATAATTCGGAATTTCTATAAAACAGATTTCATCTTTTAAAAACAATTCTACGGCCACTTCGTTAGCCGCGTTAAAAACACAAGGCGCCGTTCCTCCGACCCTGCCCGCCTCAAATGCAAGACCCAAACCAGGATAACGTTTAAGATCGGGCTCGCGGAACTCAAGTTTTTCCCAGTCCTTTGCGGAATAAGACCGTAAAACTTTAGGAACCGGTTCCGGATAAAAGAGAGAATGTGCGATTGGAAAGATCATATCTGGATAAGAAGCATAAATAAAAGAGGCGCCGTCTTTTAATTCTACGATCCCGTGAGCAATGCTCTGAGGATGAATTACAACTCCAATTTTATCATAAGGAACACCAAACAAAAAATGGGCTTCGATCACTTCGAGTCCTTTGTTGATCATACCGTTAGAATCGATCGTGATCTTAGGACCCATGTTCCAAGTAGGATGATGAAGCGCTTGTTCTTTTGTGACAGAGGAAAGATGTTCTACAAGCAAATCCCGAAACGCACCTCCAGAAGCGGTAAGAATGATCTTTTCCACGGAGTTCGGATTTAAAGATTCCAAAAGTTGAAAAAGAGCGTTATGTTCTGAATCCACCGGAACCACTTTTGTATTGTGTTTTGTAATCAAAGATCGAATGAGAGGCCCAGATGTGACTAACGTTTCTTTATTAGCAATTCCTAATTTTTTACCAGAGGTAATTGCCGCAATTGTAGGACGCAAACCAACAGAACCAACAATAGCGGTAATTACGATCTCTACTTCTGGTTCACGTACTAGTTCGCAAAGCGCGGATTCACCATAAAGAATTTGTGTTCTACCCAGTTTATTTCCAAGAACTCCAACGTCCGCAAAGTTAGAACTCACACAAATAAAATCGGGAGAAAATTCTTTTTGAATCTCTTTCGCTTTTTCGAGATTGGAATGAACGCTAAAAGAATGAAGTCTAAATTTTTCCGGATAAGCACGAAGTACCTTGAGAGTAGATTCTCCAACAGAACCAGAAGCGCCCAAAAGACAGACAGAAGTTGTCATATCCGATTAGACTCCAAGATTCCCCTTGATCTGAAGATAGTAATAGAGAACTGGAATCGTAATCAAAAGAGCGTCCGCAAGATCTAAAATTCCACCGTGACCCGGAATCAAAGACCCGGAATCTTTAATCTTTGCGTCTCGTTTCATTGCGGATTCTAAAAGATCACCGATCACACTGACAAAAGATAAAATTGCGGAGATTAAAAAAACTTCCAACCCTTTGACGGCTGCGGAAGTTCCTGTAGAATATTCCCAAATTATGTTGAAGATAAAAACGGAACCGATCGCAGTAAAAATTCCGGTCACGTAACCTTCCCAGGTTTTTTTAGGAGAAATTGCAAGACCGGCCGGATGCCTACCGAACCACCTTCCCCCGAAATAAGCGCCAGCATCTGTCAAAAAAGTGACCACCGAAACAAAAACAATATAATAGATTCCCTGAGCCATTCCGAGCAAAAGTAAAAAGTGACCCAACGGAACCGCAACGTAAAACACACCTAAAAAAGTGGAAGAAACAGAAAATATAGCACCGTCTAACGGGCGTCTGGTGATCTGTAAAGTAAACGTTACGATAAACAACAAAAGGAACAAAACTGGAACCGGATCAAAAGGAGGAATAAAATATTTAATATTTTGCAGAAAAAACAAAGGCGCTTCAAACTGATTTTGAGAACCTAAAAATCGGAAGTAATAAAACGAGATGACAAGCAACATAAAAAAAGAACCGGTTCCACGAAACGGCCTACCTTCCTCACCCCGATCAGAAAGATTGTAAAATTCCTTGATTCCGATAGCCCCACCTAAAAGAAGAATCAAATAGGTCTGCAGATAATAAAAACCCGGATAGAATATCATAAAAAGATAAAATAATATGAGCACGGCCGCGGAAGCGAGTCTTTTAGAAGTTTCACCCATTCGTAAGTCCTCCGAATTTTCGGGTTCTGGTTTCGTACCACTTTAAGGAATCCACCAGAGAATTTTTATCGAACTCGGGCCAAAGAGTATCCGTAAAATACAACTCCGCGTAAGCGGATTGCCAAAGTAGAAAATTGGAAAGTCTTTGTTCTCCGGCGGTTCTGATCAGTAAATCTACGGGAGGAAGGATGGACGTATATAAAAATTTTTCGAACTCTTTTTCTTTCAAAGGCTTTTCCAAAGAAACTTTAGAGCGTTTTCTTTCTAAAAAAAGCTCTTGTGCCGCCCTGAGGAGTTCGTCTCTGGAACCGTAGTTCAAACAGAAGTTAACGGTTAAATTTTTATTTTTTTTAGTTTTATCCACCGCAAAGTCTATCTTGTCTAAAACGCCTCGGGTCAGTTTTTTTCGGCTCCCAGAATGAAGGATTTTAATTCCTCTTTCGTGAATTGTATCCAAACGAGTTTCTATAAACTCGATCAAAAGATTAAAGATAGAACGGATTTCGGTAACGGGACGTTTCCAATTCTCGGTAGAAAAAGCGTAGAGAGAAATATTTTTTAAGCCCAGTTCCAAACTCGCATCCATCAAACGATCGATTGCCTGAGCACCTTCTCTATGACCTTCGGATCTAGATTTACCTCTGGTTGTCGCCCATCGGCCATTACCGTCCATAATAACGGCGATATGTTTGGGGAGATTGGACTCGAACAAGCCCACGTTAGATCGTAGTGATTTCCTTTTCTTTCTCTGTGGTAAGAGAAGAAATTTTATCGATGTAAGAATCTGTGATTTTTTGAATCTGATCTTGAACCGATTTGATCTCGTCTTGAGACATTCCTTCGGTATGTTTTTTAAGATCCTCCATCGCGTCCCTACGAATGTTGCGAATGGCGACCTTTTTTTCTTCGGACTTAGACTTTACAACTTTTGCAAGTTCTTTCCGCCTCTCTCCTGTTAGTTCAGGAATGACAATTCGAATCACCACACCGTCGTTAGTTGGCTGTAATCCAAGACCAGAAGTTTGGATCGCCTTTTCGATGTCTTTCATAATTCCCTTATCATAAGGAGAGATAACTAACATTCTAGGTTCCGGAACAGAAATATTTCCAAGTTGATTGATCGGAGTTTGTGTGCCGTAGTAATCTACTCGAATATCTTCCACAAGAGAAGGATTAGCGCGTCCAGTACGAACGGTTCCAAAATCCTTTTTAACCAACTCTATGGTTTTATCCATCTTAGTTTTCATTCCAGAAATGATTGCATTACTTGCCATCGATTTGAATGTCCTCCGAATTAGAGATCAATGTGCCGATGTTTTTACCAGTAACCAGGTCTTTTAGATTTCCACGTTTAAAAATATCGAACACTATGATCGACATATTATTTTCCATACACAAACTAAGGGCGGTAGAATCCATAACCTTGAGCCTACGATTGATAGACTCCATAAAAGAAATCTGAGAATAACGTTTGGCACCATTGTCTTTTTTAGGATCTGCGGTGTAAACCCCGTCCACCTTGGTAGCTTTTAGAATTACATCACAACCCACTTCTACGGCTCTAAGACTTGCAGTAGTATCGGTGGTAAAATAAGGGTTACCAGTACCACCCGCAAAAATTACGATTCTTCTTTTTTCGAGGTGTCTAACGGCACGACGGCGAATGTAACTTTCTGCAATCGAATTGATTTCAATCGCGGATTGAACTCTTGTATAAAGACCTTTTTTTTCGCAAGCGTCTTGCAAGGCTAAAGCGTTTTGGATCGTAGCGAGCATTCCCATGTAGTCCGCGGTAGCGCGATCAATTCCCGCTTTGGCGAGATTGGTTCCTCGAATGATGTTACCGCCGCCAACAACAAGAGCAATTTCCACTCCTAAATCGTGGACTTCTTTAATTTCTTCCGCGAGAGAATGGGCCTTGTTTGTATCAATCCCAAATTCTCCCTCTCCGGCAAGGGCCTCACCGGAAAGTTTAATTAGAATTCTATTATACTTCGCTTCTGTAGCCAAAACTTAGAGTCCACCCACCTGAAAGCGGACAAAACGGGCAACAGTAATGTTCTCGCCAAATTTTGCGATCGCTTCCTTTACCAAATCGTCTATGGTTTTGGAATCATCTTTAAAAAATGCCTGGTTTACAAGACAAACTTCTGAAACGTATTTTTTAATTTTTCCAGGAAGAATCTTTTCGATCTGATCGGCTTTTTTACCTTCCGCTTCCAATTGAGATTTCATGATCGTTTTTTCTTTCTCTATATCCGCAGCAGGAATGGATTCTTCATTGAGATACAAAGGATTCATTGCTGCGATCTGCATACAGATTTCTTTTCCAAGAACTTCAAAATCTTCGTTTTTAGAAACGAAATCTGTTTCAGAATTCAGTTCCACAAGAACTCCAATCTTTCCGTTACCGTGGATATAAGAAACCACTCTACCTTCTTTGGTTTCTCTTCCCGCTTTTTTAGCAGCCTTCGCGATCCCTTTTTCACGAAGCCAAGTAATCGCTTTTTCAATATCTGCGTTATTTTCTTCGAGAGCTTTTTTGCAGTCCATCATCCCTGCGCTAGTTCTCTCTCTGAGTTCTCTAATTAAGTCCGTTGTAACTGCTGCCATGAATGAAATCCTTATTCGTTTTGATCCACTTCGACCGTGGTAGTGGGGGCGGGGGTGATGGGAGGTTCTTCTGCTGTTTTAGTTTTTTTAGAATCTGGGTCTTCGTCCATAATGAACTTTCCACTTTCATCATATTCACCTTGGTATTCCAAAGCCAAAGCTTCCGAATCCAAATCTTCGCTAAATCTAGGTTGTTCCACAACGCCACCGGTTCCTTCAATCACAGCGTTAGACATGGTTTCCAGAAAAAGAGAAATCGCTCGGATCGCGTCGTCATTTCCGGGAATCGGATAATCAATCAATTCAGGATCGCAGTTAGTATCCACAACTGCAAAGATTTTAAGACCTAACTTTCTTGCTTCTTTAACGGCGATTTCTTCTTTTTTAGGATCGATCACAAACATAATTTCAGGAATGGTAGCCATGTCCTTGATCCCACCGAGAGTTTTACGAAGTTTTTCTAGTTCTCTTCTTAAAGTCAGAACTTCTTTTTTAGTTTTTACTTCTTTTTCAAAACTATTGTCAGCTTCCATCGCTTCTAGTTTTTTCAAACGAGCGATACTTTTTTTTACGGTGTTCCAATTGGTTAAAAGACCACCAGGCCAACGATTGTTGATAAAGAACATATTGGAACGAATCGCTTCTCTTTCAATCGCACCTCTGGCTTGTTTTTTAGTTCCTACAAAAAGAACTTTCTTACCTTCGGCAGTTAATTTTTTAAGAGCGTCATAGGCTTCTTTTGCTTTTTGAACGGTCTTTTGAAGGTCTATGATATGGATTCCGTTTCTGGCCGTAAAAACATACGGAGCCATTTTTGGATTCCATTTACGAGTCTGGTGCCCGAAGTGTACTCCGGTTTCCAGAAGATTTTTCATTGAGATCACTGACATGGTTTACCCCTTTTTTAGTACGAAATACAACGTCGCTACGAGTCCGATTAGACTAGCAGGGGTAAATTGTATTTCGACCTTGATTACGTAGAGTTCAAATTTGATTGCTTCTCGGAGCAGGTAGGAAGAGAAAAAAGGAACGCCTGTTAGGCGATCGAGAATAACTCCCGTCACGGCCCCGGCGAAAAAACCAAGGAGAAGAATGAGGGCTATCTTGCCAATCTCAGCCCTATCCGTAGGCTTTTTCGGGTTAGCAGGTACCACTTTTTACGGATGAAAGCGCGGGTCAATCTTTATTGGGCTGGATCATTTCACAGTTCCCGTCAAAGATCACTCCGTCTGCAATTTGTAATTTAGATGTTTTGATATTTCCGTTTACCTTTCCGGTCGAAAGCATTTCTAACTTTTCAGTTGCAATTACGTTACCGGTAATTTCACCACCTACGATCACTGTGCCCGCTTTGATGTTGGCACGTATCTTTGCGCCTTCGCTGATGAATAGAAATCCTTCGGATTCAATTTCACCTTGGAACTCACCTGAGATTTCAAGAGGTTTTTGAAAATTTAAAATTCCGGAAAAGGAAGTTTCTCTTCCGAGAACCGTGGAAATGGCGCCGTATTCCGTAATGGGGCGAGAAGTTCTAGTTGCGGTTTTCTTGGACATGGATTCTCTTATTTCGTTTTCATTTCAAAAACCCCGTCCCAATCTGCGGGAGGAGGATTTGTGATAAATGCCTGACAACGACCGATGTACTTTTTAGAAGGACCATCGTCCGGAGTCAACTCGATCGCCTTTTTGAATTTTTCAAGCGCTTCTGTAAACTTTCTGGTTTTATACAAGTTCAGACCTTCGCTATAAAACTGAAGAGTTTGTTTCATCGTTTCCGAAATCATAGATCACTCCTTGTAAAGCACCACGACGGCAGTGGAATAATTCTCAGCGTGACTGATCGAAACCGAACAGCCGCTGTATCCTTTGGTAAGAAACAATTCTTTGGATTTTCCATGCAGTACCAATTCTTTTTTTCCGAATTCCTTTCCGAAAAGTTCGATTTCCCTCATATCTAAAATTACATCGTCACCCGGTTCGATAGCTTTGATAAAAGCTTCTTTAACACAAAACCTTCCGCTCAAGTGTGGAATTGGATCTTTCCGATTAGTACAGTATTCCCTCTCTGATTCTGAAAAGACTCGTTTTAAAAAACGATCTCCGTGTTTTTCTAAAAGATCACGAATTCTTGCATTTTCTACAATATCATTTCCTACGGAAATTTTCATTCTTCTTCTAAAATCTCCGGGTTGAGATCCGGTTCGATCGTATTTTCATCCTCTTCTCCGTCTGGTTCTTTTGCGCCACCGTTTTGATTTTGATCCGGTTTTACTTTAAAAAGAATAGATACCCTATCCGGAAACACTCCTAAAACTTCTACGGATTTTAAAGAAGCAGACTTGTTCAGTTTGATTTTGGCAAATACTGGTTTGTTATCTGGAAGAATTTTTTTGGTTTTAGGATCGTATTTATGGGAACATACCACACTCGCAGAAAGTCCTTTGATGACCTGAATACTTTTGAGAGTGGTTTTAGATTGTAGTTTTACAGAAACTTCCGGCTCGGAAAATTCAGCTTCCAAATTTTTATCTAAGTTTTGGCATTTGATCGGAATTCCAAGTAGAAGTGTTTCTCCCGCGTTAGACGCACTTGCAAATATATTTACACGAACCGTAACTTCTTTTACGTTATCTCTTATTTTTACGGAAGCAGGAAAATCGGGAAGTTTATGTTTGTATGTGAAAGATTCTATTTTATCCTTGAGAGAAATAGGAGGAATTGAAATTTTTCCCAAACCTTCCAAAACTCCGGGAGGACCACTGACGTGAACTACAGAGGGAGAAACAAAATGATTCGTCTTTACATAGTTAGGTGGAAGATCCCCGGTAAACTTTACTTCGACAGGAAGTATTTTACCGGAATTTGATTCCACGTTTACCTTAATTTTTTCCCTAAGTTTTGTGATCCTAAGACCCGCAGGAGCTCCCGAAATTTTATAAACGGAAACTAGATTTTCTCCGGCCTTAAGTTCAGAAGAATTGATATGAACCTTTAAAAACTGAGAATAATAATTTACGTATTCTCTAACTCCTTCCACCTTTACGGGTACACTTTTATCGGAAGTTTTGGAAACAATTAAAGAACCGCCTAACTTAGGATATTCGATTGGGATCTGGATTTCTTTTACGAGTATTTTAGAATTTTGTAAATTTATATAGAATACAATCGCCAGAATCAAAGACCCCAGTTTGGCCTGCCAGTTATTGAAGATAAATTTCAACTTCAGCGTTCCACCTTTTCTTCCACAACTGGATTGTGTTTTTCGGAAACGTTATCCCTTTTTTTCAGGATCGTATTGACTAGATTTTTAAGTTCGATCGGTTTAACAGGGTGAGTCATTTCTCCGTCGTAACATACGGAGATTTCTCCGGTTTCTTCCGACGTAACGATTACAATAGAATCCGATTCTTCTGAAATTCCAAGCGCGGCCCTATGTCTGGCTCCCATCCTTGCATCATCCAGATTCTGAGTCATTGGAAGAAAGGCTCCGGCACAGGCGATTCTGTTCTGTTCTATAATTACTGCCCCGTCGTGGAGCGCAGAATTCTTTTTAAAAATAGTAAGGAGTAAACTCGCGGAGATGATCGCGTCTAATTGCACGGACTGATCTATAATTTCCTTTAAACTATTTTCTCTTACAATAGCAATCAGAGATCCGGTTTTATTTTTAGCCATAACCTTTACGGCCTCGATGATCTCTTCTAAATCTGTCATTTGTTTTAATAGAAACGGCTGAAAGATTTTCATCTTAGAAAGATCTGCTGTGATCTTTCTAAGTTCCGGCTGGAGTAAAACGATAATTGCAAATACGAGCGCCGGACGAATACTTTCTATAATCCAATCTAATAGTTCGAGTTCAAACGTGCTCGCAAAAATTCCTAAAAACCAGATGACCGCAACTCCGAGTAATAATTGGATTCCTCTGGTTCTTCGGATGGTAGAATAAAATTGATAAATGAAAAAACTGACGATCAGTATATCGATGATGATAATAAACGGATTTTTACCGAGTGGGAATAGGGATATGTTCTTGAAAAAAAACAATCCAGACTCCCTTTATAATCCCAAAACCGCAAACATATCGTAAAGCCCAGATTTGCGGCCTACTAAAAATTCCGCAGCGTGTACACTTCCGACTGCAAAGGTTTTTCGATCTTGAGCCTTGTGTGTAATTTCGATCCTTTCTTCGGGAGTAAAAAAATATACGGTATGATCTCCAATTACTTCTCCCGCTCGAAACGTATGGATTCCTATTTCTTTGGAATCTCTTTCTTTTAAAATCCCATGTCTTCCATGGACTACGTTTTTAGACGTTCTGCCTAACGTTTCTAAAAGTATATTTTTTAATTTTTCGGCGGTTCCAGAAGGTGCGTCCTTTTTATGACGATGATGAATGTCCTGGATTTCTATATCCGAAATTTCTCCCATTACCTTGGCCGCGATTTCGGTTAACTTGAACAATAAGTTTACTCCAATAGACATGTTAGGTGAATATACGATTCCGATTTCTTTGGAAGCCACTTGTAACGCATCTTTTTGAAGTTCTGTAAGCCCTGTGGTCCCGATTACAACCGGCTTTCGATGTTGAATACACGCCTTAAGCGTAAAATCTAAATTCTGGTGAGTGCTGAAATCGATCACACAATCTGCACTCCGTACCGCAGCTTCTAAATCGGAGGAAAAATTGACTCCGTTTTGTTTGATCCCGGAATGTAGTCCAGAATCCATTCCTAAAAATATGGAATTTTGGCTGACTATCGATGAAGATAACGTGGACTTGGCGGAAGTAGAAAGTACTGAGATGATAGCGCGCCCCATTCTTCCGGACGCTCCGATCAAAGCGATTTGGATTTTTGAAGTTCGGCTATTCATATCCTTTCTCTTTCAGACCTTCGAGCACCTTTTTAAATTTAGAGCTTATCTCGTTTTGAGAAAGTGGAGTCAGCGGCAATCTTATTTCAGGACCACAGTAACCAAACCAGTGCATCGCCGCCTTGATTGGAATCGGATTGGTTTCCATAAACGCAAGCGCGAAGAATTCAATAAAATCGTAATGTATTTTTTGTGCTTCGGAAATTTTTCCCTCTTGAAAAAATCTTACAAGTTGCACTAAAGCTTTTGGAAATAGATTGGAAATGACGGACACAACCCCTACTCCTCCGATCGCAAGTAAAGGAAGGGTCAAGTTATCGTCTCCGGAAAGTACTGTCATTTTATTTCCTACTAAGGAAATTAATTTCCCCATTTGTCCCAGATCTCCCGTGGCTTCTTTCATAGAACGAATCTGTTTGACCTCACTAAGTCTGAGTACGGTTTCCGGTAATAAATTTACGGAAGTTCTTCCTGGAATATTATAGAGCATCACCGGTACGGTGGAACGTTCAGCAATCGATTTAAAATGTTGAAAGAGTCCTTCTTGTGTCGGTTTATTATAATAAGGATTTACGGAAAGGATTCCGTCCACTCCGTCTTTACAAGCCGCCTCTGTCAATTCGATGGCTTCTTTTGTAGAATTGGATCCGGTTCCAGCTACTACTTGAATTTTACCTTGTACTGCTTTGACGGTTTCTCGAATGAGTTCTGCGTGTTCACTGTGGGAAAGAGTGGGAGACTCGCCCGTTGTTCCACAAGGAACAACTCCGCTAACTCCGGCTTTGGTTTGTTTTTCCAGTAGTTTGAAATAACTGTCGTAATCAATTTTATCGTTTTTGAATGGTGTGATGATCGCCGTATAAACGCCCTGGAACATAGGGTTAGGTTCTTGATTTGAGTCGGATTTGGCAATCAAAAACGTTTCGATTTCTGATTGCAGTGAGACTTCTTACTTCTAGTCTGGATTGCCAATGAAGCAGATTTCTTTTTTCTGGAATCCAGTATTTACGTGTGCTCTCATATTTTTAGCCACGTCATTTTTTTCTTGGATTTATCTTCATTCCAAAAGGTTCGTAATTTCGGACGTCTCAAATGAAAGAAGTATGCACGTCGGAACTACAAAAAAATCGGGAGGTATTTGGATTTTACTTCCTATTTTTTGTTTAGCGGTCGTTTGGTTCTGTGTTTTTGAAATTCCGGATCGTAAAATTTTTCTATTTTTTACGGGTTTGTTTTTCTTTTTTTTGATCGGTCTTGCTGACGATCTTTTTTCATTGAGCGCTGGGATCCGTCTCGTTTTGGAAATTTTTTTCTTAATTGTCTTTTTTTATCTGGAACCAGTTCGATTTTCATTTCTAAGTTTAGATTTAGAAAACATTCCTGGTCTTTCCACTTTGATTTTGATCGTCTACGTCTTGTTTGTTGTTAACGTTTGTAATTTTATGGACGGCCTAGACGCATATCTTTCTTCTCATTTCCTTCTTGCGATTTTGGCGTTTCCATTTTTATTTCATTCCCAACTTCCTTTGTTTTATCCTTGGATCTGCGCGGGTGTTTTTGGATTTTTAGTTTTTAACTTACCCAAAGCAAAACTCTTTTTAGGTGATTCCGGTTCTCTTCCTCTCGGTTATACGATCGCGATTCTTCCTTTGTTTTTTATTGATGATAAATTTTGGGGTTCGTTTGAAATTTCTTCCGCGTTCTTTTTGTTGCCAGTGTTTTTTGTGGACGGCGTGGTTACGATTCTTTTGAGATTCAAAGACGGAGAAAATATTTTTCAAGCGCACAGAAAACATTTGTATCAACTCGTCGCGGTAAAAACCGATCGAAAGGACCTTGTGTCGATCGTATTTACGACGGCTAATTTACCTGCAATGATTCTCTTTGGAGTTCACAGAGAAGTCGGAATTCCAGGTAGTATTATTTTTTGGATTTCCGTAACGGCTTATTCAATTTGTTATTTTACCGTCTTTTATAAGTTAAAACGAACATAAATCGTAAGACTATTTTCAAAAGATCCAAAAAAACGAATTCAGAACTTGTCCCAAAACTTCAAAGAACTTTACGCGATCATTCTTTAAAAATTTTTAATAAAATGCAGTAGTCCTAAATTAAGTCGCAATTTTCGAGCAGTTCTAAAGTCGTTCAATTTTTGCAGTAGTTCCCACATTTATGAAACTCAGCGTCTCACTTCTATTGGCGTTCGAAGTAACTCAGCGTCTCACTTCTATTGGCGTTCGACAGGTTTTGGGACAAGTTCTTAATATTTTTCGAATTGATCAAAATCCATTTAGACGAGTGCTTTTATAATATAGAGTAATTGAAAAATGAATCTCCATCAGTTTTTGCTTCAAAGAAACGATAGATTAAAGTATTTTTATTGATTTGAACTATTGAATTTTTCAACAACTCTAATACTTCGTTTACTCCCCAAAACTTGCTTCTGATCGATCTCACACAAAAAAAGCCAACCACAGAACCTAACTATTATTAGGCGAATGTTTCTGCTTGATTAAAATGAAATCGTCTTTTTGCGCTAAAAGTGGTTTTGTTAAACTAGATAAACTAATTTTTTGTTTTCCATTTTCATCAAAATTTTTAGAATCTAGCCATTTTTCAAATGCTTCCTGAATCGAATTCCATTCTGAACTTATTATTGAATACCATGCAGTATCACGATTTCTACCTTTGTTAATTGCATGTTGTCTAAATGTTCCTTCGTATGAAAAACCATATCTCTGTGCGGCCTTTCGCGAAGGAATGTTTAAAGAATTACATTTCCATTCGTATCTTCTAAATCCTAATTCAAAGGCGTAATTCATCATTAAATACATTGCTTCCGTTGCAGCCTTTGTTCTTTTAAGTAGATTTGAAAAATTTAAATGACCGACTTCAATAGATCCTTTTTCCTGATCGATTCTAAGATATGAAACAACTCCGACTGACTTTGAAGTATTTTTATCTATAATAGCATAAAAAGTAGGATCAACTAAATTCTGAATTTCTCTAATCCAATTTTGATATTCTATAAATGTGTTAAAAGGTCCATAAGTTAAATAGGTCCAGCATTCTCCATTTTTATCCACAGAATTAGCTTCGTATAATTCTTTTGAATGTATCTCAGAATCTAAAGGCTCTAATTTACAAAATTTTCCATCCATTACCAATTTTTCCGGAAATTTAGGTACACTCCAATTTTGAATTTTCATTCCGATAGGTTGGTTGTTTGAATTTAATTCATACTGAATCATTTTTTAAGCTTCCTTGATCGAAAAATTGATGTCTTTGCAAAAATGTCCGCTTAATAACGACTACGTTTTACAAAAACGAAAAGCGGGAAACCGAAGTTATGTGCGTTGTTTATACCTTTTTAATAATTTATCTAATTCATCTTTATAACAACTTATGTTATATCCATGAATCATAATAAAATCTAATTGTCGGCTTTCGGGTAAAGCATTCTTATAAGCTTCAATATCATCTATATACTCTAATTCTAATTTTATAAATTGATTTTTATCATTAGCTTTTTTAAAACTCTTTTCCAAATCATAAAGATTTTCGAGTTTTTTAATTAAATCATCGATTCGTTCTTTTGATAAACCGGATTTTTCCATAATTAATTTTATTACTCCTGACTTTGTTGATTTTGGAGTAATACTTATTAACTTATCTTTTGAAATTAATGGCAATGATATCTCTCTATCTATTTCCATATAACCTGCTATCATCCATAAAAATATTGACCCTGGCCCAATTGCTAAAGGTCCATTAATTTTACCATCAACAACTTGACAAAGAACCTCTCCGCTCGTATCTTTAAAAGTGGGATGAAACACAAAACTTCCATCACCACCACTTATAGGAGATTGTATGTTATATAAATCATAATCTTCATCCTTCCATTTGGTTCCCTCAAGATTTTTGACGTTAATTCTATTATCAAAAGCAATTTGTCCGCCGAATACATTTTCTCCTTTCCAGATACCCATAGTTGCATGTTCAGAGAATATTCTTTTAACTGATTCAGGCCACTGTTCTATTTTTTTTGCATCCGCAGGCTCGGTAAGTTCAATTGAAACATCATTAACAAGCTTTACTTTAATATTTTCATCCAAATATTCGACACCTTCGACTTTAGAAAAAATTCTCTGAAATAAATCCAAACTGGATGGTGTATCCAATAAAAGCTCTTTAAAATGTTCGATAACTTTTTCATTATTCTGAGTCCATTCTTTATTCATTTTATTTCCTTTTATAATATTCTAATATAAATTTAAATTAATAAAATATTTTTCTCATTTTATCTTTCAAACCCCAACAGCATTTGTCTCAACTTCTCCGACTTGTTTACAATTAACAATAATTATTTCACTTAGTGTAACAGAACCTCTAATAATACAAATGCCGCTGAGATGGCCCCATCACCAAATAAACGTTTGCCCGTGTCGAGCATAACTGGAAATATTTTAAACTATAGCCCATACACTAAATCATTCTTAAGCGACAGTTGAATGAGTTCGCATCATCACTTCATAAAAAGAGAAAGATAAAACAAACATTATTCAAAAACACAACATCTCCAATAGGCAACTTTTACTCAAACCTATATAATTAACGCGAGTTCTATGAGAAGATCTAAGCGAATCCGGCTTGCTACAGGCAAGCCGGACCGGGCTCTCAGCTCTGGTCAATAAATTGTATATAGGAAACATTATATAACAATCGTCTTTAGTTACAATTTATTGACCTCGCATCGATCCCGTTCGCGGTTCTGAGCGCGCCTAAACTTGCAAAAAGAATTGGCACAAGTTTTTGCTTGTCTCCTAAACCAAGAGATATGTCGAAAACCAAATTAAGAACGTATTAGCAATTCTGAATGGAATTTTTTCTTATGGGTAAAAAGAAAATGTTGTTTATCCCGCTGCGGCCTTAAGCGCGGCGATGTCAATTTTCTGCATCTTCAACATCGCTTGTGTTGCACGTTCAGCTTTTGCACGATCTTTATGAGATATAAGTTGCAAGAGAATCTTAGGCGTCACCTGCCACCACATACCGTATTTATCCTGAAGCCAACCGCACATTTTTGCTTTGCCGCCATCTGCGAGAAGGGCATTCCAGTAATAATCTACCTCTTTTTGCGTTTCTACACTGATCATGAATGAAACGCCCCAGCTGAATTGAAAATCAGGTCCGCCATTATAGGAAAAAAATTTTTGACCATTCAAAATGAAATCGGCCTGCATCGAGTTAGCACTGAGAATTTTGGACTTTTTGAAGATCGATACATAGAAATTTGCTGCTTCCTCGGGATTCGCGTTAAACATGAGAAAAGGTGTTATACTATGCGACGGAGCGCCCACGTATTTAACTTTCGTTCCATCAGATTTCCGCTTCAGCGGACTGTTTTTTTTCTTTGATTTTACCATGTTTTCCTCTTTTTTAGAGCGATTGAATCGCCTATGCTACAAATTTTATGAAAATAGTCATTTCAAATTTTTCGTCAGATATATGTCCCAGCTGCACAAACATTTCATGGTTTAGATTTGTTTGTATAACTGCATTGATGAACCTTACAAATTGATTTATCATTAAACAAATAAATTCAGTAGGCCACTTACATAATTTATAATATTGTTAAATGAATTTAATAAAAAGTATTATATCAAATAGGAAACTCAAAATGTTCCATAGCATAACCCTAATATTCGTCCAATAAAAGAGTCTACTTGATATTTGTGCCAGGTATCTGCCGCGCGAAAGAATTGACAGAAGCTTGAGCAAATCTTAATGAGCAATTACAAAACGAATGTTTAAATGAAAATTGGTTTAAAAATATTGAAGAAGCTTCAGTCTTATTGCCAAGGATTGGAGAAACTCAGAGAAGCCACAAGCTTTCGGGGGATTGACATTGAAGACGATCTGCTTAAGACGAATTTTTAACACCTGACACTAAAAACGAGGTCACCTCATAATTCATTCAATTAATTACTAAAGCAAATCTAAACAAATTTCAAAAGTAATATCAATTAACTATCACAAAGAAATCCTCCCCTTCTTCAAAAACAATCTTATTTACAAAATAGACATTATAAACATAGAATACGATCGGTTTCTAAAACAAAAAGACCGTATTCTATTCATTCTAACTACATCAATTTATTATAAACAATTAACGGTATCTTTTACAGCCTGCTCGGAGAGTATAAGAGAATCATTTAAGAGCCGGTCTCAAAACTACCTATCAAAAAAGTTAAAAGCAATGATAGAGCTTGCGAGATAAAGAGATGCAAGATAATTTTCAGATTTTCTTTCCCAACGAATTAGGATAGCCCTGAATCGATTGTGCCAACTGTTAGTTCTTTCAACGACCCAACGTCTAGGTTTTCCTTTATATTTACCGATGAGAGGCTTTTCACCTTTTTTCCGAATATGAGATTGAATGTTTCTTCTTTTGATTAAAACTTCTATATCTTTGAAATCATAACCTTTATCTAAACAAATATGTTTTGGCTTCTTTCTTCTTTTTCCGGAAAATATTAGGATTGAATTCAACGTATCTTTTACACCGTGTTTGTCATGAACGTTAGCTCCAGTCAATGTAATTGCCAAAGGAATTCCATTTCCATCTGTAAGAATATGCCGTTTAACACCTAATTTGGCACGGTCTGTAGGGTTTTTCCCAGTTAAGCTCCCCCTTTGGGAGCTTTAACCATTGCCGAATCCATCGAAGCCCAGTCCCATGCTATTTGATTCTTTACATCATAATATTTTAAAATAGATTTATAAATCTTTTTGAATACTCCTGCTCGTTCCCATTCTTGAAATCTTCTGTGACAAGTTTGGCCTGATCCAAACTCATTCGGAATGGCACGCCACTGACAGCCTGTTTTCATTCGATAGATGATACCTGACATTACTACTCGTGTTGGTACTCGATTGCGACCTCCTTTCGGATTTACATTTTCTTTCGGGATTAATGGGGCTATTTGTTTCCAAAGTGCATCCGGTATCTCTGAATAATATTTGTCCATTTCACATTGATATTATTACCCTTTCTCTCTACAAACAGTTTTGAGACCGGCTCTAAGTTCATAATATCTTTACACCAATCATTCATATTTGTTGTTTGTTGGATTGGAATATGACCCCAAATATTATTTCTGGCAAATACAGTGACACCAGAAAGACCTTCAGTTAAAATTTGCGAAGTAAAATTATAACATCTGAATGTATTTTCTCCTGCGCTAGATCCCCCACCTCCTAAATCCAAATTTCCCACTCGTACGACTGCTGTAAATCTTACGTTTTGAAAAAGATTATATTCCGCCTTACTTCTATACGTTTGAGATACTTCATTAATCGAGTAAGTACTTCTAGTAAAATGATTACTGATAATCGAATGGTTTCCCCCATTTCCACTGATATAAATTCCACTTCCGTTTCGATCCGGTTGATAAGTGCTGATGGAATTATTACGAATGATTGTCCCCATTTTATTTTCTAGGCAAACGGCACAACGTGTATTGATGAGTCTATAATCAGAGTTCTCAATTTGAAAACCTGCAATCGTACTATTGTTGCCTAAAACTACAGTCTCTCCCAATCTTGGAGTAGAACCAGTACCTCCGTAAGCGCTCCCACTATTCAGTTTCTTAAAAGTTTTATTTTTTCCCCAACAAAAAATCCCAGTCCTTATCTTAGAGTTATTTAAAACTTTATGATAGTCTGCGAAATTTGATCATAGACCGGATATACATTTTGCTAGGTGATTGATAGAAATTTAGAAAAAATTGAATCTTCTTTCTTTATATTTCGAAATTTTTAAGAATTATAAATTCGTAATAGGATTAAAAGATTTTTATTTTATGAATGTAAAACCGAATCAATTCCTATTGCAACTTGGACATAAAAAAGATCTTTCAAAAATTTTTATTTTTTTTTATTCAATAGAGTTGTTGAAAAATGAATCGCGACTTAGTTTCTGTTTCATGGAAACGGTCATAGTTTTATTGATCGTAACTATGAAATTTTTCAACAACTCTAATAAAATTCGTGAAAGTGGATTTCGGATTTGAAAGGTTCATCATTAGTAGATTGTTTATTTATAAACGATCTCAAAAACATCTTAGAATAATCGGAATTAAGCAAAGATAAAATATTTTTGAAATGGTTTTTAATAGATTTTCATAGGCGAGATCTATTAAGAAGAAACCAAACCGTTTTAGGTTTGGCAATTGAGTTAATTTTTTTTAAGTAAGTTTTATTAGTTCGATCATTTTATCCAGATACGAAACAAGGATCTTATTGACGTTTTTTCCATTTTTAAATTTAAGATTCTTTCTTATCAAATTTCAAAGAACTGATTCAGTCATAGTTTTTAATTTTATATGTCAATCTATCATAGAAGTTCAATTTGTAAGTTAAATTCTATGACAACTAACGCATGTTTTATGTTAAAACTTCGCATTTACAATCTAGTTCAACTTTTTTTCAGTCCAAAAGTATACGTAAATATCCCTTCAAAAATTCGAATTGTATTCTATACGCTAAACAAAAATCTAAACCTTTCGTAAGACACAAGTCCGTCTTATTGAAAGTTTGGTAGTAAAAGTTCACACATCTAAAATTCAATTGTGTAAAATTTTTTTTGATTACTTAGAGCCGTATAAAAGAATATTAAATATTTTGCTTTGAAATGAGGTTTTGTAATAAAAATTTAAGATATTTGGTTTTATAAAAATCAGTAGAACAACATAAATTTTGAAACAAATCCCGATTTAGAAACAGTATTTTGGACACTTTATTATATCGTCTTGAGTAATGGTTTGGATTTAAGTAGTAATTCGTAAAAAGTGGTTCCGTTATCTGAAATCTAAGTAAATGATAAATCGTATTTTTATTGTTAGGTGTTAATTGCTTTCTTTTCTTAATTTTATCTGAAAAATCTAATTTTAAAGTAGTGTTTTTGTTTTTCTATATTTCTTAAAAAACCAAATTACAAACTGCTTTTCGTTTTAGCGAATTGATCTCCATTCTATAAACTTCAAACACAACACTTCTTCAATTTATAATATTCAAAGTTTTAAAGAGAGTTAGAATTCATAAGTTCTATGATTATTATCCCAAAAATATCCCATTTTGGCATATTCTATTCCAGAATGTAGAATATCCTCGTTTTGTTTAAGTCACTCCATTCACACGAAGCGAAAATTTTTTGTAAAAATCTTATCGCTGCCAGAAAGGACGCCCGCCTTACCCAACTCGAAGTTGCCAATCGTTTAGGTGAACCTCAATCTTATATTTCCAAGATTGAATCCGGCGAACGCAGATTAGACGTTGTTGAATTCTGGAGGATTTTCAAAATCCTTGGGAAATCTCTGGAGTTTTACTTTCAATTTGATGACAAACAAGTCAGTTTTGAGAAAAAGTCTAAAACTTTAAAAGCGGCCAGAAACAAACGTAAGAAAAAATAAGTTTTGACTTTCCCTTAGCACTTGTCTCAAAACTTAGGAACTACGAAAATTGATCAAGATTAGAACTGCTCGAAAATTCGCAATTTATCTTGTAGGAACTATTTTATGCCCCTTTCTCTTAAAAAGTCGGTTCAAAAAATCACCTACTTTCTGTTAGGTTATGGGAACTCCCGCGTTTTTGGATTTTATTTTTTCTCAGTTTATTCCTGATTCTCGCAAAAACTTATAAAACAGTGTAATAGAAACAATATAACGTGAGCCAATATATGTTTTACGAAAAAAGAAAAGATATGAAATTCGAAAGAAAATACAAGCGCAAAACAAAACGCAAATTTCTTGTAATAACAGATTGAGTTCGACTTCGAT
>NZ_AKWY02000023.1:42500-144463 GCF_000306255.2 Leptospira noguchii serovar Panama str. CZ214
TAAAGTTTCTCTTCTTGTTGATGAGCTGAATAACACCTACAACTTCGTTTCTATGATTTTTCATAGGAACAACAAGCATAGACTTCGTATGATAATTAGAAAGAACGTCGAAATTTCTGTTGAATTTATATTCCGAATCTTTCGGCAAATCGTAAACGTCTGGAATATTCAAAATTTTACCAGTCGCTGCAACGTAACCAGCAACGCTGGATTTATTAATCGGAAGTAAAAACTCTTCCGTATCAATATCCATAGAAGAAATTTTAAACCTAAGATTATGAACCAAACCTAGTTCGTCTTTTTCAACAAGATATAAAGAGCCCGAATCAGCGATCGCAATTTCCCTAGCGCTGAAAATAATTTCTCGAAGAAGTTTATTGATGTCTTTTTCGTCGGCAAGGCTGATACCGATCCGAGTCAGTTTCGAAATTTCATACTTAGTAGTATTTACTTTGTGTTGAAGATCAAACTGATCCGTTATCATTTGAAGTTGGGTAAAAGCATTCAAAAAGGTTTTATTAAAAACCAGATCAGAAGAAAATTCAGGTAAAATAGAAAAAATCAATTCCTCTTCAATTTTCAAATCTTCCGAATGAACGTAATCTAAATTTTCATTCAAAATAAAACGACTTAAGATTAGTGGATTTCTTTGAAATTGTTTATGAATTTCTTTTTGAGTCTTTTTGAGATCGGAAACGGTTAAATAAAAGATAATATTTAAAAACCCGCTAGAATTTCGAAACAGCTCAGACTGAAAAAATTCCTTAAAATCTAAAAATTCAACTTCTAAACGATTAGCAATCGGATCTAACCTTTTAATAATCGAACCTAGGTCGGTGACAATGTATTTAGGAAATTTCGGTTTCATTTACCAGGAATCAATGAAACCGTACAGGAAATATATGGGAAAGATAATTTTTTTCCTAACTTTGTAAAAAGGAAACGAAATCTATAACTTGAAATGCGAAAAGCTAAAATTTCCTCTCCGACTTAAAGCATATCACAAAACTTTCCTTAAATTTACTAAAACGATTGATAACGAGTATATCGCTTAAGGAAATTCTGAAACAGTTTATTATGTCAGCCAGTCGAAGAGTAAATCATTTAAAAAAGAGTTTAACGTTTAAGCCCTAAAACTTCTTGGATCATCTGATCAGAAGTAGTAATCGTTCTCGAGTTAGCTTGAAAACCTCTTTGAGTCACAATCATATCCGTAAACTGATCTGAAAGATCCACATTAGACATCTCTAAAAGTCCTGCGTTAATCTTACCTCTTCCTTGGACTCCCGCCTCACCGATGTTAGGTTCTCCAGAATTCATGGAATACGCAAACATTGTATCACCCGCTTTATCTAAACCGGCAGGGTTATTAAATACCGCTGTTGCGATCCTAGCAAGAGGTTGTCTTACTCCGTTCGAAAACACTCCCGTAATCGTTCCGGAATTATCGATCGAAAAAGATTCTAGATAACCCATCGTATAACCGTCTTGTTTGACAGCTTTTGTAGTAAAGTCGGAAGAGAATTGAGTGATTCCGTTCACCATTCCTGCTTCTCCTAAATTGAGATCAAAACTTTGAATTGCAGGATTTCCAGGAATCCGAAAGGAAACTTTTGCGTTCAACTTACCGCTGTTCATCGAATCTACACCGTCGGAAACGTATACTAGTTTTCCATCTGGAGTAAAACCAAATTCTAATTCAACGTTACCTGGAAGTTGAGTATTTTGTCCGCCGGTTCCAGAAACGTCAACGGAAAGTTGAGTCGAATCCGTCATATTTAATCTAGCCTTCCAAGTGTTATCACGAACCTTGTAAAATTCCATTTTGAATTCTCTTTGAATCCCTTGATCGTCAAATGTATTAATCGTGGTTACGTGACCCCTTCTCATTTTAGGATCTGGATCGTTGATCATTGCGGTGATTTCTTCCTGAGTCGCGTCAGGCGGAACCGCAGGAGCGGAAGAATTTAGATTGGATTTAAAATCTATCTGAGAAGTTGCTCTTGCAGGTTCTTTAGAATATACTGGAATTATAATATCTTCTATCGAAGCCGCCGAATTGATGTATTTATTCCCTTTGTCGTCCAGTCTAGAGTTCCAACCTTGAACCTTAAGACCGTTAGCAGGATTTACGTAGTAACCGTTCTTATCGAGGTTAAAAGCGCCGGCTCTCGTATAAAATTGTTTGTCTCCGTCTTTGACGATAAAAAATCCTTCGCCCGACACAGCAACATCCGTATTTTTGCCAGTGGTTTGAAGAGAACCTTGAGTCATGATCTTATCGATCGCGGCAATCAAAGAACCCAAACCCACTTGTTGAGGGTTTACACCTCCTATATTCTCTTTAGGCTCGGAAGCGCCTCTGAGCTCTTGAGAAATCATATCCTGAAACGTAACACGTTCGGTTTTAAAACCGTGAGTGTTTACGTTGGAGATGTTGTTTCCAATGACATCCATTCGGACCTGGTGATTCTTAAGTCCGGATACACCGGAATAGAGTGACCTCATCATAAAGTTGTTACCTCGATTATCTTATGTTTATTAGTATGAATTACTTTTATCTTTGCCCGGAAATTTCCAGTCGGAAGATTTTTCTTCGTCAACAGTTTTATCTTTTAACTCGGGAGCGTTATCCGAAATAGGAGCGACTTCTTTTTTTTCGACCTGTGTATTCGTTTTAGGTGCGTTAGTCGTTACCGAAGACGCGTCCGTTTTAGAAGTCCCGGTCATGCTCTGATTCTGCTGGACTTGACTTTGATTATAGGCGGCTTCTTGTTCTTTTAAAACAACAGGATCACTGATAAGAGTAATCTGTTCCACGTCGATGGACCTTCCGTTGACCCGAACAAAAGTTTTACCTTCTCCATCAAAGAACAGCGCTCCTGCGATTCCGGCAACGTTTTCGCCATTTACAAAATCAGGACCGGAAACGAGTTTTCCAACGAGAGAAAAACTCTGACGATTCCCCATCTTTTGAATTCCAGTGGAAATGTTGTTCATTTGTTCGAGAGAAGAGAACTGCGCCATCTGAGCAATAAAGTCCTGATCTTTAACAGGGTTCGTTGGATCTTGGGAAGAAAGCTGAGTAATGAGTAACTTCAGAAAATCGTCTTTGCCTAGAGATTTAACTGTAGAACGGATTTCGATTCCTTTGAGACCGTTTTTTTCTTCCTTCTCCAAATTTTCCATGTGGTTCCGGATATTAAAACTTCTGTCTCCTTCTAGATAACGATTTACGGTCGCTTGTTGGCTGATGCCCGTAGCTTCTGGCATGGTGTCTCCTATACTTTCAGATCGAGCAATTTCTCGGATTTCCCATCGGTTTTTTTGGAAAAATCATTAGGCTCAGAAAAATTTTCTTCGAGAGAAAGTTCATCTTCTTCGTAAAATGAATTTTTAAAATCGGAGTTCCAATCTTCTCCAAACGCAGCTTGGAAAGAATGAGAATCTTTGCCGTTTTTATCCGAGTCCGTGTTAAAAGAAAAAACCTCTTCCCTTTCTTTAACTTCAATTACAAGAGATTCAAGTTCAAGACCATTCGCTTTAAGATCCTGTTTTAAATTAGCAAGTTCGGCAACTAATTGTTGTTTGACGGTATCCGATTCCACCAAAAGTTTTCCGCGAACAACGTCTTTATCAGTAGAAATCGCAAGTGACATTTGGCCTAAGTCCTTTGGATTCATACGAATGCTCGCTTCGGTTCTTCCGTTTTCAAGGATTTGTACACGAGCGGAACGAATCAGATTTTGAAAATTCTGTTGAATGTCTTTTTTAGAAAGTACATTGGATTCTTTAGAGAGAAAGAATTCTTTGCCCAAACCCCCGCTTTCCCGTGAACTGTTTGCGGTAGTAGTTCCGACACCTTTTACAAGAGAAGAGTAAGAATCAGATCGAAAAGATTGTTCTTGTCCCGATTTTCCCGAAGAGTTTTCCGCAAATTGATTGAGAACAACGGCTTTAATTTCTTCTTTTGCAGTGGCCTTCAAGTTCGTGTAAGAATCTGTCTTTTTATCGCGGCTAATTTTCCATTTTTCCGAATCAAGTGCTAGTTCTTTAGAAATTTCGATTTTTGCTTCTTCAATATCTTTTTCTTTGAAAGAGTTAGGAAAACCCTTAACATTTTCTTTAAATTCTTTTTTATCTAGTTCATTAAAACGGAATGTATCGGTAGAATCGTTCGCTTCGAGCGATTCTATTTTTTCGTAAATTCCGTTTTCTTCTTTTGTAGACCGAGGTTTGATTTCCTTCGAACTTTCAAAAGAGATCAAAGATTCTTTTTCTATATCGATTAGGTTTTCTGATTCTTCTCTTAAAGAGACTTCGCTTAACAATTCAGCGCCCTCTTCCACTTCATTTGCAAAAAAGTTTTCGATCAATTCGCTTGTGGAAATCGATTCTGGAGCTTTTAAAGTTTCAGTTAAATTTGTTTTTATGATTTCAGATTGTAATTCGTCTAAAATCACGGATTCAATTTCAGGATCTACGATCTCGTTCGTTTTTGATTCCGATACCAAAAACCAAGGTAGAACGGTTTCGTTAGTTGCTTCTTCAATCTTCTCTTCTTCTTTTGCAGTCTCTTCTTCTATAGAATTTATAGACCTGGTCTTTTTTTCTTTTATGATTTCAGGATCTTCTTCTTCGGATTGTGGAGGTTCCGTTTGGGAAGACTTACTTTGAATTTCGGTCAGAGTTTCTTCTAATCCTTTTTGTGCAGATCCTTGCAAAATCTTCATCAGGTCAAGAAAGGAACCTTTACCTGTTATCTCACCCATCTTAGGAAAATTCCGTATGGATTGTTGTGGTTTAAATTCTGAAATGGATAAATCACCGGAAATATTCATACTGTACTCCGCAGTATTAAAATCGATCTTTCACAGAATTCCTTGACGGTTTTTTAGATAAAGACGGCTTTTATAATTCAATTTTTTAACAAAGCCATTTTAGAAGACTCCTACATATCAATATAAAAACGTAAAACTTCCTATTAAAGATGAACTGTGAATTTTGCGAAAATGTAAAAATTATCAAAATTTATGTCTAACCCTGAACTATCGGCTTTTTTGAAATAGTTCCTCACATTCTAACGTTGGAAACAAACTCATCCTAGTAATTTATATACTCTTCGTAGCAAAAATGCAATAGTTTGGGGTTAACACTCGTCATCTCTATTTCGCCTAACAGCCTTTAGCTTTTTTGCGACATAAATTGCATTTGGAACGAGTGATTTTCTATAAGAATCTATTCGAAACTGTTTTTGAAAATCAACGTGAGTTTGACGTAAAAAAATCTTGGCGAATAAAAAACTCAATGTCATGCCGATCCATAACAAGGCTTCCGCTTTAGTTTTATGCCAATCTAAATCCCGACCTGCAGAGCGAGCGATAACTTGAGTCGGGAAGTGTCAATTGAGTTCAGAGAGGTATCCGCTAAATTTTCAAACTCAGCAAAACACTCTCTCTATGGATCGTGTTTTAAATCGAAATATAATAAAAAGAAGTAGTTCCTACATTCATTTTTAAGACCAAGATCGTTTTTCCAAGTTCTTACCATAAAATCTAGATTTGTGTTAGTTCCCACAAATTAAGTCTCATTACAAAGTTCAAATATACACTTTGTATAATTAAAGTTCGTGTGAGTTCCCACATTTCCAAAACTTTATCGTAAAATGTAGATTTGTAAGAGTTCCCACATTTTATTTTTTTACGGAAAAAATCAGGTTTATCAAAACCAAACCCTTATCATCTAAAATAAACTCCCAAAGGTTTCAATTCTGCAGACAAAACAGGAATCGAAGTCGCCCAAGGCCCCAAACGAACAAACACGTTCCGTCTTGTAGCAATTGGAAATCCTTCTATATCTTGAAAGTGAGTCGTAAAATGTGCCCCCTTTGCCCAAGATCCGACAATATCGGCGGTGTAGTCGTTGCGAACCAGAAGTCCTTCAGAGTCAAAACGATAGGATTGTTTTTTACAATGAGTGTGAAGATACTGCGGAAACTCCGCTTCGATTTGAAAATCACCGTTCTCAAGTTCGAATTTTTGAACTGAGAATTCTTTTAGAATAAAAGGAACGCTTACATACTGAGTAGTCGCATAACCAAAAAAATACGAAACATCCAAAGGATTCCAAAGTTTATATTTCTTCAAACCTCTAAAACTATCTCTATAGTTAGGAAGTTCTAATTCAGAAGGGTTCTCTTGTGCATTAAAAATGCCTACTTTACCATTTTTGAATATTATTTTTTTTCCAGGATTTGGGTAATCCAAAAACTCGGTTATAAATTCTTTAGGAAAAACCCTTACTTTGCCGTGTTTGTTAAAAGTTTTACCAAGTCCCTTTAGAAAAGGAAGTGGACCACTTAAACTTTGAAAATAAAATTCTACAAAATACAAACGATTCCATAGTTCCCATCCACCGTATCGATTGACGATTTTTTCAAAAGGATCCATATAAAAAAACGAATTTTCTTCCTGAAACCCATTCTTTACTTCAAAAATAAATTCTTGAAGCTCTTTTTGTGATTTTTAAATTAGAATTGTTGAAAAATTAGTTCTCCTTCTGTTTCAGAGAAACAGTCGATTGAAGCAATTTTATTGATCTGAGCTATGGAATTTTTCAAAAACTCTATTAAAATTCTTATATAAAATCAAGAGGGAAATTTTGAAATTCATTTAAAAAATGACCTACCCTTTGATATATAAGACGATCTTTAAATTCTAATATACGAATCTTAAATTAAAACTGAAGCTTACTGAATTAAAAAATCAAGATCAAATAACCTGTCTTTCCACAGGTTATTTGATAAAAAGATCTTATTTAGTAACCACACTCCTCTACGGCTTGACAGTTAGAATAAGTGGAATAACAAAAGTTCGAATTGGGACAAGAATATGGAAGCGCTGCATTATTACATCCTAAAGCAGCTCCGGCAGTATTACAAGTTAGACTACCTGCTGCAAATACAGTAACAGTCGTAGCTCTTGACAAAGTAATAGTAGAAGCATTTGATTTCATTTTTGCAGAGAAGGTAATAGCGAATGGAGCAAGTGCTGCAGTTGTAGTACCGGTCACTTTACCTGTTGATGAATTAAATGTAAGACCTCTAGCTAAATTTAGAGCATAAATTTCACTGAACCCACATTTCTGATTTTTTATCAGCGTCTCATGATTGATATTGCCTGCGGAAAGTTGAAATCCAAATGGTTTAATTGCAGTTCCAATCTGTATATTCACAGAAGCAGGGGCGGTCATCGTAACTCCACTTGGACAAGGTGGAGTGGAAATCTCTTGAAGCAATAGCAAATCCATAATCGAATTTCCGGTGATACTACCTTCATCCTTTTTTTCATCTTCACAAGAAGCAAAAACAAGATTGAACAATAATAAAATTAATATTATTTTTTTCATTTGTTAAACCCTAATTAGTTATAATTTTCAACATTTTGATAACACAATAAGAAGGTAAGTCCTTGAATTGAGTTTTCAAAATTAAATAGCAGAGCTCACTAACGGTTTTTATAGAATTCTATATATCAGTATTTTATAATTTACACCTTAAACTTATATTTAAGAGCTTAACTTCGAAAAATTTTGTTCGCATTTTTTTTAGGATTAATTGCCTATACAATCATTCCATTTTGAATTTGAACCCAAATTTCCGCAATCAAGTAGATTTAGAGTCGTAAATACTGACAAAGTATCAGTCAGCGCATCTTTTAGAAATAAGTGATTTTTGTAAATAAATAAAATCACATTTATGAAAAAGAATAATTTTTTATGAAAAAAATTATTATAATTTCTAAAACGAACTTGTTTTTTACAAAATATTAAATTCTCACAAAAAATATTGAAATGCTGCTCTACTTATTTATGGAAAAACTTTTAAAAATTCAGGCGGATCCTAAAATTTTCTATAAAACTAAAGTTAGAAGTCTATTCTAACTTTTTGACACGCTTATCTTCGTATTAAAGTTTATCTGCTACTAACAAGAAATTATTCTTCAACAAATACATGAAATTGTCAGACTTGCTAAGAGTTATTTGCAAACTCTAAAATCTTTAAAAAACTACATTAGAATTGTTGAAAAATGAATCGCCATCTGTTTCTGTTTTATGGAAACGGTTCATTGACGAAGTTTTGTTAATCGCCACTATCGAATTTTTCAACAACTCTATTGAGCTTAGAAGATTTTACTTTTTTTCAATATCTTACTTATCGCTCAGGACGAAACAACTATATCCTCTCTAAAAACATAGTTTTAAGAATAAATTACAAGATATTCCTATTTTATAAAGGAGTCAGCAAAACTACTGAATACGATAGAATCACAATCTACTATAACACGAGTTAAAAGAATCACCTCCTTTTTCAAAATCAAACCCAAAGTTTATTTCAATCAATAGCAAAAGATCTTAGATTTTCAAAAACGCTTTTTTCTTGCAGGGGTAAGACAGATGATTTGAGTTGTTCATTAAAGAGTTATGAGGAAAAATTAAGAATGAAAATACTTAAATGGATTTTGGGAATCATCGGAACATTAGCTCTATTTTTAGTCGTCACCTTTTATGCTGAAACTCCTAAATATGAATACAAATCCGTTCCATTACATTCCGACTTTGATAGTTATTATCGAGAAAAACTTCAGATCAGTAGATTGAAAAAAGTAAGACCCAATAACGAAGAAAAATTAGTGAGATATTCTACGGATAAAACCAATCTATCAATCCTTTATATCCACGGTTTCGGAGCTTCTCGCGCAGAAGGAGAAGAAGTTACGGATCAACTCGCAAAAGATCTCAAAGCAAATCTTTACTATGTTCGCCTTCCAGGTCACGGAACCAATTTAGAAGATCATAGAGATACTACTTTTGAAGAAATTTTACAAGACTCCGAAACGGCTTTTTTAGAATCCGAAAAACTAGGTAACAAAACAATTTTAATCGGAACTAGTATGGGCGGTTTGATTTCCACATACTTAGCAGCCAAATATCCGGAAAAAGTTCAGGCTTTAATTCTTGTTTCCCCATTTTACGATTTTACAAATCCCTTTAGTGTCATTTATCAATTTTCTTGGGGTAAAGATTTTGCTCATTTAGTAATGGGAAAAATTCGTAAATCTACAGAAGAAGAAAAACGAAATCCAGCCAGCGCCTTCTGGTATAGAGATCAATATCTCGCGGCAGTTCAAAATTTATCGGACCTAAGAGAATTTGTTTTGGGAACTGCCCCGTTCTCTAAAATTTCCTCTCCTATTCTATTGTTTTACTATTACAAAAACGAAAAAAATCAAGATGTGTCCGCCTCCACCTCATCTATGTTAAACGCATTCAAAAAAGTGAATGAAAACGGAAAGGCAAGTCCATTGAATAAAGCGGTAAAAGTAGAATTGGGAAATCACGTATTATTTTCCAAATACATGAAAAGCGATAAGGATCTGATTTTAAAAGAAGCAAAAACTTTTATCCGAAATGTGTTTTCTTTAAATTAAGAATTTGTCACAATAATTCCTATAAAATAAGAATACCTTAAATTTTTGCTACAAAACCTATTTTAACGTAAGTTCAACGTAAAAAATCAGGACGAATCCGGCTTGGCCCAGGCAGCCGGACGACGGGATCAGCTCGGCCAATAAATTCTTACAGGAAATAGGATACAACAATCGTTTTTAGTTTCAATTTATTATAGAATACGATCTGTTGAGCGCTCATAGAAACGAAAAACGCTGAAGTTATTTCGAACGACCTGCAGAGGGGCGGCGGCGCGTTTGAAAGAATGACTTCTACATCGATCCCTTTCATGTTATTTTACCACAAACATTGAGGATTCTTGTCTAATAGCTCTGAGCAAAAGATATTTTCTAATTTGGAAAGGATTGACTATTTTTCGATTAAAAACGTCGGACCCTTGAACGTATCAAAAACGAATTCCTGCGCAATTACCATAAAAATCAACATTGAACTTTTTTTAACAAACTGGAGTTTTCAATTCGGCGCAAGACGACATTATCCATTCGATTTTAAAGAAAAAGAAACGGAATAAAATCGGTTTTTTCAGACACCTAAATTACTATAAAATGAATTTTTAATGAGATTAATACCCGCCAAACAACGATTTTATGCAAGAACTTGATTGGGCGATTATTCTTTTAAAATTTATAGAGTTCGTTCTCTATAAAATATTTGTAAAACGTATTTTGACCTGCCCTCATTAATTCAATAAGGGCAGATCGAATTGTTTATTTTTTCCGTTTTTTAGCAGCCGTTTTTTTCCGAACTACTTTTTTCTTAGCCTTAGCTTTTGGTTTCATTTTAGCTTTTTTAGCGGAAGATTTTTTCTTAGCCGCCTTCTTTTTTGCAGGACTCTTCTTTTTAGCGATGACTTTTTTCTTAGCCGCTTTTTTAGGCGCTGCCTTTTTCTTAACAGGAGTAGTTGCAGCATCGTTCAACGATTTTTCAGCAAATACCAAAGCGTCTTCAGCCAAGTTAAGCCAGTCTTGTTCAAATTCTGCCGGAATCTGAAGCCAATCTTTCATGGCTTTATTATTACCGGAAGGATCAAAAAGTTTTGCCCCAGGATAACGGGAAATGATCTCGGCGATCGTTTCCGCTCCGAGTTTGAGCACTAAACTTCCTTCGAAAAAAGTGGCAAAAGGTTTCCCTTCTAAGTTTAAAGAATTTAAACCGAACCACTTTCCGGAAGTAACTTCGTTGTGTTTGGATTGAAAGTTATCAGAAAAGGTTTCAAAAAGAAATAGTGACATGCGCCAAGAAGAATCCTTTTCGGTCAGTTTTCAAGAAATAAATCTTTCTTATCAATCTAACCAGAGATTTACGATACTGGCTCCGTAAATTTTAGGAAAGGTCCGAACCATCGACCGGTAAACTAAAATGACTTCTCCATCGGAACCCAAATCCCAAAGAGATCCCCGTAAAAAAACGTTCATCCCATGAGTGGCCCCGGACTTAAAAATCCTTCCAGCAAGTGCGTATTTAAGCCAGGCCTCTCCTTCCGAAATTCTATGGACATCTTCCAGGCGAATATCGGTCGGATTTTTTGATCCGTTATAACCTTTCCAAACCTCGGACATAGCCCCATCCGGAGCCACATAAGAAGGTACAACTATGAAATTCACATTCTGTTTTTTGAATATTTTGTAAACTTCGGGATACCAAGAATCTGCGCAGACCAAAACCCCCACCCTCCCCGCCGGACTTTGAATGATCTTTAGATTTTTGAGAGTGGAAGCCTCTACAAAAGATTTTTCATCTTCTATTGGATAAATTTTTTCAGGAGAATTTTCTGCCACTCGACCATCCGGTAAAAAAACGTAAGAACCGTTTTTTAAGGCCCCATTTCTAATTTGAATTTTACCTTCTAAAATATGAGGTTCTGGAAGAAGAATCGATCCCGCTACGATCGTTATCCCCCATTTTTTTGCCATATCCGAAAACGTATTTGAATAAATAGATAACATCTTTTCCGCTTTCATTCTAAAAAGTGCGTCTCTGATTTTATCCTTTCCTTGTGCCTTGAGAAAATTATGAATAAAACTTACAGGGTTACTCAAAATTAGGGTTCGCATCGAATCTTCAAGTTTGTCCGATTCGATTACGGAAGTTTTTTCTCCTGCGATCACAAGCCAAGTTCCTAAATATTCCGGAAATACCACGATCGTTTTCGAATTGATATATCCTTTCTTATTTGCTTCTTCAAGATAAGATTGAATTTTTTTCGAAAAATTAATTTCATTCGAATAATCGATAGGGTCCATCCAGGGTTGAATCCCGAGAAGGTTTCCTTTTTTTAGATCTTTTCCAAAACTCTCTACCCTTTTCAATTTAGAATCCGGAGTAGTCTGTTCCCTAGTAGAACGATCCGTATAGGACCAAATTCCGTAAAATACTAAGATCAAAAATAGGAAATAGAATAGATAATTTCTTTTAACAAATATCTGGCTTAACATTTATAAAATCTTAGTTTCAATTTAACACGAGTTTGGCGAATAATTCATTTCTATAAACGACATTCAGCGCAGTAGTTCCTACTTTTTCAAGTTTTTACTGTTACAACCAAAACTCGCAAGAGTTCCTACATTTACAGTTTTAAAGTGAGTTCGTTTCATTTTTCTGAAAAAACTTAGAATCTGATCTTTATAAATTAATTCCTAAAATGTGGGAACTACCACAAACCACGATTTTACGAACAAATTCTAAAATTGTAGGAACTCATACTTTTAGAAAATCCGTTCTCGTTTTCTTACACCGAACTCACGTAATTTTAAAGTTTTTGTGAGAGTTCCTACATTCTAAGTTTTTTAAAACAGATCTTTTATTACCAAACTTCTGGTAAGAGTTCCCACATTTTTATCTTTTACAAAAAAATGAAGTCCCCAAAGGATAAGTAAGAATTTAGCGATTACTCAGTTCTATAAAAATAAAGTACCTCAAACTCTGAGTTACACAAGGGATCTGCCCCCAAATTTATAGGGGCCTAATCTGTGGTTAATAAAAACCGACCTTTGTTTTTGAATCTAAAATAACAGTATTTTTTGCTCTTATCAGTTCCAATTTTCTTATCAAAATTTGTCCAAACAAAGGTAAATCTTTAACTAAAAAAATCGAATTCTATTATAAAAGGCATCGAATTATAACTCAAAAGATTTACAGAACAAAATCGTATATCCTTCCATGGATTCCTTAAGATTGGTTGTATCCGGGAGAATAAGCTAAAAATGAATATTTCAGAAAATCAAATTCGAAGTTTGAACGAATCTTTTGACATAGTCAATTTGGATAGAATTAAATTCGCAGAATTATTTTTTATCTATCTCAAAGAAAATTATCCAAAATACGAAAACATATTTTCCAAAATTCAACTGGAAGACGTTAAACATTTTATGAATTCTGCTCGAAACATTTCCCTTTCCGGTTTTCAATACTCACAATTAGAAAGAGCAATCCAAAATTTCGGCGTGGAATGTATTAAAATTTGCAACCAAGTCGAAGAAATTCCCATTCTTGAAAAAGCCTGGTTATTTGCCTTGGAAGAATGGCTCGGTCCGTGGTATTCCAGCGAAGTAGAAGAAAGCTGGCAAGAAGTATTCAAAATGATTCATACTCCCTCTGAAAGCGCCCTGCAAGTAAGCTTTTAATACATTCATATATTAGAGTTGTTGAAAAATGAATTTTCCATCTCTGTTTTCGTTTCATGGAAACGATCGATTGAAGTAGTTTCGTTGATCTGACTATGAAATTTTTCAACAACTTTATTCAATTAGGAACTGCCATATTTTACCAAAGATTCAAAAATAATTCATTCTAAGGTTTTGGGGCTAACTTCAACTTCTATAGAATGATTTTTTAATGTAATTATTACATTAATTTTAAATAATATTTGGTTTTAGGGAAATTAAAACTTATATAAGATTAGAATCCATCTTTAAAAATACTTTATCTTTGATTAAAATACAGAATTCTAATCTATTTTTGAGTAGCTTGTAGACTAAATTGATATTTAGAAAAACCGCCGAGTATTTTCTCGGCGGCCATAGAAAGTTATTTAAAATTAATTGTATACTTAGTGGTATAACTTTCTTTTACTTTTCCTTCTCCAATGGTCCCGGTAACTTCCACAGTCTCTTCAACCGACAAAGTAGCCTTATCTATATCGTTCAGGTTTGATGCTGCATACTTCCCATTACTGACTTTAAAAGTAAGATCTATTTTAGGATAAAGAACACCGTTGACTGAATAAGAATCTGAATACATTTTTTCAGTACTATTCTGCGTATATTTAAATGAACCGGAATTCGGATCTAAACTATCTATATCAAGAATGGCTTCTACTATGCCGTCTCTTGAAATTTCTCCGTTAAATGTAGTGACCTCGGAACTTCCTCCCTTTTCCGCCGAAGGAGCACTTTCTTTACAATTTTGAAAGGTAAGTTTTGAACCGGTATATTCTAAAGTAAATACTCCATTAGCGCCTTGTCCCTGGGTCATATTTCCTAATGACATTTTCATACTTCCACCTAAAGTACAATCCTTAGTTTGATCTGAAGCTACTGAAAAAGGAGATACTTTTCCGTTAGAATAAGCTCCTTGTTGCCCTGGATTGTTATTACTTCCCCTGAGCATACTTAAAGCTGCATATACTCCGGAAGCGTCGGGCTGTTGAGACTGAATCGCCGCTAACAAAAGTAAATTGGTAGTTGAATCGTCATCCTTTTTGCTGTCGCAGTTTGCAAAGAACAAAGTTAAAAGCAGTGCAACTGCTATTTTTTTATGAAACATAATTGAATCCTCCCAAGTTGATTCAATTAAGCCAACGAACCCCAGATTTTTTTGTGCCACAAAAAAATTTTAAAATAAAATTTAAATTCTAAGAACCAATGTTTATATGGGTTCAACCGTCTTTACCAATCTTTGATTCCCGAATTCTGTCTTCTTTTGTTTTCTTTACGGTTTTGAAGCACATGCTTTCTCTCAAAACAAACCTTTTTTTTAATTCAGTTTCAATTCTTCTTCAAAACTATGGAAATTTTGCAACATGATTCCATTTTTTAAAAAAGAATTAAAAATCGGATCTTACTCTTTTATACATACAAACTTTAAAAAAAGATTGCACGTATTTACAATCCTAAGTTTCGTTCATAGTAAAATTTTTCTCAACATACTATTTAGTATTTTATAATATTTAAATACTACTTTATATCATATAAAACACTGTTACAAAATAGAGTTGTTGAAAAATTAATTCTCAATCTGTGTATGTTTTTATGGAAACGGTAATTAAAACAGTTTTGTTAATCGTCGCTATGGAATTTTTCAACAAATCTAATATACAAATAAAGTCTCTTATTGATACTATATAACAAGAGCCACCGTTTTATGTTCGAATTTAAATTAAAGTTCATTAGAATTGTTGAAAAGATCGCAAATCTGCGACTAACAAAACGACTTTATCAATTCGTTTTAATGGAAAAACGAAAGAATACCAATTTTTCAACAAATCTATTATATTAAATTTATCTTAAATTCTCATTTAAACACAAAATTTAAATGTTTTTCTGAGCAACTATTCGGACACACATGAAGAAAATACTAAAAATTAATTTCGATTTTACAAAAACATAGGGATTCTCACAAATGGAATAACGTGAGTTCGGCGTAAAAAAATGAGAAAGAATTTTTCAAAAGTATGAGTCCCAACATTCTTAGAATTGGCTCGTAAAATCGCGATCGGAGGCAGTCCCCACAAATTAAGTCACATTATAAATTCTTAAACATTTACTTTTTGTATAAGTTTCCACATTTTAGGAATTGATCCAAAAAGTTCAGACCCAAACTTTTTTTAGAAAAGTGAATCATGACCGAACTCACGTTTATTATGTAATTCTAAGTAACGTGAATTCGGTCTAAGGAGAGATTAAAAGTTGTAAATTGTCTTTAGATCTCAAATTCAAAGACGGTTTTTTTGGAAAGAATGAAAATGCAACTAAACCACTTAAAAGATTAACAGCCCAATTGCAAAAACTCCGATGTATAGTATGTTGAATTTGGCAGATATTTTTAAGTTCATCGTTAACCGATTCAATGATAGCTCTTTTTCTTAGAAGAATTTTATCAACCAAGGGCATTAATTTATTTTTCATATTCTTTTTAAGTTTTGTAATGAGTTGAATTCCCTTTTCATAAAGACTTTCAAATAGAGATTGACTGATGTATCCTCTATCTCCGAAAAGTTTATCGTAAATCTTTTTAACAAGTGGGAAAATCACTTTCGAGTTTCTGTCGTCGACGTTTCCAGGAGTGACCATAAATGATAATATTTCACCTTGATCATTTACGATTAAATGTAATTTAAAGCCGTAAAACCAGCCTGTGCTTGATTTCCCTCGTTGTGCAATGTTTTTAAATACTTTATGAGAATGGATTCTTCTGTTGTCGCATACTTTGAGAATTGTAGAATCAATGAACGATATTCCGGAACATTTTCCCATACAAGTGTTGGATAGAAAGGAAGCTATAACAGCTAACACGTTAGGCATCAGTTCAACGAAACGATTGTAACTTACCGCTTTTGGGAATTCGGATTTCAGATTCTTTTTTATTTCTATCAAATAAAAATTTTTAAATTCTCTATAATGAGAAAGATGAAAATAAACTACGATTGTTGCTACCTCACTCAGGCTGAGCTGAAATTTACGATTTCTTTTTCCTGCCACGGGACTCAATATTTTCCCGTTCCAATTTATTTTTTGTTGTGTACAATAATCGTCTATTGCACAAAATATTGATGTCAGATCCATATTGAACTCCTTTTTGCTGAAAGTTTGGTTCAATATGGATCTGGCGCTTTTGAGTACAAGATCTTTCTCTTTTTTCCCACCTTACGCCGAACTCACGTTAAGTAAGATATATTAGAGTTATTATAAAATTAATTCTCATCTGTTTTATAAAAACGGTCGATTGAAATAGTTTTGTTAATCTGAATTAACGCGAAAGGGATCGTGTTGAACTCAGCATCTCGCTTCTATAATCACTCGACAGATCGCGTTCCAAATTGAAATCTACGGTGGTAAGTCGTATTACGTTTCTTTTATACAATTTATTGACCAGAGCAGAGAATCCGGTCCGGCTGCCTGTGGCAAGCCTGATTCGCCTGATTTTTTACATCGAACTCAACAACTTCTATTTTTTTAAAACTAATCAGACAAACCATTCTTTAAAAATCAAATCGATTCTATTCAGAATGAATGATTCTTTCTCAGAAGAAAACCGGGCTTGTTTCAAATCCAAAACTAAGTTCTTCAATTCGTTTTGAATTTGAGAATCTAATTTTCTAAAATCAGGAACCCAAAGAGAATTTAAATCTCCAGGCTCGGCTTTCCAAAGACCTCTCGCGTATTCTCTTCTTCTAGTTTCTAAATCCTTTTTAGAAACCGAAGAGATTAGATATGCGTAAAGAGGATCTACCCATTCTTCCATATTTGCAGCTGGGTTAAATCCATGAAAACAAGTTAGGTGAACTACGTTACTGAAATTTCTGACAATTCTAATTTCGGTTCTATGAAAACTAGAAGCAAGAATAGGACAAGGGGATTTAGATTCTTGAGTATACCAATTTTTTCTTCTCGAAGGTAGAAATCTCTGATGAACTCCTCTTGTAATTCCAAATTGTAGATGGTTTTGCAAAGCAAGAGAATCCTTCAAATCGAATTCAAGTTTGACGTCTAACAACCATACTTTAGCGCCCTTTTGACTCAATTCTTCCCAATCAGAATGTAAGAATATTCTATTTCTTGCATATTGAGATTTTGGAATACAAGTCTTAAAATGTTTTTCGGGAATTCCGGAAGTTTCCACCATTTCTTTTGTAAATAGAAAAAAGTCGTTGTCTCCTGTCGCAATCCCTCGGGTAAATTTCCCAAACTCAGCCAACGGTACAAAATGACCTAATTTTTCTTTTTCAAAATCGGACTTTTTATCGCTCTGATACGTTTTCTTTTCAAGTCGATGAAAAATGGGACTCCACTTTGCCTCTGGATCTGGAAAAGAAATCCAATCCGTTTGGATAGATTCTACGGAACAGAGAGGAAGTTCAGATTCTTCAGAAAAAAATCCGGGTTTAAGTCTCGTCCAATAAAATCCAGACTTTTTTTCTTTTTTAGAATTTTCAAATAATAGAATACAAGAACTCGTAATTGCTTCGTCAAAAAGGATGTCCTGAGGAGAAAATAAAAACAAAGAATGTAACAATCCAGATTCTTGCAAAACGGATTTGATAAAAACTCCATAACCGGAATTGAAAAAATCTTGAGGCACAAGAAAAGCGGCCCGGCCTCCTACATGAATTAGATTCAAACATTTTAATAAAAAGAAAACGTAAAGATTTGCAGTCCCAGGAAGTTTTTTATCCGATTTTCCTTCAAATTGTTGAATTAACTCTTTTGAATAATTTTTATCATTAATTTTTCGATACGGAGGGTTACATAAAATAACATCAAATTTTTGATTTTCTTCCTGTAATAAAAAATCTCGATCGTAAAAACTAAGTATACTAGAATCGGAAATTCTATTTTCCAATACAGAGCGGCTGGAACTTAAACATTGTATGTCCAAATCAAAACCAACCCATTCAGCGTTGAGATTTGGAAGTCTATTCAGCACACTTTCGAAAAAAACTCCGTTCCCGATTGCTGGATCCAGGATACGTTTTAAACCTTCTGAAGAAGTAATTCGTTCTGCACCCAAAACCCAATCTACTAGGAAATGTGCGACTCTTTCAGGTGTAAAAAACTGTCCTAGAAATTTATTTTTTCGATTTACCTCTTGAGACATCTATACCGTATATTTCCAATCATTCATTCGTAACTTCGAACAAAATCATATTTTTTTATGCTTCTATATCTGAAAACCTATAACAGTCAAAGACAAAAGTTTCAGAACCTAACAACCAGTAAATTATTTAACTAAACTTAGCGTTGTTATACGACTTACCAGTATACTATCCATTGAACATTTCTAAATTAGAAATCTTTTTAAACGGACATGAGGATAATGATGTATACATCTATCTTATTGAAAATTTTTATAAACAGACTTTAAATTAAATCCGCTTCAGTTATTATTTTTTAAATTTCTAAAAATGTTGATTCGTTAAGATTTAAAAAAGGAAGTTATTTTTGAAACAAATATCTTTCTTTTGTTATTTTAAAATTTACGTTTTATTTTTTTTATTCTTAAATACTTTATAATCGATAGATTTTATTTACCGTTTTTTGATTACCTTACTACTTAGTAGTATAAATAGTATACCGATTTAGAATAGAAGAATGTTTGAACAGCATCTAACATAGTTTCATTGGAGCCCAAGATTTTTTTGGTAGTAGTTTTGTCTTTAAATGATCCCAGACAAACTTATCTGGATTTAAGTCAGGAGAATATCCTGGAAAAAAATAAAACTCTAATTTACCATTGAAAAGTTTTAAACATTCTTTTACTTTGTGAACGGGTAACCATCCAAAATTAAAAAGACTTTCTTTCTTTTATATTTCCATACAGTCTCTTAATCATTCTACTAACTTAGTCCCATAAACTTTCCAGTGTAAGTTTGATACCAAAATGTGCCATAAATATTTATGGCCGAGATTGCATTTACTTTATTGCGTATTCCAACATCTTTTAAAATTACTTTCCCTAAATTTTTCCAACCGTAGAATCTGAACGAATTCCAGTCTCATCAATAAAATTGATCCCTGCCCCATTCTACTCAATCTTTTACAAATAAAAGGATACGTTACTTTTATACATTCTTTGATTCCTTGCAGACTCCTTTGAAGGCTAATTTTAATGGTTTTTGAAGAATTATATTCAGACTATATAATATAGATCCACAAATATTTATCACAAAAGTCTGCTTAAATGCAAAATGCACCGTGCTATATAATTTTTCAGCACGATCCATAATTCCACTGACCAAAAAGATATCGACCAAATTACAAAAGAGTTTCAAATAAATATTATTAAAATATAATATTTATTTGAATATAAAAACAAATGTTTTTATGAGAAGTTACCTAAGTATTAAATTAAAGTAATTCTTTTTTTGGATTTTTTCATAAAATGCTATCTTCTTTGAAATTTGCACAATAAGATTCCCACACAAAATAACCAAGAGGCTCGAATATGAAATTAAAGCGAAATATTGTCCGAAAAAAATCGATTGAAGCTGAGATAGGAAGGATTCTTGTATGTTGCTTTTTTCTGTTTTCTCTAAATTGTTTACCGGACAGACATTCTCCTTCGAATAACAATTTGTTGTTATCTCTTCTTTTCTCGGAGGATCATATTAACGTAGGATATAGAAGTACAAGTGCCGAAAGAATGGGATCGACAAAATACGATACTGCAAACGACGGCGAATTGGGTGTAAAAATTTTAAATTACAATCTTAGTATGCCTTCGACCAAATACTTCACTACAAAACATTGGGGCCAAGAAGAAAGGGCAAAACTGCTGTTAAATTCGCAACACATTCAGCAACAGGACGTAATTGTTCTTGAGGGTGTTGTAAATGAAAATTCTCAGAAAATACTTTCTGATGGACTTCGATATCAATATCCATATCAAACGAGTGTACTCGGAGCAGGTAGGGAAAATTGGAACAACACTTTAGGGGGAGACTTTTTTGGGACTTCTTGGCTTAGGGATAACGGGGGGATTATGATTTTAAGCAAATGGCCTATTGAAGAAAAAATCCAATATATCTATGAAAATGGTATGGGTAGGCCTTATTTTCCACAACCCGTCCAAGGTTTTCTTTACGTTAAACTTAACAAACACGGACAGCTAATTCATGTTATAGGGGCCCATGTGATTTCAGGAAATTCTTCTACGCTCAGTCACTTACCAGCAAAAGATATTAGAAAAACTCAATACAGTGAGATCAAAAATTTCATCAATATGAAAGATATTTCGAAAAACGAGATGGTCTTTATTGTCGGCAATTTTGGTACAGAAAAAGGAAGCAATGAGTATAAAGAAATGCTTTCTATACTTAGGGTAAACGAACCTCATTATGTAGGAATTTCAAAAATTTGGGATCCTAAAAAAAATCCATTCGCCGCTTACTTTCAACAAATAGGTAGTTATCAGAAACTTAATTATCCAAATTATGTGTTCGTTTCAAGCGACCATTCGCAACCACCAGTCTGGCAAAATTTAGCATATGATCCAACTTCAAAAAAATATTGGAAAACCAAGGCATACCAAAGCGACGAATATTCTGATTACTATCCGGTTTACGGATTCGTATATGCCGACTCCCTTACTCCAACGTTTTCCGCACACAAGAAAAAATACGATCGAGTTTCATTAGAAGCAATCGTAACCAATAAAAAAATTCAAGCCGATCCTAAAAATCGGTATGGATGGCTCAAGGTAAATACAACGGAAGAAACACCCTACACAACATTCAATTTATATCAAGAAGGCGCAGAGCCGAACTGCATCCAATCGGGGCGCATACGAATTGAAGTTTCCGAAGAATTGAATTATTTCTGGAATTATTGGCTCAAAGGAGGAGCTGGTAACTACGCTTATTACACAAATTGGAATGTAAGTTCTGATTTACTAGAAGTAATAAACCTGGATAAAAACTCGTGTTTGGAAGATGGAATCCAAATCGCATTTAAAGATTATGATATTATTACACAAGGATATTATATTCTTACAAATTGGATGGGTGGGAGCTGGGGAGAATATATTTTTTTATGGAAAGATTACATAGGTCCAATGGAATCTTTTTATCTCCGATTGGATAAAACACCTGCTCAGAATTGGAAAAAAGATCTAATATATCGTTAGTTTTTTTCGTTTTAAATGGAGGCTCAGATCGTGTCTAGCCTCCTACAAAACTTGGTTTCGTTCATTCTCACCAAACTATCAGTGTCATTCGGTCAAAATTTACTGCAAAAGATCTACAGTAATAGATTCCGGATTTTGATTTTGGTATAATTTCATCAATAGACGTACTAATTCTTTCTTTTCGCTTTCTGTAAAACCTCGATATAAATTTCCCAAAAGAGATCTAGAAATTCCAAGTAAAACAGGGCGAACAGATTCCGCCTTAGGAGTAAGTTCCAAATGAATGATCCTTTGATCTTCCGAATCTTTTGTTCTAGCTACAAGCCCTAACACTTCCAATTTATCCACAAGAGCGGTTAACGTGGATTTGTCTCGATTGATCATCTTAGCAATATCCTGCATCTGCGCCTTGTTTTTTTTTACGAGCGCAAACAGAATATCCGCATGGGAGGTCGTTAACGGACTTAAATTTTTTTCCTTTAACTCCTGATTGAGATGTTTGTGAAATTCGTCTCGGATTCTCGAGATCAAATAAATGACCATTCTAGGACTCATATTTTACCTAATTTTAAATTTATTTTTCAATCAGGCAAATTGATACAGATAGATAACCTCTCCTACCGCAGCTGCTTTTGTCGAACCTTCGGTTTCAAAAGTCATCTTCAGAGTCATTCTAGCCGTACCTCTTAGGTCCTTCAGCTCGATCAACTCCGCTTTCAGTCTCAATTTGCTTCCTACTTTTACGGGTTCTAAAAACCTAAGTTTTTCCATTCCGTAATTTATCCCCATCTTAATATTCTTTAATTCTAATATTTGAGATAAAAGATAAGGCGCCATAGATAAGGTAAGATAACCGTGAGCAATCGTTCCTCCAAAAGGAGATTCTTTTGCCGCTCTATCCGGATCCGTATGAATCCACTGATGATCCAGGGTTGCTTCTGCAAATTTGTTCACTTGCTCCTGAGTCACAGTGTGATAATCGGAAACTCCGATCTCCTTTCCGGTATACGCTTCCAATTCCGCAAAACTGGACAATACTACCTTAGCCATGTTTTTTTCTCCTTTACTCCGTTTTGTTTTTTAATTTTTCCGTAAGATGTTCAAAAATTTCAGATTCTAAAATGGATAAATCAATATTGTCCTGAAGTCCCAATGCTTTTCCGGAATAGATTGCTTTCCAAACGACTTCCCCTTTATCCACTTCAATCGCTTTTATGGTAACTTCTAAAACCGAATTTCCAGAGGCGGTTCCATAGTCCGTAATTTCAGTAAAAACCGCCACATCACCATCGAGCTGTTTGGCGATCTGAATTCCTTTTTCTTCGTTAAACAAATTTTCAGATTCGATTTCGGAACGATATAGTTTCTCCAACTTATATTTTTCCTGAATCTTACCGCCATATCCAAGAATGGCTAGTTCTAACTTTTCATAACTTCTAGATTCAAAAAATTTCTTTTGTTCTACATTTTGACTTTTTAACAACCAAGCGGATCGAATTCGAACCGGAAATACTACGTGACGAACTTTTTTTTCAGGAACAAAACCTTTCCGAACAAATACGTTTCCCAAAATAGAATATTGAGGAGAACATTGAACAAATATAAAAAAGAATATAGTTAGAACGTAAAATAGACTTTGGGACGTGAGAATTCTCTTCCCGGAAAAATAAAGTGGGATACGATACAATTCGTTTTCTCTTTTCAAATTCATTACTACCAGTTGCCAGATCAATCATTTGTCCATCTGTTTTTTATCAAACAAATTGATAGAGATCGGCGCCTCGATTCTAAATTCCAATTTAGGATATTTCAGTTTTGACTCAGTTTCATTTTTGCCGAGAAAGTTTTTAGAATCGTTTTGAAAAAAATTCTCTACTTTGTTTTCGAAATATGACAAGATAAAATCCGATCAATTTCAGTTGAGTTTCATTTTAAAAAAATAGAACGACCCGAAAATCGAAATCAGTTCCGTTTGAATTTCAGGTTGACAGGTTATCTACAAACGAGAGTCTAATCGGTGCTGTGGATCTGGTTCTAATAATAGCATGTGGTAAACAAAATGCCAGCCTATACGATTCAATGAATAACGCTCCCGAACATCTTGGTCCTCTACTGATTCAATTCTTACTCGGAGTTGGTTTCTCCGCTCTGATTCTTACCCTCGCCATACTCATAGGTCCTAAGAAAAAATCCAAACCTCAGGACACTTTCGAATGTGGAGTGCAGTATTACGGAGACGCGAGAGGACTTTTCAACATCAAGTTCTACTTAGTCGCGGTTCTTTTTATTTTGTTCGATATCGAAGCGGTTTTTCTGTTTCCCTACGCGGTCAATTTGATCGGATTTAAAAACGCTGGTCTTGGTTTTTTTCTATTCTTCGAGATGTTTGTGTTTGTTTTAACCTTGGTAGTAGGTTTATACTATATCTGGAAGAAAGGAGCGCTGGAATGGGACTGAGCGATTTGAGTAAAACCCCGGGTCAAGCGCTGGGGGATATGGTTCAACTTGGAAACGTGGAATCCGTAATCCAATGGGGAAGAAGTTATTCTCTTTGGCCTTATCCTTTTGCTACCGCCTGTTGTGGTATCGAATATATGAGTACTGCCTGTTCCGATTACGATATCGCTCGTTTTGGTGCGGAAAGACCTTCGTTTTCTCCTCGTCAGGCGGATATGATTCTCGTTTTGGGAACCATCACCTACAAAATGGCTCCAGTTTTAAGACAGATCTATGATCAAATGGCGGAACCTAAATTTGTAATCAGCGTAGGCGCCTGCGCTTCCTCTGGAGGAATGTTTCATACTTACGGTGTGTTACAAGGAGTAGATCGAATTCTACCCGTGGACGTATATGTTCCAGGATGTCCTCCCAGACCCGAAGCGATTTTAGACGCGCTTTTAAAATTGCAGACTAAATTAAAAACCCAGGGCTTGGAAGCAAGACGCCAAGAAGTAATGCAAAAGATCCAGGAACTCAACGAAAGAAATAAGCCCCTGGTTGTACGATGAAAGAAAAAGTAGAAAGTTTCCTTAAAGAAAAATTCCCTCATTTTTTAGATTCTCAGGAAGAAATAGTCTCCAACGTTCCCGTTTTTTATCTTAAGGCAGAAGGAGTCGTCCCGGTAATTCTAGCCCTTAAAAACGATCCAACACTTTATTATAATTTTCTAAATGACCTAACCGCGGTAGACTGGCTTGGTAAAAAAGAACCTCGTTTTGAAGTGAACTATCTACTTCGTTCTGCAAACAAATCTTCAAGTAAAATCCGGATCAAGATCCGCCTGGAAGACGGAGAATCGGTTCCAAGTATTACCTCCGTATTTAAAGGAGCAGACTGGCCAGAAAGAGAAGTATATGATCTTTTTGGAATTCATTTTATTGGTCATCCCAATCTGGATCGAATTTTAATGCCCGATAATTTCCAAGGACATCCTTTGCGAAAAGATTTCCCCTTGGAAGGATTTGGTCAAGATTATCTGATCGAGGATCTTTTACACATTCACGTAAACGAAGACATTACAAAAGAAGGAGGGAAGAAATAATATGATGTACGAAAAAACCGCAGAACACTTCGAACAAAAATATAAAAATCTTCCCGAAGGTCATTTACTCGTTAACTTGGGGCCTTCTCATCCAGCCACACATGGAATTTTACAAAACGTAATCCAAATCGACGGAGAAAGAATTGTAGAAGCGGAATCCGTGATAGGATACGTTCATCGTTGTTTTGAAAAATTAGGAGAACGTTATACTTATAATCAATTCTTAGTCTGCACAGATCGAATGAATTACGTTTCCACTCCTCTCAACAACATAGGCTGGATTTTGGCAGTTGAAAAAATGATGCAGGTAGAAGTTCCAGATCGTGTAACGTATGTTAGAATGATCATCTCCGAACTTTCAAGGATCATAGATCATATCATCTGCACCGGAATTTTAGGTGTGGATCTAGGTGCATTTTCTGGAATGTTACATCTATTTCATCATAGAGAAAACATCTATCAGATCATCGAAAAACTAACAGGTGCTAGACTTACCACTACGTTTTGTAGAATCGGAGGTCTCGAAAAAGATATTTATCCCGACTTTGTCAAAGAAGTAAAATTAGTCTGCAAAGGTTTAAAACCTGCAATTGAAGAATTCAATAGCCTTCTATTAAAAAATAAAATTTTTCTAGGGCGCACAGAAGGGATCGGAGGAATTTCCGCCGAAAACGCAATTGCCTACGGTTATACCGGCCCCAATTTACGCGCTGCGGGAGTGGACTGGGACGTTCGTAAAGATGAACCTTACTTATTTTATGACAGAGTAGATTTTGACGTTCCGATCGGAGAAGACGGAAGTGTATTACACCGCAGCCTTGTCAGAATGGAAGAAATGCGTCAATCAATCCGAATCATCGAACAACTCGTAGACGGAATTCCAAGCGGACCTTGGCACGCGGATCTTCCACACGCGTATTTACCGGAAAAGAACAAAGTCTACAACAACATGGAAGAATTGATCTATCATTTTAAGATCATTATGCACGGTGTCAAAGTTCCTCCTGGAGAATACTATATGGCAACGGAAGCCGCCAACGGAGAACTTGGATTTTATATCGTATCCGAAGGCGAAAAATCTCCTTGGAGGGTACACGTTAGACGACCTTGTTTTTGGTATTATCAATCTTTTGCAGAATTAGTCCGCGGCGGACTTTTAGCGGATTCGGTCGCGACCATGAGTTCTTTGAACGTGATTGCGGGGGAGTTAGATTGCTGATGAGTTACAAGTTCAGCGAGACTTCCGAAAAAAGATTTCAAAAAATGTTAGAGGCGTTTCCAGATAAACGTTCTCTTATATTACCCTGTCTTTATATTTTACAAAGAGAAAACGGATTTGTAGATCAAGACGGAATGGCTTATATCGCCGAACGTTTAGGAGATCCTATTTCTCTGGCGCAAGTTTACGGAGTCGCCACGTTTTATACTCTCTACAATAAAAAGCCTGTCGGTAAATATCATATTCAAATCTGCGGGACTTCTAGTTGTTATCTACGAGGAAACGACGGAATCGAAAAACATATTTGTAAACGCCTGGGAATTCATACCGGACAAACTACTTCCGACCAAAAGTTCACCTTAGAAGAAGTAGAATGTTTAGGCGCTTGCGGTTACGCTCCTATGGTACAAATCAACGACGATTTTTACGAACATCTGACTCCCGAAAAAGTGGATCAGATTTTAGACAATCTGAACTGACAAAAGGAAATCCTTATGGCAGAAATGAAACTTCTTACAAAATACATTGATAACCCTCAGTCCACCAAACTGGAGTTTTACGAATCCGTACACGGATACGACGGAATGAAAAAAGCACTCCAAATGAAACCGGACGACATCATCGCAGAAGTCAAAAAATCCGGACTGAGAGGAAGAGGAGGCGCCGGTTTTCCGACCGGTCTCAAATGGTCCTTTATCCCAAAAGACATTCCAAAACCAAAATATATCATCTGCAACGCGGACGAAGGGGAACCTGGAACATTCAAAGATCGTAAACTGATCGAGAACCTTCCACATCAAATCATAGAAGGTATGATCATAGGGGCCCGCGCGATTGGATCTAACAAAGGTTTTTTTTACATCCGAGGAGAATTCCAAAAAGGCGCCAAAACCATGCAGGTTGCAATCGACGAAGCCTATGACAAGGGATATTTAGGAAAAAATATTTTAGGAAGCGGCTTTGACTTTGATCTGATTCTCTACGAAGGCGCCGGCGCTTATATCTGTGGGGAAGAAACCGCACTGATCAATTCACTCGAAGGTAGAAGAGGTCATCCTAGACTAAAACCCCCTTTCCCCGCAGTGTCGGGACTTTATCGTTCTCCGACCGTAGTCAATAACGTAGAAACTTTTTCGGCAATTCCTCACATCTTAGATAAGGGCGCGGATTGGTATTCTAAAATAGGAACGGAAAAATCTCCAGGTACGAGGCTATTCAGCGTATCCGGTCACGTAAAAAAACCTGGTGTTTACGAAATCGAATTAGGAACTCCTTTATTAGAATTAGTGAATGATCTTTGCGGCGGAATTTTAGACGATAAACCTCTAAAGGCAATCATTCCGGGTGGATCCTCCGTTCCGATTCTCACCGCAGAAGAATGCAAAACAGCTAATATGGATTTTGAATCTATGGCAGCGCATAAAACCATGCTTGGTTCCGGAGCGGTAATCGTTCTTGCAGAAGGAACGGATATTGTAGAAACGACGTATCGATTCGCCCGTTTTTATGCTCACGAATCCTGTGGTCAGTGTACTCCTTGTAGAGAAGGAACTCATTGGGTTCGAGACCTTTTGTATAAAATCAGAGAAGGAGAAGGAACGGTTCAAGACATAGATCTGATTCTTTCTTTATCTAGAAATATGGAAGGTGGAACTACAATCTGTCCACTTTCAGACGCATGTGTAGGAGCAGTTCGTCCAGCGTTACAAAAGTTTCGTTCCGAGTTTGATGCAAAATTAAAGGAAAAACCAGTCGTGCCAGATCATCCTCGAAGAAGAAAAGAAGACAGAATTACTGAGGAATCCTCTGTAGGGGGAAAAACAACTCCATGAACTGGAATGAAATTCTATTTTGGCTTTTAAAAAGTGTACTTTTCTTTTTTATATTAATCACCGCCTGCGCGTATTATACTCTCGCAGAAAGAAAAGTGGCCGGGTTTATACAAGACCGAAAAGGTCCGAACCGCGCCGGTTTCTGGGGATTGTTACAACCTCTTGCGGATGGAATTAAATTTTTGACGAAAGAGGAAGTTTTTCCCGTTCAAGTAAACAAGATAATGTACCTGATCGCCCCCGCGATTTCTATGACCTGCGCGATTATGGCTTGGTCTGTGGTTCCGCTCGGAGGACAAATCCCTCTTCCTCAGTGGTTACAAAATAAAACGGGTCTTACATTTTTAGATCTACAAATCGCCAATCCAGATACTGGAATTTTATTTTTATTTGCGGTTTCCTCTTTAGCGGTTTATGGAATTATCATAGCAGGTTGGGCAAGCAATAACAAATATTCGTTGTTAGGTGCAGTTCGTTCTACGGCACAGATGATCAGTTATGAACTTCCTCTCGGAATGAGTGTAGTTTCGATCGTGATTCTTACAGGTTCTTTAAAACTCACCGACATCAGCGCGTCTCAGGCAGGTCTTTGGAACATTTTCAAACTTCCTGGGTTCATCGCATTTTGCCTGTTCGTAGTGGCCATGTTTGCAGAAACAAACCGATTACCTTTCGACTTGGCGGAAGCGGAATCTGAACTTGTAGTTGGATTTCATACAGAATACGGAGCGTTTAAGTTTGCCTTATTTTTTATCGCGGAATATATGAATATGATCACGATGAGTTGTGTCGTAACACTTCTATTTTTTGGAGGGTATCAGGTTCCGTTTGGAATTTTAGAAGGACACGTATTACAACCGTTAGTTGGACTTGCCTTCTTTTTAGGAAAGGTATTATTTTTTACCTTTTTATTTTTATGGGTAAGGTGGACCCTACCCCGCTTCCGTTACGATCAACTGATGTCTTTGGGATGGAAAAAACTCATTCCCTGGGCAATATTGAATATACTGATCGCAAGCATTTATATACAATTTTAAGAATATAATCAATATGCCATTTACAGATCAACCTCAACTACTTTTGTTTTTTCTATTCGCTTCTGTGATGATACTCAGTTCGTTGGGAGTAATCTTTCATCCTAATCCGATTACCGCCGCGGTCCTACTCGTGCTCAGTTTTTTTTCCCTGGCCGCGATCTACGCGGTGATGAACGCGATCTTTATCGCTACGATGCAGTTGCTGGTCTACGCCGGGGCAATTATGGTGTTAGTCGTATTCGTGTTGATGCTTTTGTCTCTCCGAGAGGATAGTCAAAAATTCTTTTTATTCGAAAAACCAATTAAAAAATTATTATATTTGGGACTTGTAATGTTCTTGGGGATTCTTCTGACAACTGCGGTTCAAGACGGAATTCCATCCGAAAATACCGAACCGGTTGGATACAGATACAGGAAAACGCGAGATGGAATGTCGGCCGATTATTCTTTTCAAATTGGTCAAAAGCATGAGGAACATACCGCTAAAAAAGGACCTAACTGGCACTATAGAGCGTTCGTTCCGGTTAACGCCGAAGGTAACACCGCCGTAGTCGGAAGCGCGATGTTCTTACGTTATCTTCTTCCTTTCGAACTCATTTCCATATTACTCCTCGCTGCGGTTCTCGGCGCCGTGGTATTGGGTAAAAAGAATTTAGGAAAAGGCGAAGAAGGAGGAAAAGTATGAACCTCTGGATTTCCGGAATCCCGGTGCACTATTATCTGATTTTGGCGATGATCATCTTTACGATCGGAGTCGCGGGAGTGATGGTTCGCAGAAGCGCGGTTTTGATTTTTATGTCAGTGGAATTGATTCTAAATTCCGTCAATCTCGTATTCGTGACTTTTTCGAAAGCGCTTCATCAAGTGGACGGAGAAGTAGTCGTATTTTTCGTCATGGCGATCGCAGCGGCGGAAGCGGCCATCGGACTTGCGATCGTAATTGCAATCCATAGGATCAAAAAGACTAGTTACGTAGACGAAATGAATCTGATGAAATGGTAGAAAAATGGAAATTGAAAATCTCATACCTGCGTTAGTCGCTCTTCCTTTGATAGGATTTTTGGTTTCGGGTCTTTTCGGCAAATGGCTGAAAGGATTTACCGGAATTTTATCGACCACGGTTGTATTTTTATCCTTTGGTTTAGCTCTTGTTTCTTTCAATCAATTCAAGCCGATGCAAACAGTGATCCCGGAAATCGTCACCTTGTTTCCTTGGATCACTACGGGAGGACTTAACGTATCTATTGCGTATCAAGTAGATCAGTTGTCTCTTTATATGGTTCTGATCATCACCGGAATCGGTTCTCTCATACATCTCTATAGTATCGGTTATATGAAAGATGATCCTGGTTTTGCACGTTACTTTGCGTATTTGAATCTATTCATCTTTTCGATGCTCAATCTGGTACTTGCAGAAAATCTAATACTTTTATTTCTCGGATGGGAAGGGGTAGGACTTTGTTCGTATCTATTGATCGGATTTGATTATCATAAAGAAACTGCGGCGAACGCCGGAATGAAAGCGTTTATCGTAAACCGAATCGGAGATTTGGGAATGTTACTCGGAATTGCGCTTGTATTCTGGTACACAGGTTCGGTGTCTTTTACTACAATCTCAGAAGCGATATTGGAAGTACCTTCTTTTCGTTATATACTACCTTTAACGGCGGTTTGTTTTTTTATCGGAGCAATCGGAAAATCTGCACAACTTCCATTACACGTATGGCTTCCGGATGCAATGGCAGGACCAACTCCAGTGTCTGCACTCATTCACGCGGCAACAATGGTAACCGCAGGAATCTTTTTAATCGCAAGACTCAATCCAATCTTTTTATCCGCTCCTCAAGTAGGGTATTGGATCGTAGTCATAGGATCGATCACTGCTTTTTTTGCGGCAACGATTGGGCTTTTTCAAAACGACATCAAAAAAGTCCTGGCATATTCTACTGTTTCACAGCTTGGATATATGTTTGTGGCAATGGGAGCCGGAGCGTATGTCGCGGGGCTTTTTCATTTGATGACACACGCTTTTTTTAAGGCGCTTTTATTTTTAGGATCTGGGTCGGTAATCCACGCGTTACATCACGAACAGGATCTACGCAACATGGGTGGACTTAAGAAACAAATGAGAATTACATGGATCACTTTTTTAATTGGATCGCTCGCAATTTCAGGGATACCGCCATTTAGCGGATTCTTTTCTAAAGATCTAATATTAGAAAAAACTTATGCTTATGGAACCTTATTTTACGGACTTGGAATTATAACCGCGCTTTTGACGGCGTTCTACATGTTTCGCATGACGTATCTTACCTTTTACGGAGAATCCCGCATATCTTCTCACAAAACTTCTCACCTTCACGAATCACCTCTTGTTATGACAATTCCTCTAGTGATTTTATCCATCGGCGCTACGATTACAGGATTTTTAGAAGTTCCTCATTTTATTTATGGAGGAGTACATATACTCAGAAGTTATTTGAGTCCGGTTTTTATCAGAGGAATCGAAATTTCAGAAACGATCGCAAAACACTCGTTAGATGTTCATGAGGTAGGAACAACAACTGCGGTAGAATTGAGTTTGATCGCAGTATCCGTAGCGGTTGCAATTTCCGGAATATTCATCGCAAGAATGATTTTTTTGACCGGAAAAAAAGTTCCGGACTCGGAAGAATCTCATACCGGAATCAAAAGAATTCTTACTAAAAAATACTACGTGGACGAGTTTTATCACAACTTTATTGTAGAACCGATCCTACTATTTGGAAAATTTTTAGCAGATCACGTGGAAAGAAATTTCTTAGATCTGATGTTGCGTGGAACCGGAAGAGTGGCGGTTGCAATTTCCTTAGTCCTAAGAAGGGTTCAAACCGGAATCGTAGTAGACTACGCCATCTTAATCGTATTTGGAACGGTAGTCATTCTTTCCTTTTTTCTATTGAGGGGGCTATAACTTGGATTTCCCACCATACATATTGAGTATTTTTTTATTTTTACCGTTTATTGGGGTTCCATTTTTATTTTTATCCAACAAAGTAAATTGGTTAAGATTCATAGCAGGATCATTTACACTCCTTCCGTTTTTAATCATCGTAGGTTTATATTTCAAATACGATCCTTCAAACTCTTCGCTTCAATTTGTAGATCGGATATGGGGAATTGTGATTTCAGGAAATCTGAAAATCGATTACCACATCGGACTAGACGGATTTAGCCTTTTACTTTGTGGAATGTCTTCTTTATTATTTTTTCTTTCCACACTCGCAACTTGGACGAGTATCACAAATCGAATCCGTGAATTTTATGTTTATCTAATGATCGTAGAGATGAGCGTACACGGAGTATTTTTATCCGGCAATTTGGTATTGTTTTACATTTTCTGGGAAGCAATGGTATCCCCTATGGTCCTCATGGTGGGAATCTGGGGAGAAGATCAAAGAGTCAAAGCGGCAATCAAATATTTGATCTTTTCTTTTACCGGATCGGTGTTAATGCTTGCAGGAATTCTAATATTATATTTTAAAACTGGAACAATCGTAATCGAAGAATTATCCACTGGGTTACTACCGGAAATACCGAAAAACATACGGTTGTTTATGTTTTTTGCATTCGTACTTGCATTTGCAATCAAGGTTCCATTGTTCCCTTTACATACATGGATGCCGGATGTACACTCACAAGCTCCAACCGTAGGTTCTGTAGATCTTTCTGGAATATTATTAAAAATCGGATTGTATGGATTTATACGATTAGCGATCCCACTTTTTCCGGAAGAGATGCTCGAATACAGAGAATTTTTAGGAGCTCTTTGTATCGCAGGAATCATCTACGGTGCAATCATCGCAATGGCCCAAGAAAATTCTAAACGAGTTGTAGCATTTTCTTCACTTTCTCATATGAGTTTTTGTATGTTAGGAATTTTAAGTTTCACCGAAGAAGGAATGGCAGGTGGAATGTTGCAGATGCTCAACCACGGATTTACAGCAGGAATGTTATTCTTTATGCTTGGAATGTTACATGAAAGGATTGGGAACAACAACATCGCAAAAGCGGGGGGATTGTCCAAACTACTACCGGTCTTTTCAATATTTTTTGCGATCGCAATTTTTTCTTCGCTTGGAGTGCCTGGAACCAACAGTTTTATAGGAGAATTTTTAATTATACTCGGAAGTATTAAGTCCAACGTCGTATACGGTGCGTTAGCCGCAACCGGAGTGGTGTTTGCGGCGGGTTATCTTTTGTTATTTGCAAAAAGAATGATCTTCGGAGAACCGACTAAAAACTTAATCGAACACAAAGATCTCAACCTAAAAGAATGGTTAATTTTAGTACCTACCGTAATTATGATTTTTTGGATCGGAATTTATCCGAAACCATTTTTAAAAGTATTAGAACCTTCCGTAAAAGTAGCACTCAACTCTGCATCTACGAGAGTCATAAAAGATCGATCTAAAGAAACGTTCAAAAACGCTAGATTAAACGATCCGTATCATAAAGACATAGACCATCTAAGAAAATTCACTTCCTATAAATCTTTGGGAGTTGAACCACCTAGTTATGCGGAACGCCTACAAAGGTATCCAAGCAAATATTCCTTACCGGAACCAATCCGAAAAAATTCCGATGAGGAGGCACAAAAATGAATCTATTCGATTTATTATCTATTTTACCATTTTTGAATATTGCACAAGTCATTAATAGAAGTATGATCCCGAATGTGCCAGACTTACTTTCCGTTTTACCCGCGCTCATTTTGGCGGCGGGTGGAATATTTTTGATCTGTTTATCCGTATTATTTAAAACGAAAGAATTTATAATCGTAAGATACGTTTCGGGACTCATTTTACTTTTAGCGTTTGCGGCCGTATTTTATACTTCGTTTCGATTTCCTGGAAACGAATTCAACTTTGGCGGACAGATTGAAAATTCTGTATTATCTTTTTGGTTAAATCTGATCTATATCTCTATGGCAATCGGAACCGCCGCGATAGTTCCAAGAATATTAAAAAATCATAAAATAGAATTCCCTGAATTTTATCCACTACTTCTATTTGCAACCTGTGGAATGACTCTCATGACTACGGGACAAGATTTTATACTCGTATTTGTAGCCTTAGAACTAATGAGTATCTGTTTATATATCTTGATAGGAATGGCAAGGAGTGATCTGTTTTCTCTAGAAGCCACATTGAAATATTTTCTATTGGGAAGTTTTTCTTCGGGATTTATGTTGATGGGGGTTGCTTTTTTGTTCGGGGGAAGCGGCTCTACAAATATTACTGAAGCTTTAAAACCACTGATCATAACAGGTTATCAAGGAAATTTTGCTAAGATAGGATTGGTTTTGTTTATAACAGGAGTCGCGTTTAAGATAGCACTTTTTCCATATCACGCTTGGACCCCCGATGCCTACGAAGGAGCTTTAACACCTGTTACAGGTTATATGTCCACGGCGGCAAAGGCAGCATCGATTGGATTACTTTTAGTACTTTATACAAAATTACCACTTCCACTTGAGAATAGTACTTGGGCGTGGTTGCCTGGAATCCTTGCGTTATGTTCTATGATCTACGGAAACCTACTCGCATTAAAACAAGAAAATTTAAAGCGAATGCTTGCATATTCATCAATCGCACACGCCGGTTATGTAGTAGCAGGAATATCTGCAGGAATCAAAGAAGAAGTATTATTTTATTTGATCGTATATTCATTTATGAGTTTAGGAGCGTTTGCAATTCTCGCTTATTTAGAAGAAGGAACCAGACAAGTAACTTTCTTTTCCGTTCAGTCTTTGTCCGGAGTAAAACCTTTAACTGCAATAGCAATTAATATTTTTTTTATGTCTTTAGCGGGAGTTCCTCCCTTTGGAGGATTTTGGGCAAAGTTATTCTTATTTCAAAAACTTGCAGAATCGGAAACACTCATGAGTCGTATACTACTCATTGGAGGAGTAACCAATTCAGCATTAGCACTTTATTATTATCTAAGAATTGGTATCGCAACTTTTATGAGTAGCGACGAAGGAGAAATTTCTCGAAATCATACAGCGCCTTATAGCGTTGGAGTAACTTCGGTCGTAGTCTTGTGTCTTTTAATGGTATCGGTAGGATGGTTTTTACTAGTTCCAGGTAACTTACAACTTATTAGTGTTAGGTGATTTGCAATGATCCAGTTCCATTTTTGATTAAACTAACGTGAGTTTGGCGTAAAAAAAATAAGAAAGAATTTTCTAAAAATGTAAGTTCCTACAATTTTAAAAATTGGTTTATACAATCGTAATTTGTAATAGTTCCCACAAATTAAGTCACATTACAAATTTTGAAACAGTATCAGTTCCACAATTTTAGAATTAGTTCGTAAAATCGTAATTTGTAATAGTTCCCACAAATTAAGTCACATTACAAATTTTGAAACAGTATCAGTTCCACAATTTTAAAAATTGGTTTATACAATCGTAATTTGTAATAGTTCCCACAAATTAAGTCACATTACAAATTTTGAAACAGTATCAGTTCCACAATTTTAGAATTAGTTCGTACAATCGTAATTTGTAATAGTTCCCACAAATTAAGTCACATTACAAATTTTGAAACAGTATCAGTCCTACAATTTTAGAATTAGTTCGTAAAGTTCAGATCCCTACCTTTTTTTAGAAAAATGAATTCCTTACATCGAACTCACTTTAAACTAAGAGCCTGTCCCAAAACCCAAAGATTTTTACGCGATAATTCTTTAGAAATTTTTAATAAACTGTAGTAGTTCCCACATTGGAAGGTTTTGGGACAGACTCTTAGAACAAATTATAATTTTCAGCCACTTTGAATGCAGTTCGACAAAGAAAAATAGTCATATAAGCCGTCAATTCTCTAAGTACAATGAGTTTTTCAAAAGATATAGTTTCAATGTAGGAACTATTATTTTTAATCTTTAAAAACGAAAAAATTCAATACAATTCCCCATTTGATTACAAATGGATTTCATAAAGAAACATATGTCCATCTACCGGATTTTCAAAATATACGGACCCACTAGTATATTCATTTTTTGGAATAAACACTTTAAAATATTTCGGCGGATTAAACCAACCTGGCGTATTAGAGTCTTTCCAATCGAAATATTTACTTTTACTCGATTTCTTTTTCACTTCTTTCAATTGATTCAACTCTTTAAATTCTTTTCTCCATTGTAAAGGCGCCTTGATCTCTAAAAATAAAGTGTGTTCGTGAGTAATATGAGGAGATTCCCAATATTTACCGTGAATTGCCACAAGATCTTTCGGTAAAGAACTATCACCAGACCAATATAAATATGCAGAAACTGGATCGTCCGTATTGATTTCTTCACAACCATATATAAATAGACCTAGAATGATCCATAAAGCTGCAATCCATAATTTTCTCATTTTCATAGAACCTTACCTCGATTCACATTCAACAAACTACACGTTATTCTTGTCTATGATTACATTTTATGATTGATAAGATAAAGCCAAAGAAAAGCCACTCAAAACCATAATATAGGAATATATAAAAAATATAATATATCTTTAGGCCAATTTCTTTTTTTAAGAAAATTAAATAAAATAGAAGCAAATATAAAACCCAGAGGCCATAAAATACTCACCAAAATTGCAGAAGGCGCAACCCAATCTCCATGTAAGGAATCAGGATGTGGAAAGAAAAACCCAGCTATCGGAAAAATCAAATAATACAACCCAAAGCCGATGGCCCCCAGAGAAAAAAATCCTAAAAATGCTAAGATTACAAAAATGACGAAGTTGATTTTAACGTTATTAGAAATGGAGCTCCACATACATACCGAATACCAGATGACTTTTTCCTGAAAAGCGAATTTTACCGTGAGATTATTTTATAGAATAAAATACATTTAAGATAGACTCATTTTCGGCTGAACTGTATTTTTTTTGTTAGTAACTATATAACAGAATATCTTACATTTTGTATTTGAGCAGTTTTTTGAGATAAGGTATGTAGTTATAACTATCATATAACTCTGAATCATTAAAAAAATCATTCAAGAAAAAATTTATCTGAACATTTTCTATAATTAGATTTCTAAAGATGAAACAAAAAATCCATTCTCATTTTCTTATACTTCCACCAAATCTAAAAACATAAAGCTGTAGATAAATAACCACGAGAAGAATTTTAAGAGATTGTCAAGTCGCGGATATTTAAAAGTCTGTGATCTTATCTGGAGGAAGGACAAAGTGAATATAGAAATCGGCAAGGGGTTAAACGGAATTTATTTTGGAATGTCCATAGACGAAGTAAAATCAAAATTAGGAGAACCAGACGAAATTTACGACTACGATTACGAAGGCGCTCTATCCACTGGATATGAATATTTTTTAGAAGAATCGGAATACGAATTCGATCAAGAGGAAGACAATAGATTGTATTCGATTACGATTTCAAATCCATCAATTCGTCTTTTCGGAAAACCAATCATTGGAGAATCCATCGAAACGATTCGACAACTTCTCAATCAAAACGGAGTCGACGATCTTGAAGAAGATGACGAAGAAGAAGATCATACACATGGAGTTACCGCCTTCTCCGATAAAATTAACGCGATCTTTCAATTTGAAGAAGATGAACTAATCTTTTTTGGGTTTAGCCCACTATTTAAAGACGATCAGATCGACTGGCCTCAAATCTAAAATTAAAAATCGATAGAAAATTGGTTAAGGAAGCGACTTATAAAATCTCAGTTTCAAATAACTCCGACATTTAAAGGAAACTAAATTGAACAAGATAAAGTTTTAAAAGAATATCAAATAGGAATACCAAATTGAAAAAGATCTAACTCGTGTTAGTTTTTCGGTTGAATAAGTTCTAATTCGATTATTTCCTCTTTTTCAATTTCTTTAATATTTCCTTCTCTATCTTTAAGAAGATAGAATTTTTCGGTCTCTTCGATCGTCCCAGAAAAAACTTGTTTGTTCTTAAGAGTGATACGATATATAGGATGCGAATTTTCTTCGGTTTTGGATTTGATTAGAGAATCCGTTTCCTGATCGTGATGGGTAAAATTTTCATTTAAGACCTTTTTAGAATTTTCTGAAAGCACCTGGTATCTTGTAAATTCTTTCGGCTCGATTTTTATAATTTCTACTTCTCGTCCAGAGGATTGAATCGAACTTTCAGAAGATCCATCCTTGAGAACCGAATAACCTGGCAGAATATCCACTTTCGAATTTGTAGAATCGACTCTTATAGCTCCTTCCAAAACCATAATTTGATATTTTTTAGAACTTTGATCTGCGATCAGAACGAGAGTTGTTCCTAAAAGTTCGGAAGATAAAGTATCTACTTTCGACCGAACTTTTAAAGATATTTTTTTTTTGTTCGTAGTGAATAGAACTTTCCCGGAACTCAAACTTAGATTTACTTCATCTCCTTTTTTAGAAGCTGAAAAAATGGATTCAGGTAAAATTCTCAAAGTTAATCCCAATTCTCCCGAAATTGTATAATCACAATAAGAATCTTTGCCAGATTTCAGAATAATGTTTTCTTTATTCATAGAAACGTTACACTGACCGGTAGTTACTGATTTTGTAATTTCAAACTCGTTTTGTTCCGAAGAAAAAAATCTGAAATAAAAAGCCAATGCAGAAAGTAACAGAACACAAGCAGCAGCTAATAATGAATTTCTAATATATAAGACTCGGCTTTTACCTTCATCGGATCGGAAATTTAGATTCATTTCCAAATGTCCGATTTTACTTTTTAATTTCATCAATTCGAAGAATTCTTTTCTAGATCTTGGATCCGATAAAAATTCACTGAGTTCCAGTCGCGTCATTTGATTTGAAATTGCTCGTTCCATATTTGACCTTCGATTTGAATCTGAATTAGGTTCCATATTTTATCTCCTATATACTCTCAAAGTCGAAATTCAATGCTTCCAATTTCTTACGTAAAACGGTGAGTGTGGCGAATGTTTTTCTATTTACCGTTCTCACTGATATTCCCAATTTATCGGCGGTCTCTTTGATCGTATATTTCCTTAAAAAACGCAGTACAATTATATTTTTCTCCAATTGAGGTAGACTTTCTACACTTGCGTTTAAAAGATCCAATTGATAACCATCTTCCTCGTATTCTGTTTCCTTTTTTGAGATAATCTCTAAAACTTTTTGAGAATCTGCCAATTCTCTTTTTTCAATTGCACCTTTCTTTTTTACAACGTCTAAGAATTGGTTTTTTGCAATCGTAAGCATCCAAGAGGTTTCATTTCCTTTGGAAGGATCAAATTTTTCCCAATGTCTCAAAACCTTGATAAAAGTTTCCTGACAAATTTCTTCGGCCTCTTCTTTGGAAGCTCCTTTGCTAAGAAGAAATCGATAAATTTTTTCATAATTTCTAGAATATAAACCGTCAAAATCAAAAATTTGACTTTCGGAATTTTGGCTCATCTAATATTCAATAACGAACTGACTTTCCAAAAAGTGTCACTAAAAATCAAAAAAAATTCCAATGTCCGCCACGTTTCAAAAATTTTTCCAATTTAAATTCCTCACGATCAAAAAATCTAGAATTGTAAAATCGAATATTTTAAGCCAAAACAAATCACTTTTTATTAAAGGTGTATCATTTGCTTTCATATGGATTTCTTTTTTTACAAATTTAGACGCAAAGTCGATCCTACTCAAAAACGGGAGAATGATCAATCAGGTAAACGTTAAAACCATCCCCAATGGTTTTGAAATTACCCATAAAAACGGCAAAGTGGAAAAAATTCCTCTCACAGAAGTGCAAAAAGTTTTTATCTCCGATCGAGCACCTGCTCCAGTCAAAAACCAAGAAACCGTAAAAAATCAAGAGATCATAAAAACAAATCCAGTTCCCAATTTAGAAATCTCAAAAGAAGAAAATATTTCGAAAAATCAAAAGAAAAAGTCAGGGGTTCGAGTTTTCGCCGAAGGATTAATACCAGGCTGGTCTAGATTGCTCAGAAATGATTCTTATTATGTCAAAGGATTAGGAGTCTTTTTTGTTTTTGCAGAACTATTCTTTGTCTATAAAAGTTATGTATATTTAAGCCCTGTAAAACAAGCGCTTGAGACAAATCAACCCCCTACTCCTTTGGACTTGATTGCTATTCTATCCGGAGACCAAAATCTAATGAGTCTCGCCGCTACTTATAGCTTTTATGATAAATCAAAGCAGGTTGTACTTTCGGATGGTCAATTGTTAACTAAGGACCGATATGCTTTTGAAAAAGAAGGATTTACTCGCGGTCTTATTTTGATTTTAATTTTAGACGCGTTCTTAGGATATAAATTCGAAAACTGGGAAGTTGTGCCTAACGTAAATGCTTCTTATAAAGATAGAGAAATTTCAGGCGGTGTGACCATTCGTTTTTGATGATTTCTTTAAAAAATGTACACCAAACACGTGTTATATGGACTATGTAATAAACAGAGAAATCCATACAATTACCCAAAACATCAGTCTCCGTGCCCTACTTCAAAATCGATTTCACAATTGGGAAGAAGCTTTCTAATTTTTTCTTTTTCTTTTGAAGAAAGTGGATTAGAATCCAACTCCAATCTTTGTAAACCTTTCAATTGCCCTATTTCTTTGGGAAGATTTGTAATTTGATTGTTTCCTAATGCCAACCTTTGCAAATTTTTAAGTTGCCCTATTTCTTTAGGGAGAGTGGTCAGTCGATTGTTTCTTAAAGACAACAATTGTAAATTTTGAAGTTGGTTTATCTCTTTAGAGAGACTTGCAAGTTGGTTTTCACTTAAATGCAATTCTTGCAAATTTTGAAGTTGTAAAACTTCTGTTGGTAAAATTGTGATTTGATTACGATCTAAAACCAAATCTCGTAAATTTTGAAGTTGTCCAATTTCTTTTGGGATCGAAACAAGTTGATTTTCACTCAAATACAACTTTTGTAAACTCTTTAGTTGGAAAACTTCTCCAGGAAAATTTTTGAAATGATTATTGACCAAAATTAATTCTTTGAGTTCTTGAAGCCCTTCTATTTCTTTAGGTAAAGAAACAATTTGGTTATGGCCTAATTTTAGAGTTTGCAAATTTTTTAATTGTCCAATTTCTTTAGGAATTGTACTCAGCCGATTCAGAGATAGATTCAATTTTTCTAAAGTTTGAAGTAACAGAACTTCTTTAGAAACGGTTATAAGCTGATTACGAAATAAATCCAGATCTTTTAAATTTCTTAGTTGTTCTATTTCTTTAGGAAGACTTGCAAGCTTATTGCTGTGTAAACTCAATTCTTGTAAGTTTTGCAACTGCGCTATTTCTTTAGACAAAGCAGTAAGTTCGTTTCCGCCTAAATCCAATTTCTGTAGATTTTTAAGTTGTCCGATTTCTTTGGGAAAAGTTGTTAAATTTTGAAAACTTAAATCTAAAATGCGAACGTTTGATGAATTTTGAAGTGCTTTTGTTAAATTTTTATAAGGTTTTTGTATTTCTTCTGATTGTATTCCGAAAATAAAACAAAAGAAAATTATAACTTTTAGGATTTTTGTGGATCTATAATTCATACGTTGATATTCCCTGTTTTAAATTTAAAGTCTATCGTAATATTCCCAAAGTTAAGTATCATCATGTAATGTGTAAAATTCCCTGAACCAAATTGAATGAGCAAACATAGTAGTGCAAAAAGATAAAACGCATGGCCTACAAAATAAAAATTCAAGAAGAACACAGTTGAATAACTAATAAAGCAATGTGCTCAGTATTTTTCACTCAAATGAACCTTTGTAATAAAAATTCGCCATATTCAATCCTATAAGTTCTGAGCAAAACAAACTCTTAGCTTGAACTTAGTACGAGATACGAATTTGGATAACTTCTCTTAAAAATAAATCTGTGCAATAAGAAACTTCTATAAATTCAAAATAATGGTTCTAAGATCTGAATCTTATATCAAATCTTTATTCAGTAATACTCACCATATTAAAAATTCAATTTATAAGTTTTCCCAAAATTATTTACTATAAACTGTCTCGTTGGGTTTCTTTTAGATTTCTATAAACTTATTATTGCATTAGAGTTTTTGAAAAATTCCATAGTGGTGCAATTAACAAAACTGCTTCAGTCGACCGTTTTCGTAAAAGTAAAACAGAAACAGATGGAGAATTAATTTTTAAACAACTCTAATTTTTATAAATTTAAATTTATAAAAAACTTTTTGCGGATCAAAGTAAAACCGTTATGCGATATTTAAATTATTTTTGAGATAAATTCTAGAAAAACCTAAGGCAACTTTCTATAAAATGAATTTTTTTATTCTATAAATGACGTATAACACTGATTTTACGAATAAATTTAATCTTATAAAAACGAGACTAACTTGCTTTAATTTAGAAATAAACTAATGTTAATTTTTTAATTTTATTATTAAAACACACATAACGTATACGAAAGATATCATAACGTTATTACTTCGCATTAATATTTAAGGAATGAATTTAAGAATTCTTTCTATAAAAAAATTTTTTCTTTTATAAAAAATTAATAATTTTAATTACGGGAAATATAAAAATCGCAAGGGGAAAACACAAAAATGATAACAAATATAAAATGTAAAATAGTGCTAGCGTTAAGTGTGATTGTAACCTTTTCGTTAGGATGTAGCAGCCAGAATGATGGTTTTAAAAATGATCTTAGTTTGTTTGCTACAATGTTTGCTCAAATCTCACAACAAACTACAACGGAGTCAGAAACAAAAGAGATCAGACCGGTAACAAGAAACGTAAGTTCGCTAAACGAACTGATAGGTTTTAAACCAACTCAAGTAGAAAACGAACAAGACTTTGATAGAATCATAGACGGAAGAAAAAGATTTCTCATTCCGTCGATTATGACTTTCGGACCTAACAGTCCTTCTTCAAACACAACTGTACAAAACGGAATTCAAAATTGTACGGGAAATTATGTTGCACGTCTACAACCGAAGGACTTCGTTAGATTTTTAGAAACACATGATATAAATTGTGTGGATAAATTTGTTTGGAATTACGATCAGTATTCTGATTACATTTATTCACAAGCAAACATGCTTGAAGTAGTTAATCGACTGAACGTTCTGGCTCCTCTTTACAAAGGCAACAATGATTTGAACTTTATACAACTGTTCAGAATGTTTTGGGCCGGGTACTTTGTAAAAGCTTCTCATCCCTCCCTTCCGTTCGATAAAGATCAAATCTCCAAGGCTTTGGTTGCTCCAATGTGGACTTTTGCAAATAGTGCGCATATTACAGACGGAACCAACGATGCCGGAAAAGTTTTAGAGTTCTTCTTTACAGCGGCAGATAGCACAGGGACTGCACACATAATTTATCCGAGCATCTTATCTTTTTTGGAAGCTACCTTAAACGATCCACAAAGATTAACAAACAACTATTCTCAGAAGATAGCTTTGAATGCTATTTTCAGATTGTTCAATCGTCATATCAATTCGCAGAGCGGTGAATTTCTAGCGAGAATCGATTATAGATTGATTGATAATTTGAAACGATTTGCTGTTAATACAAATTTCAATACGGATTCTCTAGTTTGGATCATCAACAATGCGATATTTGGTTTGGATAGAATCTACTATAATCTTCCTGCTTTTCAACCAGAGATTGTTTCGATTTTGACCGAGGTCCTGGAAAAACATTCATACATTTCGGAACCGTATCTTCAAGCGGTCAAAGGATTAACTCGAAATTCAGATTGTGTGGATTTGCGAATCGGACGAATTTGTTTGAGCGATACCAAAAAGATCGTAAAGGCTATGGTTTTTCCAAACACATACCATTTCGACGATAAAACACAAATCGTACACACACCTCTATCGATCAATGAAATTCAACCTCTATATCACGCTCTCAAACAGGTGGAATCTCAATTTTTCCGTTTGATAGGAATTCATGCTCCAGTATCCGGAGATACAACTGACACTATTTCCATGTATGTGTATGGATCTAAAAAGGATTACCAAACTTTTCATCCTTTTTTATTTGATCTCCCTACGGATAATGGTGGAATCTATATAGAAAAAGATAAAACTTTTTATACGTATCAGCGTACTCCTGCAGAAAGTAAATACACTCTCGAAGAATTACTGCGCCACGAATATTCTCATTATCTCGTAGGTAGATTTATAATTCCAGGCTTATGGTCTCAAACTCCTGCTCATGATAATGAAAGGCTTAGTTGGTTCGAAGAAGGAATTGCAGAATTCTTAGCTGGAAGTAATTCAAGAGAAATTTATCCGCGTAAAAGTTTAGTTTCTGGAATTGAAAATGACGGTTCGTCTAGGATGGAAGTTTCAAAAATCCTAAAGGCTCGTTATGGAGATTTCAAATTTTATAGATACTCGGGTAGTTTCTTCAATTATCTTTATACCTATAAAAAAGATACTTTGAGAGATTTAATTAGTACATTACGTGATTCTAATCTTCAAGGATTTGATTATTTAATTGTTCAAATGTCCCAAGACACATGGCTCAATACTTCGTTTCAGACGTATTTAGACTACTTAGTTAGAAACGTAAATAATCTCACAGATCCATCTACAACCGCTCCGGATTTAGCAAATTTATCTACCAATGACCCGAAAGTCATTCGATCTTTTTTTAGAAAGACTCACTTCGGAGCTAAGGCAAAATGTACAACCGCCGCATTTGGACTAAACAGTCGTTTTTCTTGTCGAGGTTTGATATTTGGAAACATTGTTTCTAGTCCAGACTGGAGTACTGCTTGGTCCGATTTAAATTCAAAAATGAACAACCTTATGTCGGACTTGGAAAACAGTGGAGTGAATAACTTTAAGGATATGAATTGCAGAATAGGAGAAATTCGTTTTAGGAAATATTCGAATATAGTTCAACCTTTTGCAATCTATTCTTGTGAAGGACCGTTAGCATATCGTCCTCAAGCTTCTTATAGACATCCTCGGAGGAGTCAAACTGATTTTCAAAATACAAGAATAGGCGTACATACTACTTGTTTTGCAAATCAGTCGAATAATAAGGATACAACTTGTAACACTCCGATATTTACAAATATATTTTCGGATACAGCTACGTATGAAGAGATGTATCAAGACCTAACCGCAGAATTGAACGAATTGAAATCAGAAATCTATACGATGAGACCTTCGTTTTATAGAAAACTCGATTGCAATTTCAATTCTATTGATACAATCAATTTACCTGACGGTAGAAAATATTTAACAGCAACTTCAAGTTGTAATCTCTAAGTGAATTAGTCCAGTTCATCCAGTCCATTTGGATGAACTGGACATACATTCTATTTTTAGAATATAATAATTAACCGTTTTTGATACATCATTATTTAAAATTAGAGTTGTTGAAAAATTTCATAGTGGCGTTTAACAAAAATGCTTCAATCGATAGTTTCCATAAAGCAGATGGAGAATTAATTTTTAAACAACTCTATTTACTATTAAACGGTTTTGTACATTCGTTTTTTTACTAGTATCTATAAAACTAAGTACTGTAAATTTTATCACAACTCAGTTAATGTGAATTCAACGTAAAAAAATCTGGGCAAATAAAACTCAATGTAGCTCTACAAATCACGGCATAATGACCGCTTTCGTATTAGTTATACAAAACTCACGTTAGTTATATATTTCCGGGTAATAAAAAAAACAGAAGAAATCGAATTTTGGACACTTCTACTACATAAGAAAGTGCCCAAAATTCAAATTCGAAATTTCAGCTGATCATCAAACTAAAAACTTTTTCGTAAAAGAAACAAGTCTCTTCACAAAATTAGTGTAAGGTGGATACATCAAATCGATCGAACTCAAAACAGACTGGTGCAAAACAGAACGTTCGTGTGAAAAGGCCTTAAATCCGAAATAACCGTGATAACTTCCATGACCAGAATGATTTACACCTCCAAAGGGAAGATTTGGATTGGCAAGATGTAAAATTACATCGTTAACCGCAACACCTCCGGAAGAAGTTTCCTTTAAAATCTTTTTGATCGAACGATCCTTTTTACCAAAAATATAAAGTGCTAGAGGTTTTGGTTTGGAATTGATTTTTTCAATTGCTTCATCTAAGTTCGAATAAGGAATCATAGGAAGTACAGGTCCAAAAATTTCATCTTCCATAATATTCGAATTTTCTGGTACGTTACTTAAAAGAGTAGGTTCGATATAATTCTGAGACGCATCTGTATCGCCTCCCATTTCTATCTTAGCTCCTTTTTCCACTGCTTCATGTATATATCCAGAAACTCTATTGAAATTTCGATCATTTACAATTCTACAGAAATCTGAATTTTCTTTGAGAGAACCATTTCCATAAAATTCTTTGACTACTGTTTTTGCTTCTTCTACAAAAGGTTTGATCAATTCGTTCGGAATGAGTAGATAATCGGGAGCCACACAGGTTTGTCCCGCATTCAAAACTTTTCCCCAAATTAGTTTTTTTGCTGCCTTCTTAACATCCGCGCTTTTATCTATGATCGCAGGAGATTTACCACCTAACTCAAGTGTAACGGTTGTCAGATGTTTGGCCGCAGCAGTCATCACTATTTTTCCTACGTGAGTACTTCCGGTAAAAAAGATATGGTCTAAAGGAAGTTCCATAAGAGCCCCAGAAACCTGGTAGTCGCCTTCAAAAACGGCTACTTCTTCTTTAGGAAATACTTCACTGATAATTTTTTGAATCAGATTAGAAGTCACCGGAGTAAATTCGGAAGGTTTGATCAAGACCGTATTTCCGGCCGCAATCGCCGCAGCAAGAGGTGCAAACGTAAGATAAAACGGATAATTCCATGGACCTATGATCAAAACGACTCCTCTAGGTTCATAAATGATCTGACTCTTGGAACCTAAAAGTGTCATCGGAGTTTTAACGTCCACAGGCTTCATCCATCTGCGAACGTGTTTGATTGCGTCGTTGATTTCAGAAATAGAAGGCATAATTTCAGTGATGTCCACTTCTCTTTCGCTCTTACGAAAATCAGCGTTTACTGCCTTTTCAATTTCAGGAGAATATTTAAAAATTGCCTCTTTTAATTTTTTCAAACGCTGAATCCGTTGACCAGCCGTGGTGAGTTTCATCACTTTATGAAAATGTTTTTTTTGAAGATTAAACACGCGTTCAATTTCCGCTTTGTTTACAGTTGAAGTTTGATTAGAATTCGGTAATTTAACCGGTGATTCTTGTAAAGTTGGCATCGAAAGTGCTCCTCGGTATAGTTCAAAAATTCGTTTTTGGGAACGGGTCCTCATTCTATCATCACAGACTCGGAAAGCAATTCTTTTTAGAGCCTATTTGAACTCCCAAATTTTACTGCACCCTATCTTTAAATTTATTTTAATTCTTTAAAATTTTTGGGGAATTCTTACTTCTAAATTGATCTAATAGTATAAATCTCATCTGCATACTTCATGAAAATAATACCGCTCATATCTATATCATAAAGTACCTAAATTTACATCAAAACAGTGTTTTGTGATAAAATTAAAGATACTCAATTAGATCATATCCAATAAAATTGCCAATCAATTCTCAAAGACCAATTATAAGCTTCACAAAACCCATCTCTTATTTTAGTTACTATTTTTATAAGAACTTGTCCCAAAACTGGGACAAGTTCTCGCAGCTTGGTTTTCCTGATAAAGTACAATTAGATTTTAGAATGTATTATAAGTCTTGATCATAATCCATTACTGATCTCTAATCATTAGGACAATTTTAACTTAACTTGAGCAGGACGTAAAACATCTGGGCAAATCCGACTTGTCACAGCGCCCTCAGTTCTGGTTAATAAATTGTATATAGAAAACCTTATACAATAATCTTATTTAGTTTCAATATAGAACGCGACCTGCAGAGCGACCCATGGGGAGTCATAACCTTACCCACAAGTTGAATAGGATTTTAGAATCAAAATTGAACTCAGCAAAACGCTTTTTACGAAAGCGTTTTAGGCTCAAAAACACACATTTTTCAAGTGTTCCGACAAGAATGAGTCTTTTTACTTGCAAAAAGTATGTTTTTCTGATAGAGAAAAATCTTCCGAACTTCTCCACCTTCCGCCCCCACCCAAAACGTTGGAAACTCAACACAACGCTCTCTATGAATCGCGTTGTGGGGTGGGAACTTAGTTTTACAGAGGATTTGTCGTAATTCCCACAGATTTAATATTGAGATCTAAATACTTGTGGGGTTGGTTATGATGGAGAGTGAGACACTTTAGTTTGAGAGAGCGTGGCTTGAATTCCCTTCGCATCGATCCATTTTGCGTTCACTTAGACAAGAGTTAGGCCAATCTTTTACTAATCGGGCACATGAAAATAATACTATGCTAAACTTGTTGCAAAACTTAAAATGTAGAATCTATTTCAAAAAAGCCAATCCCAGGTTTTTTGAAAACTTCTGCGTTTTTACAAAATCGATAGTTTATTTTTGGTACTAATCCGAGTAATAAATAAAAAATCAACTTTACATTGTTCTAGGGGCCAGCACAGTTCAAACTCTTTTAAAAAGAGAATCAATCCGGCACTTACCATTTTGAAAAGAGACAGAATAAAATTCTTAAATTAAGATTTAATTGATTAGATATAAAAATGAAAAAGAATTTAGAAATTTCTTTCCAAGATTTTTATGATGAATTTCAGATAACTTTACAAAAAAAGAATGTAAAAGGAAAAATTAAAGAATATGAATCAGAACAAAACCTTTGAGTTCCATCATCACAGAGATTTAGGTCTCTATAGCAATCTTAAAGATCTAAATCATTCCGTTTTGGAAAATACTCCAGTTCACTATCGGTTTCATAATCTTACGGAAAACGTAGACTCTACCATCAGCAGAACCTTAGATCGTTATTTGATCCAACTCGATATTATTTACGTGAGGGACTCGGTTCTTACAACTCTCAAAGAAACCATCGCCAATTCTATCAAAGCAAACATCAAAAGAATTTATTTTCAGGAATTAAAAGCAGACATTCACAATCCTACAATCTACAAACAAAAAATTCCAGGTTTTAAAAAGGACTATTTAGATAATAAAGAAAAATATGAAGAACTTCTTTTTAAAAACAACTTCGTAGTATTAGTATCTTTCATCTATAATAAGGATATGATTCGAATCAGAGTAATGAATAACGTAAAACTCAGTCCCACTGAAGTGGAAAGAATCAATCAAAGAATTGAAAAAGCAAGACTTTATAACGACCTCGCGGAAGCTTTTTTGGAAGCGGGAGACGAAACAGAAGGAGCGGGACTGGGACTTGTCATGTCTTTGATGATGTTGAAAAACGACGGACTTTCGGCAACTTCTTATAAAATAGAAAGCCAAGGAAATAATACGAGCGTAATCATAGATATTCCTTTAAACATCTCGAAAGAAAATCTTCAACTTCAAAAAACTCAAGACATACTAAAGAACATAGAAGGACTTCCTACTTTTCCAAAATCGATCCAAGACATCCAGGCAATGATCGCGAAACCAAATTCTTCCATCAATCAAATCGCGGAAGTGATCAAAAAAGACGTAGCACTTTCTGCGAATATTCTAAAACTTGCAAATTCTGCGGCTTTTATTCGAGCAAACAAAGTCGAATCTTTAGACAGAGCCATTCAACTCATAGGCCTTAAGGAGCTTAGCCAACTTTTATATTCCCTTGGAACTAAACAAATTTTAGAAGGTAAATTTCCGGCCTTCCTTTCAATCTGGGAAAAATCCAATCAATGCGCTTTTTATTGTAAACTGATCGCGTCTAAAATTAATCTTCCTAAAGATACGGAAAGCAATCTCGTATCCGCCGCGTTGTTACACGACATAGGAGAAATCATTCTACTTTCTCTGGAAGAAAAAATGATGAATAACATCGGTAAAATTTCTGCCTCCAAAGAAATCGCGTCTGCCGTTTCTATGGAAGAAGCTGCATTAGGAATTACTCATACAAAAGTGGGGGCATTAATAGCAGAAAAATGGAATTTCCCCGACCTATATTCAAAATCGATGGAATACCACCACAGACCTCTACTCGTTGAGGAGGAAATTATTCCTTACATTTATCCGATTTATCTCGCGGACATGATGATCAAAATCAATAACGAAGAGGCAAAGTTTGGTGAAATTCCCGAAAAAATTCTTCAGTTCTGTAAATTTGAAAACTCGGGAGAATTTCATTCTTTTAGAACCAAAGCCCTGGAAAGCTTTTTAGCAAGAGCAGAATAAAACTATCAAAACAGAAACATACTCTGATTTTGAGCTTGTCCTCAAAATATTGAAGGCATCAACAATATCTCTTTATAAATTTCTAATAAACTACTGAAATTTACACAAACTACTTCCAATCTAAACATTTGCGAAATTCAAAGTATCAGATCTTCATAATGTTTTGGATGAGTTCTTTATTCACAGAGTTATATCAAAAAACAGAAACTACAGACGTATCATCTTTTTCAAAAAATAACTCGGATTTTAGGTTAGATTCAAAATAACGAACCTCCTTAATTTCCGAAATACTACGAAATAGATTTAGAATTTTATCCGGTTCTTCAGTTCTAATTGTAATCATAATGTTCTGAGATTCAATTTCAATATTTCGTCGTAAACGCCAATCCAACCAATCAATGGACTTACGAGATAAAATACCGATCATACGTAAAATTGTTCCCGAACCTTCTTCGGAAGAAATATCAAAAGTATAACATTTTATCCCAATATTTTCATATAACGTCATAACATAAACTCCTATATTCTAATATATCAATAAATCATTTCACGGTTTGCTTTTCCAGAAGGGACCATAGGAAGAACTTGCAGATCGGGTTTTACCTGAAGCAAAACAAAGGACGGTCCTTTGCGGATTAAAGCTTGTTCTAAAATTTCAACTTGAGAACATTCATGAGACAACTCAAAAGATGAAATCCCAAAAGAAGATGCAATTTTTATAAAGTTCGCAGGTATTACAAACTTGGATGAGGAGAATCTGGAAGAAAAAAATAATTCCTGTTGTTGTCTCACCAAACCGAGATGCCCGTTGTTTATCAGAAGGATCGTTACGTCCAAATCCAATTCTCTAAGAGTATCTAATTCCTGAACGTTCATCAAAATTGATCCGTCTCCCGAAACACAAACGATTCTTTTTTCCGGGGAAACGAGCGCCGCTCCAATGGCGGCTGGTAATCCAAAACCCATTGTTCCCAAACCACCCGAAGTCAAAAAAGAACCTTGCTTTCGAAAAGGATAATATTGCGCCACCCACATTTGATGTTGACCTACGTCAGTAGTAACAATTGCCTTTTCACCTAGAATTTTTGAGATACATCGTAAAATTGAAAAAGGATTTTCTTTGAGTATAGGAAATCCATATAAATTTTTGAGAGTTTGAACCTGATCCAACCATTCTTGCGAAGCAAAGTGTTCAGAAGAAAAGTCTTCTTTCAAAATCTGACTGATAAAATCCTCGATCTCGTATTTTAAAAAAAGATTAGGATTTTTTAATTTACCAATTTCTGTTGCGTCTATATCTACATGAACTATCTTAGCGTTAGGACAGAACTCATTCAATTTGCCAGTAGCCCTATCATCAAAACGAACACCTAACGCGATTAATAAATCAGCTTCTTCCAAAACGAGATTGGCCGCTCTAGAACCGTGCATTCCCAACATTCCTAAAAATCTAGGATGTTCATATGGGCAAACCCCCAGACCCATTAACGTCGAAACGGTGGGGAAACTCAGTTTTTCTAAAAGAGCATGGAACAACTCTGCGGCCAGGGGTCGATTCAAACCTCCACCAATATAAAATACCGGTTTTTTAGCTTCCGATAGTAGCTCTTTAAAAGTTTTCTTCCATTCTATATCAACCACGTCAGTAAATTTAATTTTTTGAATATTCCAAAGTTCTTTTTCTTTGGAGACATCCCAATCGATTCTATCGGAAGCCACATCTTTAGGAACGTCAATCCAGACCGGACCAGGCCTACCTTCAAGAGAAGTTTTCCAGGCCTGAGGAAGAATTTGGATCAAGTCCTCTACTTTTTTTACTAGATAACTTCTTTTAGTAATAGGAACGGACAAACTAAAAGTATCAATTTCCTGAAACGCGTCCGTACCGATCATAGAAACCGGAACCTGTCCAGTGATCACGATCAAAGGGATCGAATCCATCTTTGCATCTGCAACCGCTGTAATTAAATTAGTAACCCCTGGCCCCGAAGAAGCAAAACAAACTCCAGGTTTTCCGTTTGCCCTAGCCATTCCACCGGCTATAAACCCCGCACCTTGTTCGTGTCTGGCAAGAATATGTCGAATTTTACTTTCGTATAACGCATCGTAGATGGGAAGACTAGCTCCCCCTGGAATTCCAGAAACGATTTCGACTCCCGCAAATTCCAAAAATCGAATAATAAGCTCCGCTCCATTTAAATTCATATGTGTTCCCTTAAATCGTCTTTAAAATCACTCATAAACCCTAAAAACAAAAAAGCCTCCCCCGGCTTTACACCGGAGGAGGCTTTTTTTAGGATTGCGCCTAAAGTAAATCTCTACAGCGTAAAGCAACGTCCCGGTGTTCCGAAGACCACCACTAGCATTAACACTATGCTGTTTACAAACATGGATGTAATTACGTGATTGAGATTCATAAAATGAGTTCTACCACCAATAGAAATAAAGATCGTTTCATTTTACAAGCAATTTTTGGAAATATCATTACGATACAAGATCTGTAGTATTGCCCAGGACTAATAAAATAGTACCTAATATTTTGTTTTATAATAGAGTTTTATGATAAAAATTTGAGGGGTTCAACTTTATAGAAATGAATAACTTTAAAAATTAAACTATAAGATGAACAAAGTTGTCTTCAATAGATATACTAAACACAATAAAATATTTCCTAAAAGTCGATTCCAAAAACATTTCTAAAAAATAAGAAAAAATCCTGCTTTCTAAGACATTGTCCTTAGATAAAATGGTGCTTTCGTATATTCTTTAATTCTAATTATAGAAAGGAAAATTCAAATGACAAAAGTTACTCTGAAAGGCAATCCGGTACAACTAGAAGGAAAAATTCCATCTCCAGGAGACAAGGCTCCCGACTTCAAAGCGATAAAACAAGATCTCTCTGAATTTAGTCTTAAAGATTATGTTGGCAAAGTAAAAATACTCGTAGCGGTTCCAAGTTTAGATACTTCCGTATGTGCTCTTGAAACCAAAGCATTTAACGAAAAAGCAGCGGGAATTTCCGGCGTAACGACTCTAGTTATCTCTGGAGACTTGCCTTTTGCAATGGGTCGTTTTTGTTCTACAGAAGGAATCAATTCTCCAAACTTAGTAACCGGATCCCAATACAGAGATTTTTCATTTTCAAAAGCGTACGGAACTCATATCGCGGACGGGCCACTCAAAGGACTTTCCGCAAGAGCAGTCTTTGTATTAGATAAATCGGATATAGTTCGTTATGTGGAAATCGTACCTGAAATCACGACGGAACCAAACTACACAGCCGCAATTTCTGCTGCCAACGCAGCACTTTAAAAAAACTGAATATTCTTGGTTTGTTCTGCCTATAGATCAAGCTAAGAATATTTCAAAAAAACACTTTAATCTAAAGTTAGTTAAACGCAATAAAATTGCCTAAAGTATAAATTTTTAAAATTTGTTCTTACTCAGAGCTACATAATAAAGTATCCATTTCACGTGAATTCGACGTAAGAAAATGAGAAAGAATTTTCTAAAAATGTGAACTCCTACAATTTTAGAATTTGTTTGCAAAATCATAATTTGCAGCAACTCCCGCAAATTAAATCACATTATAAACTTTTAAACATTCATTTTTTTTAATAGCCCTCACATTTTAGGAATCAATCAGTAAAATTCAGATCTCAACTTTTTTCAGAAAAATGAATTCGTCACTTAGTTTCTGTTTTATAGAAACGGTCGATTAAAGTAGCTTCGTTGATAGTCACTATGGAATTTTTCAACAACTCTAATATATAATCAAAATGTATTTTTAATTCAAAAAAAGAGATTAATAAAAATCTAAATTATTAGAATTTGCCTAAACTTTATAGATAGGGTGATTAAACCTATTTAAAAAAACTATTAATTTTAAATTATATGTTAGTATATATTGATATTTTAAAAGGAGATAATATTTTAAAATTATGATAAGTATTTTCCAAAAGAAAAAAATAAAAAGATTAAAAAACTCTAAAATTTTTACAAGGTGTTATTGTGTTTGCTTGTTTTTGTCTTTAAATTGCTTACCAGAACAACAATCCCACGAAAACAATCTACTTTTATCGTTACTTTCCAAAGAACACATTTTCGGATTGGTAAAAGATAAATCCGAAAAACAAACCAAACCGAACCAAAAGTATTTCTCCGTGACTTTGACATCCCAATCAAACGGAAAAAAAGTTCAAGCAGATCCCAATCAACCAAATGGATGGTTAAAAGTAAGTGCAGCAAGCGATACGAGGTTTACAAAGTTTAATTTATACCAGGATGGAGGCGACCCCAATTGTATCAGAAGCGGTCATATCCGAATTGAACCAACTGCTTATCCAAATTATTATTGGAACTGGTGGTTTGGCGGAGGTGGAGGAAATTATGCTTACTATCCTAAGTACAATGACGGATCTAACAATCTTGAAATTATAAGCCCAAGCCGAACTTGTTTGGAATCAGGAGACACCGTTATGTTCATAGACTGGGATACTTCTTTTGGAGGTTATTATTTTCTTACAAATTGGAACGGAGGGGGATCTTGGAATGAATATATCTTTCTTTGGGACGAACTTCGAAGTCAAAGATCAACTTTTATTGTTGAATTTCAAACCGACAACAACGAGTAAATCCAAAATAAAAAGTAAAAAAATTCCACAGTTATATCGAGGAGAGATCCTCGATTGTTTTTACGATTTTTATTTAAAAATTAAACCGATTTTTTAAATAATATTATAATTTTTGAATTAATAAAATCTTTATAAAGAAAATTTTTAATATCCAGATAACCGCAAAACTAAATCCAGAATACTACTATTTCTGCAAATATAAAACCCACGTTAAGTTATCTGTAGTTTCGAAATAAGTGTAAATTAAATGCTAAAAATTCGAATCGCTTCGGAAAGATCAAGAGCCGTACGAAAAAGAGCTTTGAGTCTAGTTAGTTCGAGCATTTTTTCTATCTGTTGTGGCAATGAATAGAGAGCAAGTCCGGCACAGGGAATTTTATTCAATCTATTTTGAGCTCCGATAAAAGTGGCAATTCCAGAAGAGTCCATGGTACGCACACCCGAAAGATCTATTAAAAAAATATAAATCTTTTTTTCAATGAGTTCATTGAAAGTATCTTTCAATTCTTTTGCAGAAAATAGATTGATGTCTCCCTGGATTTGGATGATAACAGCAGGACCAGGAAGAGTTCCAGAGGAAGAAATATTTTCAATCGAAATTTTCATTTCATTATTTTTGTGATTCATCGAATTAGGTTTAGTTTCCATGATCCATCTCCGAGAAAGTCTGAAACCTATTATCCATATCAATCCATAAATTCAATAACAAATGAGAAATAATTTTTTGATGAAATATAAAAGAATCAAAATATTTTTCGGATTTCAAAAATACCATAAAAGTAGAACAAATTTTGAACATAGAAAATAGACCGAAAGAGATTTAAAAAATCAAACAAATAGAATTCAATTTTAAGAAATCAAATACAAATTTTTTCCAATAATCAGTAATCTTATAAATTTTTCTTTTACTCAGAGTTATACAAAATAATATCCAGTTTTTTGCTCTCTAGGTCATTGATTTCTTTGATTTTATCAACAGTTCTTTTTGAACGATTCGCCATAGTGTGTTTTATGGGGCATCTTTTTGCCTTTGCACGAACCGTGTCCGAGGATTCTGAATAAAAGCCATCTCAAAGATACTTTATCTTTGCTTAAATACAGATTCTGATTATTCCTTTATACACGACCTATAAATCTTAAAAAATTGATCGTCCAATCCAATTTTACACGAAATCGCTGTTTTACGAAACAATCCATCTATTAAAAATTAATTTTAGATATGCTTCTTTTAAAAAATTCCTTTTATCGATCTCACCGTTAATAGAGTTATTGAAAAATGAATTCTCGTTTATTTCTGTTTCATAAAAACGATCGACTAAAGCGGTTTTGTTAATCTAAACTATGGAATTTTTCAAAAACTCTAATATATCAAATTTCTATCACGAAATAGATTACATATTCTGCATACATCTCCGAATCAAGTAGATCCCAATTTATATTTTCCATAAAAATAGAGGAAAAGTTTCACTTTTACTGGAATACTTTTTGTAGAAAAATGAATTTTATCAAGTAAGTTCATCAATCTAACACCAAATACGCGTTAAATTAAGAAATATTAAAATCTAATTTTAATACTTTGTAAAAACAGATCTTGATCCAAATAAATAGTTCTTAACTTATGAACAAAAGCAGATTAAAACGTAGTTACACAACGAGTCACCATAGTGCCGGATTTATCATTTGCTATGACGGCTCCAGTTGAAAACAAAATACCAATTGCGAAACTTTTATTACTATCGTATGTAGTAGAGGTCCAATATAAACCATTGGCTGTATTTGGAAAAAAAACTGAATCAATATTAGGTAATATACCAACAGCATTACTATAATCTACAATACTTAGAAGTTCGTTTACATTTGGTAATCTCCAAACTCTTCCTGCCAAAACTTTGCCATTACAATTATTACGAGCAGCATTCCAATCCATAGCAGTCGGCGGTGTAAGTCCACATCCTACCCCCTGTCCTTCCGTACACTGAGACCAAAGAAGTCCAGTATTTAGATCTCTAACGGTTCCATCCAATTGATCTACAAAAGAAGGAGCAGGAATTGCGTTTCCGGAAACACAACGTAAACCGAGAGGGGTTACTTGTGTTAAACTGGGTATTCTCACGCCAATAGGTGGAGTAATCGCAAAGTTGATCGCCCAATTATTTCCTGCGACCTTAGCATCTATCGTACTTGTCATGTAAGGTGTTCCAGTAAACGTTTTAGAAGGAAAAAACGCGTTATCAATATGGGGATTGTTCGTATAGTGAACGATAGAAGCAAGTTCTCTTACCGTGGGGATTCTCCAATTGGTTCTACCTGCATACCCTTCTCCACCGTTGAGAGTATTCAACTCGGAACAACTTCCAGGAAGCCCTCCACTTGCATCCGCCCAGTTCATTGGAACGGCAACACCACCTGCACAATCTGAACCGGTCTGGCCTTGTGCACAGGTTTTCCAAGTAAGCCCATGCAGAGGATCAAATATAGTATAATCGGAAGTAAATTTACAGTGTTGGGTAGGCCCTACAAAATTACGAGCATTTGGAACATCATTGAAAGATCCATCAGAGCCAGGCAAACCCAGTGCACCACAACTTTGAGCCAGCCCACCTCCATCCCAGCAAAGAGTCTGACCCGTATCAAAGATTGCACCTGGATTAAAGGGGCCGACTGGTGCAGAGCATGATAAATTATTGTTATTGTTTCCCTGATCTTGGCCCTGCTGTTCTGTAGTAGAATTTACATTTTGTAAATACTGCAATATAACATAGGGAGGATCCAATTTATCCGGAGCCTTTATGCAGAAAAAGAGTGAGGATATAAAAATAAAAAGAAAATACTTATACATATATTTACTTGATGCGCTCCTTTTTTAAAACAGAAAGGATTCCCAAAATAACTTTCATCCTATAACATGAGTTATTTTATTTTAGATTCTTTTTGAATTAGAACCTTCCTAAAATGAATTCTATTTTATTTCGGATTTTTATGAAACAATATTTAAAATCCAAAGGATTCAGATTATATTTTGAACCAAATCTCTTTCGATTTTTTAATAAACAGGTCTTTGAGAACCAAAAGAATCTTCTAATCAAGTATTTTACTGATAATAAACATAGTATCACAAAAACCGGGGTGAAGGCGTTTTAACTTGAGAAGCGTTCTGGTGAATCCCCTTAGCCTTAATCTCTTTCTCATTATATCGAACCCAAGTTAATTATATAACAAATAATCTAATATTTTCCATTTAAACAGGCTTTTTGAAATAAAACTCGCAGTTATTATTTAACGTGAACTCGATGTAGGAAGCCCATGATTCTGAAAAAGTTGGAATCTGAACTTTACAGATTGATTCCAAAATGTGGGAACTATTACAATTTAAAAAATAGAAGCATATGAACGCTTGAATCTATCACATTCAAGCGTGGGAACTATTATACAAAACATAGATTTGTCTGTAAAATGATGTAGAGAAACTACTGCAAATCGCGATTTAACAGACAAATTCTAAAATTGTAGGAACTCATACTTTTAGAAAATTTTTACTCAATCGAACTCACATTAAAATGGAGTTTTGAATTTTGATGATGGTCGTAATTATGCAAAAATCGAATTGGAAAATGACTTTTTTGTATTTCATAGTAGTTCCACAATTTTCAAAGTTTAACTATAAACTCACGATTTGTGAGAGTTCCCACATACTATTTTTTTACAAAAAAATTGACCTAGGAAAAAACGGATTGCTTACACCGAACTCAAGTTATTTAGAATAAAGTTTATTTTTTAATATATAATCCAAAACTTTTTTTGAAATCAAATTGGGCGTTTTAGATTGAAAAAAAGACTTTCTTAGATCCGTAGAACTTGTCGGAATTAAAGGATTTTTCAAAAATTGAAATTGAACCAAAGAATTAAGATACGAATTTAGCGGAACTTCTTTCGAAAATCTTCGAAACACAAAAATCTTTTCAACCTCAGTAAGAATTTTTTTCCAATCTTTCCATTTGTGAAAATTGGAATAATTATCTTCTCCGATCAAAAGTACAAATTTTCGATTTGGATAGATAATCTTTAATTCTTGGACGGTTTGAATTGTATAACTAGGGCCGCTACGACTCAATTCCAGATCCAAAATTTGAATCGATTGTGAAAATTCGGAAATAAATAAATTCAACATTTCTAATATATTTTCGGGCAAAGAAATTTTTTCTTCTTTAAGAGGATTCTGACGATTTGGAATTAAAAAGACTTCTTTACAATTCGAAACTTCCAGAAAAAAAGACTTTAAAATTTCTGAATGTCCTTCATGAGGAGGATCAAAACTTCCTCCAAAAATTCCGGTAAGGACCGAAGAATCCAAAAATCAACCTCGGATCTGTCCGTTTCCGGTAACATACGTTGTTGTTGTTGTAAGATGAACCAAACCCATCGGACCACGAACGTGTAGTTTTCCAGTAGATATTCCTACTTCGGCCCCCAATCCAAATTCTCCGCCGTCATGAAATCGAGTGGAACAATTGATAAACAGAGCCGCCGAATCCAAAGAGTTTGTGAACATTTTAGCGGCATTTAAATCTTCCGTGACAATCGCCTCCGTATGACCCGAAGAAGTTTTTTCGATAAATGCCAACGCCTCTTCTAAAGAAGATACAGTTTTGACGGAAAGACGAAGATCTAAAAATTCTTCCAAATAATCCTCTTCTTTGACTAGTTTTCCTTTTGGATACAGAGTAAGAGCGGAAGGATCGAGTAGTAGTTCCACACCTTCTTTTGCAAGCGCCTCTAATAATTCTTTTCGAAACGGATAGCCGTTATGAAGAATTAAATTCTCAGTAGAATTACATACTCCAGGTCTTTGCACCTTCGAATTGATTACGATCGGAATTACTTTTTCCGGATCTGCATCTTGATCGATATAAAGATTACAAACTCCTTTATCGTGTTTAACAACAGGGATTTTAGAATTTTCCGAAACAAATCGAATCAATCCTTCTCCTCCCCTAGGAACAACTATGTCTATTAAAGAAGTCTGTTGAAAAAAAGGAATCATAAAGGAACGATCAGTTTTATCCACAAAAGTGACAGATCCTATATCAACTTCTTCTTTTATTAGAATTTCATGAAATAACTTTATTAGAATTTCGTTGGAATAAAATGCCTCACTCCCCCCCCTAAGAATACACGCGTTTCCTGATTTAAAAGAAAGGGCACCTACGTCGATGGTTACGTTTGGACGAGATTCATAAATAACCATCACTACACCAAGCGGAACTCGCCGAGTTACAAGTTCTAAGCCGTTCGAAAGGGTTATACCTCTTGTCACCTCTCCTATAGGATCCGGAAGCGCAGCGATCTCACGAACCGCAGAAGACATAGAAAAAATCCTTTTTTCGTTTAAAAACAAACGATCCATCAACGCTGAAGAAAGTTGTTTTTCCTTTCCATCTTTGAGGTCCAATTCGTTAGCTGAGAGTATTTCTGCTTTACGTTTTTCTAATATATCGGCTAAACTCAAAAGAATTTTATTCTTTTTGGAAGAAGAAAGTTGTTTCAAAGTTTTTGAAGCCTTCTTAGCTCGAAAACATAAATCCTGAACATATTCAATTTCTTTCATAAATGATTCCCTCCGTTTCTATTTTTACGGATGATTTCTTTTACGTCTTCTTCAGAAAAAACACGGCTTCCAGAAGGAGCAACTAACGTTCCAATTGAATTTTTTTCTAAAAATTCACGAATCACATGCATTTTTTTTCCGTTTAGGATTGCGGTCGGAATTCCCGCCTCAGATAATAAACCTGCGGACTTGAGTTTAGTGAACATTCCGCCTGTGCCCGGTCCGCTAGGACCACCAGCAAGACCTAAATCTTCTTTGGAAATTTTTTCTAGAAAAGGTACAACTTTCTCTTCTTTCAAAAAACCATCTACACCCGTTAGTATAATCAAAAGATCTGCTTCTACGATTAAACTTACCAAAGCGGAAAGCATATCGTTATCTCCAAACTTGACTTCTTCGGTTGCAACGGAATCATTTTCGTTTACCACTGGAAGTATTCCCCATTCTAAAAGTTGAGTAAACGTATTCTTTAGATTTTTATAACCTTCTTTGGATGATTCCAAATCCAAAACCCCAAAAAGGATCTGTGCAATTCTCAAATTGACTTTGGAAAAAAAACTGTCGTAGAGATTGACAAGCATATTTTGCCCCATTGCGGCTAACGCCTGTTTTTCGGAAATTGAATCCTCGGAAGAAATTGTATAAGGAAGTTCGCTTAACAAAAGTCTTCCCCTTGCAATTGCTCCCGAAGAAACTAAGATTACTTTTTTTCCTAGATCTCTAAGATGACGAATATCACTTACCAATTGAAATAGAAAATCGTTTACTTCCGACGGAAGTCCAGAAAGTCTTGCGGAACCTACTTTGATGACTATTTTTTCCGCATTACGAATTTTTTCAGAAAGTGAGTTTCGTTCCGATTTCATTCTATTTTATCCTTACTACCTCTTTAGCTTTCAAAAATATCCGATTCACTCGAAGAGATAAACTTTGCCTCTTTGATTGGATTTAGAATCCTTTCGATTTCATTTTTGAAAAAAGTTTCATCCATATTTTCTAAAAGTTCTTCTAAATTTATTTCTTGATCTGCAGAAATCGCAACTACCTTTCCTAGATGAGAAACTTTTGCGATCACATCTTTTGTAAACTCAGGATCGTTCCAAATATCAATTTTATTCAATACGATTAAATAAGGCCGATTTAATAATTCTGGATTATAGGTAGAAAGTTCGTTTCGAAGCATTTTAAGATCTTCTTCAATGTCGAGAGAAGATGCATCAAACAAATATAATATTCCTTTGACTCTTTCGATATGACGCAAAAAAGATAGACCCAGCCCAATCCCCATACTAGCACCTTCAATAATTCCAGGAATATCGGCAATGGTAAAACGAAAGATGTCTCCTCTTCGCTTAACAACACCTAGGTTAGGAGAAAGTGTAGTAAACGCATAACCGGCAATTTTTGGATGTGCGTCTGTAATTTTAGAAATCAAAGTGGACTTGCCCGCGTTCGGCAAACCTACAATTCCCACATCTGCTAATAGCTTGAGAGAAAGACGTAAGAATTTATATTCCCCTTCTTCTCCTGGTTGTGCAAAACGTGGGGTTTGATTGGTAGAAGTTTTAAAATGTGCGTTTCCCTTTCCACCTCTACCTCCTTTGACTACTACAAATTCTTGTGTATCGGATACAAAATCGAATAATAGATCTCCCGTTTCCTCGTCATAGATTTGTGTTCCGAGAGGAACAAACAAAATTAAGTCTTCTCCTTTTTTCCCGGAACAGTTATCTCCTACTCCCGGAAATCCCGCTTGAGCTTTGAATTTTCTTTTAGAGAGATATTTATCCAAGGTATACATGGAAAGATTGGGGCGAATGACCACATTCCCTCCGATTCCTCCGTCTCCTCCGTCTGGCCCTCCAAACTCGACGTATTTCTCTCTACGGAAATGAACAGACCCGGCCCCGCCGTGACCGGCGAACACTTCTATGGCGACTTCATCTACAAAGGATTCCATAATATTTGAATATTCTAAATTTTGAAACTAATTTAAAAAACAAAAAACCGCAGAGTCCGGACCCAGAAACGGGCAGGAAACTGCGGTTCATCCGGTTTGAATTGAACTATGAAAGTTATTCCGGGTAAACGGAAACCTGCATTTTTAATTTGGTAACCATTTCAAACTTCACTTTTCCGGTTACAAGAGCAAATAACGTGTGATCTTTACCAAGTCCTACGTTATTACCTGGACGAAACTTTGTCCCTCTTTGACGAACTAAAATATTTCCTGCAAGAACGGATTCTCCTCCGAAACGTTTTACCCCTAGTCTCTGGGAATTAGAATCTCTACCGTTTTTTGAAGATCCGCCACCTTTCTTATGTGCCATTTTCTGGTACTCCTATCAGTTCAATTTCTGTCGGATATTGGTTCTTTAGATTTTTTAATCCTGAGAGAACCAATTCGAAACTATTTTGTATCAATGCGTCTTGTCCAAGAACTTCAAACCGAAGATACCCATCGCGGATTTCAGCGGGTTTTGTTTTGCCGGATTGTAATAGGTGCAGATATAAAGTCTGAACCAAAACTGAAACGGCAGAACAAAGAAGATTCTCACCTTTTTTTCCAAGGGAAGTAGAGGAATGTCCCTCACTTTCCAAGGAAGAATAAAATTTCCCGGTCCGAGTAATCCGGATTCGGATCAAACCGCGGAAAGAGAAACTACTTTTACTTTTTGGAGCTGTTGTCTATGGCCCCAAGCCTTTTGGTAGTTCTTTCTTCTTTTATAAACGTATCCGTGGATTTTATCTCCTTTTACGTCTTCAAGTATTTTTAAGGAAACACGGGCGGTTTTTAACTCAGGTTGTCCGATATGAACTTTATTACTGGATTCCGCAAAAAGCAATACTTTTGCGTCAAAAGATTCTCCTGCGTTTTTGCCGGTTTTTTCGGTCAGAAATTCCTGATCCTGAGTCACTTTGTATTGTCTGTTTCCAACTGAAATAATTGCGTACATTTCTTTCCGGCCTGTTTTTAAGTCGTTTTCAACCAATTTGACCGACAAGACTTGTCGGTCAAGGGAAATTAGATCTTTATGTTTGATGAGTTCCTAGTTTCTCTGTGATCTAAATCAAAAATTGTCGAACCTACCTAGGATCGTCCAAATTCGGACAAACTTCCAAAAATTGTATGTCTTTGAAATGTAGGAACTATTACAAAATATTGATATTGTCTGTGAATTACTAAAATGTGAAATCATTTCAAACTAAGGAGACTAGCTTATACTCAAATCTTTGGATATGTGAAACTGATGCATAAGTTTAGTAACAAAACGAAATTCGAAAACCCATCCAACTTGCAAAAGGGACGTAACACGTAAGAACTCCTACAAAAGAAATTGTCGAAAACTGATGAATAACTCTGAAAAGACGACTTCTATAGGAACTACCACAAATTGTAAAAATAAATTTTTTACATAGAATTTATACTATAATAACGCGAGTTCTGCGTAAAAAAAATTAGAAAGAATTTTTTAAAAGTAGCAGTTCTGGATTTTCAAAATTGATCTGCAAAATAAAGACACAGTAAACTAAACTTGAATTAGAATCATAAACGCTTTTTAATTTGGCAATGTCTACTTTATCCATTTGCAACATTGCCTGTAATACACTTGTGATTTTTTGAGGTCTTTATATTGCAAGTAATCTCCTAAAATCCGAGAATGACCTGTCAACTTACTCCGAACTTATTCTTTACCCAACCGTATTTTTGTTTTTCTCCTTGGAAAGAAAGTTTCTCTGAATACTCATCTACTTCTGCTTGAATATCACACTTTATAAAAAACGAATATACTTCACTGAATGTGAAAGTATGGTCCAAACCGCTATACTTTTCGCTGAAAGGATATTCTTAAAGTTCTATCAACAGAGCTAAGGAAGCCCATATTTTTTTCTACTTCTTTAGAAGTTTAACAAGATAGAAAAAAAATCGCAGATGTAAATTTGAAATGAGGCCCCCCTAAAATCTCTTTTCCAGAAATTACAAATGTAGCAGACATTACCGTTTCACAGGCTGATTTTAACTTAAAAACTTCCGGTAGAAGCATAGAGTCTTAACGCTTCCCATAAATCGTTATCGAACATCAAAAATGGTGTTATCTTTTACATTTGTTTTTGGGTATATTCGGAAATTTTAAACTTCTTTTATTTTTTTTAGTCAATAGAGTTGTTGAAAAATTCCAGAGTAAAAATTCACAAAATTGCTTCAATTATCCATTTCAATATAACAGAAACAGATCAAGAATTAATTTTTTAAAAACTCTAATAATTATTTTGAAACCCTTTGTAGACTTTACAAATAGATTTGATACAGCAAGATTCACAAAGTTCCCGCTGATATTTTGATTTACATTTTTTTAAAATTCCCAAACGGCTCAACGCAAAGTCCCCTTTTACAGGATCATTCGGAAAAATTGTACGAAAAAAATCGGTAATCTCTTCCGCTTTTTTCCAATCGGAAGTGCTACGAGAACTCAGATTTAAAACACTTGCAATTCTTTGAATATGAACGTCCAGAGGAAATTGCAACTCGGCAGGAGAAATTGAAGAATAAATTCCAAAATCGGGAAATTCTTTTCGAACCATCCATCTTAGAAACATAGAATATCTTTTTAAAGAAGTGGATCGAATTCCTTGTCCGATTAAAAATTTATATCCATAACTTTTAGTTTGTTTAAAATCAACTTTTGAAGATTCTTTCAAAAATCGAAGTTGAAACGATAAAATCCTACGCCTTAAAGAACCACCTTCTAAAAAAGATTTTTGATCTCTTGAAGAAAATTGAAATTCTCCTTCTTCAGGCAAAGAAAAAAGAGATTCAAGTCCATGATCTTTAGTAGTTCTAAGTTTATTTTGAATCGTTTGTAAAAAAAGAAACGTATCTGCAGGTTTTTGAAAACGATACGGTTTCAAATCTTTTCGAATAGATTTTAAATCTTCATTCAAAAGAAAACGATACGGAGAACTTCCACAAATTGCAAAGATCCGTTTGAGATGATCCTTAATCGCGGTAACGTTTCCATAAGAAAACAATGCAGATATAAAACCGGAAATTTCTCGATCTCTAAAATCAGAGAAAGAATGTGGAAATTCAATCGGGTCGGATTTGAGATATTCAGAAGTTTGGTATTCTAAAAATAAATTTTCTAATACTCTTTTGATTTTTTGAGAAGATCGATTCAAGACTCTTTTTTCTTTTTAGTCGCTAAAAAAGTTCTAGATTGTAATTCTCTCGAAAGAGACTTTTCCATAAATGAAGACGCTTCCCACAAAAGATTAGGATCAATCCCAGTGGAAACACCGGACTTTTCCAAAAAATATACAAGATCATCTGTGGCTAAATTCCCCGCAGCACCTTTTGCATAAGGACATCCACCTAAACCGCCAGCAGAAGAATCAAAAGAACGAAGCCCCATAGAATAAGCCTTTTCCACGTTTGCAATCGCCATTCCATATGTATCATGAAAATGCCCCGCTAATTTATCTGCAGGAATTTCTTTCAAAAGAATTTCTAAAAGTTTTTCTACTTCTGTAGGAACTCCGGTGCCTATGGTTTCTCCTAAAGAAATCTCATAAGCTCCTAAATCCAAAAGAATTTTAGAAACTTCTAATACTTTTTTTGGATTCATTTTACCTTCATAAGGACAATCGATTACAGTAGAAACATAACCCCTTACTCGAATTCCATCTATTTTAGAAAATTTGAATATATCTTTAAAACCGTCTATGGATTCAGAAATCGTCCGATTGATATTTTTTTTAGTGAACGATTCGGAAGCGGCCGTAAAAACCGCGACTTCTTTGTAACCTGCATTTTTAGCTGCTTCGTAACCTTTGAGATTCGGAGTCAAAGCCGAAAAAGAAACAGAACCGTTTAAATCCAAAAGAACAGAAAGTTCGGTAGAATCGGCTAACTGAGGAATCGAATCTTTTTTAACAAAAGACGTTGCTTCTATATTTTTTAAACCAGCGCGAACCAAACGTTGAATGAATTCCGCCTTGATTTCTGTTGAAACCGGAGATTTTTCGTTTTGTAACCCGTCACGCGGGCCCACTTCTGTAATTTTTACTTCCATTTGCTTCTGATTCGATCTTTATATTAAAAACCTGCAAGTCAAATTACGATCGAGGTAATTACGAAAATACTATTTTAACCTAAAAACATTTCAGCCATAGTTTTTTTGGAAACACAATTCCTTTCAAACTACAAAATACGACGGGCGTGTCGCTCGCAAAAAAATTTCGAGCGACCGCGCTCTCAACTCCGGTCAACAAATTTTATTTTTCTTTTTGAATATTCATTTTATTGAATTTAAATTTGTTGACCCCGTTTCGATCGCTCACGCAACCGTTTTACGAAATTCTATTTCAAAAACGGTTCGTTCCTACAAAATAGATTACCATAAATTTGATATAGGAATAAAATCTATTTTCAACATCCAAAAAAGAAAATATACCATCAACAGCTAACGAAACTGAAACACAAAAAAATCTTCTTGATGAAGAGATTTCCTTAAATTAAAGATTTTTGATAATGTAAACTACTATTACTCGCTGGGTAAAATGAGTAGTTTACATATAAAGTGAAATCAATTTTGTAATTCTCATTACAATAATAAAAACAAATGCAGGAAAAAAATTAATTTTTAGAAAAATCTTTGAACCAACTGGAATGGAAACTATTTAAATTGGATTCTAATCGCCAAACAACGATTTTATGATAAAATTCGACCAAAGAATTTTAATTTTTGGATTTTATAAAAGATCAAAATCTAGGAAAAGCAGTCCCCGGTTTTACCCAGGGACCAAAACCAAACCAGGCTCACAATTTAGCCTAATTCATTTTTCGGGAGAAACCTTGAAATTCCCCTCACCTTTTTTTAAAACTTTCATTTTTTTTTAAGAGTGGCTTTCATCAAAATCACCTTACCCACGACCTGATCTCTTTGAGACTTTAAAAAAAACTTACCTTCCGGAGTCGCTACCTTGTAAGAAGGAAATTCTTTGACTGTCTCAAACTGTAGGTCCTTGCCAAAAAACTCTTCTAATTTAGGCAACCATTTGTCTTGAACCACCAGATAACGTTGACCATCTTTTTGAATCGAATCGATTAAAACCACGGGATCAAATAAGGTTCTCGAAATTTTCTTAGAATAATAAGCATACGACCTTTTAGAAGCAGGAACCCCAAAAAGAAACAACTTATCTTTGTTAGGTTCGTATTTACGAATCAAAGTTCCGATTTCTTTAGAAGGCTGAAACGAAGTTAACATAGGATAGAGATATAAACTCACGATCGAAAAAAAGAGAGAAATCGGAAAGATCCAAGACGCGAGCAATCTTCCCGTAGCAGAAGATCTATAAAACACCCAGAGAAAAATCCCTAAATAAACCAAAGGAAGAATCAGATAACTCCAACCTACTTCTACGCTGATCCAAGGAATTACTAAAACAATGATCAAAAAAATAGCGGAGGTAATCAAAAGTAAAATTTGATTTAACTGATCGATCCGATTTTTTTTATTTTGATCTTTAAAAGAAAGTAAAATCGATTCCAAAACTCCTGAACCGATCACAGCTGCAGCCGGTAAACACCAATAGATATATTGAGGAAGTTGATATCTAGAAAAACTGATCAAAAATAAAAACAAAAACAACCAAAAACCGGGAACAAAATCTAGATTAGAATATTCATTTTTTAGTATATTTTGAAATACTTTTTTTACTTTTTTTTCCTTAAAGAAAATCAATATTCGATCAAATACAAATCCGAAAAATGGAAGTATAAAAACTCCGAAAGCCCAAGAAAAATTGGAATAAAAAAACAATGGATTGAATTTCTGATTGTACATCTTTACATAAAAACGACCAAAGGATTGAATCCATAAAAAGAAATAAGGACCATAGGTTTGAAATTCAAGATACAATGGAATGGACCATAAGAGTGGAGGTAAAATCGCAAGAAAAACTCCCGGAAACAATTTCATTTCCGAAAGCCGCTTCCAATCTCTTCGAAATAAAATATCTCCTCCGATGGAAATACTTGGAATTACCATAGCAATCGGTCCCTTGGTGATAAAACCTAAACCCATGACAAAGTACATTAGATAATAGTAATTCTTATTTTTTTTGAAACCCAAATAGTAGAATGTATGTACTAAAATCAGATAAGGCGTTAGATAAACGTCTATCTTAGGATCTACTACCATCGAATAGAGTCCCGGAGAAAGTGCGTATATAAATACGGAAATCCAAGCTCTCAGACGACTTTGGGAATAAAGTTCGGTAAGTTTAAATATTCCCCAAAAGGAAAGAAAAGTGAACAAAAGAGCCGGAAGACGAAACGCAAAATTTTGATAACCAAAAATCAAAAAAGAAAGTGATATTTTCCAAAACGTAAGAATCGGTTTATCTAAATATCTTCTACCGTTGTCTCTGATAAAAAAAGGGTTTCCTCCTTCTACCATCTCCCTGGAAATTTCTGCGTACTGAGAAGAATCTATATCGATCACATCCAAAGGCAGAGTAAGTATCAAAGGTAAAACGGACACGATCAGAAATATAAAAAGAATTCGAACGGAGATCGGCTGTTTGTTATCTATGGAAATTTGATTCATAAGAACTCCCTTTTATTAATCCATAAATCCGGATTCCATCACGCAAGTATTAAAACCTTTGCATGTGGTTTCGGATTCAAAACAAGGAAGAATAAAACCTTGTTCTCGAATACAACCGCTTTCGCAATCGATCATCATTTGATTTTTTTGCGCGTCCGTGACGTTTACGTCCTTAAAGTCTGTCATTGCACATTGAACAAAGAACTTACAAGCGGAATTGCATTTTTGTTGAACGTATTCCTGACAGGAAACAAAAGGCAAAAGATATAAAAAAAGAATAATAGTTCTTTTGGGATTCATGGCCCCATTTTTCGGAAACGAAAGTGTAGGTCAACTTTTTGAAGCGAGCATTCCACAAGCTCCAAAAATATCTTTGCCGGGCGATCTTCTATTGAGTATAGGAACTCCGGCGGGTTCAAGAAGAGCAATAAAGTCTGTGATTTCTTCTCGAGTAGGTCTTCTCCAACCGAAAAATTCGGTATTGAGAGGAATCACATTGATTTTACAATCGAGCGACTTAGCTATTTTTACGAGTTTGTTTGCGTTTTCAGATCCCATGTTCACTCCTGGAATCATCACGTATTCGAAAGTGATTCTTCTTTTTAACTCTCTCGTAAAATCTTTTGCCGCTTGTAAAAGTTCGGGAAGGGAAAATTTTTCCTCAATATCCATAATTTGTAATCTACCGTTTGGATCCGGATGATTGAGAGAAATTGCAAAGTTATAAGGTTCTTTATTTTCGATAAAACGTCTGATCCCGTTGACTACTCCGGAAGTTGAAATCGTAATTCTTTTTGCTCCCAGATTGAGCGCATCCGGATCGTGAAAGATGGAAGCTGCGCGAATTACGTTAAAATAATTATGAAGCGGTTCCCCCATCCCCATAAATACAACGTTAGTCGCATTGTCCTTTACAATCTTTTCTACTTGTAAAATCTGATCTACGATCTCGTGTGCCTTTAAATTTCCTTGAAATTCTAATTTTGCTGTCGCGCAGAATTTACAATTAAGAGTACAACCTATCTGGGAAGATATACAGATCGTTTTTCTTCCGCCGTCTCCGGATGGAATCCAAACGGCCTCGAATTCCTTTCCGCTTCCAAATTCGGAAGTAAATGTAAACTTCTGTGTTCCGTCCAAGGACTTAAGATGTTTTACAACTTGAAGACGAGTGAGAGAACAAAGTTCTTCGAGTTTTTCCTTAAGAGTTTTGGAGAATGTAGTAAATTGATCCCAGGATTCGTAACGATTTACATACAAACCATGATAGATTTGTTTAGCTCGAAAAGATTTTTCTCCGAGAGCAATCATGATTTCGGAAAGTTCTTTTAGGGTTCTTCCTTTTAACGGTATTTTTTCGGTTTGGTTTTCTCCAAGGGTTTCTGAAATCATAAATACCTTCTCGGTCGATTTTTTTTCAGCTCTTTGAGAGGGATACTCTTTTCAAAACCTTCTCTTTTCAAATTCTAACAAAGATTTTGATCTGAAGATTAAACCTTAAAAAACTACATATATCTTCTTTTAACACTACTTGCCGAGTCGATGGTGTGACGGGCAAACAGTGTCCGATCAACTTGTGGTTATGGAGAATTATGATCAAGAGTAACAAGTGAACTTCCCTTTTATACGATTCCTATATTTCGATTTGACATTTAGTAAACATATCCATCTTCAATTTGAATTTAAAATAATACCAAGCCGATCGTTTGTTTTAAAATGAAATAATTCAAATCGGAAAATTCAATTGTAAAAATTATATGGTTTCCAATTTTAGTATCACTTTACTCGAGAGAAAAATCATGAATCAGTTAACGTTAACCGTGCTCGCTTTCATTTTATCCTTATCTTGCTCAGTTCTGGATAACGTTTTAGGAAAAGAAGAAAAAGATCCAATGGAAGATTTAAAAACGCTGGCCATCATTCAACTTGCAACAACTCCACCTTGCAAAAAGGGTCTTGTAACAAATTATTCCTCATGGTCTAATTTCGGGAGTCCTTATATCGGCAAACTGATTGATGGAACCAATTTCTGCTATTCCTATCCTACTGGTCAAGGAATTGGAGTATTTGCCACGTTCGACTATCTGGAACCTGGAAATTATAAGATCCAAATTTTTAACGAAATAGAAGCGGCTGGGCGTAGAACAATCGCCGCTGTACTTAAACAGGATATAGAAACATTATCATCTAATGAAATTTTCAACGATATAGATAAACTCGCAATCATTCCCTATGACTATAGAGCCCCTTTCGATACCCTTCCTCCTGTTTGTATTGCTCCACGTGGCGAAGGACAAACGGTTGTTTGTACAGATACTGTAACCGCTGGAAATTTAAGAAGATCGATACTCATTACCACATACTCCAACAATCCAAGTTATACGATCACTTGTAAGGGAAGTTGCCCTCAATTTATTGACAACAAAGGAAGAATTGTAATTACAAAAGTAAATTAGAGTTTTGTTTCAAAATTTTGAATATAGGAACTCATACGAAAGTTTTGCGGCAAAAAAGTTGTTTAAAGCTGCATAAATTTTCAATTAGACGTAATCTACAGAATTCCTATATTTTTACTAAGAATTTGTAGAAACAAATACTTTTAAACCACCAAAGAACTTGCAACTTTTTGAAAGTATCAGCAAAAGCGCCTTTTGTTTGATTTACAAACACTGCCTCGAAGAAGATAAAAAACACTTCAAAAAAAATCTTTTTTTAAATAAAGAATATTCTAAAAACTTAAAATAATTCCAACCAGGCTTTCCGAATATCTTGTTTTTCCATAAAATAGGTACCGATCAAAGCCGCATCCACCAACTTACGAAATGTATCCAAGTCAGAACGATTTTTTACACCGGATTCACCCACCTTTACTACGTTAGGTGGCAAGAAATCAGAAACTTCCTCTACCAAATTCTGATGAATTTGCAAAGTATCTAAATCTCTTGTATTGATTCCAATAATTTCCGCACCACAATCCAGGGCAAGTTTTGCCTCGTCCGAAGTATGAACTTCAACCAAACAATCCATTCCCAAAGAAGAAGCTGACTTTAGAAAAAACTTAATCTGTTCCGGAGTCAAAATCCTAACGATCAATAAAATTGCAGATGCACCGAAGGCTCTCGCTTCCCGAATCTGAATTTCATCCAGAATAAAATCTTTTCTTAAGACTGGAATTTTTAATTCCGAAGAAACGTCCTTCAGATCGTCCAAAGAACCCCCAAAGTAATTTCGATCGGTAAGTACAGAAATAGCAGAAGCGCCTAACTCTTCGTATGTTTTAGCAATTTGAGCCGGACGATAATCCGGACGAAGTTCCCCAGCTGAAGGACTTTTTCGCTTACACTCTGCAATGATGGAAAATTTTCTACTTTTCAGAGAATCGCGAAAACCAGGTCCATGATAGGGCGGAGGATCCCAAGTTGGGATTTTTTCGATTTCGTTTTGTTTTGTAGAAATGATTTCTCGAAGAACCTGATGAAGCTGAAAAGAGGACATGAGACCTAAAAAGACTTTAAAGCCTCGTCTTCGGTTTCGCAAATATCGAAAAGAGAGGTTAACTCAATCACGTCGAAAATTCTTTTAACGGCGGGTTTAATATTACTGATTTTTAATGCGCCTTCTTTAGAATTCAACTTTCTTAAAGTGGAAATACACGCTCTAAAACCAGAAGAGGACATATAATCCACTTCTTGCATATTCAGAATTACTTTTTTATGGCCTTGATTGTCGATCAGATCATTTAGATTTTCCTCTACCTCATTGGCAATGGAAACATCCAAACGCCCTTTGAGATAAACAATCAAAACACCGTCGCGTACTTTATGATCGAGCAAGGGAATAATCCTTATAGTTTTTTGCTACTGACAACTATCGGGGGCGAAAATAACCTGTCAATCACTGTTCAACGGTTTAAAAATGAAATTTCCTGAGTCCTTAAAGGACCTAAAGATTCTCGTTTTAGGAGGAGGGATCTCCGGAAACTCGGCTCTTAATTTTTTAATCTCTGAAAAAGCTCAACCGATTCTTTGCGATCGAAATCGACCTGAAACAACCGTCGTCCCCTTTTTTCCGGACGACTTAACCCCTCAATCTCTTCCTGAAATTTCATTGATCATTAAATCCCCTGGAATTTTACCAACCCATCCGATTCTTTCTTACGCTGCGGATAAAAAAATTCCAGTTATATCGGAAATCGACTTAGGAAGATATTTTTTTAAAGGAAAAATCATAGGTATTACCGGAACCGACGGTAAATCCACTACAACTACTTTAATTGCACACCTTTTGAAACAGGATTTTCCAGATTTAAAGGAAGGAGGAAATTTAGGAATTCCCTTTACTTCTTTTTGCAAGGAACCCATTTCTCTGGCCGTTTTGGAACTCTCTAGTTATCAACTTGAAGATTCGTCTCTTCTTCATCTGGATGTGTCCGTATTTCTAAATCTTGCTTCCGATCATATAGAAAGACACAAAACAATGGAAAATTATTTCCAAGCTAAACTTAAAATTGGGGATCTATCCAATCCAAATCATTCTTTAATCGTTTCCGAAAAAATCAAAGAAAGAATTTCGAATTCTACTTCTTATCAATGTAAACTTCTTAGTTTCGGAAAAATTTCTAATTCGGACGCATTTTTAGATGAAAACTCTCTGCAAATAAAAACTTCAAAGTTTGTATATGACATCTCTAAGTTTTACCTTCCAGGCACCCATAACAGAGAAAATCTCGCGGCTTCTATTCTTGCTGCGGAAGAAATCGGAGGAAGACCGGAATCGATCCAATCCAGGATTCCTCTTTTTAGAGGTTTACCTCATCGTTTTCAAATTGCTGGAGAAAAATTAGGAATTTCGTTCATCAACGATTCTAAATCTACGAACTTACATAGTATGCTCGCCGGAATGGCTAATTGGAAAAATTTAGATCAGACTTGTTTAATTTTAGGTGGCAGACCTAAACAGGAAGATCCGAAATTACTTTATGATTTCTTAATAAAAGGAATTGGTTGTGTAGTTTTATTTGGAGAGGCCCGGTCCGTTTGGGAAAATGGTATTAGAAATATAATCGGAGAAAAACTTTACTGCGTTGAAAATCTAAAAGATGCTTTTGATATATTCAAAAAAGGTAATCTAATTTTCTCCCAAAGCTTAAGTGAAAATAAAATGATTCGTCTTTCCCGCGATATAGTTATTTCTTCCTTCGTTTTTTCTCCAGCTTGTGCAAGTTTTGATCAATATAAGAATTTCGAGGAAAGGGGAAATCACTTTCTTTCTTTAGTGAAAGACTTTTTTGATCGTATTGATTCTTAAAATTTTTATCTCTTGAGTTACATTTTTTTACTTTCTTTCTATTTTTAGCTGGCTGAATCTGAGGAGTTCCCAAGTTTTTCAAATCGTCTGACTGTAGTTATGACCGACCCGGAAACTCGGCGAATGCCTCTCTAAAAATCGACATTTAAGGAGTGAGATAACGCAACCGCGTTTCATTGAGAGGAAACCCAGCGAATATTGGCATCAGGAAACAACATTGAGTTTTTATTCGTTAGAATCTTCTTACGTCACGCTTACTTTAAATTAAAATCTATATTTGATTGAAAATTTTTTCTATAAACCGTTCCGCCTGGAAAGTTCTAAGAACCGTTTTCTGGTATGGACATTCTTTTATTAGATGACGGTCAAAAAATTGAGTCTGCTTTGGTAGAAGATTCTGTTGGTACAGATTCTCTTTTGGTTCCAGATGTTTATTGGAATCGTTTGAATTTTCAGGAAAGAAAAGCTCTTCGGGGCAAACTCCCCTTTTTGTTGAGAAAATATTCTAAGCAGATCGTTTCTATGAAGCGTCTTCATAACCGGGCGGGTAAAATCAAATACAATCGGGACGTTGGTAAAATGAAAAAGTTTAGTATTCGAGTTCATACTGGTGTTTGGGCGACTTTAGGCGTGTTAGCTGCAGCTCATGGGGTTTCGAGGTGTTATCTTTTTAATTACATGCTTTGGCTGGAGGACCTTGGTGGAAAAGAGGATTTTTTTGTGAAAAGTTTAAACCGGGGAGTTCCTAGCTTTCACTGGACTTACGAAATGACTTGGAAGATCAACAGGAGACAAAATCTCATTTCAAGAGAATTACAATTTGAACCAAACCCAATGACAGACAAATACCCATACTACCTAAAAGAATAAAAATCATTCAGATTCAATATAAAAGAATTCTAATTCTTTCATAAAAAGGATCCGACCAGGAACCAAAAGAAATTTCTTATTACGCATCTATTTAAATGTGAATTCGGCATGACGCGAAAGGGATCGATGAAGTAACTCAGCGTCTCGCTTCTATGGTCGCTCGACAAGTCGCGTTATAATATTTTATAAAAATTGAATCTGCTTCTGGAATTTCACAATAATTTGACCAGAGCTGAGAGCCCGGTCCGGCTGCCTCTGGGAGCTGGATTCGCCCAGAATTTCTTACATCAAACTCATGTTAAGTTAGTAAACTCAATGGTCTTTCTGGAACTCAATAAAGTGGAGAATAACAAAAAGATTCATTTTTTGAAGAGAAATCAATCTATTGAGCGGAGCATTGATTGCAAATGTAAGGAGCAAATTAAGTTCAGGTGTAGTCGCGACTGCACTCGCCCAATTTTTTTAAAGCGAGCTAACGCAAAATTAACGTAAGCCTTGATGTAAGTGATCCATTTTTATAAAACCTGATTTTTTTCGTAAAAATAAAAATGAATGTTTCAAAACTCGAAATGTAACCTTAATCTGTGGGAACTACCATAAATTAACGTGAGTTCGACATAAGAAAATTGGGGCGAATAATAAACTCAATGCTGCTCACTATGGATCGCAACATAATAATCGCTTTCGCATTTGTTATGCCGAACTCACGTTAAATTAAGAATTCATTAAGTGTAAAATCTGCAAACCTCGCAAAGTCAAAAGCGGATCGATCTTATCAAAAATACCAGGATGAGCAGCGTCGATTACAGTTACTAAACCGCCGGTCCCAACGACTTGATAATTCTCACCTTTGTCTTTTTTGATTTCACGAATGATTCCTTCCAAAAGACCAATCCATCCAAAAAAGAATCCTGATTGAATCGACTCGATTGTAGAATCCCCTAAAATTTTTCCAGGAGACTGAAATACAATCGGAGGAAGTTGAGAAGTATTTCTTGTCAACGCGTCCATAGAAACTTTTAAACCGGGAGCAATCACTCCACCTAGATATTCTGGTTTTTCGTTTACCACACAAAATGTAGTCGCGGTTCCTAAATCAATAATGATAGACTTACCCGGAAAATCGATCGCGCAAGCAGCAGCGTTTACAAGCCGATCGGCTCCAATTTCATAAGGCCTTGGATAAGAAATGGAAAAAGGTAGTTTGATTTGATAATGAACTCGAATCGCCTCTATCTTAAACCAATCTTGGAACATTCTATCTAAGATAGGATTTAAAGTTGGAACAACGCTGGAATAAATCCCACCAGTGATCATTTCGTTTTCAATTTTGAATTCTCTTAAAAATCCTCTGAAAAATAAACCGAGTTCATCGGACGTTCTATCTTTTCTAGTTACGGTTCGTTTGTGAAAGAGAGGAATGTTGTTTCCATTCTCGAAAATTCCGAAAACGGTGTTCGTATTGCCGACATCTACTACTAAAAGCATTTTAGTTTAAAGAATGGAAATCCTCCGGACTGTCAATAAAATCCAACCTGGTTCCAGAAGGAGTTTTTAAAATTAAGGAACCGCTTTCGCTAAGCCCTTCCAAGACCCCGGTCTGCAATTGTCCATTTTCTTTATAACGAACGGATTGCCCTTTCCAAAGAAGTAATTCGTTTAACAAAATTAGTTCCTTTTTTCTTCCTTCTGGATCTTTCCAAAGAAGAATTGATTCGTTTAAAAAGGGAATAAGCTTTTCCAAGATTTCATTTTTTTTACCAGCACGATTGGGATTCGTATTTAAAAAACCTGCATCGGTAAGATGAGTCGGAATCGATTCGTTTTTCCCATATAGGTTCAGTCCGACTCCAATGATTAAAGTCATAAAAGAACCTTCGATTTCAGACTCTATTAGAATTCCTGCAACCTTTTTGTTACCTCTATATAAATCGTTAGGCCATTTGATTTTAATATCCCGAGTTAGTTCGGGATATATAGAAAGGATCGTTTTACAAACAGCAGTTCCTATAAAAAGAGAAAGGCCCGGTCCCGCGTCAAAATTCTCCAAACCGATTTTTCCCGAAAAGATCAAAAACTCTTCACCAAAAACTTCCCAGGTTCGATCCTTTCTTCCTCTTCCAGCGGTTTGTTCTTCCGCTACAATCCAAGTTCCATGAGGAAATTCCTTACCTTTAATAATGGTGTTTGTAGAAGTTACGGAATCCATAAAGATTCCCTTTTCAGGTTGAAGTAATACATTCTGCATGGCCAATACCTTTGTAGTAGCTTTGGATTGCGCAAGTAGAAAATCACTCTCATCTAAATCATTGTCTACGAAATGATAATTAACGTGAATTTAGAGTAAGAAAATCTGGGCGAATAAAAAACTCAATACAACGACTCTCCGAATACCAATCATAAGAAGGCATTCGGAGAGTTTCATACCGACTTGTTTCAATTTTAAAACAAAAATTTTTTAAACACAAGCACCGGAAATGAAATGTATTTCTAAAAAATCAAAGTAAACTTTTAACGAGTTGTTTCGATGAACCAAAAGCTTTTTATAAATAAAGAATTCCTATTGAATCAAAAATGACAATCAATTGATTAAAATTTCATTTATTTTCACTCATAAGTAACAGAGTTGTTGAAAAATTTCATAGTGACGATCAATAAAACTGCTTCAATCAACCGTTTCCATAAAACAGAAACTAAGTGGGAATTCATTTTTCAACAACTCTAATATTGGTGTCATGAGTTCGGTTTATATAAAGAATTCATTTCATACATTTATTTTTTCTAAAAATCTTAAAAGAAATCTATAATCATTTTAGCAAATTCATTATAAAACGTGGTAGTTCCCACATTATAGAAATCGATCTGTAAAATTCAAATCCAACTTTTTTCAGAAAACTGAATTGTGGATTTCTTACGCTGAACTCTATTATTTAAAGTTTTAAATCTTAATTGAAAAATATCGTTTCACCACGCGTGCATTCGGAACAAGGCGGCCACATATGCCCAAAATACTTCTGGAGTACTAACCTCAACATCGTCGAGGTGGAAGTTGATACCAAGTACAAGCTCGCTCTGCTTCGTGGCTAAAAAAGCACCTACAAGGTGTTGCTCCTCGTCGCTATTGTTTTAAAATATTTAATTCTTTCAAAATAACGACGAAGAGAAATTCATTTATTAGAATATTCTAAAAAATGAATTAACCTTTATATCTTTCGATCAACATGGAACCTGCAATTCCACCGTGAGCACAAGCGGTGATCATTACCTTATTGGCGGAAGAATCTTCCTTTAAATCCATAATCGCGTTTGCAATCAAACGGATTCCAGTTGCTCCGAACGGATGTCCAATCGCAATAGAACCGCCATTCGGATTGATCTTCTTAGCATCAAAAGATTTTTCCCAATCCCAACCGGTATCCATTTTAATTTGTTCAAGCGCGCCTACTGCGGTTGCGGCAAAAGCCTCATGAATTTCAACGTAGTCAACGTCTTGGATCTTGATCCCAACTTCGTCTAACAAAGCTTTGGTGGCAGCAGCCTGTCCAATGCCCATGTTATTCGGATGAACTCCTTTCATATACCAACCAGAAACAACCGCCTCAATCGTAAGACCAAGTTCTTTTGCTTTTTCAACCGTGGTAACGATCACACCCGCGGCTCCATCAGAACGAGGACTTGCATTAAAAATGGAAACCGTAGGACCATGAGATTTTTTAAGATCCTTAGAATATTTGGTTTTAAATTCTTCGAATTTCATACCTGGGTTATCGAACATAAGCATCGCTCTTCCCATACGAGTCGGGTTTTCCACCAAACCTTCGCGTAGACCAACCGCCTCGTCGATCGTAAGTTCATTTCCTTCGTCGTCTTTCATAGGAATGATGTAAGGCGAATATTTACCTGCTTTAGAAGCTTCTAATGCTCTTTTAAAGGATTCAAACGCAAGTTTATCTTGGATCTCACGGGAAAGACCATAATTTTGAGCAACAATTTCTGCAGTCACTTGCATACCGTAAGAAGTTTCTCCGTCTCCAAGTCCGTCTTCCAACGTATCTCTCAATTCAACTCCCTCGGGAAGATTATCCGGAAGAAGTTTTTTTAACTTATCCAGAGACCCCGCCTTTTTGTTCAAACGAGCGTTTTTAACAACAAAAGGCATAGAAGTCTGAGATTCCTCTCCGATCGCAAGGAACACCTCTCCTTCACCTAACACGATTCTACGAGCCGCTTCCGCAACCGCTTCCATACCAGAAACACAATTGTTTGCAACGGTGATACAAGCAATTTCATCCCTCATTCCGACCAGGTTTGCGATCACTCTTGCGGAGTTAGGCGCGTTGCTAAATCCTTCTCCAACTACAACCCCGTCGATTTGAGACGGCTTTAGTTTGCTTTTAGCGAGAATATCTTCTGCGACTATTTTTCCCAGGTGATGTCCGGGATAAGGTCCGAGAGCTTTCGCGATCTGAGCAAAAGGAGTTCTTCTTGGTGTACAAATTGCCAAAGGTTTTGTTAATTTCATTTTTTTTCTCCAACTTCAAATTCTTAATTATAATTCATTTTTTAGAATATTCAAAATTCTCTACATAATCTCCTACCAGTTTTTGAAACTCATCAGGAGCTTTTTTAGGCCGAGACTTGGTAAGAGAAACCACCAACTGTTCGTCCTGCACCGTAAAGTATCTTAAACCAGTTTCAATATCCGTAACCTCGTGTCTCATATAACTTCGAATTTTTTCAAATGAATGAATCCAAGTACTTACTTTGATTTTTCTTCCCGCAGGAACCGGATGAAAAAATCGGAATACACCACCCATAAAAAATAGAGTTGTATCCATTTCTACAAAACGATCTAAAGTCAAACCGGTTTCTGTAGAAAAAAACCATCTGGAATCTTCAACGATTCTCCAAAGATAAGCTGGATTGTATTCTCCAAATATGTTTCTCTCACTGTAAAGAGTTATCATTGCAGTATCCACAGTTTTACAAGTTCCTTTAAAATCAGGGATCTGTGGAAATTGATCAAAACCGTTCATCTCGGTTTTTTCCAAAGGAAGAAGATCAATCGGGCTTCCTACTTTTTCTGAAAAGGTAAGAGTTTTAATCTCCGCCGCAACAGTTCCAACATCCGACAAAATTTTCTGATCCCAAAAAATCTTACCATCTTTTAAAGGAAAAGCTTTCGTTTCCGTTTTTAAACTGACTCCTTCCATCTGCTGAGCCTGGAATCGAATCTGAGATTCCAAAGGATGAATCTTTATCCCTTGAGATAGAATCTCCCGAATCGAAAAACCATTCTTTTCGAGAGTTCGAAACCTACCTTCGAGACAAAAATTTTCATACGTTCTACTGGTAACGTGTCTCTGAGTATCCAGATCGGAAATCCGAGTCACGAGTTGGATTTCATCCGCAATCATACCGGCCTCCGTATTCTTTAGGAGATTCTGACCCTATTTCGCGACCCGTAGGGAGCGAAATGGAGCGAAATCGCTTTCCCTTACGTGTGCCTTTTGGGAGATTCTGGCCCTAGTTTAGACGAAGCCAAATTTAGATCAAACAAAAAAAACAGAACGTTCGTTCTGTTTTTTTACACCCACCATTCAAAGTCATTGACAGAAGATTTTTCCGATAGAAAAATGAACCTTAAGAAATCGGTTACGCTCCACTATGAAAACTCAGCCGCGTAAAAAAAAAGAATCCGGAACGGGAGTTCGGGAAAGAATTTTAGATACTGCTACTTCTCTTTTTTACAAACAAGGTTTTTCCAATACAGGCATGAGGCAAATCATTCAGGAATCCAATTCCGTTGCCGCAAGTCTTTATGATCACTATCCTTCCAAAAAAGAATTGGGGCTTGCGTATCTCGCGCGCCAGGAAGAAAAAACCCTCAGCGATCTACAAGATCTGATGGATCGTTATCCGGATCTTGGGGAATTTTTAAGAGCCTGGGTAATTCTGAAAGAAAAACAAATTCGTCACGGCGAATTTGTGGGTTGTCCTTTTGCTGGTTTTGCAAGCCAAGTTATGGATTCTGATCCTGAATATACTGAATTTTTAAAAGATATTGTGAACAAATGGATTCGTATGATCAGCGATTATTTGCAAAAGGCAATTGGATCTGGACAACTCAAAAGAAACATGGACATCCAATATGTGGCCAGAAGAATTTTAATGGCCTATCACGGTTCCATTACGATGTGGAGAATGACTCAAGAACTTCGTTTTATACGCGAAATGGACGACGCGCTTCGTGAGATCGTGGAAGAATATAGAATTCTTTAATATCCCTTAAATAAATTTTGTAAAAACTTTCCTATTCAAGTTTTATAAATAGAAAAATCTTTATCTATACTAATGATTCGTCCAATTCCTTTCTTTCTGCAATACACATTAATGAGACATCGATCGATTGGAATATTTTTTCATTCGATTTTTTATATATCGTATATGTCTTCTAAACTAAAATCTTTTGTAAAAAAGAACACTCGAGTTATCACTAACTTCAAAAGAAAATAACGTTTTAAAATCAATTCCATCAAAGAATTAGAAATTTTTAATAGTCTTTTTAAAAGTTTGGACAGAATCGGTTTGTGGAAGAATTCATTTTTATCGGATCAAAAGATCAAAATTGTTCTTAGTTTCAAAGCAAACATTTCTGGAATTAAAATCGGTAAGATTCGCCCTAAAATGTATTCTCATTTTTTAATTCGTTTTTTAGGTAACCGATTTAAAATAAAAACGAATTCTTCATTATGAAAAACAAGATTTTACTCTCGATTATTGTACTATGTTTTGGATTCATTGCTTGTTTAAAGGCAAATGGAGACTCCAATAAAACGAACTCTAAAGGAGGAATGATGAATTACGAAGTCAATAAATCTGATGAAGATTGGAAAAAAGAACTCACCCCGGAACAATATAAAATTTTAAGACAAAAGGGAACCGAAATGGCTTTTACCGGGGCCCTGTATAAAAATCAAGATAAAGGCACGTATATTTGTGCGGCCTGCGGCGCCGTTTTATTTTCTTCTGACACTAAGTATGAATCTGGCTCCGGCTGGCCTTCTTTTTATCAGCCTGTTAAAGAAGCCGCAGTCGACAAACAAAAAGATAGCAGCCATGGAATGGAGAGAACAGAAATTCTTTGTTCTAAATGTGGGGGGCATTTAGGTCACGTATTCAACGATGGACCAAGACCTACTGGATTGCGTTATTGTATCAATTCCGCTTCTTTAAAGTTTCAAAAAGAATAAAATCAATTATAACTTTTCCGAGAAAGTTTAGATTTCTCGGAAAAGTTTCTACTTTCTTTTTTTGATTTTCAAGTTGTGGTGATAGGGAAAATCATACCTAAATCCGGATGAGCAACTTCATGAACGATCACCTCGCCTATGTTTCCGACAACCGCTCCGTTCGTAATCCAATTCTTCAATTTTTAGCAGAGAAATGGTATACGGTTCTTTATTTTTGGCACTCAATCATTGGAATTTTCTTTCGATTAGAAGATTTTCCAGAAGGTGATAAACGTCCTGTCGTTTTGGTCCCCGGATTTTTAGGCAGATCTCTTTCTTGGAAGTCGATGTATAAACACCTTTCCGCAAATGGACATCCTGTTTATACGGTTCCTCTCGGATTTCAAGTGGGCAACATACGTAAAAAAAGCAAACTTTTAGAAACGTTTTTAATCGAAAAGAATATCCAAAATTGTTATATTGTCGGCCACTCAACCGGAGGTTTGATCGCAGCGGGTCTTACTTACAAAGGAAGAGATAGAATTAAGAAACTTTTTATTACAGGAACTCCTGTAAAAGGAACTTATCTGGCTTATTTTACTCCCATATTTATTTCTAGCTGGCAGTCTATGCCTGGTTCTAAATTTATCCAAGAAATCGGCGAAGTATTTGAAAAGCTGCCTAACGTTCAATCCGTTTTTACAAAAAAAGATCAGTTTATCCTCCCTTCCGAAAATTCTCGTTTAGGTCATTTCGACGACGTAGAACTTCCAGAAGCAGGACATTTCAATCTTTTTATGGGTCCGTTAGGTATCGAATGTCTTTTCGATTTGATCACAGCAGAAGAAAACAAAGATCCGAAACCAATCATTAGAAAAGTAGAATCTTCTAAAATAGACCAAAAAACAGCCGAATCATACATTACTAATTCCAAATCTAATATAGTCGCAAAAAAAACAAATTCTAAAACTACTCATTCAAAAAAGTCAGCAAAAGCAAAACAAATTTCCAAGAAAAAGTCGGCCCCCGCAAAGAAAAAAAAATAAAAAATAACATTCTTATTTTAGAATATAAAAAAATTCAAATATAACCTTTTATAATTTTGAAGATAATTGCCCATTTTCAAAGTAAAAAACAAATCAATAAACATTAGAGTTGTTGAAAAATTCCATAGTCCAGATTAACAAAACTGCTTCAATCGACTGTTTCCATAAAACAGAAGTAGATGGAGATTCATTTTTCAACAACTCTATTTTTAGAAACTCATTTTGGCGCCTCCTTTCGATCTACGATCAAAAGGACCGCGCTCTGCCGCGACTACACTTCGTTCCGGTCACGTTTTCAATAAAACGTGACCGCGTTCCGCGTCGCTTAGATCGCTGGCGCTTGTAAATTAACTTAGAGCTTGTCGAGCGCTCACAGAAGTGAGGCACTAAGTTTCCTAAAATGTGGGAACTACTACGAAAATTTAACGACATTAGATCTGCTCAAAAGTTCGCAAATTGCTAAATGCGACTTAATTTGTAAGAACTACTATACTTTATTAAAAATTTCTAAAAAATGATCGTGTAAAATTCTTTGAGGTTTTGGTACAAGCTCTTAATTTTATAACATGAGTTCTAACATCTTCCGAATATAGTTGTAGTTACGACCCAGGATTCAACGATAACATTCTAATGATTTGTAAGAGTTACTACATTTTAGGAATTGATCCATAAAATCCAAATCCAACTTTTTTCAGAAAAATAAATTCCTTACATCGAACCCAAGTTATTTAACTCGAAAAGTTAAAAAATTTTTTCCAAACTTTCTAGTTTCAAAACCGGGCCAACCTGGATTTACAGGAGATTGAATAAAAACTGCTACGGTAGTTTCTTCACTTAACAAAAAATCAGAAATGGTCCGAATTTTTTCTGCCTTCTTATCCCAAAAAGAATAAGGAGGATCTAAAAAAAAGATTCTAGAAATTTCGGGAATATCGAGTTTATCATAAAAACGGAATACATCCTTTCTATAAACTTGACAGTTATCTCCAAATTTAGAGAAAAGCTTTCTAAGGTTGTCTGATCTTTCCCAAGCCAATTCATACAAAACGACTCTTGCAAATCCTCGACTTACCGCTTCCAGGCCCATCTGCCCCGAACCGGCAAAAAAATCCACAAACACGGATTCTTCCTGTATCAATCTACCCTTTAATACCAGAGAACCGATCATATCAAAAACAGATTTTTTTAATATTGCAGGAGTAAAGTTAGTGTTTCCGGCGACCGAAGGAGGGGTTTCGATCGATTTGCCTTTGAACTTTCCGGTTTGTACTTTGAGTATCTTCAAGTCTGTGATTCCATTTTTTTTTCGATACTGAGTTCTAAAATTTTAATCTTCTTTATAAGTTTTTGGATAGATCCAAATTCTTTGAGTTTAGCAAGAATTTGTTTTGCTTCGGAAAAATTTCCGGCTTCGTACAAAATACACGCGTAAGTATACAACCCTTCCGTATAACGGACAGAAGACGATCCTTTTTCGGCAAATACTTTTCCCCAATGAATTCCGGATGATTCATCCCCCAATACCAGACAGCGTTCCAAAAACAAAAACACGGAATTGTAAAAAATCCCAGGATGTGATTCCTTCTTCTCATAAATACTTCTCAGAGTTTTATCAATTTCTTCCGGATCTTTTTCGGAAGCGGTATATAAAGGTAGAATTTTATAATCTACTTCTTCCCTGCGCAGCGCGGCCCGGGAAACCTTTACTAAAGTATCATAATTTCCTTTTTTGTAAAAATCATATACATCGCTGAAGTCGGTAGAAAAAACCCTTTGAGAAAAAAATAAGAAGGGTACAAATACGAACCCAAAAAGCCGGTTTTTTACAAATCGCCAAACCGGCTGGGTATTTTTCAAAGTTCGATCACTGTAGAGGAGCCACACATAGGACAAATTGGCCCTTCAGGTCCATAATCTTCCGCTTCATAAGCGTCCTCTTCCCAACGATGATCACAATCCTCACAGGCAAACGTTAACACCTCTTCGCCGGTAACATCTTCATCGTAATCAGTCTCAACTTCAAAATCTTCGTCAAAATCGTAATTGTAAGGCATAGAAATCCACAGAATCAGGAGAGCCCTCTATGTCAAGTTTTAGGGAATTAAAAAATACGTGAACCCAGAATGGGCCTGTAAAAAATCGACGAAGTATGTTATATCAATCCGGTCTGAAAAGTTATAAAAAGAAAACCAGTTACAAACCTTATATCTTTATCGTTCTTTTACTGATCTTAGGCGGAACTGGATTTTTTTTTCGCCAAGGTATTAAGAATCTATTTGCGGGTGATAGAAAAATTCTTCTCGAAAAAGAAAGAAAAAACATCCAACAGCAAATTCGTTCTGGAGCTTTGGAAGAAGGTTCTGTAAAAAATTTTCTAAACGCCGCCAAAGACTACATTCACGCCAATTCTTCGGACGAATTAGGATATTTTTATATCGCATTAGGAAATTATAATTCGTTTTTACTCAATGGATTTTCATTCGATTCCGGAACTCTAATAAAACTCGCCTACTCCGGGTTTAACGACTTTCTTAAAGAAGATGGATCGTATCTTCCCATTTTAGAAGAGATGTATCGTAATGCACTTCGTGCAAAAGCGATCGATCCTTCTATGAGCGAAAATCCAGATAACGAAGTGATGATTGCATTTGGAGAGACGGTCAAACAACATCTTTCTAGAAAATCTCTCACACAACTTTTAAATTCTATTCCATACGATAAAATCAGTCCCGAATTCAAAACTGCCTATATTTGGATTTCTATTTTAGGAGCATCCCTTTCGGGAGATACCGATTTTTTAAAACGAAATTTAGCAAGTACAGAATCCAGCCAATCCATTCTTCTGACAGAAAGAGAAGCAAATTTTTTAACAGGACTTTCCGAATTCCGCGCAGGCCAATATGTGTCTTCGCTCAATTTGATCCGTAAGGTCAGAAACGAAAACGAAGACTTCATTACAACCGGATCCTGGATTTTAGAAGCAAAAATTTTTAGACTTCAAAATTTACATCCTAAATCGATTACGATTTTAGAAGAGTTATATCCAAAATCAGAAGATAGAAGAGGAGAGATCGTAAAACTGGCAAAAGAAATTATAGAAGAAAAACCTACCCTCAAAACAAAACTCAACCTAGAATTGCCTGCTACCGATCAGTAAAGGATTCCTAAAAATTTTGATCGAATGTTAAACGAAGTGAAATTTTTTTATCTTAAAAAAATCTTAAAAAAATTTTTCCGAATCGTTTCCGCGTTTTTACTTTTTCACTGCGGACTTAAACCTGTTCCTCCTCCAGCAGGTAAATTTTGCGATGTTTGGCACAAACCAATAGAATGTGTGGAATTAGATTTCAGAAATGGGATTGGGAATATAGACCAAAGAATTTTTCCGATGCGTATGAAAAGTGTAGTTCTATATAACATAGAAATTGAAAACCGACAAAATGTTTTCGTAGAAGTACTTCACGAACATAGAGTGAGAATTATTTTTCCCGGGAAAGAACCTAGACTTTATTTAAAGATCAAAGACAAACAAGATCGTGTAAAAAGATGGGAAAAAGCAAAGGAAGAGTGGGACGAATTTTTTAAATAGAACAATACATTTTAAATAAACTAGAATATTTATAATACCTAAATATTAAAAACCCATCATACAAGTAACATATTTTTTAAAACGTAAATTCATTCTAAGAATTTATATAGATAAAAACAATTCTTAATATCTACCAATGCTTAAGTAATTTTAAATTTTATAAAATTTTTTAATAAATAGAAATTTGATCCAAAGTTCATGGTGCTCTATTTTATTATAGGATCAGTAATTATCGTTATTTGATAAAAAATTTATTTGATAGAGTTTCTCAAAATGTAAATTTATAAAAATTTCTGATCCCATTCGTTAAGTAGAAAAATTATTTACCGATTAAAATAAATCCGTATAATCCAAGCGATGGTAATACAAAAAATTTCCAAAACTACCAAACCTAATTATTTGGTCTCCATCGTAGAAGATAACCCGCATACCGCGCTCAATCTTCAAGAACTTCTTTCTAAGTCTAAAGAATTTAGATTTTTAGAACACTATCCAAATTCTCACAAAGCGATCGAACAAATCCCTCTGAATACACCAGATATAGTAATTTTAGATATAGGACTTCCGGAAAAAAGCGGATTGGAATGTCTGAAAGAACTCAAAGAAAAAACACCTAACACTAAATATGTGATATTCACAGTTTTTGAAGACGAAGAGAAAATTGTAGAAGCGATCCAAGCAGGTGCATCCGGTTATCTTTTAAAGGATACTTCTCCAGAATTGTTTTTAGCGGAACTCAAAGTAATCGTATTAGGCGGGGCTCCTCTTACTCCTAGAATCGCGGATAAGATCATTCGAGAGTTCACCAAAAAAGAAGAATCTAAAAACCAACCGGTCCAAAATACTTTGGGGCTTACAAAAAGAAAACTTGAAATTCTTAATTTTATCGCGCTTGGAATGACCGTTTCTGACATCGCCGACGAACTTGATATATCCAGCCATACCGTCAGCAGACATATTGAAAAAATTTATAAAAAAATGGAAGTCCACTCCAAATCAGAGGCAATCATACGCGGAAGAAGAATGGGAATCATCCAAGACATTCCCGGATACCCTTAATGTTGCGTACAGGCGCATTCGTACTTTTTAATTTTATTATATTAATTTTATTTTTTACCAATTGCTCCTTTCCTCCAACTTTTCAAAAAACCCCAACTGCGGAGAAAGGTGTAATCGACCTTCAAAAATTCAATTTGGAAAAAGACACCACCCAACTCAATGGTAATTGGGAATTTCATTGGAAAGAACTGACGCACGGAAATTTTACGAACTACAAAACTACTTCTTACTTTCTGGTTCCAGGAATTTGGAAAGATTATAATCCGAACTTTACTCCGGAAGGTTACGCGACTTATCGCCTGCACGTGTTATGCGAATGTATAGATAAAAATTTTAAAGTCAGAATTCCTAGACTTCCGGGTGTTTATGAAGTTTACTTTGACGATCAAAAAGTATATTCAAACGGTTTTGTGGGAACAAATTCTATAGAAACCCTATTTTTAGCTCATCCTTTAATTACAAATGTTTCCGTTCCCTCTGGAGATTTTTATATCACAGTAAATATTTCTACCTTCAAAGGTAATTATCTTAAAGGAGGAATTAGAAAACCTTTTTTAATTGGCAACGGCCACACAATCGATTTGGATCAAAAAAAAGAAGAATGGAGAGAAATCGTTCTTATAGTTGTTATTTTTTCTTTCGGAATCTATCATATTATATTCTTTTTTTCTTATAAACAAGATTCAATTCCTCTATACTTTGCTATATTTTGCTTTTTAGTTTCTGGATATTCGTTTATTACTTCGGAATTTCAATTTACGGCTCTTCCCAGCCTTTCATTAGATTTGAGGTTACGGATCAAATTTTTTTGCGAAACTGCGTTTTTTCCTACTTCTTTTTGGATGTTACAAAAAATGTTTCCGGTACAATTTAATCGAAAATGGATCCAAATTTCTATTGGAACCGGCACTATTTTCTTTTTAGGAATTTTTACATTCAACGAACGTAATATAGTCAATTTTTATTCTTGGTTTATGTATTTCCCCCCATTTTATGTTTTGGTTTTAATTTTAGGCACGGCGACTACCACCTTTAAAGCCAAGGAACTTCTTACAGGTTTTGTGTTTGCATTTACTATGATGAACGACGGGATCTACGGTTTGTATGAAATTTACACCTTATACCCTTACAGTTTTCCTCTGGGGCTTGTAGCCTTTGTCGCATTAAATTCTTACATTATTTCTTCTAGATTTACGGAAGATTTAGAAAAAACAAAAAAATTTGCACAACTACAACTCAAATATAACGAACAACTAAAATTACAAGCCCAAGAAAGAGAGAGAATCGCTTCCGATATTCACGATTCAATTGGCTCTGAGTTGACTGCGATTCTTTTTGAATTGGAATCCAAAGATAAAAACGATTCTACATTGAAAAAACTCAAAGCGGAAGTGAGTCATCTTATTTCGAACGTAAGAGACATCGTTTTTCTTATGCATCATCAGGGAAATAATAAAGAACTCGTGGAAGACGTTATGTGTAGATACGCGGAAAGAATCGGTGGCACTGGAATTATAAACGTCAAAACAAAAATAGAAGAAGTTTCGGATTTGATCCATCTGGATCAATGCCTACACGTTCAAAAAATCTTTCTGGAAGTTATGTCCAATATACTCAGACATTCCGAAGCTAAAAATATTAGAATTTTATGGAATAAAGAAAATAAAAATTTGGTTTTGAAAGTGTTGGACGATGGAAAAAAATTTGAAATCAATCCGGAAGAACCTTTGGGAATCGGAATGAGTAGTATTCAAATGAGATCCGAAAAATTAGGAGCGAGTTATTTTTTTAATTCTACGAATTCTGAAAATTTATTCCAATTAAATATTCCAATTTATTAATATTATTTAAACATATAAAAAATCTTTATAAAATCCAAAAACAATCATCTTCCAATCAATTTTTTGCATAAACCTCCGTTTTGAGAAAATCACAGAAATAAAAAATATTTTATAGAAATCCCGGATTAAAATCAGGATCAAACTCTTTCAAAGTAATAGTTCCTACATTTTCAAATGATTCGCTAAAAGTTTCCTGTTAGTTTTTAGTACTTTATAAAATCAGAATATTTTGCAAACTTAACTATAGAAGAAGCCACGGGACCTTAGAACCTTTGCTTTATTTAACGTGAGAAAGCATTTATCATATGTTCGGCAAATGCCTCTTTATGGATCGGCATTCAGAAAGTGATACGCTCTAGTTAACGTGACCGAGTTTTTTTGATTCGGCAAAATTCTCTTACGTCGAATTCACATTATTTGCTACTCAGACGTACAAAGGTAGTATTAAAGTTTTATATCGATTTTACCAAATACGTGCGTTTCAAAAAATTGAATTCAATTATGATTTGTTAGTTTTTGAAGTAGATCTCACATTTTAAGTTTTGAAATAAATTCATCATAAGTATTATTTTTATTTATCCTAGTATAATGATTAATTTTGCAAAGATACAGAAAGTTTTCAAAAAGTTGCATATAGTCCGAGCCTTTTGTTTTTTGAAAGAATTCTCTCACAAATTATATCCAATTTCAGATTGATTTTATTTTTCGATAATATTTCAAGTTTCCACACTTTGAACTTTTAGAGTTTTAAAAAACCTTTATAAGGAAATTTTCAAACAACCGTAATTAGAGATTGATTTGTTTGGATTTTAGAAAGATCTTTTTTTATCATTTACTGATGTCTGCATAATCGATTGCTTGAATTTGTAGACAAACAACGATTTAAGAACTAAATTTTTGATAGCCCATTATACAATTCTCAATAGAGTGATTTGGTTTAAGAAAATTGAAAAAAATACAATCTACAAAAGATAACACTTTTTTTAGATTATAGAATAGATATGATTTTTTTGAAACTGTGGGAACTACCGCAAATTAAGTTTTATCAATAAAATCTTAGGTCGTAACTACAGTTCGGGGCTTTTTAACTGTGGGAACTCTCACTAAAAAAATCCGTCATAAAGGGCTTTCTTAAAAAACTTATAAGAGACGTAATTTAACGTGAGTTCGGCATAACAAATGCGAAAGCGATTATTATGCTGCGATCCATAGTGAGCAGCATTGAGTTTGAAAAATTCCGAAGGAATTGGAGCGAAAAGCGCGGTCGTGAGCCATTTTAACTATGAAATTTGCGAGCGATTCGCCCCAATTTTCTTACGTCGAACTCACGTTAATTTAACGTGTGTTTGGCGTAAATAGTTCATTTTTCTGAAAAAAGCTGGGATCCGAACTTTACTGATCGATTCCTAAAATGTGGGAACTCATACTTTTAGAAAATCTGTTCTCGTTTTCCTACGTCGAATTCACGTTAATCGAAGGGAATTTTTCTGAAGAGACGGAAGGTTTCAATCTTAGCGAAATTTTGAACTCAAAATTATCGAATGATGAAGAAGAAACGTTATTTGAAGTACAATTTAAAAATGCGTGTGAATTAATAACTCAAATCCTGAAACAAGTTGCAAACTCAGAGGAATTTCAAAAGATTCCGAAAATTAGACCGATCGTTTTCAGATTATCCATTGAAAGCCAATCCAATCGAGTTTTGGGAAAAATTCATCCAGACGGAACTTTTGAAGATCCGCCTGCAAAGAAATGATTTATTACGAAATTCTAAAAACGTTCCTTCAATGAATGTGCGTTAGGTGATATTTTTTGTTTTCGACAGAAGCTCATTTTCCTGTCTCAAGAAAATATACCTGAAAATTGTAATGTATTATCAAAGATTCTTTACAACACGATACAACCATTCGGAAAAATAATATGTCCCGATTTGATCCTCTCCAATTTCGTGATCCCAAAAGACTAAGAAAGGTTCTACAAATCGCGTATCGATACAATATAGATTACCGCTGCCATCATTCATGATTGGAATAAGATATTTTGGGAGTTTGGGCTTCATTTCAACACGCTCGCTTTCCGTTACACTTATAAGGTCCAAATAGGGTGGCACGTCTGAACCGAGACCGTACAACTCCAAATGCTGTACCCACCCCAACCGAACGTCTGTAAGAAATTCCGATAATCTCCTTTGATAATGATCTCTAGTTTTTCTTCCGCAAATTTTATAGTTTCGTCCGTCGCTCCCTTACCAAATGTCTTTACTTCAAAACTTGTTAAAAGATGGAACAATTGATCGAATGTTATAGCATTATTCATACAATATTTAGATATTAATTTCGAACTTGTTTGGACTTATTTATTTTCTATATATTATAAAAATATAATTCCAAAAATCAAACCTATGCTTTGACTTCATCCGAAATCAATTTCGTTTTTCCTCTACGAACGAACAAAGATAAAAATTAAAATCGGATGCAATTTTTTTAATATTTTTATGGGATGCACAAATCGTAAGTTTCCTTTTCAGGGAATCGTCTATTAACAAAACTGTGCTTAAAAAGTAGATTTTCTTTTAGCCCTTAAAAGAAGTCCTTTTTTTCTTTGTAGAAAGTTTTCAATCGTTCCGTCGGAGTTTTTTGATCTCGGTTGCGTTCCATGACGAGAATCGTTTCCCCTTCTTTTACAAGACGCAGATAGTCACTGAGGTTCTCTTTGAGAACTTTGGTTCCTACCGTTTTCACTTTCATAATAAAATAAGGTAAGTCCAAAAAAAGTTGAGTCAACTATTTTCACCACAAAGTCAACGAGTCCGCATCATAGGAAAGATAAAGTTAATTCCAAAAATCAAACCCTGTGCTTTGACTTCATCCGGAACCTTTCCAAAATTTTGTCCTCGTATAGAATCGATACACGCCTGACTCACCACGTCCTGCCCTTGACTAGAAACAAGTCTGGTGTCTAAAACCTGGCCACCTTCGTTCAACATAAAAAGTACTTTTACTTGTCCCGGAAGAATTCCTTCTCGAACTACAGTCCCAGCCATATCTCTATACGCGTAGTTACCTCCTCCGGGAGGAGCAAAACTACCTTCGATCTGTTTTAACATCCGTTTAAAATATTCGTAACCAGCCAGTTTTTTTCTAGGAATCGAAAGAGCCTGATTCCCATCCCAACGAAACAGAAAATCCTGTTCAAACCGATAATTAAATGGAATCTTAGTTGTCTTTCCATAAACTTGAGTATTTTGTTTCGTATTATCCGTGTTAGTTGTTTGAACCGGATCGATTTTATAAATTCCTACTTCAAAAACTTTCTCGTCGTTTTTTTCTTTGGTTTCTTGTTTTTGAGTTTCGGAAGGTCTTCTTGCAAGACTTCCCATAATAAATTCCCGAAAAGGACTAGCGGAATGAAATCCTTCCTTCTTAGTAATTCCACCAGCACCAGCGGCGTCTACGTTGGAAAGCGCCTTGTATTCGTCCTTGACATTTTTATCTACAAAGTCTTGTTCCAAAAGAACCTCGTAGATCTTTTCTTTTTCCTCGTTGTTTTCCATTTTTACCATGGGTTCACTTCCGAGAATTTTCCATAACATGTTGCGTGTAAGTAAATGAGCAGTAAAAAAAGACGCAATCGCAAGAACTAGAAAGGAAGCATAGATCAATCTCTGATCGTCTTCTGGAATTCCTGAATATTCAGAATAAAGTCGGGTCTTGTCCATGATGATGTACGGAAAAATCTTCCAGTCTCTTCAATTGACGATATGCTTTTTCGGTCGCAACTCTACCTGCAGGAGTTCGATTGATGAGTCCGATCCGAACCATAAAAGATTCGTAAGTGTCCTCAATTGTTTTTTCTTCCTCACCTACCACAACCGCAATTGCTTTAAGTCCTACTGGACCACCTTTATAACGATCAATCATACAACCTAGAATCTGTCTATCCATACCATCCAGACCCAGATCGTCAATCCCCATCTTTTCAAAAGCCTTTAGACAAAGATCCTTTTTTACAGAAAGATTTCCTTCTACTTCGCTGAAATCCCGGATTCTTTTTAAAAGATGATTTGCAATTCTAGGAGTTTTACGGGAACGTTTTCCAATTTCCAAAGCAGCATCGTCTTCGATCAAAACCCCAAGAATTTTAGAAGAACGTAAAACGATTTGTTTCATTTCTTCGTCGTTGTAATAATCCAGTCTAAGTTGAATTCCGAAACGACTTTTAAGCGGTTCGCTGATCAAACCGCTCCTGGTAGTAGCTCCTACCAAAGTAAAAGGTTTGAGAGGAATCTGAACCATTTGAGCAGTCACACCTTCTCCGATGACCAGATCGATCATATAATTTTCCATTGCAGGATAGAGAATCTCTTCCAGTTTTTTAGGAAGAGTATGAATTTCGTCTATGAATAAAATTTCATCTTCTCCCATACTCGTAAGAAGACGAGCAAGGTCTGCTCCTTTGGTAATTACGGGAGCAGAAGTAATTGTAAGCCTTGTTCCAAGTTCGTTGGAAATAATTCCTGCAAGTGTAGTTTTACCAAGACCAGGAGGACCGGAAATTAAAACGTGATCCAGTGCACGTTTGCGATTTTTAGCGGCTTGGACGTAAACAGTAAGATTATCTAGGACTTCTTTTTGACCTATAAATTCGGAAAGAAGAGAAGGACGTAAACCCGACTCTTCTTCAAATTCTTCTTCAGGATTCAGAGTATGGGATTTTGCCAATCAGTTCGGTCTTTCCTTAAGTTGGATAGAGATTCTGGAAACATTTCCCTGACGTACAACTGTAACCGTAATACGATCTCCTACTTTACTTTTTTTGACTGTACTGACTACTTCTTCCGGGGAATTGATTTTAGTTCCAGAAATTTCAGTGATCACGTCCATCAATTGAATCCCGGCACGATCTGCAGGAGAATCATTCATGATCTGAACTACAACCGCACCCCCAGAAAGATTTAGCTTCTTTGCATCATCTTCGTGAAGATAATCTACTCCGACGCCAAGCCAAGCCTGTGCCGGACGTTTTACTTTGCCGGTGGTTTTTAATTCTTCCATGATCGCCTTAGCCTCGTTAATCGGAATCGCAAATCCGATTCCAACCGAACCACCACTTTGAGAAGCAATCATACGATTGATACCGATCACACGACCATTGATGTCTAAAAGAGGACCTCCGGAATTTCCTTGATTGATAGAAGCATCCGTTTGAAGATAATGAACCCCGCTGTTGTCAATTCCGGTTCTACCGACCGCACTCACAATCCCTGCGGTTAGAGATTGTTCATAACCAAGAGGAGCGCCGATCGCAATCGCCCAGTCGCCCACCTTTACAGCAGAAGAATCACCTAGTTCAATCGGAACGATTTCTCCTTCCGGTTTGATTTTTAAAAGAGCCAAATCGATAACAGGATCGGAACCTATAAGTTCCGCAGTAAACGTCTTACCAGTTTTTAAACGAACGGTGAGTTTATCCATAGAACGAACCACGTGTTCGTTCGTTAAAATATATCCTTGAGTATTGAGAATGATTCCAGAACCGAGACCGGTTTGTTTTTGTTTCATCACCCTACCGCCGCCGCCTTGACTTCTACCAAAAAATTGATCAAAGAAAGGATCTCCAAAAGGTCCTCCTGGATGAACTGGGACGTTTTGAATTTTTTCCGTAGCAATAGAAACGACACTGGGAGAAGCGGTTTGATACACTTCTTCAAAGGCTTGTTGAATCGTGATCGCCTGACGAGTTGCAGGACTCGGTTCCTTATCACCTTTGGCACTTAGAAAGAGAGGACTATTCTGACCGGTTCCACAAAACATAACAGGAGATAAAAAAGCTCCAAGTAGAAGAGAAATGCTTACGATTGCAACATACTTCAGTTTTTCCGTATTTTTCATTGAATTCGATCCCTCTGAAAATAAATATCCGCTTGGGTACTAAAAGGATCGACTCGCTTCCGTGACTGTCAAGTTAGATTTAGAAGCGAGTCTTTCCCAGAGTACACATTCGGTTCAAAGAATTAATAAGACGAAATAGAGAAGAATTCTTTCGTCTTTAACCGTTAGACCGCGAGCTTAAAAAAGAGTTTCCGTTTTCCTAGTATAAAAAACGAGAGAATTATAAAGAAGAACCGTGATGAACTTTCATTTTGACTTTCGGGTCCCTATGTTTTTTCATCTGGTTTTTTGCATTGATATATTTACGGATCGCCGCCTCCCCCCTTTGAAGGGTATAATAATCCAACTTTTCCACTGGGACTATATCTTCGTCTGGAGTTACTTGCAAAATTGCTAAATCGATTTTTTTATCCTGACCAATTATAATTGCTTCGTAAAATTTACCGGATTTAGATTTTACGAGAAGATGATCGTAAGTTCCGATCACGTGAGAGTTCGTGAGAATATAACCCTGTTGATTGAGAACAATTCCATAACCTAAAATCACAAAAGTTTTTTCCAGGAAATGCCCGCCTTTAGAAGATAACGCTTTAGACCTCATAATTTTTTCGATAACAATCGAAACCGAACTCGCGGAAGAAGTAGGATAAACTTCTTCGAAAATATGATGTACTCTAATTTTATCCTTAGATTGATAAATAGAAGGATCAATTGAATCTTCCTGTTTGGTTTCTGTTTCGGCAATTTTTATTTGTTGAATTTGAGAAGAACAATTAAAAGAAAAAAATCCTAAATAAAAAATTACTCCGAAACGTTTCAGAATTGAAAAATATAAGTTCATAAAGGAATTTTCATTGGATTCTTAATTTCTAAAAGAATCCATGTAGATATAAGAATGGTTTTATACGAATCCATCTTTGTCAAGAATTGAATCGGAACCGTTAAAATGAAGAATAAAAAACCAATCTTTGTAGTTTTTGAAGGAATCGATGGAAGTGGCAAATCTACACTTTGCAAATCGTTAACCAAAAAACTCATAGAACTTGGAATTCCTTCCGTAACTTTTACCGAACCTACAAATCTGGAAACGGGAAAGTATCTTAGAAAATTTCTCAGAGGAGAAATCGAACTTGGAAAAGAAGAACAAATCCAAGCCTTTTTAAACGATAGGGAAGAATCTTTAAAACAAAATATTCTTCCCGCTTTGAACTCAGACAAGAACGTTTTACTTGATCGTTATATGTATTCCACAGCCGCCTACCAAAGCGGAGATGACTTGTCTCCAGAGATAATTCTAAAAAAAAATCTAAATCGAAATTTTAAAATTCCTGATCTTCTATTTTATTTAGACTTAAGTCCTACAATCGCTCTCGAAAGATTAAATCGAAGAAAGGAAGATAAAGAAAGATTTGAAACGTTAACTCAGCTTGAAAAAATTCATTCGGCTTACGAAAAAATTCTCCCCAAAGATACAATTCAAATCGACGGCAATAAAGAGCCAAACCAAATCGTTTCAGAATGTCTGGAAATTTTTCTTAAAAAGATCAAAAAAAACTCATAGAATCTTTATATACAATAAATATTTTATATTCTAAAATTTTAAAACAAAGTTCGATCTTTTTTTTGAGTAAGATGAGGCACACCATTAATCGAAATAGGGAGATATTTCCCTTTCACTTTTTGAAACGTGCTAACGGAAGTATTCCAAATCCAAGGCATCCAGGAAAAGGCGTCTTCGTTCTGACGTAGTATACGATTTAGAACCAGGGAAATCGGAGTTCCAGAAGTAAATATAAAATTTCGTTCCTGTTCCCCGGAAAAGAACCAAACATTATAAGAATTAAATATTCTAGTTTCAAAGTTTTCGTATGTTTCTATATCCTCAGAGGTTATCGCCTCCTCCTTCCAAAATTTAAGAATTTCTTCCGTCAATTTGTAGAACAAAGCCTTTGATCGGGTTCCTCCTCTAACCTTAACCTTATAGAATTGTGAAAGAATTCTAGCAAACTCGGGTCTATCCGACGCGAGTAATTTGGCCAAAGAACTCCAAAGTTCGGGTGAAAATTCGTTCCAACCGGAGTCTCTACAAACGAAAGAATCTATTTTGTATTTTTCCAGATCTCCTACTTCAGAAACCACACCTTTCATAAACCAGTCCGCGGTTTCCAAATGCCTTCTTAAAGTTCCGGTAATAATTCGATCCGGAAGCTCTCCGTTATGTGCCATGTATTTTCCAAGCGCAAACGATTGATCTTTTCCAAGCGGAGTTAGAAGGTCGTAGTTTTCGCCCTGGGAATTTGCCTGACCGTGACGGATCAGATGAACAATAGACATGACGACTAACTTTCCGTACTAAATCTAGGATTCGTAATTTCCACTTTTTCCATAACGGTTTTTTTTACGTGGTCCCAATAGGCAGAATCCTCCAGTGAAAGTTTCTCTTTACGGATTTTATCCCTGAGTTCTACGTTCCAAGCATAAGCCAATTTTTTCTTTTCGCCCAAGGTAGACGGTAAAGTAAAATCCTTATTTAAAAGTTTTGTTAGACGGTCCAGTTCTCGGTCCAATAATTCTTCTCCAAAACGGATTTCTCTAGATACAACTCCTAGCATATTCCAACTTACTAATGTTTTATAAGAAAGAAGATCCTTGTCTTTAAACTGAGGAAGTATTTCTTTCATTAGAAAATCTTGAATTGATTCTATTAAGTCGATAGACGTAGGTTTATCCTGCATTTTCTATGATCCTCATTGCTTCATATTCCATCTCGCAAGCCCTTCTTCCGATCGCCGCAAGTTCTATTCCTTTATCTTTACCGGAAAGATGTCTTTCCGCTTGTCCTATACATCCAATCGCCCATCTAAGATTTCCCATCACTTCCCAATAAGTGATCATAGACGGATCCAATTTTATGCCCGAAACTTTTTCATAGGTTTCATAAAACTCATTTCGATCCGCAAAACCTCCTGCTTCTTTATTCAACTTTCCAAATCTCCAATCTCTCATACAAAGCCAGGTCAGATCTTCGTGACGGTCTCCCCAATGCGCAAACTCCCAATCTACTATTCCTTGTAGTCCGTCCGGAGTTACCATAAAGTTGCCGGTTCTAAAATCACCATGTATTAATACGACATCGTCGGAAGGTTTTGATTTTTTCTCCAACCAGTTCAAAATCATTTCCATAGCAGGATAAACTTCCGACATTTTTTCCAATTCCAAACGTAGAGAACGGATTGAACCGTTTGCCACTATTTTATCGTTCGGGTCATGGCCCATCCAAAGTGTTTCACATAACGTTTCATTTTTACAATCCTTCGGTTTTAAAGAATGAATTTTTGCAAGATTTTCGGCCAGATCAATCGTAAGTTTTTTTCTCATATTGTTCAAAGAAGGATCTTTAACTACGTATCTTCCGGTCGCCTTTCCGGAAATTTTCTGCATAAAATAAAAAGGACTTCCGGTAATTTTTCGATCGGCTTCGAGCCAGAAAGGCCTTGGAGTATTTACTCCCGAATTGTAGGCGAGTTCACAAACTCCAAATTCGTTTTCCCGACTTAAAGAAGCCAAAAGAGACGCTCCCTTATCCGTTCTAAACACGGTATCGTAAGAACCTTTTTCAGGTCCTTCCAGTACTTGAACCTGGGCGGAAAAATTTTCTTGGCAGGCTCCGCCGCTTAGAGAAACCATAGAATGAATCTCGGTTTTACCTTTTAATCTTTCGGAAAGATAGTTTTCCAGAGTCTTTTTTAGTTCTGAATCGTTCATAACATTCTCAAATTATAATATTAAAAATCGCTTTTACCACTAATCAGATTTCTTCCGATCACCATTTTATGAACCTCGCTAGGTCCGTCTGCGATTCTCGCAGCTCTTGCATCTCTATAAAATAGCTCCAATTTCATGTCTCTTCCATAACCGTGAGAACCACAAATCTGAATCGCACGATCGATCACCTTACAAAGAGTTTCCGAAACTTGCCATTTTGCCATAGATATGATTTGCCTCGCATCCTCTCCCACTTTTAAAGTATGGGCCGCTTTTAAAGTGAGCATATAACCTGATTCAATCTCAACAGCGGATTCGGCAAACATCCATTGGATTCCCTGATGATCAGCAATCCTTTGACCAAAAACTTCTCTCTTGAGGGCGTATTTCCTAGCTATCTCCATAGATCTTCTTGCAAGACCAATCCATCGCATACAATGTGTTAGGCGAGCAGGTCCTAGACGTTCTTGAGACCATTTAAATCCTTCGCCTACTTTTCCCAAAATGGAAGATTCAGGAACTAAAACGTTTTCAAACTTTAATTCGCAGTGACCGCCAGGACCATGAGAACCCATCACTCCGATTTCTCTCACCATCGTATAACCGGGAGTATCTGTAGGTACCAGAAATAGAGTGGTTCTTCGAAAAGAATCTGAAACCTTAGACATCACAATCAGAAAATCAGCGCCGTTTGCACCGGTGCAAAACCATTTATGTCCGTTGATAACATATTCACTTCCTTGTTTAACTGCATTGGTAGTTAAAGTTTGAGGATCAGCTCCCGCACCAGGGGGAGGTTCCGTCATGGCAAAAGCAGAACGAATCTTTCCTTGAACGAGAGGATAATAAAATTTTTCTTTTTGTTCTTTGTTCGCGGCAATGTGAAGAAGATGCATATTTCCTTCGTCGGGAGCATCACAATTACAAAGATAAGGAGCAATCGGAGAACGACCCAATTCAGAAAAGATGATCGCGGTTCCGACCATATCTAGACCAAGACCTCCTTCCGATTTTGGAAGATGAGGAGTCCAAAGCCCTAGATCCTTCACTTTTTTTCTAAGTTCTTCCGTGACCTTTTCGGGCATCCTACCGTGATCGTAATCATAGTGAACTTCAGCAGGAATCGCAAAATTATCAACAAAATCCCGGACTTTTTTTTTGATCTCTTCAACTTCCTGAGGAATTGTAAAATCCATACTTACTCCTTCTACCGAAAGTGATCACTTAACGGAGAATTATATTTTTAGAATGCGTTCGAAAACTTAATTTTAAACGTTCCAAAAGGTCAAGCCAGAAGAATAAAAATATTTTCTAAATATACGCGATCAATACTAAATATTTGGACCAGATAACAGCTGAAGAGCATGTTCGTTTTCAAAGAACAATCAATTCTATTTGGTATGGCGCTTTGTGTTCCTACTCAATCGAATGAATTTACTTTCCCTAAATTGAGTTGGTATTTCATCCAAATACTTTTTGTAATCAGAAATTCTTCTAAGATTCCAATAGAGTTGTTGAAAAATGAATTTTTCATCAGTTTCTTTTATGGAAAAAGTCGATTCAAGCAACTTTGTTAATCTTGAACTATGGAATCTTTCAACAACTCTAATAAAAATAAACCTATCGATGATTTTATAATCAAAAATATAAAAACAGACTCAATCTATTTTTTCAGAATATTCAATTATACTGATTTATTATTTTTTTTCGCAAAACAAAAAATTCTCATCAACATAAATAAAAACGTTTTTAAAAATGAAAAACAAATGATCGAATTAAGAGCTTGTTCCAAAACCTCCTATTGAAGCAATTTGTTGATCGTCACTATGGATTTTTTCAAAAACTCTAATGTTTAAAATCGCCAAACAACTGTTTTACGCTCAAACTGGATTTAAAATCTTTATTTTCAGATCTTATAGAATTTACAACTTTTCATGCGAACCCAACTACTTGACCTTTTTTGAGAATAACTAAAAAACAAAAGTTCGAATACTCATAGATCCCAGAAGTTAAATAATTTTCAAAAGAATCACAACAATTCAATCCAACTCAAAATGTTTGCGCGCGCGTTTTAAATTGCGAAAACGCACGCAAGACGCAACTGAAAACATTTCAGCTCCAAGCTGTAGCTAAGTCCAAAAATTCTTCTAAAGAAGAGGATTGAATTCTGATTTCCAGTTCCCATTTTTTTGCATAGAGCATGCGTCCTACGTCGAAAATATCCATTTCAATGGTATCGGCCAGTTCCGAAAGTTCTTCAACATTCATAGTATGAAATGTGTCGT
>NZ_AKWY02000022.1 GCF_000306255.2 Leptospira noguchii serovar Panama str. CZ214
CCTCTACTTGTTTCTCCCACTGCCTTACTGCATGCCGAGTCACTCCCAGACGACGCGCCACTTCAGATCTTTTAATCCCTTCCCCTCGCAGCTTCAGGCCTTTTAAACGACGTTTCTCTAATCCTTTGAAATCTCGTTTCACTCCCGCTATATTACCCATTTCTACAGTCTTTTTTTATTAGATTATTTGGGTACTTCTTTTTGGTGATATATTATGCAATTGTCAGTAAGTCACATTACGAATTTTTAAACAATCACTTTTTGTAGTAGTTTTCACAAATTAGGTTTCTTTAAAACAGATCCTTTATGAGTTCCTACATTTTAAAAAATATAAAATCTGTGGTAGGTTCCTGTACTAGTTTGGTATACAGAATATTCCAATTTCCTAAAATGTAGGAACTCTCACAAAACTTAGAAATCATTGTTCCTATTTATCTATCGCAGAACTATTACCTCATATTTATATTAACGTGAGTTCGGTATAACGGCGAAAAGGATCCGACGCGAGGAAGTTAGCAGAACGCTCTTTCAAACTCAGTGTCTCACTCTTATGGTCGTTCGATAGATCGTGTTCTATATTGAAACTAAAGACGATTATTGTATAACTTTTCCCGTATACAATTTATTGATCAGAACTGAGCAGCCTCCTGTGGTAATCGGTGTCGTTCAGACTTTCTTACATCCAACTCACGTTAAAATAAATTTTTTATAGAATGAAGATCGTAAAACAACGATTTTATGAAGAAAAGTGATATTGAGAAAGTTGTATTCGTATTTTATAGAGATTCTTTTATCGAAAAATGAATTTTGGAATGATCCTTTTTTTATAACGTTATTTAAGTATATGAGAGAGTAAGCAAGGTAACTACACACATTTCTTTAAGGCAGGCAAAAAAAGGGGACGGTGTAACTTTCGTCCCCCGTCCATTTCAAAGTGAAAATTCGCAGTGGAAGATACAACCAGGGAGGTTGTAGTCCATCCATTGAAAAGTATCGGCAGCGGGAGTTCCCACATTAGGCCTCTGGATAAAAAATAAAGGGCCGGATTAAAAAACTAAAAACTTTATGCGGTGCAAAATCTTTGACTTTTAACGAGAATAATATTTCCTGGCTATCATTATGCTGACCGTCGTAACTATATTGTTTCTGGCTATTTATGGGATCGACATAGTCGCTCTCTTTTTCTTTGGGATTCATACCTATATCATGGTATATCTTTATAAAAAGAATCATACCTATTGTGAATCCGAGCCGGACAAAATTTTAGACGTCAATGATCCAAATCTGCCTGTAGTGACTGTGCAATTGCCGATCTTTAACGAATTTTACGTAGTAGATCGATTGATTGAAACAACTGTCGCGCTTAAATATCCAAAAGATAAACTTGAAATACAACTTTTAGATGATTCTACAGACGAGACGGTTGAAAAGTCTAGAAATCTAATCAATCATTATAAATCACTCGGATTTGATATTCATCATCTTCATCGATCGGGGGCGGAACGTACCGGGCACAAGGCAGGAGCTTTAGAAGCGGGAATGAAAGTTGCTCGAGGAGAATACATCGCAATTTTTGACGCGGACTTTATGCCGGCCTCTGATTTTTTAATTAAAACCGTACCTTATTTTGATGATCCTCAAATCGGAATGGTACAGGTTCGTTGGGGACATATCAACGCGGATTATAATGTTCTTACAAAAGCACAATCTTTTGGAATTGATGGGCATTTTATGATCGAGCAGGTTGCCAGAAATGGATCTCATCTCTGGATGAATTTCAATGGGACTGCTGGAATTTGGAAAAAAGAATGTATCATCGATTCTGGCGGATGGGAACACGATACTCTTACAGAAGATTTTGATCTTTCTTACCGCGCAGAAATGAAAGGATGGAAATTCCGCTATTTTAAAGATATTGAATGTAAGGCTGAAATTCCAGCAATGATTTCTGCGTATAAATCGCAACAATTCCGTTGGTGTAAAGGTTCTATACAAACCGCTGTCAAGTTGCTTCCAAGAATTCTACGGGCGGATCTTCCTTGGAGAATTAAGTCAGAGGCAATTGTTCACTTAATCAATTATTCAGTTCATCCTTTAATGGTGATCAATATACTTTTTAGTGCTCCTTTATTGTTGATGGACTACTGGTCTGGTTTCAGCTTTTATGATTTACCGATCGAAATTTTAATGGGAACTGCGGCGATTTTATCGGTAGGATCTGTAGGACCTATGATCTTTTACGCGTATTCTCAGAAAATTCTTCATAAAGATTGGAAAAAAAGAATGTTGTATCTTCCAATTCTAATTATGATCGGGACTGGAATTGCGATCGTAAACACAAGAGCCTGGTTAGAAGCGATTCTTGGGATTCAATCTTCATTCAAACGTACTCCTAAACTTAAAATTGAAAAGAATACAGATGTATTGAAAGAGAGACTGAAATATACGGTGCCTTTGGATTTTCATGTGGTACTTGAATTTCTAATGGGATTTTATTGTATCGGGACCGTTTTTCTTTCTTTTGCACTTGGAAAACCTCAGATCGTAGGTTTCTTAGCGATTTATGCGCTCGGATTTTTCTACGTTGGATATTTATCTTTGAAGGATGCATTTTGGAAACTGGGAGTTTCCAAACAAGAATCTGCAAAAGAGCTTTCTACTCAGGCATAAATTTCTCTGTGGATAACTTTTAGAGAGGGCTAAGAGTTTTCTTGTGTCCTTTTTCTTTGAGAAAAAGATAATTATAGATTTTATTTTAAAGAGATTTATCTCTATAAAATAAAATCTAAAAAGAACATTGCCAAATCAAATTTTTACATAAAATCGCAGTTTTGCGAACTTTACAAAAATGAAAAATCTATTTGATTCGGCTGAGAAAGAATTTTCTAAAAGTATGAGTTCCCGCAATTTGAGAATTTGTTCGTAAAATCGTGATTTGTAGTAATTCCCCACATCATCATTTTATAAACAAACCTAAGTTTTGTGTGAGTTCCTAGACTGGGATACGATTCGATTATTTATAAACTTCTATTTTTTTAAATTGCGGTAGTTCTCACATTTTAGGGAATCGGTCTGTAAAGTTCAGATCCCAACTTTTTCAGAAGAATGAAGGCCCGAACTCATACTTTATTTTATAAAGGCTTCCTGAATATAAGTTTAATGTAAGAAGTTCCGTTTTATAAAATCTGGTTTTTCCGTAAAAATAATCTGTGGGAACTACCGCAAATTAAGATTTCACAGTGAAACTTTGAAAAACTCAGCTATTTCTCCCAGTAAAAAATCTTAATTCTTAAAAGTGTGGGAACTACTTTTAGAAAAAACTCCCAACCATAAAACTCTCGTAGATTAACGTGAGTTCGATATAACTAATGCGAAAGCAATTATTATGCTGTGATCCTAAAAGCAGCATTGAGTTTGGAAATTCCGAAGGAATTGGAGTGAAAAAGAACTTAGTGAAATACTTTTTTACGAAAGTGTTTGAAACTCAACACAACGCTCACTACGGATCGCGTTAACTCAGCGTCTCGCTTCTATTGGCGCTCGACAGGTTGCGAAGCCATTTTAGCTTTGAAATATGCGAGCGATTCACCCAAATTTTTTTACATCGAACTTCACATTAGATTAAGAATTGTTCTCAGAGCTTGTTCCAAAATCTCAAAGAAGTTTACGCGATCATTCTTTAGAAATTTTTAATAAAATGCAGTAGTTCCTACAATTAAGTCGCATTTGACAATTTGCGAGCAGTTATAATGTCGTTAAATCTTCGTAGTAGTTCCCACATTTTTTGTGAAGTTCAAATCTTGAATACCAACCCATAGAGGCATTTGCTGAATATTCACAACTCAGAGCATCGTTTTTATGGTCGCTCGACCGAATTTTGAATAGACTCTTTATATAAAAAAATAGAAACTTATAATATTCCAACTAAAGGGCCTTCGTACCAACTTAGATGAAGACTCAGAGTCGAAGCTCTAAGGCTTATGCTTGACTTTGCACTTTTTTCTGAAAAATTGACAAAAAACCGTTACTTTTTATAGGAACCCGAATGAGTGAGAAAGTTTACTGCGCTAATTGCCTACACTGTGTGACTGTAAGGCAATATGAATCCGAGGCGGATAAGTATATTCTCCGCGTAAAATGCACCAAGAAAAAATGGTCCAAAAGATCCGGAGAAGAAAAACTCTATAAATATTTCACCGTTGCTCGCCGTATGCAAGTAAACTGTGAATTTTATGAGCCGATGGGTGAAATTCTTCCTTATATCAAAAATCTAAAGAAAGAACTTCCAATCAAAGACGAAATCTACATGGTGAAAAATCTCACCTAAGAGTTTTGAAGCCCTCCGCTTTTACCCTCAAACCAGGATTGGTCCACGGAAGATTTTCTCGTAAGACCGTCCTGGAAGAACCATTTACATTATTTCCCGAATCGGGAGCCCTCTATTTAAAAGAATTTCCGACTCGAGTATTTGCAGGAGAACCACTCGTTAGACAGTCTGTCGGAACACTTTTGTCACCTGTAGACGGGATTGCGAGTCTCATTCAAGGAGAACATTCCACAAAGATCCGGATCGTACAGGACGGAAGTTTTCAATTGTCCGGTGAAACCAAAATCGATTCTTCTTTAAAATTAGAACAAGCTTTACAGAGAATGGACGAACTCGGACTTGTCTCTCTCGATTTTCCAAATACAACATTATCTACTCTTTTTAAAACGTTTCGTTCTTCTTTGATCGTACTTTCCCCATATACTAAAACTCAGTCTGTTGATTTTCAAAAAATCCTTTTAAAGGAATACAAAGAATTGCATATTCTATTTTTAGAATATTTGAAAGTATGGTTTCCAGAAGCTTCTATTAAAGATTATATAATGTCTCCGGTTTCTTTTCGAAAATACGAATATCCACTAGGATACCCGCAGTATTTTGTAAAAAAAGCTCTATCCGAAAAAATATTCCAAAAAGAGAATATTCTTTATATAGGACCTGAAACTCTCTATCACCTTTACAGAGCCTTGTTCAAAAAAATCCCATATATAGAAAGACATATCACGATCTATTATGTGGGAAAGAACGGCGGTCTTAAAAAAGAAGAATCCCCGATCAAGTTCAGAGACGGCCAAAGTCTAGGCTTTTTACTTTCTGAAAAAAAGAACGAATATCCAAACTTCACTTTCAATTCCTTTTTCGACGGGGGAGAATTTCATTCTTCATCCGAGGAATATTTTCTAGATATTTATAAACATCATTCTATAATATTCGTTTCTGGTAAAATTCAGGAACGGAACGAACTTCCTTGTATCGAATGCGGAGAATGTACTTATAATTGTCCTTTAGAATGTAATCCGATTTCTCTTGTTAACGGACAGGGAAAATTTTTTGCGGACGCTTGTATCGAGTGTGGAATTTGTACTTTCCTTTGCCCTTCTGGAATTTCTATCAGAAATAAAATTCGAGAAGTAAAAAGCAGAGACCTGGAAAATCAAAATGCCTGATTATCTCTTAGTTACTAAGACGGGTTTTTTTCGAAAGTCAGATCCGTTTTATCCGGATATTCTCATGGGACTTTTTTCGTTTATAGGAATTGTCTTGTTTGGAACCGCTCCATTATGGATTTGTTATGTGATTATTCTGGGAGTTTGTTTTGTTTATCAATTTACGATTATAAAACGTAAGATCTATTCCTTAAAATGGATCGTTCATACAGGAATTTTTGTCCTTCTTTTACCGATTCATCCTGGAACGATAGTCTGGGCCATACTCGCTGGAATTACGGGAATTTTTTTATCTTCCCTCTTAGAAAATCGTTTTAGGGTTCAAATGCCACTTTCTTTGGTTCAGCTTTTGATCTTTTTATTCTTTTATCTTTTATTGCCAACGATAGATATTTTTTCCGGAATTGCGGGTAAACCGAGTTTATCTTTTAGGGACGAATCAATTTCCGATATTTTCAGCGTTCTTTCTTTTTCACAGGAAGGTTATTCTCCTTTGAAATTTTCTTCTTTGGAAACTATGGGAGCATATTCGATTCTTTTTCTGATTCCAGTTTTTTTAAAAAGTCCGAATTATTTTCTGATCCCTTTGATTTTTATAACTGGTTTGATCGTAGGAGTTGGGAATTTAGCTTTGGAATATTTTCCCGTTCTTTTGTCCGCTTGGGTATCGTTCTCGATTCTTTTTACTTCGCCCGGAAGAAATTTATATACCGCTTGGATTTATTCATTCATAGCGGTTTTAGCGACCGTAGTCCTTTTTTATGTCATCCAAGTTTTGGTACGTTTTTCTTTACCGATTTTCACCTTTTCTGTTTTCTATTTTTTCATTGAAGCCAGTTTGATCCGTATATTTCTGGGAAGCAGAGTCGATAATTTCGGACAATTAGAGTCGTTTGAATTGTAGTTAGAATGATGATCGTGTATTGTAACAAACATAGACAACAAGACGAAAAGTCAGTGGGGCGGATATGAATCAGCTCTTGACTCTTCTTCAACCAGAAACAGTCATTTTTAATTTGGAATCCGGAAACAAAGAAGAAGTGATTTCCAGACTTCTACAAAAGGCGATCGATGCACATCAAATAGACGCAGAAAATAAAGAAGAAATTTTAGAATCTCTTCTTGCCAGAGAAAAGTCAATGTCTACTGGGATCGGAAGTGGGGTTGCAATTCCTCATTGTTCTGTCAATCTTGTAGACGAACTCAAATGTGTGATGGGACTCAATCCGAACGGAATCGATTTCGATTCGATCGATCATCAACCGGTTCATATCTTTATTCTTCTTATCGTTCCTAAAACTAAATTTCAAGAGCATATCAAGACGCTCGCGCAGATTGCAAAAGCATTAAATGTAAAGGAAGATAGGGAAAAATTGATTCGTTCCGGGTCCTTTGAGGAAATCCAAAAAGCCTTTTCTCGGAATGTCTAATCGTGCAGGGAGAAATCTCTAGGTTCTTTTTATTTCTTGTCGCATTAATTTTTTTCTCCATTCTTTTTGGTCATTTACGTTCTCTGAATAAAGAATATCTTTATGCGGATTCGTCCTTTTCTAAGGAAGAATCTTTTCTGGAACAAAAATCCTTTTTGTCTAAAGTATTTTCCTTTGTTAAAGGAATTATAATATTTCAATCCGGTAAAACCACTTCCGGAGAATCTGTCTGGAAACATATTTTTTCAAGAGTTCTTCCTACGTTACACCTTGCGGTTTTTTCGGTAGGTTGGGGGAGTTTTTTTGCGGTAGCACTGGCGCTTATTGGTTCTAAAAAGGAAGAAGGAATTTTTAAAAACGTATTTTTATTTCTGAGCAATTGGATTTTGTCCACTCCGGTTTTTGTAGTGAGTGTTGTTTTACTTTTGATTTTTTTTGTACAACTGGAATGGTTGCCTCCTGGTGGTTACGAACCTTGGAATAGCACGTATGTGATTTTACCAGGAATTGCTTTAGGTTCTAGAGTTTGGGCCAGGATCTATCAGTTTGCTCTTAGTTTTACCGAAATTGAATTAAAATCACCTTATACAAAGGTTTTAAGAGCCAGGGGATATTCTAAAAATAGAATATTATGGAATCATATTTTATTGAAAATTCTTCCATTACTTGTTGTTTTAATTCTTCTAGATTTTAGTTCTCTTCTTTCTGGAGCGATGATCGTGGAAGAGATATTTTTTTTTCCTGGAATTGGTAAATCTATGTATTACGCGATTCAGACTATGGATGCAGAATTGTTGAGCGCGCTTCTTTTTTACAGTGGTCTTACGTTTTACATTTTCAGTAGGATTTCTATTCGTTTTCAAAAAAGTCTTACCGGTAAGGAGAACATTTCTTGATCTCCTTTGGTAATGGTCTTAAAATTTTTTTTGTATTTTTAACTTTAGTTGGCGTAGTATGGAAGAGTCCACCTACAGAAGTTTTTTTAGAAGACAGTTTTTGTTCTGTAACTTGGAACCATCCTTTTGGTTGTGATCGATTGGGTCGGGACGTATATAGTCTTTTTTCTTACGGAACAATTTCTACCCTTATATTTTCTCTACCTTCTCGATTATTTACTTTGGTGTTCAGTTCTTTGATTTGTCTTTTTCAATATTCTTTTCCGTTTACTGGAAAATGGTTTTTTACTCCGATTTCTTCCGTGTTCGTTTCCGTTCCTTCTTTGCTCATCGCTTTGCTTACGGTTCACGCGTTAGGACAAGGAGCTTACGTTTTGATTGTTGCAATTTTGTTAGGTGATTGGGCTTTTTCATACGAAACTCTTCAAAGTAAAATTCGAGAAGCGGATGGAAGTGGGTTTGTTCTCGCTTCTTCTTTTTTTGGGGCCTCTAGGGTTAATGTTTTTCAAAATCATATTTTTCCTTCGACTTTTCCAGTCTTAAAAGTTCTATTTACTACAGGATTACCTGGGGTTGTAATGACGTTGGCGCTTTTTAGTTATTTGGGAGTAAGCGCGGGTTCCGACTGGTTTGGTCCCGGTTTAGGTGAACAAATTTCCTTTGCAAGGGATTATGTTTATTTTGCTCCTTTAGCTTTGGTGATGCCTATCGTAGGGATCGTCGGTTTGGTCGCTGCTTTAAGCGTGAAAAAAAAATGATTCGATTATCTGCATTTATTTTAATATTATCTATTTTGAATATAGGGATTTTTGCGCAAGGCATCGACAAATATTATCGTTTTCCTGAATCTGGAATGCATACAAAGGTTACGTTCGAAACCGAAAGAAAACTATGTATATTCCCGCTTAAAAATCAAAATGTGGACCCGAATTTAGATTATTTGAGTAAGGGTTACGGAGGAGTTTTATTTTCAGGTTTAAAAGGACTTTTTCAAATTTTTGATCCGGACGTGGTGCCAAAAAGTATTCAGCACGGTTTTGGAGATCCCACCCAAAAGGAAAGATTAAAAAAAGGGGAGTGGGACGGGGACGTTTTGGAGAGAGTAAAGAATATAAAAGAAACTTCTCCAGAAAAGGATCCTCGTTTTCTCACCTTAAAAACCGAGTTTATTTCGGAGGAAACTCCGCCCGAAGACAGCACTCTATTTTTATCCGGTAAAAAAGCAGGGTGTTTTTATCATCTCGCTGGAACATACGAAAAAAAAAGCGAGTCTCAAATGGAACTCAAACTTGTTTTGCGATCTTCTAAAGACGCTTCTCGAAAAGAATTTCGTGCTAAAACTAGCGTTAGACGTTCTTATCAGGAATTAGAAGGTTTGATCGGAGAAATTAAAAAAGAATTAGTTGGAAAAAATACGATCTCTTTTTCGTTTAAGTCAGGGGATTTAGATGGGGTTCTCGTTTTTTTGGACGGGCAATTTTTGGGAAAAACTCCTTTACAAAGATCTGATATTCTTCCCGGAAATCGCAAAGTTAAATATTACATGGATGGATTTCAGAGCGAAGAAAAAAGAGTTTCGATTCAGGACGGTGGAAGTTTTGAAATGATTCTTTCTAAAACTCCTAAGGATGGATTGATTTCTGTGACTTCTAATCCAGAAGGTGCAAACGTTTATCTAGGTTCGGAATTTTTAGGTAAAACTCCTATTGACAACGTTCGAGTCAAAACGGGTTATAATCGTCTTCGACTTTCGATGGAAGGTCACGTTGATCTTTTAAAAGGAGTGGAGATCAAAAAGGATGAGGAAACAAAACTAGATTTGGTTCTAAAACAGGGAGATACGATCACTTATTATAAAAATAAACAGAATGTTTTTTTGGATTATTCGTATAACGATTTTTCGATTTATTCCTTATATGGTACTCTTTTGTTTTACCTAGGTTATTATTATTTTAATTTAAAGGCTAACGATTTATACGATCGTGCTCGTAGTCGTGTTAATCTTACCGGTCTTTATTATGCGTCTCTTTCTGCTCCTCAAGATCAGTTTATCGGTTTGTATTTTTACGAAGAAAGAATTATTCGTGAAACGAATCGGGACGCGGGTAGGTATCAAAAACTTGCAGGGAACTTTGGTAGGCACGAAGGATTGACCGGCGGCGTGATGATTTACGGAATGGTGGCGATGTTGATTTTAGCCGTAACTTTTTATTGGTTAGGTTTAGATGAGGAGACTTTGGATGTGGGAGCGGTTCCGAAAAGGTTAAACAATCCGTATGCGATTCCGGGCCAGTTTGTTGAGATCGATTCTTTTGCGAAGTTTAATTTAAAATTTTGAATATTAAAAAAATAAAATATTAAGAAAAATAGATTCTCATCGAATGACAATCGCAGAGCAAAAGAGTTGTTAAAAAATGAATTCTCCATTTGTTTCTGTTTTATAGAAACGGTCGACTGAAGCAGTTTTGTTAAACGCCACTATGGAATTTTTCAACAACTTTAAAGTTTTCGTGAAGTTCGGCATAAGAAAATGAATTTTCTAAAAGTATGAACTCTTACATTTTTAGAATTTGTTCGTAAAATCGTGATTTTGTAGTGCCACATTTTATGAATTAATCTGTAAAATTCAGATTTGTAATAAATTCTACATTTTGTTTTTTGCATAAAGGTTAACTTTCATAAACGGATTTCTCCACCAGTGAATCGAAGTGACAAAGACATAGCGAAGCTTGCTTGACCGATTCGGAGAGAAAGCATGAAGCCACAATTACTTTGAACTACATAATAAAATACCTATTTAACGTGAATTCGGTATAATGCGAAAGGGATCGATGCGGGGAAACTAAAGCACAACGCTTCCTAACATATTCAACGCACATTTTTCAAGTGTTCCGACAAGAATGAGTCTTTTTACTTGCAAAAAGTATGTTTTTCTGATAGAGAAAAATCTTCCGAACTTCTCCACCTGAATTGCGACCCCATGGGAAGCAAATTCATTGAGTTGCCACCCAAAACGTGGGAAAACTAAAGCAGAACGCTCACTATGGATCACGTTGGAAACTAAAGCACAACGCTTTCCTGAACTCAGCGTCTCGCTTCTATGGATCGCGTTCTAAATTGAAATATACGATGATAAGTCGTATAACGTTCCTATATAGAATTTATTGACCAGAGCTGAGAGCCCGGTCCGGCTGTTTATGGCAGCTCTAGATTCATCCAGGTTTTTTTACGTTGAACTCACGTTATTTGATAGTTTACATTTTAATCATGTGAATTCAGAAAAAGAAAATCTGGGCGAATAAAAAATTCAATGCAATGACTCACTATGAGTCGCAACATAAGAATTGCTTTCGCATTGGATTCTATCGAACTTACGTGAAACGGCATTTATGATAAACATTTAGATACTCAATTTTATAAAGATCAGTAGGCGAATTTCTTTCCTTAATTAATTTTTGAATAGAGATTTTGCCTAACGAAGGAGATATTCGAAGTTTCGCCCAGATCTTAAACCGTATCTAATAGATGGGAGGAAGATGAATATCCAACTTTCCACTCTGCAAAGCAACCGAGCACACCACATTGAGTACAACGACATCCAACGTAAAGCCAGTGAATTTCAGAAGGCGGATCCTTGTGCATGGCAAAGCCCACGCCCACATTGGTGTGAAGAGAATCACATTCGATGCATTTCCATTGTTCGGGTTCCACGTCAGGCCAGTGCTCCGCGCTATCGCAAATGAAATGGGCAGTGCCACATTGAGCGCACAGTCTACGTGCAACTCCTTCGTTGTTGTCTGCTTCTAACCCGAAAGTGACAGATCCGCATTCGCACTTACTCAGGCGAAATTCTGAAATAGGATACCCATCTTGTGAGTAAGCAGAGAGAAATTCGGCGATGTCGGTTGGTTCTGAGCCTATCCACCACTTTCCGCTTGTATTAACTGTCATGTACGTCCCTCCTTTTCTTCCTGGCGTTATATCCATTAACTATTATTTTTTTCACTTTTACTTTGGGTATCTCAATACGACTGAGTTAGTCATTGTGGGAACTATTACAAATCCAGGTTCTGCGGTTAGATTTTAAAAATGTAGGAATTCTCTCAACATTTTGGTTTGTCTGTAAAATGTAGTATTTCATCGACAAATTACTTTCAAAATCGCAAAGAAAAAGAGGTTTAATTTGTAGAGCTCTTACGTTTCTATAAAAATTCACTTTTTATTTTTACATTCGTTGTAGAAAGCCGCGTTTCTTATTGTTAGTTTTGTCAGAGTAGACTGGAAACAATCGGGAATAAACGAAAACTACCTAAAATCAAAATCGGTTCAAAAGAATCGTCTAAACGCTGTAATACGGATCTAAATTCATAATCGGAGATCGTTTCTTCTGCTTGGCAGTTGGCTGGAATAACAAATCCATTTTCCTTTAGAAATTGAAATCCTAAAATATCCGATTTTTTACGTGCTTTTCTTAAAATTTCCAAAATACCGTTGCCATCCTTATCTTTTAACAAACCCGCATAAATTCGAAATTTATGAGATGGAAAAAGAAAGGATAAACTTTGTAGAGTTTCTGTAAAAGCATCAGGATTGTGTGCAGGATCAAAAACGACAAGTGGAGAATGCCGTAAAGTGCTTAATCTACCCGATGGAAGGGTCATATATTTTTCAAAAATTTCGAAACTAAGTGTATTTGAAACCAAAGAAACGTTTTCAGACCTAGGAAATTCTGGATCAATTTTTTTATTGGTTGATTTTAAGAAAAAATCAAATTTTAGAATATTCTGAAATACTTGATAAGAAAAAATCTGATTTTTTTTTAGATACGTTCTGTTAGATGGAGTTTGAGGGATGATCGTACAGTAAATTCCGTTTTGAGAACACCAAGATGAGATTTTTTCGTTTAATTCCGGTTCGTTTTGTTCGATTGCAAAAAGTGCTTTCGTGTTAGAATTACAAATTTTGAGTTTCTCTTCTAGAATTTCTTTTTTAGTATTTCCTAATATTTCTTTATGATCTAAACCTATTACTCCTAAAACAACTATGTCGGGATCACAAAGTTTGGTTGCGTCTAGTCTGCCCCCAAGTCCTGCCTCATAAATTTGAATTTCCGTAGATTCTTTTTCAAAAAAAGAGAAGGATGCACACGTAAAAAGTTCAAAAAAAGAAAAAGATTTTAAATCTTCTAGGGCGTTGAGAGATTTCCATTCGCTTAACAATTGATCTAGTTCTTTTGTGAGAATGTTTCTAAAATTTTGAGATTTGGTTCCAATCCGTATTCTTTCCAAAGGGCTAATCAAATGAGGTGAAGTGTAAAGTCCCGTTTTAAAACCGTAGATTCGAAAGTATTCCCCTAAAAAATGAGTGATAGAACCTTTTGCGTTTGTTCCTATCACTGAGATTCTACAAAGAGTGGATTTGTTTCTTTGATCAAAGCCAAACTTTTTTAAGGTTTTGGCAAAAGGTTCCAAGGAATAGCTGGTAAAAACGTTGAAATTTCTGCTCTTTTCTAAATTGGAAAGTCCGTTTGCAAATTCTAAAAAGTCGGAATCTGAATTCATCTATTTTCTAATGCTTTAGAAAGACGTTCTCTGGTTTTGATTATATCATCTACGTTAGGCGAAATATCTGTAAAAAGTTCAAACTGTTTCATTGCCTGATACAAAAGCATTTCTGATCCGGGAATGATTTTGGTTCCCGCTTTTTGTGCCGCTTTAACCAAAGGAGTTTCTAGAGGATTATAAACTATATCAAAAAGAGTCATGTTCGAGTTAAAAAATTTTTCGGGAAGATACGGACCTGGTGATTGTCCTTTCATTCCCAGAGGAGTTGTATGAATGACTAATGAAATTTCTTCTTTTTGATCAAATAACAGATCTTGCGAAATTGGTTCCGCTTTTACGTTTGAATTTTTAGTAACTAAAGAACAGATTTCTTTTGCGGTGATTTCATTTCTGGAACATACAAGTAAGTTTTGAATTTTACCCGAAACTGCAAGGCTAAATGCGATTCCTCTCGCGCTTCCTCCGCTTCCTAAGATTACTACTTTTCCAGTTCTTAAAGATTCTGGAGAAAATTCTAATATGGAACGATAGGCACCTTCTCCATCGGTGTTGTATGCATAAATCGAGTCCGGTCCGATCAACAATGTGTTGGAAGCTTTCATAATTCTAGATGTGTCATCTGCTTTGTTGGCGAGAGCAAAAGCTTTTTCTTTGTGGGGAATGGTTACAGAAAGTCCTAAGATTCCAGAGTTTCGGAATTCTTGTATTTTTTCTACATTGAAATCTGGAGTTTCAAAAATTAGATACGAGGCGTTAATATTTCTATCTTTATAAATTGAATTATGAATTAAAGGAGAAAGAGAATGTGAAAGAGGAAATCCTACTATACCGAAGGTTTTAACCGTTTGATTTATTTTGGTTTTCAAATTTAGTTTTCTCTTTTTTGTTTGGCTTTACAAACAAGATTCGATTTCTTCAATTCGTTTCTTGTTAAATTTCCTTGGAACTTTTGACTTTTTTGTACCAAAAGAAGCAAGTTTCAGAGCAATTACTAAAATGAGTCGACTAAAAAAACAATTCCCGAAAATGCTGTATTGGAATGAGCCTATTGAATTTACCTGATTCTTTTTTACACGAACTGAGCGGACAACTCTTTTTGATTCCTCTTGCTTCTTTTTCGGGCTCACCTTGGTGGACTACCATTCTGGATGTTTTATTCGTAGTCGGTATTTCCGGTGGACTTTCTTGGTATTATTACTATTACAAACGTAAGGATCTTCTAGGCGGTTTTTGGGGAGCTCTTATCGTGGCTCTTTTGGGATCTCTAATTATACTTTCTTTGCTTCAAGATTTTATTCGTTCAGTAGTTCTTTGGCTCGTTTCTCCTAAATTCGGTATCTATCAAATTTCAAATGTAAACTTACTTGCGGTTCTATTGGGCGGTCTACTTGCTCTTTACATTATGAACCGCATCAATCACAATAAAGAAAGAAGAGATTAAACTTCAACCCATAGAAAAGGCGTTTAGTTGAGTGAGTTCAATGTGCTAACTCAGAATGTCTTTTGTGGACCAGTATCTAAGGCGGGAGTTAGTTCAGTTTTTGCAAGATCATTTGTAAGTTGAGAAAACGATTTGTAGAGTGTGGTGTAAGTCCTATAACATTATATTAATTGCAATAACGATGAAGAAGTCCCAAAATAGTTTTTTCTTCATCGTTCCAAACTTTTTAATGTTCTACATTCGATATTTAAAACAATTCCAAAAATCTAAATCAAAAAATCTCGGATATTTTAAGAAAAATTTAATTATAAATACTTGATAAATTTATAATGCAATTTCAGTAGTTTTTATTTGGGATAGGTTTTGAATATGAAAAAACTTGAATTTATAATAATATTTATCTATTCTAAAATAATTGATTTCTGTTTATTGTAGTGCTGTGTTCAGAATCATAAAATATTTTTTCTAAAATACCCATCTGCTATTCTTTTTTAAAAAAAGTTTAAAAGTGGTTTTCGCTTTTATAAAAACAGAGGAGCATAAATTTTATAACGATTTTAATGAGTTCCCATGAACTTCGATATGAACCTTGGACATTTTATTATAAGTTTTGAATGAAAATAGATGAAGGGATAATAAAAAATATATGGAAATTTCAGATTTGGCGCTGAGAATTATTATTGTATTGATTCCTGGATTTCTCACAACGTTATTATTTCGTTATCTTAGTACACATAAGGATTATTCAAATTTTTATTTTATAGTTTTGTCATCGGTTTTCGGTTTATCAAATTATTTAGTTTTAGAAGTTTTATTTCAATTATTGAATTTACTAAAATGTATCTTTGTTTTCATAACGAATGGAAATTGGATCATAGAAAATAAGTTGTTCGTAAGTTTATGGGGCAGTCTAGTCAATCGGTCTTTTAAGGTTGAGCCAATTGAAATCTACGAAGATAAGTCGTATAACGTTCCTGTATGCAATTTATTGATCAGAGCTGAGAGCCCGGTTCGGCTGCTTATGGCAGCCGGATTCGTCTAGGTTTTTTTACGTCAAATTTACGTTAACATAAAGTTACATATCACAAATAAGTTTGGTGATATGACATTTGGTCCCATGACTTAAATTCAGAAGAGGTAATTTGGATTCGAGATTTCAATCATTTTCTTACCTACTTTGGTCGAGTTAAGGCTTAGCACCCAAAGAGAACTTTTATGACCTTTATACAATCAACGGTAAAAAGAATTTTACAATTTGAATTCAGCGTATATCATTGAGCGATGGGATGTATTCTATCGAACAACTGAAATATTGAGAGGTTTTATGGCGAATGAGAAAAAAGGTAGTAAGAATGTAATATATGATGGTCAAATAAAACCGATTACCGAAGGTTTTATGAAAGGGAATATTAAAAATAATACTAACGAGCCAAAACCAAATACTCCCCCACCTCCGCAGAAAAATAACAAAAAGTAAATTCTAAAATTATAATCTTTAAGAAATTTTAATATTCTCTTATTGGTAATAAGCCTTATTGGGATTTTTTTTGATCCATATTTGACAATGAGTCACGCAAACGTTTACTATAACTTAACCGTTCCCACGAAGCTCCAACTGTAGCTCTTTCAAAAGCCATCTTTGAAAGAGATTTATTTAAAATGTCTATAGATTGAACTGCATTGACATTTGTTTTTACATTCATTCTACTTTGAAAGTTTTTTAAGTTCCAAGTGTAAAGACCAAATTCTTTCGGTTGAAGTTCGGGTAATGGTAGTAGAACCGGAGAATTGTGTGAATTGATTTGTAACGATATACTTATGGGTCGAGAAGCGTTTTCAATATCTAGTAAAGAAATGTTTTTGAAACGAGCGCTTTCTATAATACTACAAATTCCTTTTATCAATTCCTGAAATTGTACATCGAACTGATTTCTATCTTCTTGGGTATAATTTCTATGAGAACTTGTGACCGCCAAGATTCTAAGTTTTTGGAGAATTTCTGTGATGATCTGAAAATGTATTTCTAACGTATGTAGAAAAGATTGAGCTTCCTCGATTTGAGTGAAAGAAAGTTTTCTTTCAGAGAGAGTTCTTTGGTTGGAAACAGAACCGCAGGAGATATAAGTTATAAAAAGGAATAAACAAAAGAATCGATAAAATAGAATTGTAGAGCAATTCATATTTGATTTATCGACACTATATTAAATGTTCGAAAGAACTTCTTTGTAACAAAACAACGTAAAATTCTGATTGAAAATAGAACTTTTTGAAAAAATGAAAAACGTTTTTAAAAATAACGTGAAGGGATCGATGCGGGGAAACTCAGTAGAACGTTCTCTATTTTCTTACGTTGAATTTACGTCGCTTTAGACTTTTGGAATGGATAAAAATATGATTCTGGATTTTTAAAGCGAGTGATTTGCCAAGAGTTGAACCCACATTAATTTAACGTGAACTCGGTGTAGGAACTCATAATTCTGAAAAAAGTTGGAATCTGAACTTTACAGATTGATTCTTTAAATGTGGGAACTACTGCAATTTAAAGAATAGAACTTTATAACATTTGAATTTGTTGTATTCAAGTGTAGGAACTCACACAAGGCTTAAGTCTGTCTATAAAATGATGTGGGAACTACTGCAAATCACGATTTTACGAAAAAATTTTATAAAATTATAGGAACTCATACTTTTAGAAAACTTTTTCTCAGCCGGAACCCACGTTAAAATGGGATTTAAATTTTGATGATGGCCGCCAAATAGCGGTTTTGTGCAAAAATCTGATTGGATGATGATTCTTTTTGTAATAGTTCCCACAATTTTCAAAGTTTAACTGGTAAATCTACGATTTGTGAGAGTTCCCACAGATTAAGTCGTATAATAGAATTGTTGAAAATTTCCATAGTTCAGATTAACAACACTGTTTTAATCGACCATTTCCATGCAAAAGAAACAGATTTTTATAAAACGAATCGAATTTACGCCGAACTCACGTTAATTGAGGGAAATCCTATAAAATGAATTTTTGTTCGAAAACAATCGCAAAACAACAATTTCACGAAAAAAATAAATATTAAGAATATTTCTTTAGATTTTATAGAATAGTAACTTCTATTTTTCTTCTTTATCTTTTAGATTCATTTCATATAGTTTAATATACTTAAGAAAATTATAATAAAATCCAAAAGTCGCCAAAATAAAACCTTGTTTACCGTCTAAAAAACCCAATCGAATGAAATACATCCAAAATGTTTTGTAAAAACCTTCCAGAAACGCTAGAAAAAGACCGCTTTTCTTACCGGCGTTGAATTTTTCTTGAGCGCCTAACTCAGAATAGGTGTTGATAAAACGTATATGATCTCCAATACTTTTATAAGAATAGTGATACACAGGAGAATTCAGTTTTTTGCATATACCCTGGAGTTGAATTGTTTCGTGAACGATCCCACCTCCAAACTTGCCTTTGATTTTGTGAAAAAGGCGGATTCTTCGGTTTGGATACCAACCTCCGTGACGAATCCATTTTCCTAAATACCAGGTTAATCTAGGAGTAGAATAACCGTCTGCGGTCGGAGGTCCGTTTCGAAAAAGTCCTAAAATTTCTTCTTTTAAGTTCGTAGAAACTTCCTCATCTGCGTCTAAGGTTAAAACCCATTCGTTTTGAACTAGAGAAAGTGCAAAGTTCTTTTGGCTTACATAGTTATCGAACTTTCTTTTACGTACTTTGGCCTTATATTTTTTGGCGATTTCTACGGTTTTATCTTTGGAGCCTGAATCTACGATTATAATTTCGGAAACAAAATCTAAAGGTTTCAGACAACGTTCTAGATTGTCTTCTTCGTTGAGTGTGATGATACAAACGGAAAGAGGAAGTCGCATTTAATTTTTATAATCTTGTTTTCTAAGACTTTGAAAGTCGGGAGTGAGAGGAATTTCCAATCTTGCGATCGTAACGTCTTCTCTGATGATGATTCTGAAGTAGGAAGGATCGATCTCTTCTCCTTTGAGCATAATTAAAATGAGAGCCAATCCAATTCCGGCGCCTTCCGTGTTGTCTGCGTTGTCCAAATAGAATTGTGCAATGTCGTTATACCGCATACCCTTTTCCAGTTTTTCGCGGAGAGATTTTTCTTCCTGTTGAGTAATGGGCGCGTTGTTGACTACTTCGATCCTAATTCCGTTTAAAGAATAATGAAAATTGATCAAACAATAATATCCTTTCTTTTGCGCTTTTTGTCCGTAAAGTTCGGACATCTTTTCACTGAAAAGACTCTTATACTCTCTAACTCCTTTTTCGTAATCGGAAGGATCGTTTAGATCTAGACCTTTTTCTTCGAAAAAAATCCTTTTTTGATTTGCTTTGCAAGCGTTGATTGCCAACTCTTTTATTATTGTATAAACCGTAGGAACTAAAGTTGGATGAGTCACCTTATCCAGAATCAGTCCGACTGCCTTTTGGATATGTTCTTCGACGGAATGGGTTATCCTGTGGGTCTTTAAAGACAGGATTTTTCCGTTCTTGATTGTTAGGCGGATATTGTCGGATATTTCTCGGATTTCCTGCCCCATCTCCATGAGCATTGTGGAATCTGTTTTGTTTGTCAAGAGAGTCATTTTAAGAAAGGGAAAAAAGAAACACCCTTTAAAGTCACAACAGATTTGTGCTTATTTAAAACGTGCCGTTTCTTTATTTACGTTCTTATCTTTGGTAGCATCATCCGTCGGTTCAGAGTCTGTTACCCTAAGCCCTGTAAAATACATTCTTCCCGGAAAAAAGGAATATTCAGAACCTTCTGAAATTCGGATCGAAAACGGTAAGGTTGTATCCATTAAAAAAATAAATTCTTTCCAAGATAAAATTTTTTATGTACTTCCCGGGTTTTGTGACGCGAATGTCACTCTTTCCGTAGATTCGTTAGGGGGACAAAAAGATCGGGCCGGTGTTTATCTTTCTCTCCAATCTTTTCTGGCTCACGGTTTTACTGGAATTCTTTCGGTAGGAGATCCTTTTTGGGTGGAGACACTTTTGAAAGACGCACAACGTTCCAAAAAAAAATCTCCTTGGGTAAAAAAATCCGATCCACCTTGGATTGCAGAAAGTTCTGAAACAAAGAAGTTTGTGAATCTTCCGGGTTACGAATTGATTCGTTCTTCCAAAGAGGCTATGTCCAAAATTAAAAAGAAATCTTCCTCTTTCGTTCATTTGTTCTATCGTTATCAAGAGGGAGAATCTTTTTCCTTTGACGGTTCGTTTTTATATCAACTTAAAAAAGCAGCGGACTCGGAAGGAACCAAACTAGCGTTATCTGCCTTTGGAGACGAATTCAGTATTTTAGAAGGAATGAATGCTGGGATTTCAATTTTATATCATCCGATACCGGATGATATTTCGGGGAGGATTTCTTCCGGAGCGTTTCAAAATCTAAACTGGGGTCCTATGTTCTCCGTGTATTATTATCAGAAAATCGCAGGAACTTCCGAGTGGGAAACGGATTTAAATTTAATGAAAGAATGGAGTTCTTACTTTGCAAAAAACATTGCACCCGAACCTGAGTTTGCAGGAAAGTTAACTGAACTTCAAGAAGAGGATCGATCGAACGCCGAAAAAGAATATAAATCCTATCTTGCTTTTTTAGGAAGACAAAAAAATCTAAACCTACTTCTTGCTTCGGGCACAGGCAATTTACACGTTCATCCCGGAATTGGAAGTTGGAAAGAAATGGAAATTATTTCCCGCGTATTCGGTAATCAAGAAACCATTCGGATTGCCACCGAATCCACTTGCGGTTTTATAGAAGCTCCTCACGAAGGAAAAATTATAGAAGGTAGACCCGCATTTATAAATGTTTTTACGGAAGACCCGCTCATCGATTTAAAGAATTTGAAAACTCTTCGCAAAATTATAGCAGGAGAAATTTACTACGATCTTTACGAAAATTCTTCGAATAGAAAGTTAGATCAGCGCGGAAAAAAAGGACAACCTTCCAGTCCAAAAAAAAGAGGAAAACAAAAATGAAAGAATCCGAAAAAGAACTCTTCGAAAAAATGTTAGACGCTTCCTTTAAAAAGAAAAAATCTATGGAAGCTGGAACCAAAATCACCGCGATCGTAAACTCCGCAAAAAAAGATTTTGTTTTCGTAACCGCAAAAGAAGGAAAACTTCCGGGGATCATTTCTTCGGAAGAATTTATAGAATCCGGACTTCCAAATCCAGGAGAAGAATTTGAAGCTTATTTTTTAAAGGAAGATCACGGAGATGTTCACTTTACTACTTGTTTGAGTGGAGACTTGTTAAACAAAGATCTATTAGAAATTGCTAAAAAAGCTGAAATTCCTGTACTGGGTCAATTCGTTTCCGAAGGGGATTCCGGAGCCGATGTAAAAATCGGAGAGTTCAATGCGTTTTGTCCTTTTTCTCAAATTGATCCGGAGTTAAAAAAATTAGGTCTTGTTGGAAAACGTTTAAAGTTTTTAATCCAAGATTTTGGAAGTAGAAACAAGTTAGTCGTTTCTCAAAAGAAAATTTCTGACCGAGCCAAGGAAGCTAAATTAGGAGTTTTGAAACAAGAATTAAAAGAAGGAATGTTCGTTACTTGCAAAGTAAAGACGATCCAAAACTTCGGTTTGATCGTAGAGATGGACGGAGGTCTGACGGCGCTTGTTCCAATTAGCGAAGCTACTTATAAAAAAAATCCGGAATTGGAAAAAGAATTTCAAGTAGGTCAGACTTTAAGAGCTAGAGTTCTTAGAATCGATTGGGAAAATCAGAAGTTCGCATTAACGGTTAAGGATTTTCTAAAGGACCCTTGGGCACAAACGGTTCCTTTTAAAGAAGGTGACATTGTAAAAGGAACAGTCGATTCTCTCAAACCTTTTGGCGTATTTGTAAAGTTAGACGATCATTTTAACGGTCTTGTTCCGGGAAAAGAAACTGGAGTTTCCAATCGAGTTCCTTTAAGTCAGAGTTTTAAACCCGGAGAAGTAGTTGACGTTTTTGTAATGGAGGTCAATCCAGAAAAAAAGCAGATTTCTCTTTCTATTCAAAAGGCAAAAGAGATTCAAGAAAGAATAGATTACAGTAGTTATTTGAGCGTGGACTCGAGCGGTTCTACAAGTTCTTTTGGAGCAATCCTTCAAAACTCTTTGAATAAAAATAAGAAAAAATAATTTTATGTCTTTGTATATAGGTCTTTATAGACCTGAAATTCCTCCCAATACCGGAAACATAGCAAGACTTTGTGTGGCTTTGGGGGCGGAACTTCATATCGTTGGACAAGCGTCATTTGACCTTTCCGAAAAGGCGGCACGTAGAGCCGGATTAGATTATTGGGATAAGGTGAAAATTTATTTTCATTCTTCTTTAGAAGAATATAAAGTGGCTCTTCCTTCTGAAACCAATTTATATCTGGTTTCAATTTATGGTAAGCGATCTTACACTAACGTAAGTTATAGGAAAGGAGATGCTTTTTTGTTTGGAAATGAAACTTCTGGAGTTCCTTTGGAAATAAAAAATTCATGGGATCAAGAAAGGATCTTAAAAATTCCGATGGAAGATTCTTCCCGCTGTTTGAATTTAAGTAATTCAGTCGCTGTGATTTCATACGAAGCGATGCGCCAAATTAAGTCTTGGTAAAAACGGATTTACACTTTCAGAATTTCACATCTCAATGGGTAAAGTATGACTTTTCGTCTTTCTAAAGAAGAAATCGAAAAACAAATTCGGTCCATGCTTTCTCTGGGATTGACCGGAACGGTAAATGATTTTTTTTCTTGGATTCGGATGGATACTATTCGCAAATTCAAAGACGAACCCGATCTTGAAAATACAATCGTAGAAAACATTCTGGAAAGTTTTGTAGAATCCAGTTATGTGAAACGAAGTAAGTTTAACTCTAAAGAATTTCATATTCATCCGGATATCATTCAAGGTAAAAAATTTCCACCTAAGGAATGTTATACTTTGCTTGGTAAAATAACGTTTCAACCGATGCAGTATGTTCGAAGCCGTTTCGAATTTTTTCTCAAAAATCAAGGTACTCCCGAAGATTTAGTAGTCGATCTTTGTATCGGAGTTTTAGAAGCCGTTGAAAACGCAGTCAAGTACGGGGACGGCACCGAAGTAGAAGTGGAATATTATATTGATTCTTCTCAGACTCTTTTTATACAAATTGTAAACAACCTCAAAGAACTGAATTTAGAGCAGGACATAGAAAGGGGAAAATTTTCTTCCACGGCGACATTGATGCGTGGTATGATGGTTATGCAAAAACTTTTTGACGAACTTGATCTTGAAATTTTAGAAAATAAAAAACAAGCTCAGTTTAATGCCAAGAAAAAACTTTCCTAGTCGTATGGCTTCCATTTTTAAAATTCATTCCGCATACAAACCCGCTGGGGATCAAGTCAAAGCGATCCAAAACATTGCTGATTCTTTTCAAAAGGGAGAAAAGAAGGTGACACTGGTAGGTGTAACCGGTTCCGGTAAAACCTTTACGATGGCTCAGGTTATTCAAAATCTGGGACTTCCTACTTTGGTTTTATCGCATAACAAAACTTTGGCGGCTCAACTATTTCGAGAGTTTAAGGAGTTTTTTCCCGAAAACGCAGTGGAATATTTTGTTTCTTATTACGATTATTATCAACCGGAGGCGTATGTTCCTTCTTCGGATACTTTTATCGAAAAGGATAGTTCCATCAACGAAGAGATAGATAAACTTAGATTGAGAGCTACTTCTTCTTTGTTGGAAAGGGAAGACGTGGTTATCGTTAGTTCCGTTTCTTGTATTTACGGTTTGGGTTCTCCAGAGGAATATACAAACTCTGTTGTAGCTTTAAAAGTGGGCGATACGATTGAAAGGGACGCGGTAATTCGTAAGTTGTTACACATACAATATAATCGGAACGATTTGGATTTTTCGAGGGGAAACTTTCGGGTTCGAGGAGATTCGATCGAAATTTATCCTGCGTATCATACCGACGGAATCAGAATTGAATTTTTTGGGGACGAAATTGATTCAATCAGTAGAATCAATCCAGTTACCGCACAAACAATTTTTAAATTAGAAAAAGCTTATATTTATCCAGCAAAACACTTTATTACTTCTGGTCCCAAGGTTAAAGAAGCAGTCGAAAACATAAGGGCGGAAGTGGAAGCTCAGACTGATTTTTTTAGAAAAAACAATAAACTTCTGGAAGCGGAGAGGATCTTATCTCGTACGAATTACGATTTGGAAATGCTTCAGGAAATGGGATATTGCAACGGGATAGAAAATTATTCCAGACATCTTACTGGAAGAAAGCCTGGAGAACGTCCAGCTTGTTTGATCGATTATTTTCAAGGGGAGTTCCTTTTAATTGTGGATGAATCTCATGTAACGATTCCACAGATCGGAGGGATGTTCGCTGGAGATAAGGCACGTAAACAGACGTTAGTTGACTTTGGTTTTAGACTTCCTAGTGCGTTGGATAACAGACCTCTTAATTTTCAAGAGTTCGAAATTTTAACTCCTAAAACCCTTTATGTTTCTGCAACTCCCGCTGAATACGAAATTGAAAAGAGTTCTAAGATTGTGGAGCAGATTATTCGACCGACCGGACTTTTGGATCCGATTGTGGAAATTCGTCCTACTAAAAATCAAATCGAAGATCTACTTGTGGAAATTCGTAAGCGGATAGATGCGGGAGAAAGGGTTCTTGTTACTACTCTCACAAAAAAAATGTCGGAAGATCTTACCGATTATTACGAAGAGATCGGTTTGAAAGTGGCTTATCTACATTCTGAGGTGGAAACCTTGGATCGTGTTGGGATTATTCGAGATTTAAGAAAGGGAATTTATGACGTTCTGATCGGGATCAATCTTTTACGGGAAGGTCTGGATATTCCAGAAGTGTCTTTGGTTGCTATTTTGGACGCGGATAAGGAGGGTTTTTTAAGAAATTATAAATCTCTAATACAGACAATTGGTCGTGCCGCAAGAAACGTAAATGGAACGGCGATTCTTTACGCGGATAAAACAACCGATTCTATGACAAAAGCGATCGAAGAAACCAGACGTCGTAGAAAGATCCAGGAAGATCATAATCTTAAATTTGGTATAACTCCTCTGACTATCAAAAAGGAAATAGGAGATATTATCGAAAGAGAAGAGAAGGAGCGAACTTCTGAGGATCTGGTTCTGGAAGACGTGGAGAAAAAATTTAATTCTAAAAAATTTCCGAACAAGGAAGTGTTGAAAGAAAAACTTCGTGAAGAGATGATGAAAGCGGCTAAAGAACTTGATTTTGAAAGAGCCGCAATTTTGAGGGATAAAATGTTATCGATTCAAACGGAAGATCCTTCAGTCAAAAATTAAAAATAAGGAATTCATTGTTGGTCACTTTATTAATTTGTTTATTAACATTCGCTATTAGCATTTGGTGTTTTGTTTCCGAAGAAAAACTGGATAAGTTCATTTTAAGTCCTTATCGATTGAATCGAAATAAGAACTATTATACATTACTTACTTCTGGTTTTATACATGCGGATTGGATGCATCTGATCTTTAACATGGTTTCGTTTTATTCTTTCGGAAAAAATCTAGAAATGACTGTGGGGCCGATTTGGTTTGTTCTTTTTTATTTGGGAACGATCTTGATTACGAGTGTAATTTCTTGGAGAAAAAATCTGGACAATCCTCATTATTCTACGTTAGGTGCTTCGGGAGGCGTGTGTGGGGTATTGTTTGCCACAATTCTTTTTTATCCCGATCTCTCTCTTTATATGATGTTTATACCAATTCCGATTCCGGGCGCGATTTATGCGGTTTTGTATTTGGTTTATACGTATTTTTCTTCCAAAGGCGCCGCCGCGGACGGAATTAATCATGAAGCTCACCTTTGGGGTGCATTATGTGGAATTGCATTTGCTCTTTTGTTGGAACCTACGATTCTCAGCAGGGTCCTTCGGAATATTTTGGGAAGTTGGTCATAGTTTTTCTCAGAGTTTGTCCTACTCATCTCTATCAAATTTGAATACCTAAATATCTATCATAAAGTGACGTTTCACGTAGTTCGATAGTATCCAATTCGAAAGCGATTGAAGCGTAGAGAAACTAAAGCAGAATACTCTCTATGGATTGCGTTCTATAATTAAATTGTAACTAAAGGCGAAATATCGTATTGCATTCCTTTCATGCAATTTATTGACTGGAACTGAAAGCGCGGTCCGGATTCACCCAGACTTTCTTTTTCTGAATTTACATGATTCAAGTGTTAACTATTTTATTATGTAGTTCTGAGTAAATCCTACTAGAAAGATAATTTTAAACAAGCTGATTGCCAGGTCGTTTTGGCGGCTCTTCTCTTAGTCTTAAATTTAATTTGTGTAGATGTAAGGATTCGTTTTAAAAATTAACTTCTATTGAATACTTGTCCTAAAATCGTCCAATGTGGTAACTACTGCGAAAATGGAACGAGATTAGAACTGCTCGAAAATTTGCAAATTGCCAATGTGACTTAATTTGTAGGAACTACTTCTTTTTATTAATAATTTCTAAAGAATTATTAATAAAATTCTTTTAGGTTTTGGGACAAGTTCAAAGTGAATTTTTTATGTAGGCTTGGCGTAAAAAATGAGAAAGAATTTTCTAAAAGTATGAATTTTAGGATTTGTTTTTAAAATCATGTTTGCGGTAGTTCACACATTTTAAGGATCGATCTGCAAAGTTTAGATTCTAACTTTTTCAGGAAAATGAATTATAGATTTCTTACCGAAAGCCGCGTTTTTATGTAAAGATTGATCGCAGAACGACGATTTTGTGTAGAAATTTGATTTTCTTTATCAGAGTTCCACGATTTAAAAAATGCTGGAATTACTGCAAAGTCTTGGGCTCAACTGTAAAATGTGGGAACTTTCTGAAAAAATAACTAACTTAAAGATTAAAATCCAATCATTAAGGGTAATTGGAACTGAATTCTGAAGGACTAATTGTTTTGAAGTAAGAAGTCAAACCGGCGACTTTGAAAACTTTTTCGATTGCAGGTTTCATATTGGCGATGAAAAAAGATCCGTTGAGATCTTGAACATAATTTAACTGTTTAATTAGCATTCCGATTCCGGATGAATCTATGTAGTTAAGTTTTTCAAGATTTACGACAACGTTTTTGTTATCTTTATGGATACTATTTTCGAAAAATGTTTTGAGATCGATTGAAGTGTAGATGTCGAGACTGCCCGAAAGACTTACAATATTAGTTTCTCCTGATTTTCTGTGACTAATTTCCATACCGACCTTTCCTTCCCTTTTCCCAGAATTTGACGATAAGTTCAATCTATTTTTGATAAAATTATGGGGAAAATACAAGAAGCTCCGAAACTAATAAGAGACCGCGTTTGGAAAAATCGACAATGAAAGAAAAATTATTTTATTTCCTGATTTTAATTTCCACGTTTGCCGGTATTTCGAGCCAAGAGTTTGAACCGGACGGTAAAGTGAAAATTCTTCCTTATGAACAAGGGCAGGTAAAAGATCTAGAAGTATTGGGTAAGGATATTATAGAGTTTCATAAGAGAATTGAAAGTCGTCTTGGATTTTTAAATCAAAGGAAACAAATACAAGATAATCTTTATAGTCAATTTATTCCAGCTTACGAAGACCAAATTCCTCAAAGTAGAAATCGATACATGCTCGATCTTAGATTTGTATTGAAAGTATCCGGAACAGGAGCCACAAATTCCTCATTAAAGTTGGAATCCGTCGTATTTTGGAGTAGGAAGTCATTGATCTCTAAAATGCGTCCACAGTATGAAGAAATTAGTATTCTCAAAAATGATAAAATCACCAACGAAGGACCTAATTCTATCGAATTGGTTGTAAGAAAAAAAACGGACTCGGGTACAAAAGAAATGGTTTATAATGTAGCTACGATCCGAGAACCAGCGCAAAGAATAAAGCTGGTTCGAATTTACAGAACCAACCTTTTGGAAATCATTCGTCGAATTGATAAATATGTGGAAGGAAGTATTAAAACTGCAGCGGAAGACGTGGAAACCACACTCAAAGAAGTGGAAAATGGAGGACCGTATCAGGAGAATCCTAAGGACTAAGATTCTTTCGTGAATGATCCGGGGTCTACAAATGATTTTCCGGATCATTATAAAAATCTGGGTCTTTCTCCACTTGCTTCTGTAGAAAGGGTAAAGTCCCGTTATCGAGAATTGGCTAAGATATTTCATCCCGATAACCGGGAAACTGGATCTTCGGATCTATTTCAGAAATTTGCACATTCTTATCAGGTATTGACTCATCCTACTCGAAGGAAAGAATACGATCTACAATATCTTTCCAGACATCCTGAAATTCTTTTAAGATTTAAGTCTTCATTGGAAGAAAGAACAGAACAACTTTCTTCGACAAAAACCAAACAAATTCCAAGTTCCAGAATCTTATATGCGGGGCAGGCGGTGGATTTGGCTAGAAAAGGATTACTTAGAGCTGGAATGAGGAATCGTGAGAGAAAAAAGTATTCCGGTATACATTACGATATTAGAATTCTCTTAATTCCAGAAGAGTTAAATTTCCCACTTTCCGCAAAAATTCCCTTGGTAGTTCGTGTTTTATGTCCTGATTGTAAAGGTTCCAATTTGTTTTGTGATTCTTGTGGCGGTAAAGGAACCTATAAAAGTTTTAGAAACCTCAATTTGGAAATGGGAGCTGGTAAATTGTTGCCTGGAAAAATTTATGAGTTGGATCTTTCCGGATTAAGACTAGATGGATTTGTCCATTTTAAAAAAAATCGTCTCAAAGTAAAAATTGAACTCCTAGAAGGAAGGAAAAAATAGGTATTATGCAGAAAGTGATCCGCTTTCATCCGATTTATAAAGAAAGAATTTGGGGCGGTAGAAAATTAGGAGATTTTCCGGGAAGAAAAATTCCAGAAGGAAATATAGGAGAGTCTTGGGAAATCTCCGATTATGGAAACGACGTTTCTATAATCAGTAACGGACCTTTGTCAGGCAAAAATTTTCGAACTGCATATTTGGAAAATTCAGATTTGATCTTGGGACAATCCTTTCGAGGAAAATCCTTTCCGCTTTTGATTAAGATCATAGACGCAAAAGAAAAACTTTCCGTACAAGTTCATCCAGATGACGTTTATGCAGAAACATACGATCCGCAGAGTTCCGGAAAAAAAGAAGCATGGATCGTTTTGAAAGCGGAGCCAGGTTCTAAACTTATATGCGGTTTTTTGCAAACTACAAACAAAGAAGAATTTAAAACTCTAGTCGAACAAAATCGGGCCGAAGAAATTTTAAGAGAGATTCCAGTAAAAGAAGGAGATTCTTTTATTTTGAAACCAGGAAGAATACACGCGATTGGTGCTGGAATTCTTTTGATGGAAATACAACAATCCTCAGATTCTACCTATAGAGTTTACGATTATGGAAGACCGAGAGAACTTCATCTTCAAAAAGCTCTGGATGTTTTAGATTACGGCGGACCTTGTGAAGAAGACGTAATGAAACCTATTCTAAAACCCTGGGATTTTGGAAATAGATTTCGTCTAACGGCAAACGATAAATTTTTGATGGAAACTTTGGAAATTTTCGAAAACGGAAAAACATTCCAAATTCCGAATGTTTATAAAGAACCAGTCTTTCAGATTTTGACTGTTCTTCAGGGTAAAGTTGAAATCGAAGGAGAATTGCTTTTTCAAGGTGACACTTTATTTCTAACTGCTGCGGGTTTGGAGGAAGGTATTTTTGCGGTCAATCGAAATGATCTGACAAAGTTATCCGTATCCGGACCCGGCTCCGATTGGATTACTTATAAGGATTAGGATTTTTGAATGGAATCGGAAGTCTGGATTAACGAGGAAGAACTTACAAAACAAAGAAGAATTGCAAAGGATCTTCGTAAGACTTCTTGGTGGAAAAAGAAAAAAAGTTCTGGGACCTGTCACTACTGCGGTAAAAAATTTCTTCCAGAAGAGTTGACCATGGATCATCTCATTCCTCTTGCAAAAGGTGGAAAATCTATCAAAGCAAATCTAGTTCCTGCATGCAAAAAATGTAATTCAGAAAAAAAGAATAAACTTCCATTTGAGTTCGATTCGGAAATTAAATAACGTGAGTTTGGCGTAAGAAAATGAGAAAGGGTTTTCCAAAAATGTAAGTTTCTAACAATTTTAGAATTTGTTCATAATATAGAGATTTGCGTTAGTTCCTACATTTAAGGTTCAGAGAGAGGGTTTTAAAAGATGAGCGGTCTTTTTGAAGCAGAGGAATCAGAATTTCAGGAAGAGCGGACTCAAGAGACCGTTCAACTTTTGGATGAAGAAGGAAATCCTCATTCTTTTATTGTCGCGGAAGCTTTGGAAATAGATGAAAATCAATATTTACTTTTGACTCCTCTTCAGGAAGAAGATTTAGATCTGATCAATTTAGACGTTAGTTTTTTAAAAGGAGAAGAGAACTCGGGTTATTTTGTAGTTCGTCTTGAAGCCGATGAGTTTGGAGAGGATCGCCTAATCGAAGTTCAAGATAAAAGGGAATTAGAAGACATTCTCACGGAATTAAACGTAGACATTGTTTGAGTTTCTTAGCCCGGTTTAGTAAACTTGCTCTTTATAGTTGCTGCTGATTGAAAGTTTTAATAATATTAGAAAAATAAAATATACTAAATAAAAGGAAAAATTTTCTCCTAAAAAATAGAGTTGTTAAAAATTATTTTTTTGTTTCTTATTCATTGAAGTAAATAGATAATACCGTTTTACAAAGCACTTGTCCAAAAATCTCCAAGAATTTTATGCGATCATTCTTTAGAAAATTTTAAAATTCTCAATCGATAAACGGATTCATTCTTTCCATAAGAATTCGGCGATTATCCCCGCTTTGAAGGGCAATTACTCCTCGAATAATTGCTTGTCTACGATCGGATTGTTCCTTGGACCAGGATTTAATTCGATTGGCAAGAGGAAAAAAAAGTAAATTTGCAAATGCGATTCCGTAAAAGGTGGCTATAAATGCGGTTGCGATTCCTTCTCCAAGGGCTTTTGTACCCGCACCTAAATTTTCCAAAACTCCTACAAGACCCATAACGGTTCCGATGATTCCTACCGTAGGAGAAAATCCTCCTGCAGTTTCTAAAATTTTTGCTGAGTTTGTTTCTTTATCTTCCATAGCCATAGCGGACTCAAAAAGAATTTCTTCCACTGCGCGAGGATCCGTTCCATCTACGATAAGTTGAATTCCTTTTTGAAGAAACGGATCTTGAATGGACTTGAGATTATCTTCCAAAGAAAGAAGACCGTTCTTACGCGCTCGTTCCGCAAAGTCTAAAAAGAGTTCTCCGAGTGGAAGTTTTCGTTTTGGAAAAACCGAACGTTGAAGATTGATAACAAGATCTTTGATTTGGTTAAGGGAAAAACTTGCAAAGGTTGCCCCCGCTGTTCCTCCTACAATAAGAAGAAATGCGGAAATTTTAAAGAAGGAAAGAAAATGTGCGCCTTCCAAAAGAATCGCTATTAAGACGGATAGGAACGCGACGGAAAGACCGACGAAAGTAGGATTCATTTTCGTTAGAGTTCCTACAATCACGGGTTTTTACAAGAACATTCTGTCCCATAACAAATCTATAGTTTTTTATCTACTTGGGTAATATAAACCCAAAAGGGTTTTGTTCTGGTTTTTCTACATCGTTTTTAACGTAAGTTTGTGGAGAAAATGAGAAAGAATGTTCTAAAAGTATGAGTTCTTACAATTTAAGAATTTGTTCGTAAAATTGTGGTTTGTGGTAGTTCCCACAAATTAAGTCACATCACAAACATTTACTTTTTGTATGAGTTCCCACATTTAAGGAATGATCTGTAAAATTCTGATTCCAACTTTTTTCAAAAAATAAATCATAAATTCTTTCACGAACTCAAGTGCTTTTAAGTCCGATTAAACTGGAAGTTCTTTTAAAAAGAACAATAGAGTTGTTGAAAAATTCCATAGTGGTAATTAACAAAGCTGCTTTGATTGATCGTTTCCATGAAACAGAAATAGATAGAAAATTTATTTTTCAACAACTCTAATATTTGATGAAAATATAATAGAATCAGATTCTTTAAAATCCATAAATACTTTCTATGAATTATGAAGTCTGGAGGGTTGAAATGTTTTCCTATGAGAAAGAAATATTTCCGGGTTTATACACAATTGATTGTGACTATATTTCTCCAGGAATTGCTTGCGCTTACCTGGTTGTAGAAAATGGAGAGGCGACGTTCGTAGAAAATAACACAAATCATTCGATTCCTATTTTACTTGAGGAATTACGAAAGGTGGGACGTAAGCCAGAAGACGTAAAATATATCATAATTACTCACGTTCATCTGGATCACGCCGGCGGAACTGGGTTGTTGGCAAAACATTGTCCGAATGCGACTATTCTAGCGCATCCCAAAGCGGCCAAACATCTAATCCATCCGGAAAGATTGATCCAAAGTTCGATTCAGGTTTATGGAGAAGAAAACTTTAAAAAGTTATACGGAGAAATTTTGCCGGTGCCACAAGAAAGAGTTAAATGTCCGGAAGACGAGGAAGAAATTCGATGGGGAAATAGAATATTCAAATTTTATTATACAAGAGGTCATGCAAATCATCACTTTTGTATCTATGATTCTTTGAGTAACGGTATATTTACGGGAGATTCTTTTGGATTGGGATATAAGGATTTTGCGGTTGGAAAGGAACCGATTCTTTATCCGTCCACGACTCCCACAGATTTTGATTCGGAGGAGGCGATCCATACGATTGATAAAATTCTTTCTACGGGTGCGGACAAGGTTTATCTGACTCATTTTGGAGTTTGGAAAAATTTAGAGTCTGGCGCGCGTCAGATGAAACGGGGTTTACATACGATGCAGAGTATTCTTTCTTATGGGGAAAAATCAGACTTAGAAGGAAAAGCTCTTCTTGAATCTTGCACAGAAAAAGTTAGGGATTATTTAGAAGGAGAACTTTTGGCCCAAGGAATTGTATGCGGCGAAAGAGAAAAAATGATTTTAGAATTCGATTCTAAAATCAATGCACAAGGTTTGGTTTTTCAGATCGAACGGAAAAAGCGAAATAGGAATTAAAAAAGAATTGTAATTTGGTATAATTTTAAATAGAATCTCGTTTTAGAATCATTCTAAAAAATAAGAGAGGAACTGGTATGAAACCATTTACAACGAGAATGTTCTATTTAACATTTCTGGGAATTTTTTTGGTGACTTGTGGCCCGTCTGAAAAGACTAAAAAACTGATCGATGATTCCAAAAAAATTTTCGGAACCATTCCGGATAAAATGCCAGGTGGAGAATCTGATACTTCCGAATTGATCTTGTTAGGCGAAAAGTTATATTTTGAAAAAAGACTTTCTGCAAACGATACACAGTCTTGTAATTCTTGTCATAATGTTGTCGGAAAGGCCCCTGGAGTGGATAATCTTCCTACATCTCCGGGTGCGTTTGGAAAAAATGGAGCCAGAAATTCTCCAACCGTTTTGAATGCCGGTTTTCATATAGCTCAGTTTTGGGACGGTAGGGCCAAGGATCTCAAAGAACAAGCCAAAGGACCAATTTTAAATCCGGTGGAAATGGCTATGCCTTCCGCGTCAGAAGTAGAAAAGAAAATTGGTCAAATTCCGGAATACCAAGAACTTTTTGCAAAGGCATATCCTGATTCTCTAACAAAAGAGAATTCTAATACACTTACTAGGATGCAAAAAATCACTTATGATAATATCACTGGAGCGATTGCTGCCTTTGAAAGAACTTTAAAAACTCAGGACCGCTTTGATGATTTTCAAAAAGGAAATCATAACGCTCTTTCTGCGGTAGAACAGGAAGGTTTAGAAAAGTTTATAACAACAGGTTGTATTACTTGTCACGTTGGTCCTCTTTTGGGTGGGAATTCTTTTCGTAAACTAGGTCAAGTGAATCCTTATGAAAATTCTTCCGATAGAGGGCGTCAGGATCTGACTAAAAATTCTTCGGATGCTTTTATGTTTAAGGTTCCGTCATTACGAAACGTGGCGATTACTGGACCTTATTTTCACGACGGAAAGGTTGCCTCTTTGGAAGAAGCGGTCAAAAAAATGGCTCATCTTCAACTTGGAAAAGATCTTTCGGATTCTGATACAAAGTTGATCGTAACTTTCCTGAAGACGTTGACCGATAAGAACCGGTCTGATTAACTGGACTTACAGAATTGAAACCTATTCAGCCGGCGGTTGCTTACGTGATTAGCCGGTATTTTTTTGTGTTCCGGGAGACGCGACTAAAATGTGGGAACTCTCACAAATTCTGGATTTTAAGGATGAGTTTTGAAAATGTAGGAGCTACTTCATACGAGCTAAATACAATGTTTTAAAAGTTCATAATGCGACTTAATCTGTGGGAACTACCCACATCTTAGAAATTGATCGATAAAGTTTAGATCTCAACTTTTATATAAAAACGAATTCACATTATTTTAGAATTTCATTTATAAGTTTTAACCACAGTTCTTTGTATTTCAGATCATCTTTATTGGGAGAATGTTTTATATTCAGAGAGAAACATGTAACTTCATCTGCATGTAGGTAGAAAATAAAAACTGTATGTTCGTTTTTCGTAATTTGAATCCTTTTATTGATCAATGTATTTTCCGAGTTATCTCGTATCACAAAGGTATATTGATCAAAAAAAATACTTCGATTTTTTTGTAGTAAGAGATATTTATACAATTTATTATAATTGGAAATTGTGATTTTATACAAATTTTCATTAGTCCAGGTGATTAAGGAAAGACTTGCTTTGGTATAGAAGAATTACTCCTTTCGTTTTTTGGAATTGTCAGGAGATAAACTTGATACTTTAAGAACGGCTTTTTCATTTTCGATTCCTAAATATTCGATGGTGCGAGATTTGTTGAGTTCGTGCAGTTCCGATTTTTCACGAATCCAATTCCGGAACGATTCTTCTGAAATTTCTTTTGGTTCCTCACAACGAAATAAGAACATTGAAAGAGAGAATAGTGTGAAGTTTAAAAAGAAGTTTTTAAACATATCAAATTCCTATGACTTTTATATTGAGGTTTCTTGTTAAATCACGTTTTACTAGATTTTTGAAACATTCGTTTTTCAAATGAATGATCTTGTTTTTAATCCAATAAATCTGAGTAGTCATATCGAACTGCGCGCAACGTAATACAAACGAGTATATTCAAAAAATCTGAATCATTTCTGAAAAAACTGACTTCCAAAAACCGGCGTATTGACTTTGTTCACGGATTTTTTCCCATTCTTCTTCGTTGTAAACAAAAAGATTCAATTCAACTGGAAGAGAAAGAAGGTCCGGAAAGGACTCGGGTCTATTTAGAAAAGGAATTTTCATATCAGCGATCAGAATTAAATCTATATCGCTGTAAGGGTTTTGTGTGTTTCGTGCAACGCTTCCAAAAAGATAGGCTTTGATCGTTTTATCTTGGATCAAAAATTGAATTTTCTTGATCAGCTCTTCCCGGCTCATTCCGCCAAGCGGATCTCGTTTTGGAAAAACAATAACGCTCATAAGAGTTTTACTTTGATGAGATCAATGATTTTTTCTGCAAGTTCGATCGCTTCTTTTGCTTGCGATTCTTCGAAATATTCAAAAGGAGCGCCTTCCATAAACGCATCCGGATAACGAGTTGGTATATAATATAAATCTAATTTTTGCCCCATAGACTCGATTTCCCCGTTTTCTCCCAATTCTTTTGCGATGGTTTTTACCGAATGGGATTTTACGAGATCTGCACCTCGAAAGTAGGCAAGTGCTTTGAGAGTTTTCTCTCCTACTTGTTGACAGACAAAACAAGTTTGGGCAAAAAAACCGGAGTGTAAAGACGCTTTTGCCCATTCTAGATCGCGTTCCGCTTGGGAAAGCCAGTCTTTCCATCTCAGATTTTGCATACGATTATCTTTCCGAAAGTGGAACGTATTTTCTACCCATTTCTCCAGAATAAATTTGTTTTGGACGAGCCTTACTATAATTTCCGGAAACTCTTTGTTCTCTCCAATGTGCCAGCCAACCTGGAAGTTTTCCGATTACCTGCATAGCCGTAAAAAGTTCTCTTGGTATTCCAAGTGAATTAAAAATTACTGCACTGTAGAATTCTAAATTTGGATACAACTTTTGATTGATATAATATTCATCATTTTGCATGTACTCTTCGATTTTAAGAGCTATTTCTGCGATTGGTCCCACTGGATTTTTTTTGTAAAAATCGTGGAACAATTTACTTGCGATGATTGCTCTTCTACTTTTTGCCTCATAGGCCTTGTGTCCAAAACCGTTAGAGAATAATCTTTCCGAATCTCCTTTGAATTTTTCAAAGTATTCCGGCACAGACTTTCTAGATTTAAGAATATCCTCTATCAATCCTACCGCCGCGACCTGACGGCCACCTTCCCTAGAACCCCAAAGCGCATTGATCGCAGAAGATATGGAAGCGAATAGGTTGGCTTGTGTAGAGCCGATTACCTGAACGGTTGTGTTAGATACATTTTGTTCGTGGTCTGCATAAAGTATCCAGAGTTGGTTCAAAATTCGATCTATGTCCTCGGTAGGAATATAGTCTTTGGAAGGAATCGAAAACAACATATAAAGAAAATTTGTACAATAAGGATGTTTGTCTAGAGGATATACGAAGGGTTGTCCTACAATTTTCTTGTAAGAAAAGGCGGCGATTGTTCTAATTTTTGCAAGAAGCCTTGCGGAATGATCGATTCCTTTGTCCAAGGATTCTTCGTATTCTTCTGGATAATAACTGGAAAGAGAAGTGACCATCACAGAAAGAACCGCTAGAGGATGACCTTTCCCCGGAAATCCATCGAATAGGTTGATCATGTCTTCGTGGATCAAAGAGTGTTTGGAAAGTTTCAGAGAAAAATCTTTAAGTTGCTGTTCTGTCGGGAGTTTACCATAAATCAATAGATAACTGGTTTCTACAAATGTAGAATGTTGTACTAAATCTGCAATGTCGTAACCACGATAGTTTAGTTCACCTGAATTCGGGTCTCTTCGAGAGATTCGACTAACAGCGTAAGCGGTGTTAAAAAAACCAGGATCATAAGAAATCAGTCCGGTCTTTTGATGTAGCTCTCTAATATCGATTCCTTTTTTGCCATCGGTTCCAGAGATCAACGGAAACTGATAGGATTTTTCCCCAACTTTGATTTCAATGAATTCACTCATACCGATAAGGAACCTTAGAGAATGATTCACGTCAATTCTTCTAATGTCGGTAAAATCGATTTTGTGTGGATTCTAGGACTGATGACGGTAAGCGGCAAAACTGCTCTTGCTTCTATTCGGAAAGCAGTTGTGGATCTTTCAAAACGAGAGTAGTTACGACCTTTTACTAATTGTACAATTATAATGGGTTTAGAAACAAAATTTTGGACACTCTACTCAGTTTGTATAGAAAATATCAAAACAGGACTTCTAGTAAAAGTTCACGGCACTTAATTTTATCGAGATGATTAATAGAGTTGTTGAAAAATTAATTCTTTATCAGTTTTCGTTTTATGGAAACGGTTGATGGAGGTAGTTTTGTTAATAGCTACTATAGAATTTTTCAACAACTCTATTCTATAAAAATCGAATAGTTAAAATTAACGTGTGTTATATGGTGATCCGTTGAATTTTGGGACGAATTTATGTGATGTTTTTTAAAGTTTTAAATGCAAGAAGTCAAATTATAAAAGTTGAATGTTTTAAATTTTTAATGTGACTTAATTTGTGGGAACTAATAGATAAATCAAATTTTTATTATAAAAAATTTATCCCAAAACCTCAATGGAGATAAATAATAATGTTTTAGAAGTTTATAATGAAGTGTTATAAATTCCACAGATTAAGTCTTATCAGTAATCTTAAGTTTTTGGAGCAGGTTAAAAATAGTTTTTCATTTTTGTGATGGCCGTAAAACAACAATTTTATACAAAAATTTAATTGATGATGAGTTTTCGTGTATTTCAGTTCCTTTAAAAATTCTTTTTAACTTTATAAGAAGACTCACTTTATTGAACGCGAAAGGGGACGATGCGAGAAAACTCAGCAGAACGCTCTCTATGGATCGCGTTCTATATTAAAACTAAAGATGAAATATTGTATTAAATTTCTTGCATTCAATTTATTTACCAGAGCGGAGAGACCGGTTCGGCTGCCTGTGATAGGGCGGATTTGCCCAGATTTTTTTTTACGTTGAACTCACGTTATTTAACGTAAGTTTTATATAAAAAAGTTTGAATGAATCTGATCAACCATAAGTGAGTAAGCGCAACTTACAGGAAACGTTTTGATAAGTAAGAAACGACGGGCCATAACAATCAATGTAGTTTGACATAATGTTTGATTCATAAATTGATCGATTGTTTTGCATCACTTAAACTGGACTTCATTTTAAAATCCGCTCGATCTCCAAAAGTAGTTTGGAATAACCTTTGCCGCTGACCGGTTGGGAGCTGAATTGTAATTTTACTTCGTTCCCAAAAGATGCCGTGTTTAGATCACCTACAAAAGGGATATCATATTTTTTTTTACAGAGTAACGAAAGGGAAGAATGAATCGGACTGATAGAATATGTACAAACTTTTTTATCTAAAAAAATTGCTTCGAACAAAGACTGACCGAAATAACCAACAAAACCGGAACAGTTTGCCAGGAGATTTTGGAATTCAAATTTAGAAACTCTAGAAAAGAAATCGATTCTATTTGAAACTGTAATGCTTCCACCAACTCTAATAATTCTAGAAACATTTTCCCGAAAACTCAAAGACTCCAAAAAAGAATCCAAACTGAACGTGAAATGAGAATCTATGTTTCCTGCATAACAAAGAATATACGAATTATCGATTGGTTTTTTATCTAAATTAAAAAGTCTTGGAGGAATTAGAATTTGATCCAGAGAAAAATGATCTTCTATATCAGAATGAGGAAGAAGGTCGTAGTGATGAAATTTTTTTCTATCCGAACCGAAATGGTCTAAAAGAAGCACCTTAGTTTTTGAATATTCTGGAATTGGAATGTCTCTAGAATCTACAATGAGTAGGTCTAAATCTCCTTCTTTTGGGAACTCTTTCAACCAGAAAGTTTCGTAAGGTATTGTGGATAATAATGCAAATAAAATTCTGGAACGTTCAAAGTGACCACTTCCAAAATCTTTCGGGTCACCTGCAAAAACTCCGATTCTAAATTTTTTAGTTTTTTTAACGGATAAAGTTTGAAAACGGATTTGTTCCACTTCTTGATTACCGGCAAAAACATTCGGATCTATTTCAAAAAGTTTTATACATTCCCTGGCTCCAAAAATAGGATTTTGCTCGTTCAAAAGATTAAAAATCTGGGAAGTAGTTTTAAAATCTTTAGGCTCATCAATCGTAAGTCTGAATTTTGGAAGGATTAATTTTTCTTTTTCTGAAAGTAAGGAAGAAAGTTTTGTTATATGAAAAAGATCTGGATTTTCTTTGATATGTAGACTAACGTGTTCTCTGTGTCGTTCTTCTAAAACATTAGGCATCCATTCTAAGGCCTTTCTTGTAAAAATTTCTCCTCCCATTCCTAAGGGAAGTCCGGAAACATAAGAAAGATCCGATTCAAAAAACTGAAACGATTGCAAAAGTTGATCTAGATGAATTGTGTCGTAAAACGGATTGTCTCCAGTTAAACGCAAAATTGAATCTGCGTTAAAAAAATTGGCTGCTTCGATGTATCTCCGCCTAACATCGAGTAAATTCCCTGCAAAAAAAAGATAGTTTCTTTGATTTAGAAAGGAACGTAGTTCTTTGTCTTCTTCGGGAATAAGATAAATGATTTGTTCTTTTGGTAGGACGGTCAGAATTCTATCATAAATTCTATCGATGAGAGTTTTTCCAGAACCGGAAGGAAATTCTAATAAGACTTTTCCAGGCAGTCTTAAGGAACTGGTTCTGGCTTGAATGAACGCGTAGACTTTACGCGTTGAACGTATACCACTCATCGCAATTTAGACAAGGGGCGCCGGTAGTTTCGTGTTTAGAATTTAACGAATCTCTAAAGGAGGGAAGTCCTTTGCGCCAAATATCTATTAAGGTTTCCTTATGAAGATTTCCCAATTCCTTTCCTGGAGTTTGTTTACAGATGGAAACGGACCCGTTCGAATTTACGTATAAATCACGATTGAGGTGCCAGCAGAATTCTCTTTGAATAGGGGTTAGATCTGTAACTCTTTTTTCGGGCATCAAACCCGCATATCGATTGTATTTTTGTAAAATTACTCCGTAACCTTGTTTTTCCGTTTCATCCACCCAGGATTCTACTTCGTCCTCGGCCTCCTGAATTTTTAAAAATTGAAGATAAATTCTATTTTTAGGAAAAACTTTTTCGAGTCCTTCTAAGTTTGAGAGAACTTTTTCTAGTTTCTTTTTACCGTAGAGGGTTTCGTATTTTTCTGGGTTGCGGGTGGTTAGATTGATGATCCATGTAGTTTTTTCTTTATGTGTAGAATCTAGAATATTCAAAAAATCTAAAACTTTATTTGGATCCGTATAAAGCGCGGTTTCTATCATTAATTCTTGCATTAAATGGGATGACGACTTGAATACCGTAAGAATGAGTTCTTTAAAATTAGGATGGAGAAGTGGTTCCCCCAAACCTCCGAAACAAACGCTGTATTCGTTGGAAAAAGATTCTTCTTGTTGTTTGAGCAGATTCTCCAAAAATTCCGGACTTAAAAATTTTCCGTCTTGATCGTTAGAAGTAAATTGTCTAGGACAAAAACTACAACTTAATTCACATCCGCGAAACACTTCTAATTCCAAATACGAAGGTCCGGTTCTAAATACTTCCGGATTTTTTTCGATCCAAGGATGAAGTTCGGAGTAGCTCCATTCTTCTTTAGATTTTAAAAATCCTCTGACCAGGTTTAAGGATCTTTTGTTTTTTAAGGAGAAATCTAATCTATATTGTCTTAGGTCGGGAGAGTGATAAAAGATTTCCACGTCGTAGTGATTGATGTTTTTGAGTAGATAATCTTGAGCGCTCGTTTGGATTGATTCAGGAATTGCGTTTGTAAATTCCCTAGATAAAATTGTAGGAACGATGCCGGAAGGTAAATTTTCGCTATAAGAATATTGGGAAAGATAACGATCGTGTCTTTGATAAATTTCCAAACTTAGATTTTCGTCTAAACAGGGAAATAAACCAGTAAAATAAAAAAAGGAAGCGTCGTCCCAATCCGGATCTTCGGTTCTGGATTTTGGCAGTTGTTCAGAAACTTTTTTAATGAACTCGATTTCAAATGAACATTCTAATATTTGAATATTCAAAAAATAAAAATTATTTGGCTGTGTGAGAAATGGCCACGAGTTAAAAAAAACAGTGGATTTAGGAAGGACTTTGGAAAGTTTTTGAATAGAAAGTAAAAGTAGACGGTTTGTTTCATTTGAAGATAAGGATTTCAAAATAGATTCCGTTTCCGGATTTAAGAAAACGGCTGTATGAGAAATCGGAAATTTCATAGTTATGAGATGAATATCGGTCGAAAGTTTGGATTGTGTAATATTTAAAAAATCAATCTAAATGAAACGTCTCTTCTTTAAGGGGAATTTTGTTTTCTTTTCTATAAGCTTCGTCAAAAATTTGGATTGGAATTTCTGTTCTAGATTCCTTTAACCATCTATAAAATGTATCTTCTTCTTTGTCTCGATAGAGTATATTTTGGATTCCACCTCTCAGGTTTTCCAGAGGAGTGGGTCTTTTCCCTTCTATCTTTAAGATACAGTATCTTTTTCTTTCGTCTCTAAATACTTCGGAAACTCCGCCGTTTGGTAAAGGAGCTGCGATTGTGGCTGTGATCTTACTATATTTGTAAAGATCGAAAGAGGAAATCCATTCTACCATTCCTCTTCTGGATCTGAGTGCGGGATCGTTTCTGGGAGAACCTGCAATCAATGCGAAAGAGGAAGGATCGGCTAAAATTGATTTTCTGATTTCTGAAACTTCTTTGTAGAGTCTGTTTTCTTCTTGGATGGAATCATTTTCGGGAGCGATGGAAATGATTCTATATCGAATTTCAAATCCTACTTTATCTTTGTTTTGATTGTACCAACTTCTGATTTCTTGTTCGTTGGGTGGAGGAACTGCGATTTTTAATTGAAGTAGTTGTCCTTTTTTGATTTGATACGGAAGTTCCGTAATCCAGAGTTCGAATGGCATTCCAGAAGAAGTTTCCATTGTTTTTTCAAATTGTTTACGGTTTGTGATTCCCATCACTTCCATTCTTTTTTCGATTTCGGAATCTACTCTTTGTTCGTTTACTTGGATTGATTCTTCTTCTGCGACTACGTCTACGATTGCTCTGTCTATGAGAAAATCTATGATTCTAGTTCTAAAAGATTTACGGTAGTCTTCGTGTTTTAAGTGTTTTTGAAGTCTGTTGTATTTCTCCGTCGCGTCGTCTAAATCGAGTTCCGAAATGGAAACTGTTCCGACTGTAGCGATAACTCTGTTGAGTGATTCGGCCGTATGAGCCGGTTTTAAGAAAAACAGAAAAACAAACATTCCAGTAAGAAATCGATTTTTTAAGTCCGTTTGTTTCGAGTTCATATCAATCAGAGTACCTATTGTTCAGTAGGATCCTAAGCAAGAACCATTGGTTCAACTGTTTTTCCGACTATTTTAGTTTGTGAGAGTTCCCACATTTCAAAGTTTTACAGTAAAACCCTGAATTTGTAAGAGTTAGTTGATTTTAAATTTACCAATCAATTTCCCCAGATTTTGAGCTTGTCCATGCATGTTGTCGGAGAATGAAGTAAGATCTTCTGCTCCTGAAGCGATTTCTTGAGTACCGTCAGAAATATTCATGATCGTTTTTGTAATTTCATCCGTAGCGCGTCTTTGTTCTAAAACCGCTTCTTCAATTTGTAAACTAAAGGTCATCAGTTCGTTAGCACTTTGTGCAATTTCTTTAGTATTCTCTTCCTGAGTTTTAACAGAAGTAAGAACGTTCTTAGCATAACGATCAAATTCTTCAACTTGTTCTCTTAGTTTTTTAAGAATGTTAAAAGCTTCTGCGACTTTAGTGTTACCATTTAAAACAGCGTTGTTTGTAGAATTAACGAGAGACCCAATTTCTTGAACGCTTGTAGAAGTTTGCGAAGCGAGTTTTCCAATTTCTTCTGCGACAACCGCAAATCCTTTTCCAGCTTCTCCAGCTCTTGCAGCTTCGATTGCAGCGTTTAGAGCGAGTAGATTTGTTCTTTCAGAAATTTCAGTGATGATAGAAAGGATTTCAGTAATTCTGGATGCGCTGTCACCGATTGCAGCCATCGCACTAGTAGAAGCGATCATAGCGTTTTCCCCAGTGACACCTTGTTCTTTGGATAAAGCAGCGAGTTCAACTAGATCTTGCATTTCTCTGTTGATGTTTACGATTTGCTCTTTTAGTCGAATTACATTCCCGTCGATTTCTTTCATACTCAAAACAGCTTTTTCCATGGACTTACCAACGTTTTGAGCGGAAGCAGCGAGTTCTTCAACAGCGGCGGAAGATTCTTCTGCAGCGGAAGCTTGTGTTTGAGCGACGTCAGAAAAGTTTCTAGAAGAATCGGCCATTTTTTCTGAAGTATCTCTGAGAGTGTTTGCGGAACCCCCGATTTCTCTTAGAACTTTGAGAAGATTTTCTCTCATTTTATTCATGGAAGTGAGAAGAGTTCCGATTTCATCTTTTTTATCGTGAGAACTTTGAGCGATTAAGTTTCCATCGGCGATTTCTTCCGAAAAACCGACCGCTTTGAGAAGACCGGCAGTAATCAATTTTTGGAATATAACGTTTAGACAAAGAATGACGGCGATTAATACCGCTAAGGTGTAGGTAAAAGCTTTGAAAAGAATCGATAGTACAGCTTCTCTATAGATCGAATTTGGAATACTGACTTGCATGACCCAATAACGTTTGTCTTTACCTATATGAAACGGAAAGTAGTAGTGTGTATATCCATCGGAATCAGTAGTGAATTTTTCGCCTTCTTGACTTTTGCTAAGGTAGTATTCCAGTTCTTTTGCATCCGAAATTTTTTCACCGACTCGATTTGAGTCAAAACCGTTTACTGCATAAATTCCTTTGGGAGAAATGAGAGTTAGATAACCAAGATCTTGAAACGGTTTTTTAACACCGATTCTCTGTTGAAGTTCCTCCAATTGATAGTCTAAACCGGCAACACCGTAAAACTGATCGTTTACATAAAGCGGAACCATAAGAGACATCATGAGAATTTTTACTTTCCCTTTGATTTCATAGTAATACGGATCGGTTGCGTAGTGAGATTTCGTTTTTTTAGGAACTTGGTACCAATCACCTTCTGGACTTAGGGAGTCGTAGTATTTAGCGGCTTCGAGAACGATTTCTTCCTTAGTTTGACCACGATGAAGATATGGAATAAATCTACCTGTGGAATCATGTCCTAGCGTATTTTGAAATTCTAAGTCGTTTCCGTCCAAAGCATTTGGTTCGTAGGCGAGTCTGGCACCAAAGTAATGTTCATTGACTTTTAAGATTTCTTTCAAAGCGGCAATGACTTGGTTACGAGGAGGAGAACTAAAGAGAAGGGGAAATCGGAAACCTCGTATGATACCCATACCAGTATCTAAATAATCTTTAACTTCATAGGTCCAACGTTCCGCTGTAATTTCCGAACTATTGATAACTTCTTGTTCTAACTTTTTATATGCGGTGTAACAACTGATACTTGCAAGAATACCGAAACCTATGAACAACACGATGGAAAGATAGAGAGAAATGCGAAAACGAATACTCATTGCGCCCCCGGCTCGTTCTGATTCTAAGGTAACCAAAAGGATAATTAATAGAGGGTAGGACGAATTGCTCGAGCAAAATATTCCTAATTTATAAAAAAAATATCAAATTTCTATGACAAAAGTTAAAAATTGTAAATTATGATTTCGTTTTGATTTAAATATTTAACGCGGGTTTAACGAAAGAGGACTGCTTAAGGAATTTTAATTTCTGTATGGAAAGTAAAAGTTACATTCAATTTTTGTGCAAATCCCAGTTTCGGCAAAAAGTTCTATAATGTGGAACACTACTACGAAAATTGAATGACATTCGAACTGCTCATAAATTGCCAATGCGACTTAATTTGTAGGAACTACTGTATTTCATTAAAAATTTCTAAAGAATGATCACATAAAATTCTTTGAGATTTTTGGACAAACTTTTAGTAAAATCGATCTGGAACTTTTTAGTACGTCTGAATAGTAAGTAATCTAAAAAAGAACACATTGTTTGTTAGGAATTGTCTTGTATCTAGTTTTGATTTAAGTTTTATATATCAAAAATGTGATTTTAGAAAAAGCTAAAATATCTTGAAATAGATTTTGAGTAGTTATTGGTTTATAAAAAAAAATTATAAGGAAATTATATGTCTTTATATGCGCGTAAGTTAGTTTTACGAATCAACGGAGTGGTGCTTATGGTCGCTTCTTTGGGTGGTTTTATTTCAATGGACGTTTTGGGAATTTTTTTCGGTGTAGGTCCTGCTGCTTCTCTTTTAAAAGGACAGGAATTTATCGGAATTGGTGGTTTTGAGGCGCATGGCCTTGCTTTTATACTTGGGGTTTTACTTTTTAAAGCCGAACCGAAACGTTCTTGGCACATTACCGCCATGGCTATTCACAGTTTATTAGGAATTGCGAATATTCTTATGTGGGGAATTTTTATTGCGGTAAATAGTGTGCAAATGGGTTATATCACAACTGCTATGCACTGTATTTTCGTTTTACTTCAGTTAGTAGCAGTTTTTCAATCTTCTGAACAAGATGGATATAAATAAAAAAGTAGACCCCATCTTTAATTTTTTTGAGTGAAAACTCGGCCGCATTGTTTCTTATCATAACCAACCCCACAAGTTGAATAGGATTTTAGAATCAAAATTGAACTCAGCAAAACGCTTTTTACGAAAGCGTTTTAGGTAAGTTCGACAGGTCGCGTTCAAACTCAGCAAAACACTCCCTATGGGTCGCTCTGGGAAACTCAATGCATCGCTTCCTATGGGGCGCTCTGCAGATCGTTGACTACGAATCCTAAAAATGTATTGTGAAAGAAAAATGAATAGTTCTCTTTTTTTGAAGAACTATTCTAAGGGATTTTTCTTTATTTCCTCGATTTGTTTCAATCCACTTCTTCCCAAAAGAGAAGAAGAAACTTTTAAATGAGATTGGTGAAATGATGGTAAAACGTTTCAATCTACCTACTCTTTAAAAAGAAAAAGAACTGTGGGCAAAAAAATCTACAGCGTTATATTAGAGTTATTGAAAAATTCCATAGTTGCGATTAACAAAACTGCTTCAATCGACCGTTTCCATAAAACAGAAACAGATGTAGAATTAATTTTTCCACAACTCTATTATAAAAATAAAATATTAAGTTTTCTAAACATAAACATTGCGAACTTAATGAAGTCGTGTTTGATGAATGTTGAGTAAAGTTGTTCCGTCGCCAAACGACGAATATACGTTTAAGCGTAAAAGACCTACGACTTATCTGTAAAAACAGGAACACAAAAGAGTTTTGTCATAAAATGATGGGTTTTTCGAAATCAAGAATATTAGAAACTCCAAATTGTTTGATTTTAGAGACAGAAATAACGTCAAGAGAATAGATTCTAAGATTATCTGTTTTTAAATTTATAATTTTAGAAAGTTTTGCTTCGAATTGTAGATAGTGGGCGGGTTCCAACTGGCATTCAAAAACGGATTTTTGAACTCTCTGACCGTGGCTTTCGCAGGTCTTTGCTACTTTTCTAAGTCTTGCACGACCTTCTTTGGTAATCGTTTCTACGTCGTAACATACAATGATAAACATAACTTCACTTCCATATAAAAGGAATATAATATTTTAAATCCCCCCGCAAGTTTCTGGCGAGAATTCTAGCTTGTAGATAAGGTAGTTCCCCAACAGTGGATTTGATATTGAGCCAAGGATGAAATATTTCTTCTTTTTTCCTTTCTTGATAGGACTTGATTAATTCTTTACGAGAATTATCATTCATGAAAAAGACTGATCCTGGTTTTTCTAAAAAATTAGAGGCTTGAATTTGTTTACGGTTGATCAAAGTAAAAACCAATCGGTCTATGAATGGACGGAATTCTTCCATTAGATCTAAAGCCAACGAAGGTCTTCCCGGTCTTTCATAGTGGAGAAAACCGATATAAGGATCCAATCCTACCGCTTGACAAGCCGCGATACAATCGTTTGTAAGTAAGGAATATAAAAAAGACAAAAGAGCATTCGTTCTACTTCTCGGTGGTCTTCTGGTTCTTTTATGAAATTGAAAATCTTCTCTTTGTTGAATGATACAATAATCAAAAACGGAAAAATAAGTCTTAGCGGAATCACCTTCATATCCTCGAATACTTTCAACGGATTCAGAACTTTCTAATAGAGAAATATTTTTTTCAATTTTTCCGATCGCTTCTTTAATATTCTGTTTTTCTAATTCGTTATTGGATTCTCTAGCGGTTCTAGATAAAACACTTCTACAATTTTGAAGTTTTCCCGCAACTATCGATCTTGCAATTTCTAATTTATATTCTTCTATTTCAGATTTTTTGAATTGAGCTTTTCTGATTAAAACGTTACCGGAGTTTGAACCTTCCAGTCTTCCTTGAAATTTACCGCGTGCGGTAAGATAAGAAACAAAAATTCCTTTTTCTAAACACTTTTGTAATAGGGAAGGGCTGATCCCGCAGATGCCAAATATAGTAATTCCTTCAAGATGATGAAAAGGAATTTTGAAAATAGTATCGTCCCCCTTTTTGACTTTAAGAACGTCCAGTTCATGATGAAGGTATAAACCTTCTTGGGTAATATATAGAATGTTTTGTTTAATATCCGCCAGAGTCGTTTGTCCTAAATAAGTATTCTTTAAAATTTAAATCTGAGTATGAGTCGGGCATACGAGTATCAAACAAGCTGCAATTTTTACAAAGTGAACGATTGGAAGTGGGAGGAGGGAGAATTTTATTTAATAATATTTTTCTAATTTCCTCAATCGTTTGAATAGTAAACATTCTAAGTGAATCTGAAAACTCTACATCGTGTCTTTTTTTAGATTGTATATGATAGATTGCCCCGAATTGAATTTTTACGTTGAGCATTTCTTCGAGACAAATTGCAACGGCGCAGAGTTGAGCTTCTTGATTTTTCCATTTTGAAATGCGACCATTTTTATAATCTATGGGGAAGGGAGGTTTTTCTTTTGGGAATTCGACAATATCAGCAATTCCTTGTATACCAAACTTATCAGAATAAACTTTAAGAGAGGTTTCTTTTTTAAGTCCATGGTCTGATATGGATCGTTCTTGATCTACAAATGTATGACCGATGTTTCCCGAAACCGTTAGATGATTTTCTTCAAAAATTCCTTCTACGTGAATGAGAGAGTTTTGACGAGTACAATAAAGGTGATGACTGATTGCGGATATGGGAATTAATTCCCAATCGTTCCACTCGGTAATGGAATCCGAATTGGATTGAACTTTTTTATCTTTGGGGATAGGTTCCATCAAATTTTATGAAAAACTATGTTCCTATACTTTGAAAAAGTTTCTTGAGGGTTAAAGAATTTCTTTTTAAAATTTGATTTGTATTTTGATATAATTTCATGTTGTTTAGTTATTAAATATATTTTAATGTAATTTAAAAAATGTTTTATGTCTTTATTCCGGAGATTATTTTGATTTGTATGAAATGGCTTTTAGGCATTGTATGTTTCCGTATATTTAATACAATCTGTATATTCTTAAATTATTATATATTAATTCTGAAGATAAAATTTTTAAAAATAATTTTTATTTAACAAATAATATTCAATTCAAAGCCCGTTTTATTTTATTGCATAGATGTATAAAATAATACTATCGATCCCTATAAAATTGAGTACTGTAATTTTTTTTATAAAATCCTGGTTCGATACAAAATACTAGGCACTTTATTATATAACTATGAGTATTATAAATTTATCTAAAAAGTTAGAATGTGGGAACTACTTCATTTTATGAATTTAACGAAAATGTTCTGAACTACCAAACTCACCGAATGAGACGTAATCTGTGGGAATTGTTACATTAAAAACTTGTTTTAAAAAAACTACCAAAATGAACTCGTTTTCTATTTTTTAGAAACTTAAGATAAACCTAAAAAACATGGGTTCGGTATAACTAATGCAAAAGCGATTGTTATGCTGCGATCCATAAAGAGCAGTATTGAGTTTAAAAAATCCGAAGAAATTGAAATATTGCATCATAAGTCCTAAATAATTTGTGTATGAGTTTTCTGCAGCTTTAGTTTGGTGTGAAATTAATTTAGTTCATTGATATATTTGAATATAAAAATAAACTAAATTAATATTGTTTGTAGGTTTCTCTTTTTAAGAAACTTTTTTGATCAATTCCACTCCGGCAGGTAAATCCGATTCCTGAATTTTGACCGAATAATCGGAAAAATCTCTTGCAGGTGTTAAATCGTCTTTTTTGGATACGGAAATTAGATTGAAAAGTTTATGTGCCGGTGCAACTCCTAACTTTGCTTGGTTGGTGTCTTTTCCATCTCCTACGTGTTTGAATACGTATAAACCTCTACAGTTCATTTCTCCTCTGGCAGCGGAGCGATCGTGATCAAACATATTTTGTAAGGAAGACCAAAATAATTCTAAATCTTCTTCAGAAAAACCGGTATCATTTGCAAAATGAGCAGAGATAAAACCGTGAGCGCGATAAAGCCCGTAAGAAATTGTATGTTTACGGCCCATCGTTCTGTTATCTCCGTCTTGGTCTTCTGCTTCTTTTTTGGTTGCAACTGCCATTCTAGTAATGCTATGTTCTAAGTTGATGACAGGATCTATACTACGAGCGAATGTAAATTGAATTGGTCCTTTGACTACACCAGCATTTACTTTTAGGGCCATTACGGCTCCAAAGGTGCGCACGTCGTAAAAGTTTTTACACATCCATTCTCTCGCTTTACCGACTTGATCACCTCCGGTTCTTTTTTCTTTTTCTTCTTTTTTAGGAGTTTCTAATTTAGCACCGACTGCTACGTATGCTTTTTCGTGAGTTTCAATTAAAACCGCTTTTTCCTTAATATAAATATCGTTAGGTGGAGTTGCACTTTTTACAATAGTCACGTAATTTCTTATTTTTCGTTTTAAGGAAACGTCTGTGATCAAACCGTTTCCGGTTTCTGGATCAACTCTGGGTTGATTGCCTGCGTCAGGATCTCCATTTGGATTTCCATCCTTAACGTCGAATAAATAAACAAATTCGTACCGATTTTGAATTGGGTTGTTCATACTAATTCTCCTTCTTCTTTTTTCTTAAAAAGAGCGTTTCTTTGGTGATAGTAGCCAACTGCAAATAACCCTTGTTCTTCTAAACTGAATGTGTTGGGGATTCTTCCTGATAAAGGAGCTAAAATTTCACCTTTTAATTTTTCGAACCAAATACTTCCAGATTTAGAAGCATGATGCATACTTAAGTTGAATAATACCGGAAATACAGTAGCAGGCCTTGAAGATGCAGAGGAAAAATATCTGTCTCGAATTGTAGCGTTGATTCCTGGGTTTACCCTTTCTTGTAGTCTTTCCATTACTGCAAAAAGTCTTCCGAGTCGGTAGGCTACGTTTGTGTTTTCTTCATCCATGGATATTGTTAACTCCTTATAGTTTTTAAATTTTTCAAATCTTCCTTTACGATTTAAGATTGCTTTTAGTACAGATACTCTTACAAAAGAAATTTCTTTTTCTGCCTTGAGTCGGATCAGAATAGAAGAAAGTAAGGTTCTAGGATATTCACTTCCGCTAATAATAGAAGTTACTAATTTACCACTTAAGGATGGATTGACATTCTCCATTTTGCCTTGAATGGCAGTGGAACTCAGGATTCGATTTAAACCAATAAAACCGAATTCAATATTAGGTATTTCTAATTTTAAATCTGTAAAATGTTGATTTATATTTTTAGAAATTTCTCCTACTGTGGAAGGATACCAAAAACGAACGGAAATCCTAGCTGCGTTAGGCGCAAGACCTAAGATAAAAAATTTAGTTCTGTCGTTTAACAGATGTTGTAATTTTCCGGTGAAAGGAGAAACAAAATGCTCTTTGATCGTTTGGTTATTACGGGATTCTTGTTCTCGTTTTATGTCTTTCTTTTGCTCTTCATCTGAGGGTTTTAATAAAAATGATAATTCATCTTCTAACTCATTTTTAGTTTCCGACCAAAACATCATGGTCGTATTTCCTATGAGTATTTTTTGACGACTGTCTTTTGAGGTTAATGAACTGATTGAGGTTCCGTATGCAAAATTTGCATATTTACTCGTAGGCGCGTTAGAGCCTTGTTTTTTTCCATAAGATTCAAAGGCGTCTAAATTGAACGAAACTAAATTGGCGCCGGAAGTGTTGGCTCCTGTTAAACCGAGTTTAGAATGGAGTCTTTCTATGGGACTCAATTTTCCACTAACTAAACAGATACCTTTTTCTGCTTCATCATCGGAAACGTTTTGAGCAATCGTTTGAATGATTTTTTGATTGGAACAGATGATTTCATTTTGTCCTTGTAGTTTAAAAGTGAGATAGTGTTTTTCCTCTTCGATTTCATTCCAGAGAGGATCTTTTTTAAGTTCGGACATTTTTAATTTAGAAAAGAAATTTAGAATGGATGTTAAAGAGGAAGGTTCTTCGAATTTACTTTCTAAATCTTGAATTTTGCGGATAAAATCTTTTTGTTTTTCTTTTTTTTCTAAGCCGAAGATATATTCAAAATTATCCCAGAGTAAGTTTGCGTTGATACCACTAGATCTAATGACTGCTTTTGGAATAGTATATGAGGAAGCCCGTTTCTTTTTTTCATCTTGCCACGTTGAGATAAATCGAATGAAGTTACCTTCGTCATCGATTTCGATCAGATAAGGGATTTCTTTTGTTTCGAATCCTTCTCTAGCTATTTCACCTTCTTCTAATTTTCGTTCATAATATTTTACTAATTCTTGTAAGATCATAGTCTTGCTCCGTTTGTATTCAAATCAGGAATTGTAATGCTACCGTTTTGAATTTCTGCTTGAAAAAACTTAGGGCTGGCGTCTTTATAACTTTTTGAATCAAAATCATAGTCTTCAAAATCAAGGTCGTATAACATCCAACCTAAATCTTGTTGTTCTATTTTGATTGGTTTTTCGGTTTGGTCGTTTAACGAGAAGTAGGCGGCAAATTCTCGGTTACCAAAATAAGGCTGATGATGACATTGTCCTTTTTCTGCTCTTCGTTTGAACATCTCTTCAAATTTTGTGATACTGTCTCCGTCTCCTGCTCTTTTTGTAAGTTTAAAACTAGCGTGTAAGATATAAGATACGTCTTTAAGAAACAGTCCTGCTCTTTGTTGTCTTTCTTCTTCGATATAAAGAGCTAAATTACCGATTCCGGCTTCCATTGTTTGGGTGATATTTTGAGGAGCAATTTTAGAACCTAATTCGTTTCTGCGAACGGATTCCCAGAGGATCGGATTTAGAATATCAATTTTATGGATGATCCAAAGAATTGCAGGTTTCCAAAGGATTGCGTCGAAAATGGCTCTGGCTGCAGAAGGGGTGATTACGTCGTAGGAGACTCTTTCAGCTTTCATTTCGGGTCTAGTAAAACACGCGTTCTCCCCCCATACCTTTAATTGAAATATTTTTGATTCCTTCATATTTTTGTTTCCATTAAATGATTAAATCTTGTTCATTCGGAGATTCTAATATTCCTAAATCATTATAATAATAAGAATCAAAATTTAAGATTCCTATAATCCCTTCGATTTCGGAAATGATTCCCTCGGATAGAAGTTTGTTGTATAAATTTGTTTTGAGATTTACGGTATAACGTTGTGACTTTCGGATCAGTTTATAGTCTAAAAATTTATTTTTTATTGCTGAGTTTTGTAATTGAATGATTATATCTTTACCTTCTTTATAAGGTACGATGACTGCTCTGGAATCTTCGTCGACTAATTTGAATTTTTCATTGATCGTTTCGAATTGAAGATTTATTTTTAATTCTTCTATTTTCTCTTTATCTAATCCTTTATTTTGTTTTAACCAAAATAAAGTGTTAAAGTATTGTTTTAAGGCATCTGGATGAATTAACTCTTCAAAGTTTTTTATACAATCTTCACTTGCTTGTTTGGTTTGTAAAAGATGTCCAGAAGGAGGATCTTGTTCTGGATAAAATAAAAATACTTCTCCTAGTTTTTCTTGTCCGTTTTTATCTAGTAATTTACCTTCGCGGTTACATCTTCCGGCCGCTTGGGCGATACTATCAAGTCCGGCAACGGCTCTAAAAACAATAGGAAAATCAATATCAACTCCCGCTTCAATCAATTGTGTGCTGATTAAATAAACCGATTCTCCATTGTATAGATGACTTTTTACTTTTTTAAGAATGTCTCTGCGATGTTCTGCACAAAGATTTGTAGTTAGATAATATTTATTTCCGGTCAGTTGATTGAAAATACCACTGGCGTCGCTTTTACGATTTACAATTGTTAAAACCTGATCGTAATTTAAAATTCTTGTTGCAACTTCTATAAAACTTAGTTTTTTCTCTTCCGGTTTGTGAATTATTACTCGTTTCAGTTTTTGAAAAAGTTTTTCCGGTTCCGGAGCCAATTCTATTGTTGTGTCAATCCCGTCAAAATTGAGATCGGTAGATTTTATAGAAGATAACGTAGGTTGGGTGGCAGTGCATAATATTATTGTTACATTATAATATTCTACTAGTTCTTTTAGAGTTTTTACGATCGGTTGTAAAAATTGGGGAGGAATCATTTGTGCCTCATCCAAAATAATTACGCTATTTATAATATTATGAAGTTTTCTGACTTTTGTGGTTTTAGAGGAAAATAAACTTTCAAATAATTGAACATTTGTGGTTACGATTAAAGGATGATCCCAGTTTTCAGTCAAAAGTCTATTTATAGAATTTTCTTTTTCCTTAGAAATGTCTATACCCGAATGATGTTCTAAAACGGAATCTTCTCCCAATATTTTTTTGAATATATCGGCGGTCTGTTCTATGATACTTAAATAAGGAACGCCATAGATCACTCGATCCATTTTGTTTGCAATACAATGTTTTAAAGCAAATGATAAAGAAGTTAACGTTTTACCTCCTCCGGTAGGAACGGTTAAAGTATAAAACCCGGGTTTTATACTTGTTTTTGATTGAACTTCTTCTAAGATTCTTTTTCTGGTTGAATTTACTTTTGTAGCATTTGCTTGTTTTTGTATTTCGTTTAGATGTTTGTCTAATTTGATATTTAAATCTTGTAGGTTTATAGTTTTTGAATATCTTTCTTTGAATTTGGATAGATCCATAAACCTTTCAGTGTCTAATCTGTCCGCGTCGATTAAGGCGGAAAATAACATTCGAATCAATAGGGAAGTATCTTTAAAACTTCTACCGAGTTGTTTTAATTCGATTCCGTCTAATATCTGTTGAGGAATATGTGAAATCGTTTCGGATAATGCCAAAATTTCTCTTTCGTCATTTAACTGAATATCTACGTCGATCCCGAAATTTTTTAAACCGGAATGATGACAAAGTATTGGTAGACATATTAATTTTTTAATAATATCGCTTTTTTTGAATTTGTTGAAACAATGAATGGCTCCACTGACTGAGTGTTTTACGGACTTTGCCGTTTTTCCTTCTAGATGGGCTTCTTCTCCAATATGTCCCGAACGAATTCGAATTCTTTCTTGGAACTCTAATTTAAATTTTCCTAAATCATGCCAAAGACCATTTTGATAACCTACAGTTCCCGTTTCGAATTTTTCACAGAATTTTTTTGTAAATTCCGCTACCGAATAGAGGTGGTCGTCTATGAGATGTTCAACGAAACTACCGTCATCTTTACGAAGAACGTGTGCTAGAAAAATGGATTGTTTCTCTTTTATCATTTCGAGTTTTGGAAAGTTATTAAAAATGTTATATAGAATTTCGGAAAAAAATTCAAATTTACTTAAATAAAATGATTTTTTAAAATAAAAATTTTAAAAAGTAAAAGAAGGTTTATATTTTTAGGAATTTTGTATATTCGGAAAATATAAATTATAGAATAAGTAAACTCTTTTTAGATTTGAAATCGCCTCTGAAATAAATTTTTAACTTTCGTAATGCCTACAAACGATAGTTTTACGCGCAAATTTGATTCTTTTGGGATTTTTTGATAAGGTAGAAATAAAATCGGGTTATTATTCTTGGGTTAAAGCGGGAATTTGTTTGGAAAAACAAATAGTTTATCTCTTTATTAAAAATAAATAATATTGAAATATAAAAAAATACTCCACGATTTATTTATGGGTGTTTAAATTTTATCAAATTATCAATTGATTGATTTTTGTTTCACTAATTTTACAAAACCCAAGGATAATCGTTCTAAAATCAAATTTTAGTTTGAAATCTTCGTTTCGCAAATTTTACACTCCAAAACTCATTTTATAAAAGTTGTTGATTCATTTTTTTAAAATTTCCGAAACTTGAGCTAATAGGTCAATATTCTGATCGTTTGTTTAAAATTTAGAATCTCCTTTCAAAATAGGTCGTAAGATTCGAATCTGTGAGAGTTCGCGAAAATACAATTGAGTTATTGAAAAATGAATTTTCTGTTTTATAGAAACCAATCGATTCAGGCGATTTTGTTGATAAGAACATGGAATTTTTCAACAACTCTAATGTTCATTTTTATAATCAATATTAGAAATTGATTGAAAATTTTTTCTAAAACTTCAAAGGACAGAACGAATCATTTATTAGAAATTTCTAATAAAATGCTGTAGTTCCCACAGAAATCGTCACCACATCTGGGTATTTGTAAATCTTCCATGATCAAATTTTGATCATTTTAGGCTTGAGGCAGACTTTTAGAGAATTTTAAACAGGAAATCGAATTGGATTTTGATGATTTTACTCTTTTCTGAAAGAAGAAGTTAAATTATACGTGTGCTGGTGTTGAATTGTTCCTGAAAACGGGGGCAAATGCAAATAAAATGCTACCCAGAATTAAAATATAAAAAGTAAAATCACCGCAAAATATCCAAAAACCCGGTAAAAAATGAAACCAGAAAAAAACTCAAAACAATAGATTTGCTTTATAAAACCTGATTTTTTCGTAAAAATAAAATGTGGGAACTATTACATACAAATTCTAATTACAAAAAATGAATATTTAAAAGTCCGTAATGCGACAAAATCTGTGGGAACTACCACTTAATTGAACAGTAAGAATGCGATTTAAAAATCTATAAACTTCACAATGCGACTGAATCCAAGGAAACTATATAAATAATCGTTTCAATCTACTTTTTCTCTGAAAGGAGAGGCTAAACCAGGCTGAGCATCTGAAAAATTATAGCCTTCGTTTCAATCCACTCTTCTCTAAAAGAAGAGATTAAACGAATTGATAATTCTTTTTTGTCAGCGCTCATTTAAGTTTCAATCCACTCTTCTCTAAAAGAAGAGATTAAACCTACGAACCGAAGGCGGTATATAACAAAACTACCGGTTTCAATCCACTCTTCTCTAAAAGAAGAGATTAAACTTCTTAAGCCGCAACCAAAACAAGGAGGCGATATGTTTCAATCCACTCTTCTCTAAAAGAAGAGATTAAACTTGGTTAATTAATTTCCAAAACTACTATTTAAAAGTTTCAATCCACTCTTCTCTAAAAGAAGAGATTAAACAGACCGAAATAAGTTTTTATCAGGCAAACTTGAGTTTCAATCCACTCTTCTCTAAAAGAAGAGATTAAACTTGGTCGGATTCCTAAGAACTGGATTGTCATAAAGTTTCAATCCACTCTTCTCTAAAAGAAGAGATTAAACATACCGTACCCGTTGTTAGGGTTGGATGTTTTGCACGTTTCAATCCACTCTTCTCTAAAAGAAGAGATTAAACTTGCCGTCTCGTCCTAATCTTTTTTTCAACTGAGGTTTCAATCCACTCTTCTCTAAAAGAAGAGATTAAACAAGATGACCTTGCGGGACATCGCCTTTCTTTATTCTGTTTCAATCCACTCTTCTCTAAAAGAAGAGATTAAACCTGTAGTTGTAAAAATCATTAATGCCGTCTTTCGGTTTCAATCCACTCTTCTCTAAAAGAAGAGATTAAACTATATACTAAACTATCGACAACGTCAACGAAATGGTTTCAATCCACTCTTCTCTAAAAGAAGAGATTAAACAACAAAAGAGAGGCATCGAAGTGAACAAGAAAACGTTTCAATCCACTCTTCTCTAAAAGAAGAGATTAAACAGCGGCTTGATAGGATCCAAAATTATGAATTACAAAAGCTTTATAAGACTTTATAGACATAATAATTGCGAACCTATTTCTGCTATGCTGAACAAACGTTAAGCGAAACAGTTCAATCGCCAAACAAAGAAACAATACAAGAGTGCGAAAGGTTCGTGATTTGTCGGGAGAAACAGGTTCGCGGAAAACGTTTTATTGTAATAATCGTCTTTCCGGGGTCAATAATAGATTAAAAAAGTAGAAAATTATAAATTTATAACTATCTAAAGAGACGTAATTAAGGAAACGTTTGTGTTCTGGATTTTGCTAATTTTGAAATTAGGTTTATTTTAAAAATATTAGATTTATTGAAAATTAATTTTCCATCGGTTTTTGCTCTATGGAAATGGTTGATTGAAAAAGTTTTTTGATTTAGATTATAAAATTTTCAACAACTCTATTATTCTTTAAGAACTTGTTCCGAAACAGTCCAATGTGGGAACTACTACGAAAATTGAACGAGATTAGAACCGCTTGAAAGTTTGCAAATTGTGATTTAATTTGTCCGGAACTACTGCATTTTATTAATAATTTCTAAAAAATTATCGCATAAAATTTTTTTAGGTTTTGGAACAAGTTCTAAATTAAAAACAAATATTTTAAAATCTTTACACAAAAAATCAAAACAAAACCAATTTTATAAAGATGTTTAAAGAATAATTTTTGATCGTATAATTGGTTTTTTAAAAGAAAAAAAGTTATAATCATTTATAAAACTTTTTGAATGTACTTTTTTAAAACGTTAAACCGGTTTAAAGGAGAAAAAAGAAATCAGTGTATTAAAAATTTATTGGCTATTTGAATTTTTATAAAGCGATTTATACAAAACAAAGTTTAAAAATACTTAAACAAAAAAGGACCAAACTATGGGAACCGCCACGATGTAGTAAATTTGTAAAGTGGCGTTTTGGATTTTAGAACAGAACTTTAAGAAGAAAGACCAAATACGTCGTGAATTTTATTGACCGCGATTTTAGCCTGACTTTCTGCAATTACACAGGAAATCTTGATTTCCGAAGTGGAAATCATTTCTATGTTGATTCCGTTGTCGGCAAGCGCTTTGAACATTCCCGCAGCAACACCTACGTGTGATTTCATACCTACTCCGACCGCGGAAACGATCGCAATATTTTCGTTGATCTCTGGTTCTTTCGCGTTATGCGACTTTGAAAACCCTTGAAGGATTGGTTTTGCTTCCTGAACGTCTTTTTTGGGAATTGTAAATGAAATCGTATTAATACCGTTATGCGGAGAAGACTGGACGATCATGTCTACAAGAATGTGTTTAGAACTGAGTTCGCCAAAAAGTCCTGCAGCTAAACCGGGTTTATCTGGAACTCCTGCGATTGTAATTCTTGCTTGATCGTTTTTGGCGGTAACGCCGCTTACTTTTAATTTTTCCATAATCTTATCCTCGCTCACAACAAGCGTTCCTATATTATCGTTGAAGCTAGAACGAACATGGATGACCACTTCGTAATTCATTCCAAGTTCTACACTTCTGGAATGAAGAACACCCGCTCCTAAACTCGCCAGTTCGAGCATTTCTTCGTAAGTGATTTGTTTATGTTTTTTTGCGCTGGGAACAACTCTCGGATCGGCGGTGTAAACTCCATCTACGTCCGTATAAATCTCACATTCTTTTGCGCCTAAAATGGCAGCGACAGCAACGGCAGAAGTATCGGAACCACCTCTTCCTAAAGTTGTGATATTTTCTTCCGCGTCTATTCCCTGAAAGCCCGCGATGATGACCACCTTACCTTCGTTTAATGCAGAATCGATTCTGGATCGATCGATCATTTTGATCTTTGCATTGGAAAAATTTCCGTCCGTAAGAAGTTTGATTTGAGAACCTGTAAAAGAAGTGGCCGGAACTCCGATTTCCCAAAGAGCCATAGCGAGAAGCGCAGTGGAAATTTGTTCGCCCGTAGAAAGTAACATATCCATTTCGCGTTTAGGCGGATTGGAAGAAATTTTTGCCGCGAGGTCCACGAGTTCGTCCGTGGTATGTCCCATTGCGGAAACTATAACCGCCACTTGTTGACCTTTATCGTGATAAGATTTGATTCTTCTTGCAACGTTCTGGATTCTTTCCGGAGTACCCACGGAAGTTCCGCCGTATTTTTGAACGATTATATTTGCCATAACCTTATGGCAGTCATGATTTTCATAACAGGCGGAGGATCAAGAGAATTCGATTTTTGATTTATCATATTTTAGAAAGAAGGTTTCGTTTTCAGGAAAGGTATTAAAACTGACGAAAGTTTTATCAACTTCAAGCGAGTTTTGATTTTACCTTTAAGAAAAAAGTATGTTCGGCGTTATAGATTGGTTTTTTATATTAATGTATCTATCCTTTGCGTTTGCTGCGGGGATTTTACTTTCTCCAAAAGCGGGCAAAAGTCTTGTTTCTTATTTTGTAGCTGATCGTAAACTACCTTGGTGGTGGCTCGGAACTTCGATGGTTGCTACTACGTTTGCTGCGGATACACCTCTTGTTATTACCGGTTTTGTTGCGGCAGATGGAATTTCAGCTAATTGGTTTTGGTGGAGTTGGGCGATCGGTTATATGGCTATGACCGTTTTTTTTGCGGGTAAATGGAGAAGGATGGAGGTTCTTACAGACGTAGAGTTTGTAGAACTGCGTTATGGAGGTAAACCGGCGATTATACTTAGAATGGTCAAGGCATTCTATTTGAGTATATTAGTAAATTCGATTGTACTCGGATGGGTATTTAAGGCGATGTCTAAAATTACCGGGCCTTTTTTAGATTGGAAAGATTTACTCGGAGCCGATCGATTTGCGATCATACAAAACGTATGGCCTTCTTTTCTAATATTCGATTCTTTGAATAATACAATTACGGTTTTGATCTTATTCTTAGTGGTAGTTGTATATAGCAGCATGGGAGGGATCCAAGGTGTGATCCTGACTGATCTTGTTCAATTTGTTTTAGGAATGGGAGGGGCTATTTTGTTCGCGGTATATGCGGTTTCTAGCCAGGGAGGAATTTCCGGACTACTTTCAAAAATGGAGGAAGTATATCCTGATAAACACGAATCGATTTTGAGCTTTTGGCCGGACTTTCAAGAAGCCTCGTTGCCAATTAATGTTTTTCTAATATTTATAAGTGTGCAGTGGTGGGCTCAGTATTATTCTGATGGTTCCGGATATTTGGCTCAGAGAATTCATACCGCAAAAAATCCAAAAGAAGCAGAGAAGGGATCCCTTTGGTTTAACGTAGCCAATTTTATGATTCGCACCTGGCCTTGGATATTAACCGCACTTGTAACGTTAGTCGTGTTTCCCTTGCACGATCCTACAAAATATTTTTCGGAAGGGTGGATCGTAGGTGGCGACCGAGAAATGGGGTATCCGATTTTAATGAAATTGATATTGCCTAGCGGAGTTTTGGGAATTGTATTTGCTAGTTTAATGGCCGCTTTTATGTCTACGGCCGACACTCATATCAATTGGGGTGCGAGTTATCTTGTAAACGATTTTTATCTGAGATTTGTACATCCAAAAGCAGACGATAAAACTTTGGTGAAAGTTAGTAGAATTGCAGTAGTTGTTATGTCTATCATTGCCATTTTGGTAGCCACTCAGATTCAATCCATCGCGAGCGCTTGGAAATTTTTGTTGGCGTTTGCTTCCGGTATGGGATTGCCTCAAATACTTAGATGGATCTGGTGGAGAACAAACGCTTGGACCGAACTTTCCGGAATGATTACCGCATTGATCCTATCGATGATTTTATATCCTTCTTTTCCAAACGTTCGATCGGAATATCTTTTATTTTGGGTCGCGATCGGTTCCGTTGTAGTTTCTATTTTAGTTACGTTTTTAACTCCGCCGGTTTCACAAAACACGTTAGACGATTTTGTAAAAAGAGTTGATCCTATTGGATTTTGGAAAGGAGAAGGTAGTAAAAAAAGACTCGAGGATTTTTATAAAAAAATCTTTCTTTGGCTTTTAGGAACAGTTGTTTTGTTTTTTGGAATGTTCTCTTTGGGCTATTTTTTCTTGTTACGGTTTTGGCAAGGGGGTTTTTGTCTGATTGGGTTTGTATTTTTAGGGATTTGGTATTGGAAAAAAGAATTTGGTAGAAATTGACAGATTCTAAATTATAGTTGTTAAAAAATTTCATAGTGACGATCCATAAAACTGCTTTAATCGACCGTTTCCATGAAACAGAAACTAAGTGCCGAATTAATTTTTCAACAATTCGGTTATAGTAAAATAAAATATTATAAAAAATTAATAAATCAACAATAAGTATTTGAAATAAAATATGTATAAACGGCGACAAGATATACATTTGGTTCTTAAATGAATTATTTTTCGGATCAAAGACTTTTGTAGAGTTAGTCGGTAATTGAGTTTTAGCGAATTTATATTAACGTAAGAAAATCTTAGGTTAATTTTTTCGTAAAAAAATAAATGTGGGAACTCTCACAAATCGTGGATTTAGCAGTAAAACTTTGAGATGTGGGAACTACTATAAAATACCAAAAGAATCATTGTCCAATTCGATTTTTGCACAAAACCACTGTTTTACGGCCATCTTTAAAATTTAAATCCCAGTTTAATATGAGTTCGGCTTAAGAAAGAATTTTAAAAAAGTAATAATTCCTCTAATTTTAGAATTTGATTGTAATAGTCTCGCATTTAAAGAATCGATCTATGAAGTTCTGATTCCAACTTTTTTCAGCATCATGGGTTCTTGCATCGAATTCACGTTAAAAATAGTCTTTGAAAATGTGGGAATTATTGCAATTTTTAAGAGCTGAAAACTCTTAAAAAGTCAAAAACTGCGTAAAAGAAACCTACTACTCGGACGTATAAAAATAGCACTACAAATTACTGGCAATTTTAGCGAGGATGCAAAGGTTCTCAAAAAACTACGTCTAACCCAGATCTTGGGCTTTTTGTGGTAGATCCCATATTCTAACTTTTAAAACAAGTTCACAATAGTATTGTTTTGATATGTCCGAGTAGTAATCTGTAGGAACCGACATTGGATTTATAGGCTCTTAGTCGATTTCTTTTGAAGGTTTTGTGCGGAAATTTTCAAGGGATTCCTATAATATCCAAATCAAAAGAACAAATTTCTACATACAAATAATTATTTTAATAACCGGAATCAAATTAGAAATACTTTATATACTAATTCTCAATAAACAGTCTCGTTGATTCTGATGGATTTTATTCATAAATTTATTGCATATCATTTTAAAATTTTCATAAGAACCCTTCGAGCGCCAATAGAAGCGAGACGCTTTAGTTACCCCGCAGTTTGATCTTTCCGATAAAGTGAAAACTCGGCGCGTTCGCTCGAAGTAGTTCAGCAAACACTTCTCTATTTAGGCTTTGGGATGCACTGTAAAAAAAAATTAGGAAACAATCTTTTGTTCTTATAAGTCAAAAAAAGTTTTGTTTCCAAATGTAGTCTGCATCTTATAAACGAATCTATTCAAAATATAATATAATGTCTTTGTTGTAATTTTTACTGATAAAACTTAAAAAAGTTTTTTCCAATAGATTATAAATTTATTTCCAAAAAGTGAGAAACACTCACTCGAATCTGTTATTTAATTTTAAATTCGTTTGATTTGGTTTTTGAGATAAAAGTTTTCAAATCTGAACTCGAAAGGTTAAATTCAAACGAATTATCAATTCAAAACAAGGAAATAAAATGTTGAAAAAAATATTTCTAACATTGCTCATAGGATCCGTTGCATGCGCTCTTTACTCGTGTGGAGATAAAAAAGAAGAAGATAATTCAGAACTACTTCTTTTCCTTCTCAATTCATTAGGTTCTTCTAATAATACTTCTACTCCCGTCGTTACTTCTTGTAAGAATGCTTCTTTTTGTAGAACCTTTGTTGCTACCAATAACGGAGCGGGTTATAACGGAAATTTAGGGGGAATTTCAGGCGCGGACGCAAAATGTGCCGCTGCAAAATCTTCTAGTTTAACCGGAACTTATAAGGCTTTATTGGCAGCAAATGGTACAAGAGAAGCAGTTTTTGTTGGAGATGGATCTCCTCGTTTAGTAGATTGGGTTCTTTATCCAAACAAACAATACCGGAGAAGTGATGGAACGACAATCACGTTTACTACAAATGCAAATTCAGTCGTAGATGCAAATTTACAGAACTCAGTGGACGGAGGTGTGGAAAAGTTATATTGGATTGGCGTTGGAAGTCAGCCAGCAACTTTTGATTGGGAAGTAACCATGAATTGTAACGATTGGAGTTCTAATAATGCTGCCGTTTTTGCGATCGATGGTACAACCTCATCCAATGAGGTATTTGCGGGGGATGGAGCTACCCCAGGAGGCGCTTTCGGCGTTCACAATACTGGTTGTAATACCAATCTAAATCTTCTCTGTGTAGAACAGTAAGTTTTTCAAAAACATCGTCCTTTAAAGGGCGATGTTGGATTTCTAAACTTTTGTTTTCTATGTACGTTTGAAATAGGAAAACTATTTTATACTATCAGACTGAATTGAAATTTACGGCTTCTATCGGTTCATAAAAAAACTGTCTTATAAAGACTAATTTTTGATAGAAAAATAAATTCAAAAATGATTATATTCTTTCATGTTTTTAAAATCGAATACCGAGAGTTTTCATTGCAAAATGCTTCTTTGATGGGAAAGTTCTACATTATTATGTATAGTCGGATAAACGAATGGAGTATTGATGAATTATAAGATATTGATATTTTATTTTATTTATAAAAATCGATGTTTGAGCGAATGCCAATTTTCGGATAATTTTATAAGCCCATTGATTTCTATAAATTAAGTACTTTCATTTTTATCTTAAAACTCTGTTTTACTCATAACTATATAATAGATTACCTAATATTTTGCATGGGATCAGTGTTTTGTAATAAAATTAACGGTACTCAATTTTATAGAGATCAGTAATACAAAAGAATTATTGAAAAATAAATTCCCGACTATTTCTGTTTTATGGAAAAGGTTTGATTGAAGCAGTTTTGTTAATATCCATTATGTAATTTTTCAACAACTCTAAAATATGATGTAACGTAAGTTTAATATAATTAATGCGAAAGCGATTATTATACTGCGATCCATAGAAAGCAGCATTGATTTTTTATTCGTTCTGATTTTCTTACGTAGAACTCACGTTAGGTGCCATATCATTATAATTTTTGAATAAAAATTGAAAATGTGAGCATAGTTTAATGTGAGTTTGGTGCCGGCCATGATATTTTTTTCTGAAAAAAGTTAGATCTGAAATTTTACAGAATGTGGGAACTCATACGAAAATAGTGTGTTAGAAAGAAAAAGTTCGTTTAAAATCGGTTGGATGATAACAATCAATGAGCTACGCAAAGAGACTTAATTTGTGGGAACTACTGCGGATCATGATTTTAAGAACAAATTCTAAAATTTACTTTTGAGATACAAATTCCATTTCTTTGGAAATACAAAGCAGAGCCATCAAAGTAAGAATAGGAGAAACGTCTGTTTCTTTCGAAGACTGTATCGATGAAACTACGGATTTTAAAAGGGTTGAAATTCTTTTCAATCCTAAGTTTTCGGATTGTTGAGATAGTTTTTTCCAATGGTTGATTTTTCCGTATTGTTTTAAACCTATTAGACATACTTCGGAGATGGTAGTCCTTAATTCCGTAATATAATTTTTTAGAAAATCTATTTCCGGACGAACTTGATTTTGTGTTTGAAAGTCGGAATTGCCGGACTGGGATTTTGAATCTAAGTAAGGTTGTAACATAGTGAGATTTCCGTTTTGTTCAATTACGAACGAAACTGGTTTTATATTAAGCTCGCCAGAGGTTGCATCTGCAATTCCGCAGACGTAGCGTAAGTGAGAATCATCTAACGCGTGTTTTAGATTTTCTATACCGTCCGATGCTCTGCTATAATACGGTAATTGAACGTGTGCGACGATTCCGTTTTTATCCTCTATATGTATATTCATTTGTTGTAAAATGTTATCAAAATAAGGTTCGGTAAAACGTTCTACTTTAAATACAAAAAAATTACCCGCCGCCCAACGAGGACCTAAAGGACGAGGAGGTTTTTCTAAAAGTATTTTTATCGTTTCGTTAAAATTTTCGGAAAAAATATTTTTATTCAGAGATTCAAAAGAAAACGTCTGAGGATTCAAAGTTGCTTTATTACTGAATTGTAATTTACCAGATACAGTTTTTTTGATCGAAGAACTGACGATTGAACTTTTTCCAAATTCTAAAAGTGGAATTCCTTTGAATACTGGAAAGTTGCTGATAGAGTGGAAAGGTTCGTCCGTCGGTTTTTCGAAAAAACGTTCGTATAACAGTATTTTGTCGGACTTAGGATCGGCAAAGTAAGAGAGGACTACAAAACCTTTTTTAAAAACTTTGATTCCGGAGCCTAACCCGATTAAACTTCTGACGATCAATTCGGAAGAAAATGTTTTTGTATCTCCGCTGATCACTAAAGAAGGAATGACGTCTTTATTTTCTTTCAGTGCGTCCATTCGTACAATCCATTCTCCCAAAAGATATACAACTTGATCCGGGTCGAACAAGGAATCGTGTAAAATATATTTTGAATATTCTTCTTGTAACTCGGATAAAACGTCCGCCGGCCATAAGAGTCCTTCTTCTAAACAGGAACGTTCTAATTGGGATAATCTATCTTTGATATGTTCGGAAATTCCTTGAAACCCGTATTGTACAATTTCTTTCAGAATTGTATTTGCTCTATCCGTTATATGCGACGGAATTTTTATTTCTCGAACATTAGTGGAAACAAATCCTTTTTCTTTATGCGTTAGACGAAACGACCATACCGCGACAGCGATTATCTGTTCGCCGAGTGATCCTTTACAATCTGCACGAGCGTATCGAATATCGTTTGGAATAGGAAAGTGAACGGTTCCAAGTCCATGAATTTTTGCAATCGGAACATCCGTTCTATCCAGTTCTACGGCAATACCGGAGTCAAAAATGGATTTGGCTTTTGTAAACGAAGCAGCAGAAATAAAAGAACGCAAACTTTCATCGCTAATACTTCCTGGATTCCAAGAAAGACTTTGTTTGTCTGAGATAGTTTGTTTTTGATAAGCGACAATCGTTCGTATGATATGTCTGCAAACTCCTGCAGAAGAACAAGTGCAACTTGACTCTTGAATTGAAACGGAACCGGGTAAAATACATGTGGCCAAATCTTCCCAAACGACTTGGACGTCTCCGTCTTCGGTTTCTTTCCATTCGCCTTTGATTCCGGATTCTACATCTTTTACGGCTCGGTTTACCATTCCTTTGCTTGTTAAAATTTCTAATTCTTGCAGGGATAAAGAGAGAATGTCTTGGCGCATCGTATTCCTACTTGATTTTTTCGCTCACCCAATTGGCAAGTTCTCCAGGAGTCATCGCGGCTATTTCCGCTCCCACTTTTACTAGTTTCTCCGCCATTTCCTTGTCATAATCTGGATTTGCAGTTTCGTCTAACGCTGCTAGTCCTAACACTTTAACTCCACTTTCCACCAAATGATGAGTGTTGGAAATAAGTTTGAAAGGAGGGGCTCCTTCGCAAAAATCGCTAATCAATACAATTATGGTTTTGCGCGGGTTTTCGATTTTCCCTTCCGCATACAATAACGCCGAACCTATATCTGTACCACCGCCTAACTGCACTTTCATGAGAGTTTCTACCGGATCGGAACAATGGTCGGTAACGTCCACGACTTCGGTATCGAATAAAATCAAACTGGTTTTAATAGATTTAATTCCCCAAAAGATAGAAGCGGTAACCGCAGAATGAATTACGCTATCCAACATACTTCCGGATTGGTCCACTAAAATAATTAGATGCCAACGTTCCGCAATAGAACGATAGGTTCTAGAATGAAACAATGGTTTTTGAAGAATCAATTTTTTGGAGTTAAGATCGTAGTGTTTTAAATTGGAGCGGATCGTATTTTTTACGTCGAAGTTTTTATAAATCTTTAAAGAAGAACGTAAGTTTCTGTTTTTAACTCCTTTAAAAGAAGTTAATATTGTAGTTTCTAATTTTTTCATTAATTCATCGACTACTTTTCGAACGAGTTCTCGAGCCAGACTTAAAACTTGTGGATTCATAAGATGTTGAGTGTGTAACACCGCTTTTAAAAGAGTCGTATTGGGGGAGGCTCGTTTCAAAATTTCCGGATTGGTTACCATTTCCATCAATTGATAACGTTCTAATGCGTCTTTTTCGATCCGTTCGATCGTTTTTTTGGGGAAAAGTTCGTGTATTTCGTTGATCCATAAGGGTACGGTCAAATTGGATTCGTTCAAACCTCCCGTTCGTACGTTACGGTCTCCTTCATACTCTCTACCGTATAGATATTCCATCGCGATGTCCATTCTTTGTTGTTCTTCGGAAAAGGCCTCGTTTCCAAAAGATTGTTCGGAGCCGTTGCCTAGTATTAGTTTCCATCGAATGAATGTTGTAAAATCGTTTTTCATATATATTAATTATTGAATATTATAATTTTTTATTGTTTAAGAAGGATTTTAATTTAAATTATATTCATAAAGTAAAACACGGCCTGATTAATTTTTTGTTGTTTTGCTCTTCGGATCATTTAAAAGCTCTCTGGTTTTTATTTTTCCATGTTTTTTAATATATTTATAAAATAGTTTTTCATTTTTATATCTATTCGTTAAGTAGTTCTGATTCCGTATCTGGATGCGGTTTCAAACAAGATTCTTTCAAATTCAATCGCCCTTAAGATTGTTTCTGGATCTTCGAAATCGGATAGTTCGTCTAAAGAAGGTTGTATGATCTCGAATAAATTCTGACCAATTTTATGCTTTTCTCTGGGGGTAAAAAAAGTAAAAGCCATACGAAGGGCGGGTAAGGCTTCTAAAAAAGAAGAATGAGATAATTCTGATATCCTAATATTTAGTGCAGTTAAAAGTAACTTGTTTCTTTGGGCGGTTTCTCGAGCGATTAAAAAAAGTCCGGATAAAAAGTCCCCGAGTTCGGCTGGATCATAGAATGAATTGAGTTGGTCTAAGATTGAATGGTCGTCGGCTAAATTTAGTTTCCATTGTCCCCCACAAACCGCTCCGCGTAAGAAAGCATCTAATTCCGAATTTGTCCCGACGCGTGATAACACGTCTCGTATTTCTTCCAAAGATAACTTTAGAGATTCAGAGAAATATTGATATGTTTCTACGATCGTTTGAACTCCTTTTGCTTGTTCTAATCCTTCAGAGGATGCGGCCCCTAAACGATCCAAAAGATTAAGGCATCTTAGATAACTTTCCCGAAAAATTCCTTCTAGACTTTCTTTGCCTTCTAATATTAGGACTTCATCATATTTATATAAGTAAGAAATATGTTTTAGCGCGATACACATTTTTAAAAAATTGCCTGAGATCGGAATTATATCTGAAAATTGTTTTAATAAAAAGGTTAAATGTTTTCCTAGGCCGGCTAACGCCGCATCAACGAGACAAATGGCCGCTAATTCGGGATCGGTTTCTGAATGAATACGTTGATTTAATACTCCTGCTGCTGCTTCTGAAAGTGTGGCTCCATAACGAGATGCCTCTATACAAGAAGAATGAAATTCTACTTTCATAGAGATATTCCATTTTTCTCCTATCTTTTCTAAATCCTTTCGAGAGATCATATCTGTACCTTCTAAAAAAGTATAACCGGCGATCTCTAAAAGATATAAACGATGTAAAATTTTACTTTGTTCTCTTTGTTCCTGATTCATCAGATTCAATTCTAAAATTATAGTTTCTCGTTTTGCTAAAAGATTCATTTTTTTTAATGTATTTTCTATGTCAAAAACGATCGGAGGTAGGGATGTTCCTTCGGCTAAACTGCCGATACGATCTCCTTCCATTACTTCCGAAATACAATCAAGTAAATGGTGTCTAACGTCTCTTGCGATTTCGTCCTTGACGATGGTCGAGCGGAAACCGTCTACAAGATCTTTTCTCCATATATTTTTGTGACCCCGTAAATCTGCCAGAGCCTTGCTCGTGGTTTCGGACGCTATCCTATCTGCCGAACCGATTCTATGTCCTTTTTTGCGAAGTGTACTTAGGATTTTTTGGACTAGAGAACGATGATCGAACGATCCTTGTTTCTGAAAACTTTCCCATACAAAATCATAAAAACCTGGACTTGGTATTCCGGAGGTATAACCGTTAGTTGCGTTCAATCTTGAGTTGGAATAGGGTGTTAAAGAGATTTCGCGATCATACGATTTTTCTTCTCGATCGGTCCAGTACAACTCGTCTGCTAGGGGTGGTTTGGAAATTCTTTCTTGAAGTGCAGAAGTATGATAACCTCCGGTAACTACCAAAATCGAACCCGTAAATTGCGTTTGTGCAAGTCGAATCTGATGTGTCATAAACGTTTCTCTCGTTTGAACGATTTCTTCGAAATGATTATTTTCTTTTCGAGCGTAGTTACAAAAAAGGGTTACCTTTTCTTTATATTCGTCTACTTGTGTTAGGTGATTGACTTCGAAAAGTTCGTCCCATAAATCGTGAAAATCTGTAACCCCCATTTTTTTACAGAGCGTCAAAATGAAGTTGTTATTCCAAAAAGGTTCGTCGTGTGCCGTTTTAATATTTGGTTTTTCCGAGATACTTTTGATAGAACATAAATCGGCCCAAGGAAGATCTATAAAACGAGCAGGAGTTTGTAAGGATTTAGCGCTTTGTAGAGCGATCCATTCCGGAGAGTAGTTGCAAAAAGGATAATATGTTCCTTTAGAAAGTCCTTGTTCGTCTCTGACGACGCTGTAGATTGCGATCGGTAGAGTATGAGGTAAGAATAATTCTTCTAACTTTGGGTTAAAGTCGTAAGGGCCTTCGATTAAAATTACAGAAGGTCGTAAATCGTTTATATATTTTTGAAGCGCGAGTGACGCGGAAACGCTATGATGTCGTATCGGAAAGAATATAATAGAATTCATTGTTTTTCAGTTTTTGTTTTGTGAAAAGAAATAGGATCGATTACTTTTGAAGTTTTGGAATAAGTTTTAAGGTTTTTCATAAAATCAAGTTTTAGAATATTCAAAAATTATATTTTATAAATTTCAAAATTTATTATATTTCATTTAGATTTGAATCGAATTGTTAGTTTTATAGATTTTAACTGTTTTTTTCATGATTGTAAGTTTTGTATTTTTGTGAAGCTAAAGTGTCTCGTTTTTATTATTGGCACTGACTGGTTTGGGACAATTTTTAATTTACAGCGTGTCCTAAAACCTAATTTTACTTTACCAGAGATCAGCTGTCCCGGTTTTGGGAAGGTTCTTATATCATCAAACTGAGATTTTGCCAAAAATTTTATATGAATAATTGTTATTTTTAAATTTTACAGAGATCTGGTTAGGAATTCCTATCTAAAAGTTTTCTAGACTGATAAAACTCTGGCCACGCGTGTTCGTTTCGATACGCGGCTACTTGATCAAAGTAGTGTCTTATTTTTTTTAGATCTTCTACCGAATCTTTTACGCCAGAACCTAACATGTTGGAGACGATATGACCCGCGTTTATTTTTCCTTCGTCGTAATAATATGCGTGTAAAACGGCTGAGAATCCTACGCTGACCGCTTCTGCAGTGCTCAATGTGGAACTTAGAGGTTCCAACGCTTTTCCGGAAATCGTTTTAGAATTTCGTAATTCGTGAAAGCAGGTTACAAGTATTTCTGTCAAGTCTTGGGGAAGTTTTGCGGGAACGTTTGCTTGTTTTAATAGACGTTCCATTTCTCTTTCGACTAACGCTTGTTCTTCGGAAATACTGGAAATGGGTCTTACTGTCTCAAAATTAAATCTTCGTTTTAATGCGGAACTCATTTCGTTGGTTCCTCTGTCCCGCGTGTTTGAGGTTGCTATGATGTTAAATCCTTGTTTGGCGAAGAGTACGTTTTCTTCCCCGTTCAATTCTGGTATGTGTAAAACTCTATCGCTTAAGATGGAGAGTAACGTGTCTTGAATTTCTCCGGGGCAACGGGATAGTTCCTCAAAACGAACTATTTTTCCTGATTTCATACCTTCATAAATTGGAGCGGGCACTAGAGATTTTTCGGACGGTCCTTCCGAAAGCATGAGGGCGTAATTCCAAGAATAACGGATTTGGTCTTCTGTGGTTCCAGCGCTTCCTTGGATCGTAAGCGAAGAATCTCCAGAAATTGCGGCAGCCAAAAGTTCGCTCAGATAACTTTTGGCTGTTCCAGGTTCTCCGATGAGCATTAAACCTCGATTGGTGGCAAGCGCTACGATACAACATTCGATGAAGTTGCGTTCTCCTACGAATTTTGGAGAAATTCCGAAATTTACATCGCCTAACACAAAATCAATGACGGCTTGGGGAGAAAGATTCCAGCCGAGTGGTTTTGGTTTTGTTTCGTCTCTTTTTTTTAATCTTTCTAGTTCTTCCGCATATAGTTTTTCTGCGGGTGGTTTTTGAATGTCTAAAAGTGAATTTTGTTTTTCTGTCATTTTCTATATTCTCAAATTGATTCGTTGTTTTCTTTTGCAAAAGATCGATTTTGTATTTTAGAATTGTTGAAAAATTCCATAATTGCTATTATCAAAACTGCGACCGTTTCCATAAAACAAGAAATAGATTGAGAATTCATTTTTTAACAACTCTTTTGTGATTTTTGGAAACGAACAAATAAGTATTTTAATATATCCTAAAATTTAAATGTATTTTTGTTTAAACGAACTTTTGTCCGTTTTTATTTGCGTGAGCGATCGAAGCGGGGTCAAGAAATTGTTTTTTCGGTAAAGAAATTTTACAAAAAATGAATACAATTTTTTGACCAATGTATTTCGACCCATAGGAAGAAATACTGAGTTGCTGAGAGCGCGACTCTGCGCTTGATCACAAAGTGATACCCGCAGAGGCACGCACTGATCTAACCACATAAAGTTTTTATTTTTTACGGATTGCCTCCAAAAAGTCGGGATCTTTTTTAAATGGGTCAAAATCGTTTTCGTTTGTAAATTCGTTCGGTTTTTTACCCAATTGGATTGCTTTGCGAATTGCTACGAGCATCGGCTCCTTTTGTCCGGTTAATGCAAAATAACAGGCTTGATTGAACGGAACCCTTGCATTTACGTTTTGATCCCCTATCATCTTGGATGCGATGGAATAGATTTCCTCGTCCTTTAAGATGGCGGCTAACGCAAATACATCCGCCGCAAAAACTTCCGCTTTGCGGTCGTATGCTTCTGAGATTTTTAGTTTTACTTCCCACTGATGGAGAGTTAAAAAGTCCGCACTTTTTTGAGAAAATAAAAGTTTAATCTTATCGGTCGCCTCTGGATATTTTCTTCCTTGGAGAAGGTTTATATATTTTGAATATTCAAATTCGCACCATTTTTTGAGTTTATTGTATTCCTCGCTTTCAAATTTGATTTTTTTCAGAGATTCTATATTTGTTAGGAAATCGGGAATGTCTCTGAGTTTGGCTTTTGGCAAGTAGATTGTTTCTAACTGAGTCAGATTTTGGATACTTTGCGGCAAAGATTCTATCCAAGTCTCTTTTATATCTAGAAATTTTAAATTACTTAAGTTTCCGATCGTTTCCGGTAACTGACGAATTTTATTCCCCCCTATGTCTAGATGTTTTAAATTTTTTAAATATAGAATCGGTTCCGGAAATTCTGAAAAATTATTTTTTGATAATTCTATCCTAGTTAAAGAACTTAAATTTTGAATCGTTGTTGGAAGAGTGGAAAGTTGATTTTCGTATAGACTTAGATCTTCCAGAGATGTAAGATTTCCGATTTCATTTGGTAGAGTAGAAATCTGATTCCATCGTGCCCAAAAAGTTTTGAGATTTTTAAGAGACAACACCGCGTCTGGGATCCTAGTAAATTGATTCTGATCTAAATAGAGTTCTTTCAATTGGTCTAAGGTTCCTAAACTTGCAGGCAATGTGGTCAGTTGATTGCTATACAAGTACAAGTAGATGAGTTGTTTTAAATTGCCTATACTTTCTGGAACTTCCGAAAGATTACATTCTCTTAAAGAAAGAGAAGTTAAACTTTTAAACGTGGTAACCGCAACTGGAAAACGTTCAAATTTGATTCCGGATAGATTTAAATTAATTGTCGCTTTGGATTTGTTTAACAATTCGCTACAATCAAAATCAGTTTCAAAACCTTGAATATTTCTAAGTTCTATTTTTTCTAAGTTTGTGCAGTAGTTTAAAACGTTTAGATCTTTTAGGTTCCAATTCTGGAGTTCTATTTTTTTCAGATTTTTTAATTCTGATAGAGGAGACGGATCGTTTACCGGTTCGTTAATTGTTAGTTCTTCTAATTTAGTAAAAAACTTAAGTTCTTGGAGAGAAGTAATTTTATCAGAACTTCTAATATACATTTTTGTAATTTTAGAGATGTTTTTATGATTTTTGGACCTTGTAATTTCGTGATCACTGGAAAGAAATTTTTTCCAAGCCGCGGAAAATCCGTTGTATATTTCCGTATAATCGATTTCGTCGAATACTTCTTCTTTCTTTTCCTGTGTTTGTAGATTTTTGAGTAAGGTTTCTCTGGCTTCTTTCAAACTATTTTCGTTAGATGCTGGGTAAGAAAATCCGGAAACTTGTAATAGACTATAAAGTGTTTCGCTGAACGCAACCGGATTGATTTCTTCCAACGTTAGTTTTGTTTCTTTACCTTCGTAAAAAGAAGGTTCCCTTAGACCTTTTACAAAATAAGCGCCTTCTAAATCCAAGTCTTGACCGCCTATGTTTCCGTACGAGAGGTCGTCTCCGTCATATCGTATAACTGCTGTTACATCATCTGAAGGATATTGTATGGAGTGTTCGTCGATTCCTCCTCCGTCTCCCGCGGATCCTCTGGACCAACCCATTTTTTCGAGTCCAAAAACCAGTTGTTCCGCTTTTACTTTTTGGTCTGTAAATCCTGGAATTTCTTCTTTGTTTTTATCCTCTTCCGATAGAACATAAACCGGTCTTGCAATTTGGGAAAACGGAGGAATGATTTCATAATCGCTGAACAATTGTCCCCAGGATTTTTTTTCCTCTTGGGAAAGTAACAACGGATGAACAATTCCGACGTAAGTTCCTCCTTGAAGGTTTAAGGAATTATCATGTATGTCCGCGTAGTCTTTTTCTTCCGTTAGTCGAAACACTTCGATAGATTGATTTCGATCCGGAAAACAAACCCACCAAAGTAGTGTTTTGGCGATATGAGTCATTAACGGGTGTTTGGCGATGAGCATTTCCCATTCTTCTACCTTCCATCTTCTTCCGGTGACCATTGCCTGTGACATTCTTTGTGCTTGGATTTTTCCGATTTCTCGGATCTGTTTTTTCATCAACTTCCATTCTTCTACGGAAGCGTTTGCCAAGTCTGCATCGTCTTTTGAATTTGGCTTAGGTAGGTCGTCTTTGATTTTACCGTCTTCGTCTTTTACCATCGGCTTTAGATCCGGACCTAACACGAACTGAAACTTACGAGCACCGAAATCAAATTCTCTTTTACCGTTTTCGTCCAAACCGCAGTCCGGAACCACACGGTCTTCTAATTCGGATTTTCTAAGTCCTTTTTTCTTGGCGATGGATTCCATAAAGGTATTGGCCATCTCTTTTAGGCCTTTGAATTTTACCTTTTGAGCGATTCCGTTTAACTGCATGAGAGCCGTATCAGAACCGATCGCTTTCAAAATTTCTAAACCTAAAACCGCACGTTGGTGTTGGGATTCTCCCGGCCAAACTTTGATCATAGGAGTGAGTTTAAGAGCGATTCGATCTCCACCTAACTTCCCTAAGGCGGTAAATGCCCATTTGTCTTTGCTAGGCGCGCCGAAAGAGACCCAGAGTTCAAAAAGTTTCCAGACAAAATTGTCCAGGCTTGTACTTTCTGCGTGTTCTTTTAAATTTTTTAAAAGTGTGGAACTTTCTTCGAGACCTTTTTCTTTTAATTCTGTCAACACCGCCGCTATTTGCGAAGAGGATAATTTTTTCTTTTGGATTAGGATTGGAGGAAGTTCTTCTGGAACAACCCAGGAAATTGCTTTTCCTTTGGGAACGGTTTTAATTGCGTCCGAAAGCCATGTAGGAGTGGTGGAGTCGTCAAAAGGTTCTGCCGTAAAAGTAGAATTTTCTAATATTTCATTTTTAATTTTTTCTTGGATCTCCGCGGAATGTTTGTCCTTTTCTTTGAGGATAATTTCTCCGTAACCTCTGGCGAACAAAGATTGTAGAATTTCGACAGCCAACTCGGAGATTTTTTTGTCTTCGTCGAACACTGCTGGAATGAGTCCTTCGATTGCAAAATAAGGACATTCTATAAACCAATTTTTGGTTTCTGCAGCCAACTTAGGAAGTGCATAAAGATACAAGAGCGGCCTTGCTACTTCGGTTGCTTTTATTCCTAAAAATAACTTTAGCATTTCTTTATATTCTTCGTTATTATAGTCGTTAAACACCGCTTTGACGGATAGAGCTACCCATTCCAAATCGGAATATTGAGTAATTGCAATCCAAAATTTTAACTCCTCGACTGACTTGAGCAAATGTCCGATTTTACGCATTTGCCGTTTTACTGTTTCAGAATCTTGAAATAAAAATATAATGTTTTTTCTATATTCGGAATAACTATATCTTATAGAAGGTTCTCTTGATTTCCAGGATTCTACGATCGGCAATAACTCGTCTTTCATTCCAAGATCCAAGGCGATTAAAAAAGGAGAGATTATATCTCCGTATTCTAATTCTTTCTGCTTTAAATGAGGTTTGATCAGTTCTTTACAAAGTTTTCTTTCTGATTCGTCCAAGATCGGCAATAAACGAGAAAACCCTTCGTAGTAACTTCCGTTGTTGTAGTCTTGTTGTTTCATGGCTTGAGGATGATTGTAGGTTGCCAAGAAATGAATAACTTTTTCTAATCCGAATAAATGATAAAAAGGAAGTGCGATGTAAGAAGGAGGAGTAATTCTTTTTTCTTTCCAGGTATCCTCTTCTCGTTCTAAAAGATTCATCGCTTTTTCAAGAGTTAGGTTTCCGTCTAACGTTTGAGAATTTAGGAAATCTTGAAGTTTTTGGATAGTCCGTTTATCTTTTTTTTCTTCATGTTCTAGAACTTCCATACAAGACAGAGCTAAAAACCAAAAATGGGCTTCTTGTTTACTCATAAACAGAGGAATGTTTTGGTTTGTCCAATCTACCGTCCACCAACCGCGCGCTTGTTTTAAGGTAGAAAGTTGTTCTATTCTTGTTTTAAGATCAAAAGGTTTTGGTTCTTCTTTTGGATGAATGGGTATGATGTTGGACGGGATTTTAAGATTTTCATTAGAAAATCCTAATGTTTTTGCGATTGGTTCTTTTAGTTTTTTTGTTTCAATTTTATTTATGCCGTTTTTTGAATGTGTGGTTGCTGCGTGGTTTTCTGATTGGCTGGACGATTGGGCCGTTGTCCCGTTTTCCGAAGATGTTTTAGACGTGGCTATGGTATCATTTTCATTTGTGCTTGGAGTTTTGGCTTTTGAAACTGATTGAGTCTGAGTCGGTTTGGGAGAAGTTGTAGTTGTTCCGACGGTTTCTTCTCCTGAGCTTTGATATCCTTTCTTTAACTTTTCGCTCAAAAGTTTTTGTGCTTCTTTCTGACATTTGTCTTCAGTATCAAAGGTTTTGGTTTGTGTTTGTCCACTTGTTCCAATTTTGCCGTAGGTTACTGTAAATGAATCTCCGGAAGTTTCGATGTTCCAGAATTTATTGGATGTTGCGTCTTGAAAGGTGAGTTGGTGTTTCATAGTGTGCCTTTGGAATTTATAAAAAAGTTATTTCATAAAAACTTAATTTTGTTTTGGTAAGTGTTGCTTTTAGAGTTTCTCGATAACGCTCAAATGAAAAATACAGAAGGATTAAAATGCGCAAGATTTATTTTACTGCTTATTTCTAATGGATCAGAAATTTACTGACTCCATTTGTATCTTTGTTTTAAGTTTTAGCTTTCCATTTGGTTTTTATATCCTCCTTTCGTTATAATATCGCCGTTCCTTTTATCGCATTCTATAAAATGATATTTTTCTTTTTGTGTAGCCCGTAATAGCACAGCCATGAAATCAAGAGTCGCTTGAGTCTTTTATATTTTCAAAACTGTTTTAAACAAATCTAAAAAATTGGAATATACGTTACTGATCACAATTTTGATTGTGGCGGGGAAGAAAAAACGGAGAAATTTTTGTGAAACGTCATCATTTTATATTTGTGATTGTTGGATTGGTCTTGTTTTGCAGTTGGCAAAGGAAAATTTATTATAATTTGGATGATGCTCTTGATAATCCCGAAAATGTTTTCGAGCTTAACCTTCTTTTTAATCGAGAACAACTTACATCCATTCCGAATGCAATCGGACGGCTTCAAAATTTACGGATTTTAGAATTGACCGATGGTCAACTTTCGTCCCTTCCGAAAGAAATCGGACGACTTCAAAATCTACAAGGATTGTTTTTGAGTATCAATCAACTTTCGTCCCTTCCGAAAGAAATTGGACAACTTCAAAATCTAAAAAGATTATTTTTAAGTTTGAATCAACTTTCGTCCCTTCCGAAAGAAATTGAACAATTGCAAAATTTACAAGAATTAGATTTAAGTAGTAATCAATTTACAACTCTTCCGAAAGAAATTGGGCAATTGCAAAATCTACAAAAATTAGATTTAAGCGGTAATCGATTTACAACTCTTCCGAAAGAAATCGGGCAACTTCAAAATCTACAAGAATTAGATTTAAGTAATAATCGATTTACAACTCTTCCAAAAGAAATCGGACAACTTCAAAATCTACAACAGTTGGATTTAAGTGGTAATCAATTTACAACTCTTCCGAAAGAAATTAGGCGACGACAAAATATAAGATGGTTGAATTTAGGCAGTAACCAGCTCGCGTCCCTTCCAAAGGAAATTGGACAATTTCAAAATTTACAAGAATTAGATTTAAGTAAGAATAGATTTACGACTCTTCCAAATGAAATCGGACAACTTCAAAATTTAGAAAAGTTAGATTTAAGTAAAAATCGATTTACGACTTTTCCAAAAGAAATTAGGCGACAACAAAATATTACATGGTTGTATTTAGGTGATAACCAACTCAAATCTCTTCCAAAAGAAATTGGACAATTTCAAAATTTAGAAGGATTGTTTTTAAAAGGTAATCAACTTACGTCTCTTCCGAAAGAAATCGAACAACTTCAAAATCTACAACAGTTGGATTTAAGTAAGAATCGATTTACGACTTTCCCTAAAGAAATTGAACAACTTCAAAATTTAAAATTATTAAGATTATATTCTAATTCCTTTTCATTAGAAGAAAAACAGGAAATTCAAAAGTTGCTTCCAAACTGTGAAATTGATTTTGAAGGCAAAGGAGAAAGTGAAGAATGAATTTTTGATTGAGCAATTTGGTTTTGTAAAAGCCAAGTGTTTTGGAAGTGCACTTTTTATGATTTTATTAAAAACTATATAATAGAGTATCACAAATCTTTATTATAAAAGTCTGTTTGAGTGCAAAGTATTAGGTATTTTTTCGTATAATTCATTTGTAAAACATTAGAGTTATTAAAAAATTCCATAGTGGCGATCAACAAAACTGCTTCAATTGACTATTGCCATCAAAAAGAAACTGATGGAGAATTATTTTTCAACGACTTTATTGTAAAAGGCTGTTTGAATACAAAATATTAGGTTTTTCTTTGCATAATTTTCCGATTGCAAAACATTGTAATCTAACGTTTTCGTTCTTTAGAAAAAATTTATAGATTGAAAAACAAATCCTTCCCTTTTTTTTGAAATTTCCGGAACGAATATGAAGGAATATAGAAAATTTTTACGCAAGTTATGGATCAGTAGAATCGTTTCCGTTTCGATTGACTTTTGTTTGTTCCGTTTTATTTTTTTATTTTTATTTCTCAAAAATAATTTATCACGATTTCTAATTGGTTTTATTAGAAAAGTAAGTATTTTTAATATACTTCATTCTAGTTATAGATTTCTTTCTCTGATTTTGCGTTTTCGAAACGGCTTTTTTATAGTCGGAATTTTATTTTATCATTCTACTTTATTTTCTCAAAAACCAATTCGGATTGAAATCGTTATTTTGGATGAAACCGGGAATCACGCTGTTTCTAACACTCCAGTTGTATTTCAAGAAATTGGAAAGTATTTGATTACAAGTGGAGAAGGTTCTATCAAGGTGAACTTTCCTGCTCCCGGTTCTTACAATTTGAGGATCATGACTTCGGAAAAGGTTTTTAAAAAAAACATAACCGTGGAACACGACGGTCAGAAAAAATTTATTTTTATTCGTAAACCCGCTCCGGGTGAGATCAGCGTTTATGGAGAAAAGGATTTAGAATCTCTTTCTAGATATACTCTTCAACAAGAGGAAATTCAAAGATTGCCCGGGGCTCAGAACGACGCCCTTAAAGCGATCCAGACACTTCCGGGTATTACGGCGGTTCCGCCGATTGGACTTTCCTCTTCTTCGTTTAACAATTTAGTGAATAGCGTGGGGAACTCCAATCCGTATTCCAATAGCGAACGCGGTTTTTTGGTGATGAGAGGCGGCGGAACCCTGGCAAACGGTTATTATCTGGACGGTTTTCCTATGTCTTATCCTTATCATTTGGGGGATCAGTCTTCCGTACTAAATAATAATATTATAAAATCGTTTAATGTTTATTCTGGGGCTTTTCCCGTTCAGTTTGGATTTGCTACGGGTGGAATTATTGACATTAGAACTCCGGATACGGTCGCTAAAACTTTCTCCGTAGTTAATTTGAATACGTTTCTTTCGGACGTGTATCATCAAAATAAGATCTCCGAAAATTTATACGCGATCGTTTCCGCTAGAAAGTCGTATCCGAACGTTACTCTTTTGAAATTATATCCGGATGGTATTCCTCAAGACGCTAAATACGCGGATTATGAAGATTATCAAGCTAAGTTCAATTGGAAACCAGGCGCCAATCATACTTTTAATGTTTTGTTATTCGGCGCCAAGGACAAACAGAAATATACAAAAGCTCAAGACGATTTTGAAAACAGTAAAAAACAATTTTTTGGTCTGCAAGAAGCGGCTTCGGGTCGTCCTCCTGTAGGTCTGGATAGATTGTTTAGAACGAGTGGTTTTAGATATACTTATAATAATAAATCCTGGTTGGAAACTTCCATTTCTATTTCGAATAATTACTTTAAAGAATTTTTTGAAGTAGATTTTAAAAATCCTCTGACGGCAGAACAGATTTTTGAACTTCAGAATGTTACGACTCAAAACGTTAATTTTTTAGAAAACAATACTAAGATCAATTTGATTGAAAGGTATCTAACGTTCCGTTTTGGAGGTCAGCTTAGAGATAAGATGATTCAACTTCAAGGCGAAGACATTAAATCTTCTAACTCTACGTTTTTGGATTTTTTTAACAGTTTGTTGGATTCTAATCGTCAGTTTAGGGCTTTGATTGAAGGGGATTCTATTCATACGAGAGAGATTGCCGCTTTTGCGGAAATGGAATTTAAAATCGGAGGTTTTAGTATTCTTCCCGGATATAGGCACGATTATTATGATAAGGCGCACGAAAAAAAAGATTCTTTTCGTGGTAGGGCTGAATACGAAATTCTTAAGACCGCTACAAAATTTTTGGTCGGAACAGGTGAACACTATAACGCTCCGCTTCAGATCGAACAATTTTCTTCCAGATCTGGTAACCCTAATTTAAAGATGGAACATTCGATTCATTCTTCCGGTGGAATCGAACAAAGGATTTCTTCGGATTATCTGATCAAAGTGGAAGGTTTTCATAATCAATATTCTAATCTTGTAACTCCGGATTCGTATGTTCAAGATCCGTATCAACCTAACAACGAAAAACGAGACATCGTAAATCATCCTGACGATGTTCAAGAAAATCCTTTGATCGTTAGAAATATGAATTATTCCAATTCTAGAGACGGATACTCCAGAGGCGTGGAGTTGTTTTTAAAAGCCAATCAAGGCGCCGCGCGCAGATTTTTTGGTTGGATTTCGTATACTAATTCGGTTTCGAAAAGAAACAATCATCAACCTCAACTTACGGACGACGAGGAAAATCAAAGGACCAGAGATAATAGAGGTCATAGGCTTCAGTATCAGATTCATGAAGGTGGTAATTATTTTAATTATTACGATGACGGTAAATGGGAGGCGCTTGTAGATAACGACAAACTGTTGTTATACGACTACGATCGAACTCATATTTTGAATATTGTTTTTGCTTGGAAGTTCGGTCAGAGCTGGCAGATCGGTAGTAAATACACGTATCTTACCAACGTTCCTATTACTCCTATTGTGGATTCTTCTAAGGCTTCGGGACTTGCGTCTACAGGTATTAATCTTTATAATCCAACTTATTCAGAATATTATAATTCTGGCAGATGGCCGGACTTTCATCAATTGGATATTCGAATTGATCGTTTTATGAATTATCAATGGGGTTATGTGAATACTTACGTTGAGTTGATCAATTTTTTTGGAAACAGAAATCAGATTAGTCAGACATACAATAACTTTGGTCCTTATTCGAGAAACGCATTTACCAATCCTTTGACTGGGTTTACGACTCCTAGTAATCCTGCCCCGGTTTATAATTCTAATTATATTGAATCTACTGCGATCGGCGGTAAGATTAAATATTATCCTTTTATTAGTATAGGAATGCAGATTAAGTTTTGAATGTAGTGAATGGTTTAGGAAACGGTCTCGTTTTTTCTAGAATGGTATTTGTCTGAATAGATTATAATGACACGCCTTATTGCTTTGGACCATTTTTATACTTAGATGTATGAAAACAGCACAAAAAGTTTACGGTAATGATTAGAATGTCGTAAAGCTGACTCTTAATTGAATTTGCGAAATGAATGGCAGTTAGACGTTTTTTCTGTCAAAAACAAGAATTACTGAAACCGGCCTATTAGATTTGTTTTACAAACCGTCCAGAATTTTAAAATTGTGATTGAAATATATTAAGATGATCACAAATTTTGTCTTCGTTACAAATACGGATTTGATCCAACCTTAGTTTAGTTAAACTAATCGACGTTAGTAAGCTGCTTTTGTGACGGTTTTGACCTAAAATGACAATGTCAGATACAATCAAACGATATAAGACGTGTTTGTCGATAGCGGTCCTTATTTTTGGGTCTGTGATTTTTACGTTTTTGTTTGGTTTTAAATCGGGTTCGGAGAAAGTATCTAATGAATTTCATTTAAAAACTTTTTTAGAAATAGTAAGTTCAGTTTTTATAAATCAACCGGAAGTTGTCGAAGATATAACGTCGATATCGGAACAAAACTCTACCGACAACTTGGGAACAGTTGGTGCTGCGTGGGAAGTGGGTGCGGAACTTGTTACAATTCAAAATATTGAAACTGATCATCCCCAAAAAAATTTAAACTTAGATCGTGTAGAAGAAATTGGGTTACAAGTTGAGAGTAAACTAACAATCAACCCAAAAAGATCCACTTTGGATGAATTTTCAAAACTAAACTTTTTAAAAAGAAATTCAAAACAAAAATTCAATACGGTATCTTTTGATTTTTTAAACCAAAAATCCAACCACATTCAAAATATTGAAACTGCAAAGATATACAGTTCAGATGAATTGTATATTCAAGAAGTGGGGTGTTATTTTTCGGATAACACTCACCAGAAAGATTTGGCGAATATTGTTGCATCTCCCTTTAAGAAATATTCAAAAATTTTAATTGATTTGTCTAAAAATGTTTTTTGGAATTTAGATTCAAAATTTAGTTCTTTAGAAAAAATAAAAATTCTATCAAAAACGATTTCAAAAAATCAACAAGAGGTCTTAGCACCGGCTTTTGATTTTGAGTTCAAAGATAGAGTGAAAAGTAAAACTTTGATGGGCCAAAGCGAGAAGTTTGATTTTTCTACTCAATTTTTTATTCGTGAATTTGGTGCAGAACTGGGAATGTCCGAAGAGACTTTGTCTGGTTTTTCCATTTGGGAACTGGGAAATGATACTTTTGAAATTCGTATTTTAGAGAATGTTCATATAGAGAGATGGGCTTGGAATCAGATCCAAGAGAAGTTAGAAGAATTTAAAAACAGTCGTTTGCAAAACAACATTCCTTCTCTTGCTAAAGGTGTAAAAGAAGGGCTGCTGTTTTTTCCTCGAAGAACTCAATCTAATTTTAAAAGCCAGGATGTTATTTCTGCCCATTCCGGTTATACCTGGAAAGATTCCTATTTTCTAATATTGGATCATTTTTTAGAAACTCCTAAAATCAATCGTAAATGGATGCGTTATTATTCTATCCATTTAAACGGACCGCCGTTCGGAATACTAAAAAAGAGACACTCGTTTGGAAGGAGTTTGAAAGATGAACTCTAACCAATCTTCTAAAATCCAATTTGACATTCTCAACTACGTTATCAAAAACCAATCAACGATTGTTAGATCGTGCATATTAGAATTCAGTCATTCTGAATCTAATACTTTCAAAAATTCTAATCTAATTCTAATACTTAAAACCTTGCGGGTCGCTTTGGTCGAAGGCGTTTCTACAAGTTTCAATCATTTAATTTTAAACCTGAAAATGTGGGAACTACCACAAAAAACAACTTATACAGAAGAACACGTTATCATAGGATCACAAATGGAAAAGAGAGTCATCAAGGGATGGGTTTTTACAATGGCGGGATTGTTGAGTATTAACGGAAAAAAATCAGAAAAACAGACTGAGTCAAAAGATAAAAGAGAGATGAACTTTTCGAGCGATACATATAGCGCAGGTTGTTGTTATGGGAATAGAGGTGTTCAAAAAGAGCTTGAGAACCATCGTTTTAAAAAACTTTCAAACAAAGACATATGTAAAAAAGAATCCGACCCTTTTGGAAATAATATATTAGAAATAAAAAATATAATAAAACGTGTAATAACAAAAATAGGTAACGGTCTTTTGTCGAAAGAATTAGTCCGGCGAGGGCAGCTAAAGAACAGCGCTCTCTATGGATCGCGTTGGAAACTCAGCACAACGCTCTCTATGGATCGCGTTGTGGGAGTAGTGTAATGACGAGCTTGGAAAAAGAATTAGACATTGTTTTATTAGAAAAACAGCAAGTTAAGCATGAAGGAAACTTAATATCCCACTCTCTGGGCTCAGCGTCTCACTCCCTGAACTCAATGCATCGCTTCCTATGGGTCGCTCTGCAGGTCGCTCGATGGGGTCGCGTTAACTCAGCAAAACGCTTTTTACGAAAGCGTTTTAGATCGTTCGAGAAGGGGATGCTTTCTCTTTTCCTACTAACAACTAATGAACTAATCACTCGAAGCGAGGCGCAGATGCAGAATGCAGAAACTAAAGGAAGAGGATTGAAGAAGATGAACTTGTTTTTAAAAAAATCAATAACAGAGTCAGAGAATAGAGTCGTGGCGGAGAATGAAACATTCAATAAGCAGAATATTCAAGAGACAGAAAATCGATTTTCTTTTAAAACGAAGATTATAAGTTTGATAACGATCCTTGCGTTTCATGTTTCTTTTGTATTGCCGTTTGCGATTTTTAGTTTTTTGTCTTCCGCCATTAGCTCTCTGGAAGCCCAAAGTGTGCCCGTACTTGGAAGCACCAAACAATTTGCAAATGATGAACTAAAACCATACGTAGACGCGGCCAAGGCCAGCGCTATGGATTCTGCCACGTTTTTAAATTCTGTAAACAACGGAGAACAGGTAATTGAAGCGGCCTGGGAGACAAGTGTAAACGCAGAGATAGAAGCAATTGTAGGAGGGGTGACAAATTCGGATTCAGTGAATAACGTAAACGTATACAAAGACGCGGTAAGGGCTCAGTTAGAACTACAAAAACAACAGTCCAAAAGTCAGTGGATAGCAGATGCAAACGCGTATATCCAAGCAGAACTACAAATCTTTTTAGCTGCCTTGTCCCAAAACACATCCAACAACGTAACCTCGTCTAACACGAATGCTGTGAATACGGTCAATCCAACAGTACAGTCTGTGACAACAACCCCAGCTTCTCAAGGCACAAACCCCGCACAAGCAGCACAAAGTTATTACCAAGGAAGTCAGCTCTGGGATTCTAAGTGGCAGGATTTACTGAGTAAACAATCCACCTGGGAACAGAATTCTTTGAGTGCGATCCAAAACGGGATATTGCAATGGAACCAGTCGATTACAGGTTTAGAAAATGATAAATTAGCCTATTTGAATGGGATTGAACAGACTAAGGCTCAGTGGCTGGCCAACAAACAACTGATCCAGAACGCTCAAAGTCAGATGAGATCTGCATTACAATCTACGATTACGAATATTAGAAATCAAGAAAATCAGTTGAAAAACAGCGCGTCCAGCGATCCTAGTTTAGTTGCCGTATTTGGAGACATGGATGGATTGCTCGACGATCTACAAGACGCATTGAATTCGAATTCGTCTTTGGGAACACTGGCGGAGACCTTGGGAAACTTTTTTCAAAGCCAGATTTCAAACGCAAGTGCGAAAGCGGACTACTGGAATGTTGCGAAGTGGCAAGAGACGTATGCGACTCAAACCCTAGAATTTAAGAAAGAAGTAGGAACTGCTACTTTGAGTTGTAGTAACACACAAGGAGGTGGGCCTTGGTGTAACTATTTACCGACAGGAGCCCAAGCGGTGACATACAACGCAGATGGAAACGTATATGGTTGGGCTGCCACGAATGGAGGATTTCAGAGCGGAGTTTTAGTCAGTAGTTTTGATCCATATACGACTGCAAACCCTGCGTATCAGTGGTATCAACAGATGATTGACCAACAGATACAGAGTTGTAGCGGAAATCAGATGCTTTGTAGTATGATGTTTGGAATTGATCTGAATAATCCATACGCTTCGATTCCTGTTTCTCCAACATATACAGTAAACCCGAACGCAAGCACTGGATACTACAGCGAAGGACATTACGTAGCGGTTTGTAATGGGTCAGATGTAGGAGGAACTTGTCTTGGAGGAGGGGGACACTACGCGTTAGATACAACTTCTTGTAGTGGTTGGGCATATTGTGGATATGATAGAAGTTGGATAACCGACCAAAGTTATTCTCTGTCCGTATCAGAAAACTTTAGCCAGGCACAAAAAGACCAAATAGCAAAAAACAATAATATACGAAATGCAGTACTTGGAAGTTACAACACAGCGTTTGGATTGTCTTCTCAGGCTGGGAACGCTGTTGCGGGATCAAACGTAGCTCTTGAAACTAAAGTATATTTAGGTGGAACCGCTTTGAATGGTTCGAATTGGTATGGTTCTTTGGGACTTGTTGAACAAGTGCAGGTCCAAACGAAATACAAATACATAGACTCTGCGATGCAAGCAAACCAAAACTTTTGGACTGGTTTAAAAACTCAGTTTACAAATATTGCATCTACCTTTTTGTCCTTGGTGAATCCTTTGAAAAACTGGGAAGAAAGATCGGAAGAATATGAAGATGAATACCAGACGAAACTATTAGAACTAGAACAAACAAAACAAAGTACAATTTCCAACTACGACAACCAAATTAATCAGATGAAAGCGGCCAGAGGCGCTTGGGTAACGGAAGTTTACGGTTATCAAATAGCAGGAATTGCAGGAAGTTCTGATAACGCAAATAGTCAATACAGAAGTGGACAAGAGAACTGGTCGGATACGATTTCTGTTTTTCAGCAAGCAGAACTGAATTGGTATTTGTCTGCCAAAGATACGTTACAACAAGCGGTAACATCTCCTAACGGAGAAACACAGTTTCAAACAAACGCAATTACACAGGTAAACCAGATTCAGACGCAAATTACAAATTCGGAAACAAACACGAACCAGCTTTACAACGCATCAACTGGACTGTATCAATCCTATCAATATGCTGCTTCTGGAAACTTGATGAACCAGGCTTTGACGAACTTGCAAAACCAAACGAACTGGAACCAGCAAGGAGCGAACCTTTCAGCGAGTATCGCAGATTCTTTTGGAAGAAGTGAGACCTACAAAACTGCGGAGTTGAATGCAAGTAATCGAATCAATGCACTTGCACAAACGATCTATGGAAGTGGTGCGTATATAGTAGACAATACCCAACTACAGACACTTCAAACTCAAATAACGACTAACGGACAGAACCAAACGAATTGGCAAAATGAAATTAACGGAACTAACGGAGGTTTTAACTTTAACGGTAGAAGGGCGAATAGTATATCCACAACATTAGAATATACGAATGTGCGAAATGATATATCTGTGGCGACCACGTTACAAGAAGAAATAGTAGATGAAGAAAGAGGTTATTTAAAAACGGCAAATGAATATTTTGAGAAGTCAGAAAAATACCAAGAGTTAGCAGAGAAAGCCAAAAGCGAAGCAAAGTTTGACGAGGCAGCGCTTTACACCGGTTATGCTGTAAGAGAGAAAGGAAACGCGATCACCTTTTTGAAAAAGAAATACAATGGAATTGGGGAAGAGATAACAGGGGAAGTAGATAATCGAGGACTGACATATACAAGAAATTCTTTTTTGAGTTACAGAGACACACTTTTAAACAAGAACTTTCAGAACAGCACACAGGTACAAAAACAAATCCAAGAAGGAAAGAATCAAGTAGCAGGGATTCTAACGGAAGGAGAGAACTACAACCAGATCCAAGGAATGATCCAAAGTGCACAGAACTTGAACCAACAAGGAGCAGAGAACAAAGAGAGAGTGGAAAAACTCTTAGCGCAATCGAAAGAATTAGCGGAAAAGAATATAGGGGAAGGGCTTTTGGACGGACTACAAGAGATGATAGCAAGCATCCAGAGTTCCTTACCACAAACCATATCCAATAACGGAGTGAGTCAATACATCCAAGCGCAAGAGAAAGAGTTAGCAGAGAAACAAGAAAAAGCGAATGAACTGCTGAGTCACATGAACTCACTTGTGACAAATAACAATGATTTGGCGGCACTACAAGCTTTACTCCAAGGAAGTAGCCAAGCCTTAAACTTAGCAGCGAATAGCGCAGTATCTAAATACTTAGACGACTACTCAAAGAAACTACAAAAAGACAACGAAGAAAGAAGTACCAATCTACAGAAGACACTTTTAGAATCTCTGACGAACGGAGACGAGTACAAATATCTGAGAGATGCGGGATACGGATTTAGAGTGGATGGGGAAGGGATTACCGCTTACAGAGAAGTCTACAGTGGGGAAATAGAGATCAATGGAAGTGCGATGAAAAGCACTAGTTATTCACCCGATTTAGAATATCAATATATACGAATGGAGACAAAGTTTAATCCAGGAAACCTAAAAGTAGATCTGTTGAATCCAAACAACACAACGTTTAGCGCGGAAATGGTGAGTAGTGTAAAGAGTTACATAGACAACGTACAAAAGAACGTAGAGGTGATGTTTGCACAGTTTAGCGACAAGACTAAAGAGGTAAAAGAAGAATACGTTCAGAATGAGGAAATAGAAAGTTATCAAAAGAAATTGTATGAAGCGAGTAAAGACAACTACTTAGCCGCGTTCCAAGGTTTACCCGGAGAATTTAAGGAAGCATTTGAAGGGGAGATGGGGAATACGAAGGACTATCATACGAATTCTAAATACAGCTTTAGCGTAGGCAGTTTTAAAGGCCAAAGCGGAGATATGAAAAAGATCGGCAAATCGATGTATGACGGAGCGAACATAGACGACAGTGTGTTTGGTGGAAGTAGAGAGTTAAAGGGAAGTGTAACGATCAAAGGGATTCCAGTAGAAGTAAACTATGGAATGCAGTATTTAATAGTCACCTCTGGATTTGATATATCGAAGATAGGGTTTAACTTTAATTTAAAGGGCCTTGGAACAAGCTATGTAGATAGCCAACTAACAGGTGTAAGTCAGAAGTATTCTCTATATACCAAAGATATACAAGAGAGAATAGAGAAACAAGCGAAAGCGAATGACGAGGAGATGGACAAGAAGGGCTTTTTGTTTAACGTGTTAAACGGAGTCCAAGGAGGCCAAAAAATAACCCAGGCCGTAGAAGGAGAGATCCGTAGTAGAGTAACAGGAGCGATAGCAGAAGCAAGCGGGCTTCCCGCCAGTTTTGTAGGAGCACTTGTAGGAGGGGGAAGCGTCAAAGACGCGATGAAATCGTATGAGAAAAGTGTAACTACAGAAGCGATCTCGCAAGCTACAGGAATCCCAAGTTGGTATTTAGATCAGAAGATGGCAGAGAAAGAAGCCAATCATGCGGTGACGACTAGCTTTTCTTACAACATGGGTAGGGCTTTGGCAGTTGGTGCAGTTGCAACGTCCGGAGGAGTATTGAGCGGTGTTGTACTTGCGACGAATCAGAAGTTGATGGGTTCTGTAAACAAGTTTGCAGATCATATTGGAAGAGAAGCGTATGAGAATAGAGAGACGATCGATGCCGTAGTAACTGTAGCCGCGACAATAGCAGCGCCTTTTACAGGAGGAATGAGTTTAGTAGCACTTGCAGCTTACAAAGCAGTAGAAGGAGCTACAGAGGGAGGAGTATTAGGTGCGTTAGCAGGAGCAGCTAACGTAGGAAATGCGTTTTTGTATGAATTTACTGCAGGAGCCGTATCTTACAACCTGAGTTATTCGTATTCAGAAGGCTTTGGAGCGAGTGTAGGAGGCGGTTGGAAGATAGCAAGTGGTTTAGGAGTAGGAGCTACGTTGAGTTACAACGAGAATCAGGGCTTTGGAGGTAGCGTAGGGTTACAAGGAGGTACGAGCGCGCTGAGCTTTAATGCTGGACTTAGTTATTCCCAAAGAGACGGAGTATCTGCAAACGCAGGAGTAGGAATCGGACTTGGAGGTAAAAAGCCTACAGGGTCATTGAACTTAGGAGTGAGTTACAACAAACAAGACGGTTTAGGAACGAGCGCCGGGATCTCATCTAACAACAACAAGATAACACACGGAATGGGTTTAAACATTACCAAAAGTGAATATGGGGGTTGGGGAGCAGATGTATCTACAGACCAATATGGTCCAGGGAACTTGAGTGGCGGACTTGCATATACACAAAGAGACGGCTTTACTGTGAGTGTGAATGTAAACGGTACGAATGCAATTAGCTACAATTCTCAAAGTGGTTTGTCAGGTAACGGTGATTTCATGTCTCAGTATGCGATGAACAACGGTTTAGCGCAAGGAGTTGCTGAAGATACAGATACATCGGAACCTAACTCTGCTCAACAACACAACAACACTGAACAAGGTGCACAAGTAATTGAGGGTGCTGGATTTTCGACAACGAGGAGAGAAGGAGAAGGACATGTGATTGGTTTTAGTGACGATGATGGTCCAAGTCCTGCACATGGAGCTCCGGGAGTTCATGATTCGGGCCAGACAGTTACGTCATCTGGTTCTGTTGAAGGAAGAGGCGGTCGTCCATTGAGTGCGAGTGATATAGCGGAATTTAAAGCAGATTGGAAGAAGGAAAGTCCAGCGCAAACGGATGCGAGTTTAGCAGCCTTGAAAAAGGCCGGTTATGATACGAGCGGTCTTGAGAAGTTTGTAACCGATTATCGTAATCAATCGAAACCCGGTTATGTAAACTCGAATCAGACGGGAAGTCCAATCGTTGTGACAGGAAGTAGAACTCCTACAATTGGAGAGAGAGCAGGTTCTTTGTTTGGCTCTATTGCAGATGGAGCCAAAGGATTGTGGAACAAAGTAACTGGTGGTTTAAGCTCAACAACGCATTATACGAATACACCGGGCGAAGGGTTGCCACATCAATTTAATGCGAATGGAGAAGGATTTTATAACGTAGCCGGACAAGGAACATATATGGAACACAAATACGGACAAAAGCCGTTGGTGGATACGTTGTCGAATGCGATCAGCGATTGGCACAAGAACAATCCGAATAGTCCAATACCAGTGAATGATTTGGGCTACAAATCGGGTGGATACGATCCGAACGTAAACAATGATCCGAAAATCGTTAAACATCACGGCGGAGGAAATCAAGTGGATCTTGGATATATTGTAAGCGATGGAGGAAGATACGGCGGGGACTACAACAACAATCCAAAATATGACCGAGACAAAACGATTGAATTTATCAAAACAATTTCAAGAAATATGCCAGAAGGAGTAACTGGCTCTATAAAATTTAACGATCTGAAAGTTCACGAATATTTTAAAGACAATAAATTACCAAATTTGCAAATGAAATCCGATGATCTTTCAAAACCTGATGCGAAAGTAATGCACAGTAATCACTTACACTTGACGCTAAATTTACCGAAATCAAAACAGCAATAAAGGAGAATGAGAAAATTATGTTATTCAGAATAATACTGATTGGTTGTATTTTTTTGAGTTCTTGCGAAAAGCCAGAAAACAAAGAGGAAAGAAAAGTGGAGATGAAAACATATACTGAAAAAGAAATGTTAAAAGAATTTAACATTCTCCTGCCTAAAATTGTTAAAGATATTAAAGAAAAAAAGAACTTAATCCCATTAAGTGATTTAAGCACTCATTCAGGTGATTTTTTTTCATATGAAACTAACTTCCGAGGCAACATTAGAGATGATCTGGAAGTTATAGAAAAAAATATTTCCTATCTTGATATAATTAATGTGCTAACTTTAGGCAAACGGTTTGTAGATGAAGAAAATGGTGATGGGATTCAGATCACTTATCGTAAACATAGCATAATGTTTCAATTTGATGAAGGAGAAGGAAAATGGAAAGTTTCAAGCATCTTGGTTGAAAAATAATTCGGCGAGGCCCGCAAAAATTAACTTTGCAGATAATCTTCTAATATAACTAAAATATTAAAGAGACATGAGAACATTATGATATTAAGAATATTGCTGGTTAGTTGCATTTTATTGAATTCTTGCGACAAGCCTGTTGACAAAGAGGAAAAGAAAGTAGAGATGAAGACATATTGAGTCTCGCAAAAACTAACCTTGCAGATAATTTTCTAATATAACGAAGCTCTGATTTGATTTTGACTTAGTTTTGATCTCAAATCAGAGAATTTGGAACATGAAATTACATTCCAAAAGTTGAATTTAGAAATATTCGAAGTAATTTTTGGAAATGAAAAAAGCATCAGGGCATGAATTGGCTCACTCGTTTTTAAAACGAGTTTAAATACTCTCACAAAAGAAGGTTAGGCTACGTTTTCGTAAGAATATGTGTGGTAAAGGCCGCCGAGGACTGGAGTGGAAATGAGCTTCATACTTTTATCCTTCGAAGATGTTAAAACAGGAGAGTGAATCGGTGAATCCTTGTTCAAAGCGAGATGAGTCCTGTGGTTGTTGTAGAAATGAATAAACTCATCCAATTTTTTTTCCAAGTGATATTTGTTGATCGGAATGAAGAAATCTAAAAACTCATTTCTACAAGTCTTGATCCAACGTTCAGCGTAACAGTTTTGCCAAGGAGAGAATCGAGTCGTCTTATTGTGTTTGATGCCTAAGCGTTCTAAATACTTTGTAAATTTCTTTCCAAAAATCGGATCGTTGTCGGAAAGAAAGTAACGGATTTTCTTTCCCGCTTGTTTTTGTTTACGAACTACGAGTTTCAAAACTTTTTTCATCCAATTCGTAGTCGGGTTTGTATGAATATCAAAGTGAATTATTTGTCTTGTTTCAACATGTAAAAAGAACACCACACGAAAGATTTCTTTGAAATTTTCAGAGTAAGAAGTAAACGTATCGGAAACAATCATCGTCTCAGAATGAAGAGAATAGAACTGTTTCCAATTCATACGTTTTTTAGGATCTGGCGGTCTTTTGGGAATATACTTCGAAACGGTTCTTTCACAAATATTGTGACCAAGTTTTTGTAAGAGACCGTGGAGTTTGGTCGCTCCCCAGATATTGTTTTCTTTTGCGACCCTACGAATGAGTTTAATGATTTCCCAAGGAATGTTGGGCCTGCCTGTTTTTTTTCTTCTCGAAAGTAATGACCAAAAGATTTTAAACTTTTTCTTTCTCCATTCCAGAAGAGTAGCAGGGGAAATAAGGATTAGATTTTCTTTCCAGTTTCGATCGAGATAGGAAAGAATTACAAGTTTGAATCTTTCAAGAGATTTTGTATGAAATTTCTTTTTCTTTCGTTTGAGTACAGCGAGTTGAGATTTGAGAAACAAGACCTGAGCCGAGTTTTGAGATGATTTTTTGAAGTAAAGAAAAACGAGAGAGATGAAGAAAACACAGTTTGCAGTGAGAGAGAGTTCGTAAAACAACCATTAACCTCTGTTAAAAAATGATTTTAGCGGGAATAGAGTGGAAAAACATGATGGTCCGAGAGCCTTTTTTTAAACCATTGCCTGTCCTAGTCCAAAAACCGTCACCTGTATAGTTGTTTAGGATTTGCATACTAACAGTTGTTAAGCGCATTTTTCAAAGTCGGCCTCTGAATGAAAGTAAATATGATGTAATCCTCCAAGAACTTTTCGTTTGATAACTTTGGAGGTAGGAGAAGGAAAGGTGACTTTTCTTCCGCAGGGAGAATCCTTGTTCAAGGCGAGATGCGGCCTCCAAAGATTGTAATAATTGACATATTCCGATGTAACGACTTGAGCGTGATTCAAAGAAAATATCGGAATGTGATTGATGCACTCTCTTCTGAGAGACTCGAACCAACGTTCCATGATGCCGTTGCACCAAGGAGAAGCGATCGGGGTATGAAGAGATTGAATCCCTAAATCTTCCAAACCTTGTAGAATTTTTCTACCGGAGAAAAGAACATCGTTGTCTCGAAGAAGGATTTCAAACTCGGGGAAAATGGATTTTGCTTCTTGAATTTGATTTAAAACCCATAACCTTGTAGGGTTCAAAGTAATATTGAAATGAATGATTTTCCTGGAACCAAGATGAATGAAAGCTAAAGCGTAAAGAGTGTTACCGTAAATAGTTTGAATGCGACAAAGATCCATTGCAAGTGTATAATTTTTGATTTGAGAGATTAGATTTAACCAAACGTTCCAATTTCCTCTAAAAGGATTATACCATTTAAGAATTCTTTGAATGATTCTTTTAACGGAAGTCAAAGAGACATCGAATCCCAATAGTAGAAGTTCGGAATGAATTCTTGCAGCGCCCCAATCTTTGTTTTTCAACATGTCTTGAATCTGATGATATATATTCCAGTATTCACGGATACCAGGTCTACCTTGAAGGTGAGGTTTGAATAATTTTCTATATTGATTTCTCAGAATTGTGAAAAGATTCGTAATGTGTTTAGGATTTACTTTCCAGAGAAAGTAGAGGATTAGCTTTTCAAAGAGAAAAATCCAAAACCAAGAATTGTGATAAAAGTGAATAGAATCCATCTTTGTTTTTTGGATGTTATCGAATAGAAGTTTGTAAGGACAATAGAAAGAGAAATAGATTTAATTTCAGTATATAACGTAAAAGATCGTAAGTTAGGAAAATGCGGTTGTGTAAAAAAACCTTGAACCTCTTCTTTTTTCTTGACAAATGGTGGTGTTAGGCGACTCTTCGATTCATCGAAGAGTCGGTAAGTTCTTCGAAACCCGCCTCATTTTTTTATTTTTTCCAAATTAAACCAAACGTTTTCCGCCAAAGAAATCCTTCATTGAACAGATGAAAGCCGTGACCAACAACGACTAAAGCTTTGAAGTTACGAAGCGAAAGCGATCGTAGTGTAAATACTGCAATGCAACATGAGTTTTTCCATTCTGAGATTGGAATATACGAAGAATTTAAAATGTTGCGTTGCAGATTGGAACGAAGAGCGCGGTTCGCGCAAGCGAATTCGCCCAACCCAATCAAAAGAACTAGCAGAGAAGAATATCGGCGAAGGACTACTCGACGGACTACAAGAGATGATCGCAAGTATCCAGAGTTCTTTGCCACAAGAAGTCAGTAACAATGGAGTGAGTCAATACATCCAAGCGCAAGAAAAAGAGTTAGCAGAGAAACAAGAAAAAGCAAATGAACTGCTGAGTCACATGAACTCACTTGTGACAAATAACAATGATTTGGCTGCACTACAAGCACTTTTACAAGGAAGTAGCCAAGCCTTAAACTTAGCAGCGAACAGTGCAGTATCTAAATACTTAGACGACTACTCAAAGAAACTACAAAAAGACAACGAAGAAAGAAGTACCAATCTACAGAAGACACTTTTAGAATCTCTGACGAACGGAGACGATTACAAATACCTGAGAGATGCAGGCTATGGATTTAGAGTGGATGGGGAAGGGATTACTGCTTACAGAGAAGTCTACAGTGGGGAAATAGAGATCAATGGAAGTGCGATGAAAAGCACTAGTTATTCACCCGATTTAGAATATCAATATATACGAATAGATACAAAGTTTAATCCAGGAAACCTAAAAGTAGATCTGTTGAATCCAAACAACACAACATTTAGCGCGGAGATGGTGAGTAGTGTAAAGAGTTACATAGACAACGTACAAAAGAACGTAGAGGTGATGTTTGCACAGTTTAGCGACAAGACCAAAGAGGTAAAAGAAGAATACGTTCAGAATGAGGAAATAGAAAGTTATCAAAAGAAATTGTATGAAGCGAGTAAAGACAACTACTTAGCCGCGTTCCAAGGTTTACCCGGAGAATTTAAGGAAGCATTTGAAGGGGAGATGGGGAATACGAAGGACTATCATACGAATTCTAAATACAGCTTTAGCGTAGGCAGTTTTAAAGGCCAAAGCGGAGATATGAAAAAGATCGGCAAATCGATGTATGACGGAGCGAACATAGACGACAGTGTGTTTGGTGGAAGTAGAGAGTTAAAAGGAAGTGTAACGATCAAAGGGATTCCAGTAGAAGTAAACTATGGAATGCAGTATTTAGTCCTGACGTCAGGATTTGATATATCGAATTTAGGTTACAACTTTAATTTAAAGGGCCTTGGAACAAGCTATGTAGATAGCCAACTAACAAGTGTAAGTCAGAAATATTCTCTATATACCAAAGATATACAAGAGAGAATAGAGAAACAAGCGAAAGCAAATGACGCCGAAAAAGAGAGTAAAGGCTTTATATTCACGATTTTGAATGGAATGAACGGTGGTTCTGGAAGTATGGGCCAGAGATTTACACAGGCTGTGAAGTCGGAAGCACAAAGTCGTATAACGGGAGCGGTGGCAGAAGCGACCGCGGATTGCCAGCAAGTCTTGTAGGAGCGCTTGTTGGCGGAAGTAGTATGAAAGACGCCGTGAAGGCTTACGTCAAAGACGAGACGACTAACGCGATTTCGAAATCTACAGGTTTACCGACGTGGCTGATCTCGAACTAGATGGAGAAGATGAACAAACTGAAGGAACAGTGGTATCAAAGCCAGGAGTTCCAGATGGTGACCACAGTAGTAGCCGCAGCTCCCTTTACCGGTGGCGCCTCTCTCATGGTCGCGATGGTTGTTGGAGCTGGTATCGGAGCAGCGACTGAAGCCGCGGTTAATGTGGGACTTAGCTACTCAGCAGAGAACGGCTTTGGAGCGAGTATTAGTAAAAGCTTAGATAGCGGAGTGAACGGTGGAGTTGGTGGAAACATCGGCTATGAAGCGCCCAGGGACAAGAACCAACCCAAGAACTCACTTGCGAACAAGATGCAAGGGGCCGGAGGAAGTTTAAACTGGTCTCAAAGAGACGGAGCGTCCGCGGCTTTGAATGCGTCTGGTGGAGTGAATGCGGGTAACTGGAGTCAGTCCGGTGGTTTTCAAGCAAACACGAACTTTTGAACGACCAATGGAAGGCCGACTTTGTATCAGGAAAAGCTAAAGAAGATGCAGACGCTCAAGAAGCATCTAGAGCCGCTCAAAACAAAAACAATACAGAGCAAGGTGCGGCTGCTATCGCATCTGCAGGAGTTGAGATCGAGAATCGTAAGAGAGAGAACGGTGGGGATGATAATCATTATTACGATAAAGACGGCAATATGAGAATACGAGTAACGGACTCGAACGGAGATTCGTATTACAGAGCTGCAACTCCGGAAGAAGCACATCGAATCCAGAACAACAACGGTTATACGATGGCGAGTGACAAAGGGGGAGCGCTTTCAAGTCTTAACAATTTCTTAGAAGCGTTTGACAACAAGATAAACGGATCTGGGAAATTTGAAACGAATGATCAACGAAACCTTCGAGAGAGTGAAGCGCATCAAAAATTAGTAGATAATTTGGCAGGAACAGACAAAGCTATATTAGAAAAATATGGAAATAGAATAGCGTCTCCTGAACAAGTAGCAGCTCAATATGGAAAGAGTGCGGCCGCATATTCCGAACAGTTCCATTTCTTGAAAGATGGGGACGGAAATATAGTGGGAAAGATTGTAAAAGATACGGCGTATGAGAACCAGACAGATGCTCAATTTAGAGACAGGACAAGGGGAATTAATAGCAGTAACATTTGTAGTTTGGCGTCTTCTGCTGGAATGTTAATGAGTGAAGGATATGCCCAACATACTCCGGGCAAGAAATTTGCGGATGAATTAGCAGGTGGTTTTGTGGAAAGAATTCCCGCCGATGTTGCTCAAAAGCCTTCCGGAAGGATTACGGATACGTTTGGTGAAAACGTGAAGATCTATTCGAACGGCGCGAAAACAGGGGAACACATAGATCCAACTATTGTTGTCAATAGAAAAGTTGTAGATAAAACAGATTCTCAAACGTATTTGAACAACGACAAGATCAAATCGTTTTTAGATCGTGGAATTCCTGTGATGGCATCTACAAAGTTGAGCAGTTTCAGACATATCACGTATATTGTAGGATGTGACGACAGTAAAAAGACTTGGATAACGCACGGGTCCGTATGGAGACAAAAACCAAACAAATTACGGAAGACAAGGTTCTACGGCAGGTAGAGCGGTTGAGTATGGTCAAAATACGAATGGAATTGGTGACAGACGGATTTACTGGATGGAAGACAAAAAGTAATTGAGGTAACAAAACATGAGAAAGTTTATCATTTTGAATATTCTGATATTTGCAAGTGCCTTTGCTTGGGATGATGAAGTTGCAGTATTGAAAAGCATTTGGGAAAAAGGAAGGGGGGATCGATAATTGCAACGAGTACAATGTCTGGCCAAACTCCGAAACAATATTCTACTGATAACTTAGGAGATTCAAATTCTCAAACAACCTGGTGCACGAATAAAGACCCCAGAGGAGAGTCCATTGCGTTTATGCAATGGACTTTCGGTTTCTGGATTTCACGTTAATTATTATTACTTAGAGAATACTCTTAAAAGTTACAAGTACAGGGCAAAGCTTTTGATTCACAATGGATATGGAAAGTCGGAGGAAACGTATTACAATAACAACAGAATCAAAAAAGCTAAATTAAAAATATATGAAGCAGGAATGCGCGAAGGGGCCGGAGGAGGAAGATCATATATTCCAAAGGCCCCTTCCCTGATTGCAGTAAAAGAACTTGAATTTAATGAAAAGCTAGGGTTACAAATTTTTGATTTAGATTTTGATTTGAAAGGAAGATATGGTGTGAAAGGCTTTAGCGAACTTGGAATGTTTTATGTTTTCGAGATTGTCGAAGTCTACAAAGGGAAAAAATACAACGACACTTGTATATCTGAATTAGATGTATTAGGTATTTTGAATAAAGAAGATGAAGAGGTATTTAAGAAAATATTGTCCTCTTATCGATAAGTAAGGTTGTCCTGTGCGATGCGGTGTAGTGCAGAAATCCCCAGCGAATGTAGCAAGGTGATTTCGGAAAGCGTAGTAAGATATGCAAAGAGTTAATGAACTACTACTACTATTTGTATTATTAAGTATAGCTTGTATAAAGGAGCAAGAGCAAGAATTAAAGAAGGGGTCATCGGTTTTTGTAGAGTGTGAAGTAAATCGTAAAGAAATGGAAGGTTATCTCAAGAGAAAATGGGGTTCAGATTATCAAAGAAAAGAGTTTAACGAAATAACCTCAATTACGGATGATCGTGGAACTACAGATGATAAAATATTAGGATATACTTGTTGTTTTCCTAATTTGACTAATTTGACTAATTTGACGGCAAGTTGGAGTAAGAATGTAACAGATATTGGAGTGAAAAATTTTGTAGAATGTAGTTTGAAAAACCATGTTCAAAGAATGAACGGTATAAATTTTCAAGGTACGTCAATAACGAATGAGTCTGTTAAAAGTCTGTCAGAACTCAAAGAAGTGGGAGAATTATTTTTAGACGACAATGATAAAATCAATGATACTGCGATTCAGTATTTTAAAAAATTCACATCTATTGGTTCACTCAGTATTGTAGCAACAGGTATAACAGCAGAGGGAGCCGAGAAATTGAGAAAGATGAAACACATTCAAGGTGTTGATTCGGATTACCATGTGCCAGCAAATCAAGAATAACTGGATTATCCTGTGCGATGCGAGAACCCTGAGTTTCGCAAAGACTAAAATGTTGGAACAACAATAGAGCTTAGTTTTGATATTTGTAGGGAATTTATTTAGTCCTCAAAGAGTATTAGAAAAACTGCAATTGATGTAAGAAGTTAAAACGAGAGAAAAACAAAAAAGTGTAAGAGTGAGTTGATAAAGGAAATGGAAGAAGATGAAAATACAAGTAAGAATGGATATGTTTTGGGAGAAGTTGTAAAAAACAAATATACAGGCCGTCGAATGAATGCGACTATTGATACCAAAATCAAGTGTATATCTTATGTGTAATAGCCAAGATCAGACACACCGTAGCTGTTTATAACGAAAATTGTAAGTTGTCGAGATATTTATTCTTAGCTAATTCCTTAGCGTCAAGAAAAGTTTGTATCGGAGTTTTACTGAAACAAAACTTGCCTTGATGCGTTCGTTCGTAGTTATACGAATCGATCCACTGATCCAAATCCTTTTGCAAATCTTCGATCGAGTTGTATACCTTCTTTCTGAAAGCAACTGCATAGAATTCGTCTTGAATGGTTCGGTGAAATCTTTCACAAATCCCGTTCGATTGAGGATGCCTTGCTTTTGTTTTCGAATGGTCTACATCTTCTATTGCAAGGAATAGCTGGAATTCATGGTGTTCTCTATTTCCACAATACTCGGTTCCTCTATCGGTTAGAATCCTCAACAAGCGAACGCCTTCTACTTGTTTTTCTAATTTCCTTTTTTCTAATGCTTTCACTTGCTATTCGGTTAATACGGGAGAATTGCCTTGAGCCATGAATGCTTCTAAAGCTTTCAGTCTTTTGGAGAAGGTCTCCAAATCGTGACGAATCCATACACTTAACAATCGCAGTGCAACTATGATTCCTTGCTTTTTCAATTCATTCACTTGAGTTTACGGGTCGTTCAACAGACCGTATCTTAGTACAGTCTGTAAGTTTTAAATTTAACTTTCGATTATGTTTCTTCCGAAACTTTTTTCTTACTTTTGTTCCCTTTAGTATCATTACGAGGAATCAGAATTTTTCTAGCAATTTCCCAGGTTTGAATTTGACCGCTACTACTTGAAATTTGGCCGGGAGTGGAAGTATTTCCTGCTTGGGTACCAGGCATATACTGTATGGAAGTTACAATACCAGAATCGGCTAGTATGATAACGTCGGCTCCTTGTTCTCTTGCTTTTTCTTTAACGTATTCGATACAATGATTCAGTTGTCCACAGCGAACTTCTACAATACCAATCTGTTCTACTTGATAATCAGGGACCGCTCTCATAATTACATCGATGGGTTCCGTCTCAGAAAGAGGCGGATAACTTCTTCCAGTAATCGTAAGACTCCCCATTGCACAATTTGCTAAACCGAAGACGACTAAACAAAATATAATAAACACTTTTCCAAACTTAAAACGGCAAGTTGTCATTTAAAAAGTTGATTCTCCTTTATGAGTTTGGATCATTTTTGAATAAACTCTTGTAGGTCAAATTATTTTTAAGTTAATTGCAGAATTATGAATATAGATTTTTTCATTTTAGAAATTTTAACCGAACACGAGTTTGGTTTAAGGATCACATGATACTAAAAAAATGAAATCTTAAACATTATAGATCGATTTCTTAAATGTGGAAAGGACTGCAAACCACGATTTTACGAACAAATTCTAAAAATATAGGGAATAGAGACTCCTATTTTTAGAAAAGTTTTTCTCATGCAAGAATTAACGGTACTCAATTTTATAGAGATCAGTAATACAAAACCGAAAGGGTAGGGGAACGCCAGTCAAATAACATGATCATCTGCAGATAGACAATAGAGTTGTTGAAAATTCCATAGTTCAATTTAATAAAACTGTTTCCATCAAAAAGAAACTGAGGAGATTTATTTTTCGATAACGTTATTGGATTATTTCAAAAAAATTAAAACTATATCGATGCCATTTAAACTTTCATTTTTTTATACTCTCTATAAAATAAATTTTTAATTAGTGAATGATCGTAACAACGGTTTTGCGCGGATATTTGACTTGTGTGGTCATTCTTTTGTTGATAACTACATAACAGAGTCTTAATATTTGCATTCAAATAGGCTTTTCGATAAAATTACGGTGTTTTTATTATATAGCTCTCTGAGCAAAAATAAAAATACATATCCTCACAATTATTTTGATATACAAATCAAAAGAATACCACAAATCATTTCTTTCAATAAACAGATATTTGGTGGTTTTTCGATTTGTGATGTTAGTTCCAAAAAACTTAACCAACCTACAAAACATTGTATATAGGCCGCATTCTTAGTTATAACATGAATTTAAATAAGAATCAAAGACGTGAAAAACAGATTCGTCTTCATAAAACGAGAAACAAAATTTCTACGTATCCATAAACAAACGTTTGGTGGAATAACTAACGCTAACTCGAAAACAATTAAAAAACTTGATACATTATTGGCAATAATATCACAAAAAATAAGAATTTTTTGAAATCCTGTAGCCACGACAAGACTCATTTTTTTCATAGTCGAAATGAAACTTTTGAAAAAACGACGTAAGACACTTTAACAAAGTAAAACAAAGACATAACGGACGTAAGATGGACAGCAAGCGGAATGTGTGTCTTGTAAGAGACGGTTGAGATCAAAAGTGAAAACAAAGAGGTGAAAAATGTTGAAAGTTTGTAGTAGGACATATCTAAGTATATTTCATATTATAATATTCTTAACCATATCTTTTGTAACCGCCTGTAGTTGGTTAGAGAAAGATAAGAACACAATGGAAAACGTGGATCTGGCGGGAGCGATTTGGTTAGCCGCAGAACCGGTAAAAACCCAGGTAAACAACGAAGGGGTGCCGGTAAAACCGGGAAACAACGGAGCGGGTGGAAGTGGAACAACGCCAGTCACACCCGTGGATGCAATCTTTAATCTACCACCTGGAAGATTAGTAAATTCGAATGCATTGATGGGAACGATTGATCCGACTGGAACGAACATAGTAAACGACTTTGACGGAGACGGAATTTTAAATCAGAACGAAACGCTGACTAACGTATGGATAGCGGACTATCCACAGATCGAAACAACGATTGCACCACCCGTAACATTAAAGATACAGATCTTAAAAAATTCTTCGAACCAAAGCGATCAGATCGTAAGTGAAATCAACTCGAATGACTTTGAGGCTTCTAAAAACGAAGGGTCTGAAAAAATACACCAGAACGAGTTAAACGAAAGAACCGTACAGTTTCAGGATTCATTCAGTACAGAAACAGAACTAGGACAGTCTCACGAAAGAACTATGTCTGCAGGAATGACCGCCGGTTTTGGAATGGGACTAGTATCTACAGGAATGAACTACAGCAATAGTACAAGAGACAGTTGGAATGCAAAGAATGCAACATCTTCAACTACAACCAAATGGGCGGATAGACCTTTTAAAAACAATATCGATCGAGACGCTTGGAATTTAAAATCGGATTCATCTACAAACAAAGCCAGAAAGTATCGATCTGATAAATCTACTAAGGTAAACGAAACATCTACGGTAGAACCAAACGCGGGAGTAGTGAGAGCCGCTTTGTATATTAAAAATCTATCAGTCAACATGCCCGTAAAAATATCAAACATACTTTGTTCTTTGATGTTTGAAACACCGGGAGGAGAACTGGTTCCTATGTCTTCCTTTAGACTGAGAAACGACGACTACAGTCTGTTCGAAGTAGAAGTATATGGAGGATCAGACTTTGGACCTTACGTAGTAGAATTAACAAATTTGAATACAGTGGAAGTAGAAAAGGCGATCGCAGCGGGATATACACCTAAGATCATGATCGTGGACTATACCATGACTCACGTAGCGGATTCCAATTACAAATCGTCTCTACTTAGTTTTACCGGAAACAATCTAAAAATCATAGAAGAGAACGCAAAAGGAAGAACCGCACTTGTAAAAGTATACGGACCAGGAGTCAGAGAAATGTATCGAGTCACAGCATTCGATACTCCTAATGTTTCTAACCCATGTAACACAAAAGTGGCGGACGTATTTTCTCCAGGGATCAGTTTAAAAAAAGCTTTAGAAAGAATTTCTTGTTCTGGAGACAATATTACGTTTAAGGATTATGTAATAGACCTGTCTGAATCGGCTCCAACGCTCGCGGAATCTAGAATTTACTTAAAAGGAATCCAATCCTTTGGAGGAATTAGTACAAACATACCTTGTGAGGATGAGACGAGCACTGGATCGGATGGAGTGAGTAGAACGGCTTGTGTTCAAAAACCATATAGCCAATGGACTGAATCAGAAAAAATGAACTCAGGAGTCTGGGCGATTTATTCCAAGGGTAAATTTTATTCTCCAACGGACTACTGGACCGACTCTGGAAGTATTCGAAGATTTGATCCTTGGAGAGGAGCTGTTGCGGCACCCGTATTAAAGGGTGTGGATTCTATCATCTGGGCGGGAGATAGCTACGACTTAGTTTATATTTCTTTTAAGGACTTTATCAAAGTAGAACAAAAGTTTGGAACCAATCCTTTAGAAACAGGAAACGGTTATCCACTCAATACAAAATGGGATTTAAAGACTCTCGGAAATCATCCTTATTATCCGGATACAAATTCACTTTATTTAGGAGAAGTAGGTTTTGGAGAAAGGGTAGAATTAAAAATCAAATTAGACAAAACAAAATATCTTTCGCCTAACTTTGGAACTGCGGTGGACACAGGTCCGTATCAGTATTTTACAAACTTCAATTACAATCCTCAAGTTTCTTCGGATCGTTACAATATCAACCAAGCGGCCGATTTTGAAATCAGTCTTGGGTTTGGCGGAAACAGAACGGATTGGTTTCATGTTATCAAGGACTTGAGTTCGAGTGATCCTTACAAGCTGAAAAACTGTGGAACTACACTGGACTTTATCAGCCAGACGTATACACTTTGTGTACAACTTCCTACGCTCAGCACGACTGTAGATCCTGCGATCAGTTTAGTGAAATTGTATATTCGGCCTTCTTTAAATAGTGCGTATCGTAAAACGATCTGGCCTTTACACTTTTCTCAGGTTCGTAAGTTAAAAGGGGAATCGGGAGTTCCGATCGTAAAAGGTACAAGCCTTGTGAAGGTGGCGAATTCTTACGGTTCTGTGAACGTAGGAGACAACTTTTTTATCCAAGGGGATTCTACAAACTACAAAGTGGTTCAGGTTTTACCTGCGGCACAGGACGGTTCTTTTGACGTTCAGTTAGATCGTCTGATCCAAATAGACGCTCCAAAAACAACTCAGGTGTATGTTCCTGGAACTCTCACTTCTCCAGATGTCAGGCTTTCCATGGATACAGGGTTTACAACCGACTGGAACAACTTTGTGAACTCTTCCTTTAACTCTACCTCTTTTGATCAGATTCAATACAAGCCGTTTGTTTCGAGTGGGAACGTTAGTTGTTCTTCGATTCCATTTCATCCCGGTTCTTGTTTGGGTTTTACTCCAGACTTAAACTCTCTCAACTGGATGGGGATCTACAACGAAGGTGTGGCTCTTTGGAATTCTTGGGCGGATGGTGGAGACTTTAGTAATTTCTTGTATTCTGGTCTGGTTCGTTTGACTGCTCCGAGTGGTAAGTCGTATCGTTTAGAAAGTACAAACACTGATTTTACAATCAGTGCCGATGTAAACGCTCAGAGTTTGGGAGACGCGAGAATTGCAAGCACGGGAGACATGTCGATTTCAGTTTGGAGACAAGGTACGACTCTCATTGGAAGATACTATCAGATCAGTACGGGGCAAGCGCTCGGAAATCCGTTTAACATCAATACTACGGCTTCTACCGGACAATACCAAGTCAGAGCGAAAAACGGAAAAGCTGTGATTGTTTGGGAGAGTGGAATCAATATCTACGCGAATTTGAGGGATCTGACAACGGCTACATCCCTCGTCAATGAAGCGTTAGTCGTAACTCGATTTTCCCCACCGGGTTCCATGGTGGACAATTCCAGTACCAATCCATTTTTCAAAAGTATAGATGTAGTACTCGGAAATGGGAAGGCGGCGATTGTTTGGAACGATTTTTCCATGGCAACCTCTCCCTCTGTAACCATGACCCCTTGCAGTTCTGGTTTTTTCATTTGCGATCTGTATTCTAGAACGTATTCGGTCAATCTGAGAATCCTGAATACAGATACGGGAGTCTTTCAAGGTGGAAGTAGTATGATCAAAGGATTTGGGGACATTTATGAAGCTCCATGGTCGTTTATGCCTATGATGGCATTGCCACCAGTCTATACACCTGCAAGTCAGTACGACTTTAGCGTAGATGCAACAAACGAGAATCAGATCGTGATCGCTTCCAATTTGAAAACGATAGGTTCGGAAAATCATAGCTTCATAAGTAGCCTTTTCAATCTGAATACAGGAACCAGAATCGGCGTGGATAAAGTAATCATCTCCGAAACGGTTCGACCGATCGATTTTTACTCCGTCAAAGCAAACAACGGAAAGGCGACTGTGATCTGGCGCAGAAACGACGGTGTGATTTTTGGAAGAGGGATCGATATTGCAAGTTCCAATTTAATCGGAACCGACAGCGTAACCTTGGAAACGGGTCCAGTTGATTACTTGGTTTTTTCCTCTTTTGAAGATACGGGACTTTTGACGTATCGTAAGAATTCAAAAGAACTTCGTTTGAAAGCGGTGAATTTACAAACCGGTCAATTGCTTTTTCCGGATTCTCTCGTTTTAGCTGTGGGTAACGCGGATTCAAGAACGCCGGGACCAGCCTTTCTTTCTGGAAATAAGATTTTGACAACGTGGGATCAAACCAACGGAACCAAACGAACCGTTTGGGGAAGAGTCTGCGATGTAACTAACTTTACCGTAGACGGTCCGAAAGAATTTCAGATCAGTACGACGAATGAGGGTTCTCAGTGGAATCCTAGTTCGGCGATCAACACGAACGGGCTCGGACTTGTGACTTGGACTTCTCAGGACAAAACACAACAAAGAATACGAGGAGCTAAAGTAGACCTTGCTAACCCAGGAGCTTTGAAATACGGGCTGAACAACTTCTTTGTGTCTCCTTTGATCGAAAGGGATTATACCATCCGAGCTAAGATCAAATACTAGTAGATAGGTTTTAGGAGTTAGTGGTTAAGGCCTTCCGGCTTTGCGGAAGTGAATTCTTTCTGCTCGCTCCTAACTCTTCGCAACTCGATTTGCATTAGAAAAATAAAACTGCCTTTGGTGTTTTTAGAAATGGAAAGGATGAAAGTGAAATTATATAAATATCAAATCTTCAATTTGTCGGAATTACTACAATCTTTTGTAATACTCGGCCCCACCCTTATTTGGGTGGGGGGTGAGGTGGTGGGAAAACTCGGTAGATTTTTCTCTACCACAAAATCATACTTTTTGCAAGTAAAAAGTATGATTCCTGTCGGAACACTTTCAAAAAAGTCTCCGAGAATATACCCATTTTAAAGATTTTCGGAAAGTAGAATGACAGGGTTAAAACGCCAAAAGGAAAATTCGTCTCCAAACGATCTAGGTTTTATCGTTTTTGAACGATTTTGTTTTAAATAACAAACAAGTATATTATAAAAATAAAATGTACTAAAGTTCAAAGATAAACAAAGACAAAAGCGAAATTAAAAAAAAAGATTTAATAAAAAACGAAAAGAAAAAGCAAACAAGATGAACGTAGAAGAGCCAAATAGAAACACAGAGAAAGAACAAAACGCGTATACAAAAAAGACTTTTCCGCAAAAGAAAAGGATCTTTTTTAATTCTTTAGAAATATTCTGCAAACTAAACCGCACTCATACATTCAAATATATCAATATACTACTCTTCTCTTGTTTTTTGTTGACGACTACGTGCGGAATCTTGCCTGGAAAAAAAGGAAAGTCCAACAACTGGTGGTGGGCATTGCTCGGAATCCCAAACGGAGCCAGTTTTCCCTCATCTGGAAGTGGGGTAGGTGGCGGCCCTGGATCTGGATCCCCCGGAAGTGCACCCGCACCGGAAGGAAGCGACCTTTTTTCCATCTCGACTAACTATAGCCAGGCGATAGACGACCCAGAAACAAAAGCGGAACCAATTGCAGGAGCTTCTTTTGTAGCACCCCCGGAAATGGGCCACTATGGAAACATAAGCCTAACGTATCCGATCCACACACCACCCGGACGTGCGGGAGTAGAACCAAAACTCAGCATAACATATTCTTCTACAGGAGGAGACGGATGGCTTGGAGTGGGATGGAGTCTAGGACTTGGAAATATAACAAGAACCCCAGAGTATGGAGCCTTGTATTACGATTCTCGGGACAGTTTTACTTGGAATGGAACGAGGCTTGTTAAGGTAAGCGGAAATACAACAAACGAAAACGGAATCTACCGAGCAGAAATTACAAATTAAGACTTTTTAATATTCAAACTTTCTCAAATAGAAAGCGGAGGTGTCTGGGAAGTATTGGATACATCCGGAACTAAAACCATCTACGGAGAAAGTAGCGGGGATAGAATCTACAATCCCACAAATCCAAGCCAGACATACAGCTGGTATCTTTCCAAAACAGAAGACAAAAACGGAAACTATCTACAGGCCAGTTATGATAATTCAGAATATTCCAAAAATAGAAACTTGTATTTAAAAGAAATACGATATACAGGAAATACAAAAAGCGGACTCCCCGCCCGCCAATACGTAAGGTTTGTAACAAAACAAAGAGAAGATTTTTACGTTTCCACTACTCCCGGGTTTCTCATGAAAATGGACAGAATTTTGGAAAGAATCGAAGTAGGATGGGACGGCGGAGGAAAGGTATATGAGTATATTCCAGAATACGAAACTTCTCCGGATTCGGGAAGACCTAGAATTAAAAACATACAATCCAGTAAAAATACGACAAAACCAGAGTTTTTTTATCAAACTTCCAGCAGACTACTTACCTGGCAAAACGTAATCAATCAAACCTCATCCGAAATAGAAGAAGATCCAAACTCCACACAGTATTTTGAAGGAGACTATAACGGAGATGGGATTTCAGACATCCTCTTTTTTAATCCGAAGTCAGGAAACTGGAAGGCGGCCGAAGGAAGAAAAGAAGGAGGATATAACTTTAAACTGTATGCAAACCGGTATCAAGGATACGACTCTTTAGAAAAGATCCGATTTTTTAAAGGAAACGTAAGTGGAGACTACAACGGAGACGGAAGAAGTGACATCGCATTTTATCTTCCTTCTACAAGAGACTTTATCGTAGCAGAACACGACGGAAGGGTTTTCCAATTCAAGTCGTATGGAAGACTGATGAGTTCTGTTCCGGATATTTTTCGGATGGAATGGTTTTCCGGAGACTACGACGGAAACGGACTTTCGGATTCGGTTCTATTTGACGAGCCTACAGGTCAGTGGACTTTGATGCTCAACAAGGGCGGAAGTTTTGAGTTTTTACGATTTAGTAAAAAATTTCAAAACGTATTCAGAAATGATTATTTACCAGATTCTAATTTAGACAGTTCGAATACAAACGATTCCACAAAACCGGGAAAGGATAGAGACAAGGTAAACTTCCTTGTAGGAGACTATAACGGGGATGGAAGAACGGATATTTCTTTGTATGATTCCAGGTCCGGCAAATGGTTTGTAGGTGAAAATCATCGTAATCCAAATAAAAACGATTCCGTTTACTTTCAAATGCAGTGGAAACTCTACAAAGTGTTTACAACACCCGAACAAACACTTTTTTCTCACGACCGGTTTAGTGGGGATTTTAACGGAGATGGTTTTTCGGACTTTCTACTGTTCGATCGTTCCTCCGGAGAATGGACGTTAGGCGAAACCGGAGAAGGAACCATCAACTTTAAAATTTGGTCTAGAACCCCTCAGTTCAAGACAGTAACTCGTTGGCTCCAAGGTGATTTTAACGGGGACGGTAGAACAGACATCGGGTTTTATTCTGCAAACGACGGCAAATTCTGGATCGGAGAATCCACACAAAACGGATTTAGATACAAAATCTACAGCGACATGAGCTATGGACCCGATTCGGACAGAATTATGAAAACTCCTCTTCCAAAGGACGAGGTAAAAATAGAATCGGGTAAAACTAGTTTTAGTGCATCTAACAACACTAAGACTGTTTTACTTTCTTACAAATATGATGGAAATCTAAACTCTGGCAGAGGAGAAGTTGTATTTGGAGGTTGTTTTACTTCCAACGACTGCAGTTCTACTCCCGAACTTTTGATCTTTAACCGTAAGGAAAACGTTTGGAATTTGAAACAAGGCAACTCGTTTGCCTCACGAGTGAACACTTCTTTTAACCCGGAAGGAACAGGAATCACTTCTCTTTTTGGTGGAAAACCGGACAGGTACTCAAACAATTTAAAAGACGAAGTCCTATTTTACAAAAAACAGGGGACCACCAATCAATTTTTTGTTCTGAAAAACACAAACGGAACTACATTCGATGTTTTGAATTTAGCTACGTTGAGTGATACGGACGTTTCTAAGTTTGATCCAAATAACAGCGGTTACGCGCTTGACTATTTTGAGAATAATACTGCTCAGTCTGTGTTAGTTTTAGACGATCAAACCTCGGGCGCAAACGCAAGATTTGTATTGTCGGGACTCGGTGGAACTAAGTTTTTAACTCCAACAGGAGATTTGACTCCGACCGACTTAAACGATCTTTTCCAAGCGGGAACAAACGAAAATCGCCAGAGAAGAAAAGAATTTAGTTTTTTTTCGGGGAAATTTACCACCACACAGGCACAACTCGTAATTGTGGACAGAAGGACCACAGTTCACAAATGGTATTTGGGAACCATCAACTCAAACGCCATCCAGTTCAAACGTTTGACGGGAGAGTTTTCACTTCCGATTACAACCTCAGACTACAACTTGGCAAGTCCCGCGGGAATACAATACGCACTTACAAACACGGGTGAGATCGTTTTTGGTAAAACCTTAGACAACGGGACTTCGTTTACCAAAGTTAAAATCAATTCTACGAATATTCAAAAAAACGTATATAACGCGGGTGTTGTTGGTTTTTCGGACCGTTTTGACTCGGGCGGGAATCCGATTGTAGTTTCTGGCGGAGAAGATAAAATTTACGATCTTGCGCAGAGTAAAGTTGTTACTTTACCTAACAACGTTTTGGTGAAGAATCTGGATCGACCGGACTTAATCGCACAGGTCTACGTTTTTCAGTGGATCCAAGGAGACTACAACGGAGACGGTCTGACTGACATAGGGATCTTTCATTTAAAAGAACCTACCTGGTACTTTGCACTTTCTACAGGAAGTGTGCCAGACGTGATCGAGAAAGTCAAAAACGGAATTGGAGGCATTTATGATTTTGAATATTCCAATTCTACTAAGTTTGACAACACGGGGGAAGACGATATTCCAGACCTACCCACAAGTTACAGAGTTTGCACCAGAGTTTCGCTGGATGACGGTTTTTCGAATAGCATCACTAAGAACTACGAATACAAGAATGGTTTTGCATTTTCTTCCTTTATCAACGGCAAAAAAGAATCCGACTATTTTGGTTTTTCTGAATTTACCGTTCACGAAGGTTATGGGGAAAGAACAACTCATCTGTATCATACAACACCGTATTCTGATTTTCTAATGAACCGAGCCTTGGCTGGGGCGGAAAAAGAAACCCGTATTGTAGGGAACGACAACAACGACTATGGAACCATTCAAACAACACACGATGTAAAACAAATTGTCAGTGCCCCCGGTGTTACAAGTTACCTTCCTGTTACGACCAAAATTGAAAAATTTTTAAGCGGTTCTAGAACCACAACACAAAGTTCCGACATCATAATCAACGGAACGAAGATTAGTCGCAAGAGTGAAAGCACGACGGATCATTTTAGTGATTCTGTGCACGGTGTTACTACCACAACGTCCATCACCGATTTTGAAACAGATGATACTACGAATCAAAGAAGAGCGACTCGTCAAACAAGTCTCGCGGGGAGTTCCCACGAGATTACTTCCGTGATGAGTTACGACAGTCGCGGAAATCTTACAAAACGTGTGAGTTCCTACACAGGAACCGGGCTTGCACCTGCAAACGCACATACAACCGAATTTGAATATGACAATTTTGGAAACAGAACGGTTGAAAAGGATACAAGTGGAAGTCCTGTACGTGGGAACTCTTACAAATACGACGACGAACTGAATCAGTTTGTAGTCCAAGAGACAAAATTCGGAGGGAGTGTCGTACTTACGACCACTCATCAGATCGGATACGGGGTAGCGTTTGGAGTTCCAACCTTAACCACAGATCCAAACGGAAACAAAACATTTTTTGAATATGACAACTTTGGAAGACTGATCCGAACGAGCTCCGACACGGATGTAGGAACTGCTACAACTGCAAATTACAGCTATGATTCCTCCTTTCCACTTTCTGCAAAGACAACATTCCCGACTGGAACGGGAGATCCTGACTTTTCGTCGCGCACATATGCCGACGGAATGGGTCGTAACATATATACAGTCAAAAGTGCGTCTAACGGAGGTTATGTTCTTACCGGTAGACTTGTGTATGATGGAACCGGGAAGGTGATTCGTAAAGGACAAAGTAACTGGGCGAGTTCTGGAGAGATCGACCGGTTTGTTCTGCATTTAGAAGAGAGAAATCCAACCAGTTTTGAATACGATCCGATTGGTAGGATTAAAAAAACAATTGAACCGACGGCAGTAGGGGAAACTTCTCCTGTGGTCGTAACAACTACCTACAATTCAGCGTTTGAAACGACAGAAACTCATTCAAGCGGAACGAGCAAACGAACTGTCAAGAATGCGAGTGGGGAAGTATTGTATGTAGAGGATTTTGCAAGTGACGGAGTCCAAGCGAAGATCGGATTTTGTTACGACATTGCGGGGAACAGAATCAAGAAGAGTGACCTAAACGATTCTAACGCAATGAGTTGTCCGAATGCACTTGCGGGAGTTCCTACAAAAGACGTTTCTGGAAGAAACCAAACGTATTGGAGTTACGACTCATTTGGAAAGTTACGTGCCCAAAGTGATCCTGATTTGGGTGTGAGCTCCTACAACTACAACGCGTTTGGTGATCTGACTTCAAGCACGAACGCGAAAGGTGTTACGACCACTTTAACCTACGACGCAGTCGGAAGAATCTTAACTAAAAATATCCCGGAAGGGAATATTGTATATACGTATGATTCTTTTTCGGGGAGTGAGAATTCTGTCGGAAGACTGGTACGAATCGAGGATTCCAACCAAAACAAAACCTTTAGTTACGACAAATTAGGAAGAGTTAAAAAAGAAACTCGCACGATTCTTGCAACTTCCGCAGGAAATCCTCTTCCGACAGAAACCGGGGGACCATATATTACAGAAACTAGATATGATTTACTCGGTCGTGTAACTCGTATTGACTATCCAGAACATCCGATTTCTCACGCAAGAATGAGGGCTTGTTACGAATATGGTTCTGCCGGTTATATCTCTGGGATTTCTGTTCAAGTCAACACGAATGGAATTCTACCTGGCTTTTGTAACAAAGATATAGTTGAAAACATTTCTTACAACGAATTCGGTCAGACTTCTAGCCTTATACTTGGAAACGGGATTACAACCAGTTACGGCTATGACGTCAAGGGGAGAATGGTTCGTCTCAATTCTTCCGGGAATGTAGGCGGAAATGCAAAAACACTCCAAGACGCGGTTTATTCTTTCAATCCGAACAACAACATTACGAATGTTGCAAATACTACTTCCGACTTCAATACTCAATATGACTATGGTTATGATGGTCTGGGTCGTCTTACATCTGCTAATGGCAGTTATTTAGGAATTGCGGATGGGAATCTTTCGAGAAGGTTTCAGCAGTCTTTTGAATATGCAAAGAATGGAAACTTATCTTCTAAACGGTTTCATGATCCTGCGAGTGGTAACATCACGGATGTTTGGAGTTATCAATACACAAATCATCAAGTTACGAACATTGACTCCAGTAGGACGGGTGCAGATGCTCTTACTTTACAATACGATGCAAACGGTAACTTAACCAGACAAAGGGACAATGTTAAGGACTTAACGAAACGGATCAGTGTTGATTCTCAAGACAGGATTACCCAGATCCAAGATGGGAACAATGCGATTCTGGGTAGTTACTGGTATGACGAGAGTGGTTTTCGGATCAGGAAATCTTCTTTAGAACCGAAGAATAATGTTTTTTCTAACGTAGAGATATTGTATCCGAGTAAGTTCTTTGGTTTGGAGTTTATCGAATCTGAAAACGTGATTACAAGCGTGAATAACGTTTACTTAAACGGTGTTCGTATTGCTGCGTTAAACGAGGCTGGCGCTCTTGCTTATTACCTGACTGATCAAGTAGACTCCGTATCAACCGTGTTAGACGATGAAGGGAATACTCTTTCTCAGATGCAATACCTTCCTTACGGTGAGACGTTTGTGCAACGTGGAGATTTGAACTTTTCTCCTAAGTTTAATTCTCAGGAACTGGATCGTGAGTCTGGTTTTTTCTTTTTCAATGCGAGGTATTACGATCCGGGGATTGCGAGGTTTACGAGTGCGGATACGATCATTGACGGTGAGTTTGATACTCAAGGTTGGAACCGGTTTTCGTATGTTAAGGGGAATCCGATTGGGGCGAAGGATCCAAGTGGGCATTTGGTTGCTGGTGATCCACTCCATCCTGGTAAACTTCTAAATGCAAATCCATATGCAAATGCAGAATCTAAAGAATATCAAGGGAAAGTGTCAGAGAAGGCAGGACCAAAAGGAACTGAAAAAGCAGCCAAAGAATATTTAAGTGGTTTGAAAGATGGTTATAGTTCTGGAAAAGACAGAACTTCATTCGGAATTCTTGATGTAATTACCGGTGGTACAGTAAAAGGCCAAAAAGCAGCAAATGAAAAAGATAAGTTTAGAAATTCTCAATCTGAGTTTTACAAAGAAGGTTATGGTAAGGGTAAAACCAGAGGTGCTATTGAAGGAGCTACTGAGTCTGCTTTGGATTGGTTACCTCTATTTGGGATGGCTAAAGGAAATTCCAAAGGAGTTGCAAAAAATGCAAAGCCTGTTGAAAATTCTCTTCTCGAAAAAACACCAAAAACAAACCCCGAACTATTTAAAAATGTTCGCGGTTGTAAAGGTAAATGCAATGTTGAAACCGGAGAAATATGGGAAAAGGATCTATTACACAAAAATCAACCTCATTACGAGGTCTATAAAAATAAAAAGAGTTATGACAATGGATCAAGGGATAGATCCGTTTGGGGAGATGGAAGATTTAAGGAGAAATTTCAATGATTGAAAATGATTTTCAAGAAGAAGCAAAAAGAGCAACTTTTTTATTGAAGGGGAAAATTGTTACCAAATGCATTCGTAACAAATCGAATGAAATTATTATAATTTTTTCCGATGGAACAAGAATTTTCATAGATTCAAAATCTAACTTAGAACTTTCAATTACATGAGTCGGGCTCTAGCAAAAACTAAAATCGCATTCTTAAACTAGAATATAACAAAAATAAAATCTAGAGACCTAAATATCTTTGAAAACAATTTTCTTTGAGTAAAAGAGATTTGAAAAAAGAAAAGAAATATGAAGACTTACAACGCGGGAATAACTAAAGCGCCACAGTTCTCGAACAATGTAAAACTCAACTTGAATTAGGTGGCGGCGGCGTTCCTCCAGTAGGAAAACCGGGATCGTCGGGCGGAGGCAATTCTGCTGGTTTAGGCGCTGCAGCTACTGGTTTATTAGCTAATTTATTAGGTTCAAAAGACGACAAACCAAGCCTTCCTGACAAGCCTCGAAATACATCGGCTACTCCTTCTGAAGCCAAGGACATGAGTAAGGCCGGACTTGATCCTTTGAACAAATCTGATGTTAAGAATTTTCTTGATAAAGGTAATAAAAGTGGAGTGACTCATGGGGGAAATTCGGCGACAAATAATAAAACAAACGCTTCTCTATTTGAAGCGAAAAATACTTCCACTACATCAGGTTATCGTTATGTAACGAAAGGGGAAGTGCAAGCCATTAAAGATACGGGAATGTTAAGAGGGGGAAATCCAGGTAAAACTTATTTTACTAAAGATTTATACAAATCCGGCTCCAATGCTCAAGAAAGATTGTCATTAGACAAGAAACCTACTCATAGAGTAGAATTTGAAGTTCTAAACAATCCAAAATTAAAGCTTAATGGAACTAAAGTTGACCCTCTTAATGGACAACCTGGTAAAGGATCTGAATTTATGACGACTGATCCTGTGAAAAGTTAAACTTATCAATATTCAGCCATTAAGATAATATTATGGAAAATAAAAATTATTATATATCAGTTGATGAACCATGGGACTTCGTAGGGCCAGATGGAAAGAACAGAATCAATGGACATATATTAAAGATCGTTGATAATGACTGTGTTCTTTTTAAAACAAACCATATCTTAAATTTTGATAATGTAGAAGGAGATATTTTAGTTTTATTATCAAGGCACACTGGGTATCACTTTGATTCATTAGAAACTAATAAATTTTGGACATTTGGCGGGGGTTTACTATTAACAAAAGATTACGAAAATATGAATCGGAAAGAGTTAGAAAAGAATTCAAAATATGTGATTATAGGTAGCTTTGATTCTTGAGCCATACCGAACCTCACAAAAGTTATGGAAGAGAAAAAATATTACATTTCAGTCGCTGAACCTTGGGATTTCGTAGGGCCTGATGGGAAAAATATAATCAAGGGAAAAATCTTAAAGATTATTGATAATGACTGTGTTCTTTTTAAAACAAATCATAAATTAAGAATAAAAGATGTTGAAGGAGATGTTTTAGTTTTATCATCACGATACAAAAAGGATGATCATTTCGTTAAGGATATTAAAGAATTGGATTGGACGATAAATGTAGGGTTATTTCTAACTAAAGAATACGAAGATTTGAATGAATCAGGATTGAAAAGTTATTCTAAATTTATTATAATTGGCAGCCTTATGGAATATGCTGAGTCTCGCAAAAACTAAAAAAGCAGAAGAATGAAATAGCAAAATGGATATGAAAACTAAAAACGAATTCTAAAACTAGAATATAACGAAAATAACATTTAGAGACCTAAAAATCATTGAAAACAATTTTCTTTGAGTAAGAGAGATTTGAAAGAAAAAAAGAAATATAAAGATCTCCGGTGCGTTAGGATGGATGCGTGGTCAAGTTATTGTAATGAGAGCAAAGATTCAAACTAACGTAACCCTAATAATTGAAGCATAACAAGAACAAAAGAAAATAATTTCATCTGCATTACTTCTACATTAAAAAACTATTATGTTTTTTACTCATTCAACTTTTCTTTGGGTTTCAACATTTGAAAGAAGTTCCTGTCTAAGATCCCTAGGGGATTTGCCAGTAAATTTAACACAAGCCCTGTGAAACGAAGAAGCAGAATTGAAACCACATTCAAAAGCAATGTTTAAAAGATTATAATTTAATTTTATACGCATCATATTTTTCACTTCGTTGATTCTGTGAAATTGTAGAAACTCAGTAAAACTCATATTCAAATATTGATTTAGATAATAAGAAGCCTGATGAGTAGAAAGACCTAAACCAGAAGCAAAATCAGGAAGTCTCAATTCTTCGTCTATAAAACCTTTAGAATCTAAAAAATGATTTAGTTTAGTTTTAACCTTTTCTAAATCGATTCCATCTAACAAATCTCTAGGAGGATATTTATATTTTTGTGGTTCTTTGACCTCTGGAATGGTTTCTAATTCAATTTGATTGTTTATGTTAGAAACCGATACAGTAACTTTACTGAACAAAGGAGGAAAAAAACGCTCTAAAACTATCGTATAACAAATGACGGAACCAGGGATGATTTCTGCAAAGAGAAAGAAATCCTTCTTATCATAAATCGTTCCGAGAAGATCTAAAACAAAACAAATAGAAATTAAAAAGGAAAGAAAGGGGAGGTTAAAAAATAAAATCGATTTATTAGTTTTTAAAACACTTCTTAAAGACCAGAAAAAAGTAAAAATAGAAATTCCAAATCCCAAAATGTCGATGCAAGAAATAAAGTAAAGTTCGGGAATGAAATAAGAAAGTAAAATCATAACGGGAATGATCCCTAAAAGTCTTTTACAATGAATCCAAGGATTATCTAAAGAATCTAATACATAGTTGAAACAGACTAAAACAGCCAAACTGGAATAAAGAACCAAGCCATAGTAAGAACCGAATGTGATTTTACTTTCACTTCGAAGGGACCCTTCATCAAAGAGTATTCCTCCGTTTAAAATTAGAAAAAATGCGGCGGATTGTAAAACAGAACCATAAGATTTACTAAAACCATCACTTGAAAAAAGTTTAGAAGACCCTAATGCAACTCCAAAAATTACACCGGCAGCATGAAAATAAAAAATACCTAATTCTAAAGTACTTTTGTAATTCTCAATTTCGATTGTATTCATAATGATAATGAAGGGAGAAACTCAAATGTAATTATGATATAATTGCTTCTTTCTATTCGTTATTTGTTAAATCGTTTAAAGAGAAATTTTCCGGAGTATTGAATTTTAATCTTTTTCGAATCGTTAAAATTTTTCGAAAAGAAGTGAATTTTAAAATTGCTTCTCGATCTTCTTTGTATAACGGTATACCTATGCATTTTTCGTATTCGTCTAACTCGGATTCTGTGATGTCTAAAGGTTTTATTTTAAAATAATTGATTACCATAGATAATTCCTATTTTAATTTCAGGTGGAATTTATACTCAATTGAGGGAAAGGTCATAAGAGTTGATAAAGTGAAAGCTGATATGTAAGTTAGTATTAAGATTATAAAATGAAACCATCTTAGTTACTTCCTTGAATTTTAAATATTATAATGAACTTGAAATTTAAAGATGAGGAACCGTAATAAGATGTATCAATCTCACTAAAAATTTCTGGAGATAACAAGGTGGGTATTTAATAAATCTACTTTGGAAATGTTTTTTCAGGAGATTTAAAAAACAGGATGCTTGATTGTAGAAAATAATCTTCTTTCTATTATATTTAGAATTAATTCTAAATATAGTTACCCGAATATTCGAATATAACATTACGATGTCCTTTCTTTGTAGTAAGTCTGAATTGGTGGGATTGTATGTTGAATTATACAATTTGTCAAATAAAAAAATTGATTAATACAACAAAATGAATGAAGTAGAAATCCAAAATCGAATCAACATTGCCTTAAAATTTCTAAAAGAAACGAGAGGTTTAAATCAAAATCAGATAGCTCAAAAATTAGCTGTTACACCCGGAACAATTACTCGTTTACGGAATGGCGAAAATGCACTTACAGAATCTATGGCTTTGCTCTTTGAATATATTTTTGGGATTTCTTCGAGATGGCTAATTTATGGAGAAGGAGAAATGTTGTTCTTTCCTCCAAACATTGGAGATAAACAGGAGATTGATTTTCTTCATAGGATCTATAGTCGAAAGGGTATGAAAATGCTCATCGAAAATATTCTTTGTCTATCGGATCGAGATTTAGCGGTCATTCAAGTAACAGTTGAAAAATTGAATTCTTAAAAAGTTTTTTATTTCAGTTTTACGTTAATACCAGAATAATTATTGAGTTTTTAATTAAAGAGACATAATTCATATTATGTCATATTTATTAGAGCAAATTAAAGTCAAAAAACTCATTGGTTTAAGTGAACAAGAAGAGTTAAACAAAATAAAATCTTTTGTATCTAAAATATATGAAGACGCAGGTTATTCCAATTCACCTTGGAAAAATATAGATCATTATGATCTTTGGTCGATCTGGTTTTATGTGGAAGAGAACGGACAAATTTTATCTGCGATGAGAATAACTGAAAAAAAACCGTTTAATTTTATTCCTTTGGAAGTTGCTTTATTTAAAGACGAACAATTCCCACCTAAACGATACGCGGTCTTAGAAGAAAATGTAGCCGATTGGAATAGTGTTGCCTTTATTCAAAATGTAAAAGGGGCAAAAGCGGCAAAAGCTAATTTTATAGCGGTTGCTGAACATTGTATAACGAAAGAATACAATACAGTTTATGGAATGTATAATCCGAAGTTATCAGGTATTGAAAGAATTTATCTAAGAGAAGGTGTGGAAATATCGGTAAAATATCCGGGCCCAATGTATTTTCCAGGTTTGTATTTAAAAGGTGAAATACCTTGGTTCGAAGTAATAGAAATCCGAAAAGAATCTTTACAGAAAATTGCCTCAAAAAAAGAATAACGAACACATTTTTGTTGAGGATTTGTCAGCTTGATCGAAACGGGGATTGGATTATTTGTTTTTTTCACTTGGTTGTTATGTTTGGATTTTTGTTTCCAATAAACCAGTTCGAAATTCTTTTTTCTTTCTTACAATTTCACTTTCTGTTTGGCTTCTTTGTTTAGGGCTTAGAGTTTATGCTCCTAATGAATATAGATCCATTTTAGTAAATTGGACATTAATACCAGTTATCTTTACCCCGTATTCTTTGCATTCTCTTATATCCTATTTATTTGCTCCACATAAGAAATCCAATGAAATGGGTTGGAAATCAATTGGTAATATAATTGTTCTCGTTTACCTTATGATTTCTATTTTAAACTGTAAAGTTGTTCATCTTACAGAACCAGATATTTTCGCTTATACCCCAACTTGGATTTATCATCTTTTGATTGGATATTGTAGTTTTTATATATTGTTTTCTTCAATTCAGGTTTTAATTTTAATTTTTCAAAAACGTGGAGACGATCGTGTAAGATCATTCCTATTTTTTTCCGGCATTATCATTTCACTTTTCGTTTCTTTAATATTTGTTTATATCTTACCTTTACATGGATACTTTTTAGCCTCTAACTCTGCTTTCGGTATTATGATTTCTTCTTTGCTCTGGGCTGTAGCAATTTTACACTATGACGCATTTGAAATTAGGGAGCATATCATAGATGGTGATAGCCAACTTCCTTTACTCAATCGAATTTCTTCTGTCCCTATACTTAAACTGTTTCAAATCTTAGATCCAGAAGAGTATTGTAATAGGATTGTATTAAGTAAAACCAACGTGATTCTAAATGTAACGACAGTTTTTGATGAACTTAAAAACAGAGAAGAAGCAAAGAAGTTAAATACTAAGGAACGAGCAGAATTATTAGCTAGAATTTTTAATCGTCGTATTCGATAATTAAATTCTTTTTTAAATTTAAAGAGCAAGCAGCTTTGTATATATAATTCACTTTTTTAAATAGTAATCAATTATATAATTCGTTTAATAAAATACTTTTAAACCTGCTTAAAAGAAATGCTGTGAGCTAAAGCTTTCCCACAATAAAATAATGATTTCTGTTTTCTCTATTTATCAGTTTCAAAATCATTTTCGATCGAATTATCGAAAAAATCATTGACTCCTTGTTATTCATATATATACTTAAATATATATATGAATAAGGCTAAGATTTTTAAAAACGGTGATAGCCAGGCAATTCGTTTGCCTAAAGACTATCGTTTTAAAGGCAAAGAAGTTTATATACGAAAAGATGGGGATAACGTTATTTTAACGCCAATAGATGACGCCGTTGATAGATTTTGGAGTACTATTCATAATTTCTCGGATGATCTTATAATTGATCGAAATCAACCGACGGAGTATGACAAGCGAAATCGAATATGACTCAATACTTGTTAGATACGAATATTTGCATTTATATAATAAACCAAAAGCCAGAATCCGTTTACAAAAAATTTAAAAAGATTAAGTTGGAAAACATCTCTATTTCATCAATTACGGAATTTGAATTAAAGTATGGTGTTCAGAAAAGTTTGCATTTCGAAAAGAATCTAAAAGTCTTAGAAGAGTTTTTAAGTTACTTGAATATTCTTCCGTTCGTTAGCGAAGACACGAATAAAGCTGCAAAAATTCGAGTAGAACTGGAAAAAGTAGGAAAACCAATTGGCCCTTTCGATCTTCTAATAGCTTCTCAGGCGTTATCAAATAGACTTACTCTTGTAACGAACAATGAAAAAGAATTGAATCGAATTAAAGATCTTAAAATTGAAAATTGGCTTTAAAAGATGCTGGCCAGCGTCTGTTTGCGACTCACGGTTCGTACATTGCTTTGTCACTCTGGCTTGTGGGATTACTTGTTATATCGAATGCGAACGTCGTTGAACATTGCTATTTCGCAAATTCGATATTTTTAAAAATTAAAAACTAATTCCTCTTATTGATTTTTTTCTAATGGGATGGAAAATTTCACCTATGAAGGTAGAAACCAAGCAAGAACTGATGCAGAGACTTTCTTCAGTTAAGCCTAAACTCCAGACCAACTTTGGAGTTCTTTATATTGGTTTTTTCGGTTCTTTCGCAAAAGATAACATTAGCCCGAATAGCGATGTTGATATTTTGGTGGAAATGAAAGAGTCAGATTTCGATTCAGTCGCAGGATTGCAGATTTTTCTAGAATCTCTATTGGACCGTCACGTTGATTTGGTAAGGAAAAGAAGTCGGCTTAAACCTTCTTTTTTAAACCGAATTCAGAAAGATTTAGTTAATGTTTGAAGAAATTAAAGAAAGACTTGAGTTTATATTAGAATCAATTTCTCTCATAGAAACAAGATTTAATAAAATTAGATTTCCGGATGATTTAATCGACTCTGAAGATGGAATGACTATTTTAGATTCTATTGCAATGAGACTGACTCCAGGCGATTGGAGATAATATTAAATCAATTTTCAAGTTAGATCCAAACTTTCTGAGCAAATATCCGGAGACTGATTGGATCAGAATAATGAAAATGAGAGATATTATTTCGCATCATTATGAAGGTCTCGATCATGAGATTATATTCAGTATTTGTAAAGATAAACTTAAAGGATCTCAAGTCTTCTATTATTGAAATATTGAATTCTATCAACTATAATAGCTAAGATTATACAGTTTATAACGAAAATTACAAGTTATCTCCGGATTTATTCTTATCGTCGAAAGAAAAGCATATATCAATGGAACCAACGTCCTAAGGCCCTAATTATTAAGATGGAACCACGAAGTATGGTCCGTTCCGAATTTTCTTTGGTTCTCAACTGATTGGTGAACAGATCCGGGTTTGAAGAAGTATCAGAGTGTTTGTGTAAGATCTATTTTACGAACGCAGTTCTGGGTATGTTAGATTTATTTAAAGGAAAAGTATTGAAATACGAGACACCTGTGTATAACTACGACGAAACAGTGTAACCCATGTCTTCCGGTCTAGAGTGTTACCGATGTGTCAGAACATACATGGACAAATATTCACTGATGTGACTTAATTCGTTATCGGAAGTGATCTGTTGCATCACAGTAAATTCATTTTTAAATTTAAAAAGAATCACCCATCGGCCTCGTTGAACTTCGCTTAAACTCTATTTTCTAAGCTTTTTGGATTGATGGGTTACCAGTGTTTTATGATATTCGTATATTTTGTTATTTTTATGTGTTTATAATTAAATTTTATACGAATGTAAGAAATCTGAATAAAAATGGAAAAACTAAAAAATGATAAAATAAAGGAGATTACTGACGAAGTCTTTAAAGCGCATAATTTAATTTATAAAAGCTATAATCCCCTGATTCATTATACAAATGGATTAGGTCTAAATGGAATACTACATTCAAAAACTTTGAGAGCAAATCATGTTTCTAATCTAAATGATTTGAGTGAAATATTACGGGCATATCATATCTTAGTAAGTATATTAGATAATATTTCTACTAATGATCCAAATTTATTACTTTTAATTGAGAAATTAAAAATTCAATTGAATGAAAAAATAAATTCAAGAATTTTTCCAGAAATTTATATTGTTAGTTTCTCTAATAAAGACGACGATCTTTTTTTATGGCGAAGTTATTCTACTTTTAATGACGCATATGCTTTAGTTTTTACTAAAGCATTTCTGGCCGCTTATGCAATAAATGATGGTGCAGTATTATTGCAATGTGTATACGATGAACGAAAACAATTTTCAATATTAGAGCAAGCAACCCAGTTATTTTTTAATAAAATTGACTTATCGATTTCTGAAAACCTTCAAATCTATTTAGATGATTATTTCAGATTAATACATCTATTCGTTCCATATATAAAAAATTCACATTTTATTGAAGAAAATGAAATTAGATTAGTCTTATGGAACCCTCAAAATCTATACCAAGAAAATAGAATTAAACTAGGGCTAAATAAGGGATTTTTTCATAAATACGTAAATATTAAAATGTTTAGGGATGAAGAAGATACAGAATTTGAACATTCCCTTGAAGAAATTATTATAGGCCCAAATTCGAGATCTCAGATTGAAAATAATCAATTTAAAAATACTTTAAATAAACTAATTAAAGAAAACGTTGGATGTCTCTTAAAAGGAATAAGAGACACTAAATATAATACTTTAAAGTTTTAAAAATTTGATTAGGGGCTAGCTTTGAGTTCTAACTTAATAGTAACAGATCTGTCTTTTGGTTTGTGAGGCACTCATACTATTTAAGTTTACTTTTTAAAAGAAATATAATTGAGTAATCGCCAATAACCACTTTGTCAAAGCCTTCTTTATTTCTTTTACCTTGAAAAAACGAATATATTTCGTAAGAATTTTCAAAAGGTAGACTCCCTCTAAAAAATTTCAATCAGAGGATTTTGTGATCTTTGAGGATTTTTTCGGTCAGCCCTGTAATTTCTAAAATCGTTTTTAAATCGATTCCTTTTGCAAACATCTTACTGGCAGTTTCTAGTTTTTCTTTCTCAATACCTTGTTGTATCCCTTCTGAAATCAGTTTTTCCGCAGTAGTCACAGTCAACTCCTCATATTTTTCTAATTTAGATCTTTGAAAAATTACTTTGAACTCCGAAGGTTTCTCGAATCAATCGATCGTGAGGATTGTTCACTTCGGCCATCTGTTATCTTTTGAATTTTATTTCATTAAGTCAATTTTATTTAGAACTGGCCTAAGACCTCAACAGAAGTTAGAGAAATTGCATTTGGAATTTTGTTGATAGATCGCAAAATAATGAAGAATTACATTTGCGAGACCAGCTTCAAATTCAGAAAAAGCTCAATACTACTCAACTGATATTTAAAGATATGAGAGAAGAATATGATTTTTCAAAAGGAAGACGCGGTGTTTATTTACGAGACTTAAAGGACCTTCACTTTTCTGTATATCTTGCTCCTCAATTGGAAGAGTATTATAAGAAAATAGCGCTCAAAAAGAATAAAGATCTTAGCACGATTATTAATACGATTTTACAAAGAGAAATGGAATTACATGATTCTTTAATTTAAAATGTAATAGTCAAAATAAGATTTTACACACTTTAAAAGTTTATTAAAAAAACTGCAAGTTGTAGAGACACTTATTCTAAGTCAACTCCTTCTCATCAAGAAAAGGCTGTATTGGAGTTTTGCTGAAACCGAAACAGTATTTTACCAAATAAAGAAGAAAAAACGCTCTAATTATCGTATAACAAATTACGGATAAGATGAAAAAGAAATTTTATTCAAAGTAAATTTTGCACTTTGTAAGAAGCTTTTGAATCCTTTCTTTTTCTTTGGATGATAGTTGATTTTGACTCAAATCTAAAAATTGCAAATTCTTTAATTGCCCGATTTCCTTAGGAAGAGTTGCGAGTTGGTTATTATGTAAATCCAACTCTTGCAAGTTCTTTAATTGTCCGATTTCTTTTGGAAGAGTCGTGAGTTGGTTATTCCTCAAATACAAACTTTGTAAGTTCTTTAATTTTCCAATATCGTTAGGAAGAGTCTTGAGTTGATTATTACTCAAATCCAACCGTTGTAAACTTTGTAGTTTTCCAATATCGTTAGGAAGAGTCTTGAGTTGGTTATCACTCAAATACAACTCTTGCAAGTTTTTTAATTTTCCAATTTCGTTAGAAAGAGTCTTAAGTTGGTTATAACTCAAATTCAATCGTTGTAAACTTTGTAGTTGTCCGATTTCTTTAAGATAAGTCTTGAGTTGGTTATCACTCAAATACAAACTTTGTAAGTTCTTTAGTTTTTCGATTTCGTTAGGAAGAGTCTTAAGTTGGTTATTCCCCAAACCCAACTCTTGTAAGTTCTTTAATTTTCCAATTTCGTTAGAAAGAGTCTTAAGTTGGTTATTATCCAAATTCAACCGTTGTAAACTTTGTAGTTGTCCGATTTCTTTAAGATAAGTCTTAAGTTGGTTATAACTCAAATCCAAACTTTCCAAGTTCTTTAACTGTCCAATATCATTAGGAAGAGTCTCGAGTTGGTTATCATGCAAATGCAACATTTGCAAATTCTCAATTTGTCCAATTTCGTTAGGAAGAATCTTGAGTTGATTATTATTCAAATCCAATTCTTGTAACTTCTGTAGTTGTCCGATTTCGTTGGGAAGAGTTATGAGCTGGTTATAACTCAAATCTAAACTTTGCAAATTCTTTAGTTGTCCGATTTCGTTGGGAAGAGTCGTGAGTTGGTTATGACGTAAATCCAACGATTGCAAATTCTTTAGTTGTCCGATTTCGTTAGGAAGAGTTGTGAGTTGGTTATCACTCAAATTCAACCATTCCAGATTTTGTAGTTTTCCAATTTCTTTTGGCAGAGTTGTGAGTTTTTGACCATTCAAATCTAAAACTCGAACATCCAAAGAGTTTTGGATCGCTTTTGTTAAATCCCTATAAGTTTCTGGTTCTAATTCTTCTGCTTCCGCAAAAGTAAAAGAACAAAAAAGAAATAAAGAAAAGAGGAATATTCTTCGTAAATTGGTTTGTGTTAAATTCATCGTTCGTTTCCCGAATTAATTGCTTTGAATCATTGAATCGATCAGAATTATTTTAGTTCGCTTTTAGAGAAGTTGAATCTACGTTCGTCAATTAAAACTTCAAAGAGAATCTAACTCTTTTCGATTTAAAAAGCCAAAAGTATTTCAGTTTAAATCAAGAAATTTTATTTAAAATAAATTTTGCACTTTGGAAGAAGCTTTCGAATCCTTTCTTTTTCTTCGGATGATAGCTTATTACTCAAATACAAAAATTGCAAATTCTTTAACTGTCCAATTTCTTTAGGAAGAGTCTTGAGTTGGTTATCACTCAAATCTAAAAATTGCAAATTCTTTAACTGTCCAATTTCGTTAGGAAGAATTTTGAGCTGGTTATAACTCAAATTCAACCGTTGTAACTTCTTTAGTTGTCCAATTTCTTTTGGAAGAGTCTTGAGTTTTTTAATACTCAAATTCAAACTTTGCAAGTTCTGTAGTTTTCCGATTTCATTAGGAAGAGTCTTGAGTTGGTTATTACTCAAATTCAAACTTTGCAAGTTCTGTAGTTGTCCGATTTCGTTAGGAAGAGTCGTGAGTTGATTATTATTTAAATCCAATGATTGCAAGTTCTGTAGTTGTCCGATTTCGTTAGGAAGAGTCTTAAGTTGGTTATTACTCAAATACAACGTTTGCAAGTTTTTCAATTGTCCGATTTCTTTAGGAAGTGTTGTGTATTGGTTATCATTCAAATTCAAACTTTGCAAGTTCTGTAGTTTTCCGATTTCGTTAGGAAGAGTCGTGAGTTGGTTATTATTTAAATCCAATTCTCGCAAATTCTGTAGTTTTCCGATTTCGTTAGGAAGAGTCGTGAGTTGATTATTATTTAAATACAACAGTTGCAATTTTTTCAATTGTCCGATTTCTTCAGGAAGAATTGTGAGTTGGTTATTCCACAAATGCAACCGTTGTAAATTATTCAATTGTCCGATTTCTTCAGGAAGAATCGTAAGTTGATTATAATTCAAATACAGTTCTTGCAAATTCTGTAATTGCTTAATTTCCTTAGGAAGAGTCTTGAGTTGGTTATGAATCAACTCCAACACTCGCAAATTCTGTAATTGCCTAATTTCCTTAGGAAGAGTCTTGAGTTGATTATAGGTTAAACTCAAAGTTCGCAAATTCTCAAGTTTTCCGATTTCTTTAGGAAGAGTTCCGAGTGAATTCTCACTCAAATTCAACCATTGCAAGTTCTGTAGTTTTCCGATTTCTTTAGGAAGAGTTGTGAGTTTTTGACCATTCAAATCCAAAACTCGAGCATCCAAAGGGTTTTGGATCGCTTCTGTTAAATCAAAGTAAGTTTTTTGAGTATTGCAAGAAAGATAAATGAGAATCAGAAGACTAATTGTTATTTTTTGTAAGTGAATCAACGTTATGCGAAAGTTCATAAAGGTTATCCGAACTGAAATTTATTTAAATTGAAAGATAAGTTTCTAAATAAAAATATAAAGTCATTCAATTTAAACGTTATCTTTCAAATTTCTGTTCGTTTAAAGTTAAAATTGATTCCGGATTTTCTTTTTTAATAAGACTGAATTTTAAATTCTAATAATCTTTTTCTTAAACTCTTTATGAACACAATTGTATTTTTGGTTTTTGTAGAATTGTAAGACTTGAACCTTCGTTTGATTGAATATAAGTTTTAAGATTGTGTGGAGATTTACCTGTAAAACTTAACACAAAACCTGTGAAACGAAAAAGCAGAATTGAAACCATTGAGTAATTTAAAATCGGTTTTTTTTCAACTGATTGGTGAACAGATCCGGATTGGAGGAAGTCTCAGAGCGAATTGGAATGGAAATTGCAAATTGGCTTCGGGGTAAGGTGTTTGACTTATTTAAAGATACTGGGGGAATTTAGACGAATTAACTATTAAGTTAGAAAATGCTAAACATCTTTTTGATTCGGAAGAGATGAGACAAGCATCAATAGAGAAAAAAATATTTAGTCTACAATCTCAAATCCCTCTTTTTATTACAGTAATAGCGATATTCTATGCTACTATATTTGGTTCATTAGGAATACGTCTGATAATATAATTGAAGGAGTTCTATTTATTTTATCCTGCGGTCTGGCAGTGATCTCAATTGTTCTATCGATAAAAATATTAAATCCTTCAAAGTATTCATATATGAAAATTGATCCAGAATTTCTAATGATTCTTCAAAGAATATGATCGAATGGAAAAAAGAATTAATTCGCGATTACATTGCGTCGATTAAATATAATCACAAAACCAATAATAAAAAAATAGATGAATTGATTCGGACAAAAAAGTGGTTTACTTTTACTGTTTTCTTTAGTTTATCAATGATCGTAAAAATTGTATTTGGTAACATCTTGGACGGCATTAATCTTCAGTTGTTTTATTTTTGTTTTTGAAACTGCACTTCGCCTAACTGCTGTTTCTCGCTTCGTTCGGCCTCATTCCGGCTCCGCACATTGTTTTGTGAGACGTTTGCTAAGGTTCACTCAAACCTTGTGCTAACCCCATGGCGCACAAGCACGCAATGTCGGCAAGTCTACGTCGTTAGCCGAAATGTGGCTAAATTATAACTACCTAAAAGAGTAATAGCAACTGAAAAATAGTTGCTATTACTACAATTAAATTCAATTCTGGGCTTGTGTCAAAAAGTGAAAAGTTAATCCAAAGGTTCTTAGGACGACCTAAAGATTTTTCCTACGATGAACTTAGAAAATTATTTTCAGGCTTTGGGTATATTGAAGATAATTCAGGTAAATCTTCTGGCTCGAGAGTTGCTTGGATTCATTCGGAGACTAAACATATTATTAGACTTCATAAACCTCATCCGAAGAATATTTTGAAGTCATATCAGATAAATCAAATTTTAGATGAATTAAAATCGGAGGGCTATATAAAATGAAAGATATTATCGAATATAACGGCTTTTTAGGTTCTGTTCATTTTGATGCAGACGATGAAGTATTCTTTGGGAAAATAGAAGGAATTGAAGATTTAGTTTCCTTTGAAGGTGAATCGGTTAAACAACTGAAAAAGGCATTTCAAGAATCAGTAGATGATTATTTAGCTTTATGTAAAAAAGCTAAAAAAAGTCCAGAGAAATCTTTTAAAGGCTCATTTAATGTTCGCATACCGACTGAACTTCATCGACGCATTTATAGAAAATCTTTAAGAGAAGGAATTTCTTTGAATCAATTAGTTCAGAGAGCTTTAGAAAAAGAAATCACTGAACTAAAAACGCCTCACTTCGGCTAACTGTAGTTTCTCGCTTCGTTTAGGACCAAGAACGACAAGAAGCCAATAGAAAAATATAAAGATTATTTATTCTTGGGAAGTATTTGAGCAAGCAATATAGAATGAATCCAAAGATGGATTCAAAAATTGAACTGATGATGAAATTCCGTTTTAAGTGCATTCTGGCTTCGCACATTTGCTTTGACGTTTGTCTTGTTATCGTTCACAAAAATTTCCTCAAGCTTCCGTTAATCCCTTCGCGCGTAAGCTCTTCGGGAGTGCAAACGTTGGGAAGACTTTTTCATTAGGTAATTATTACAATCAGATTCTTTATGGAAATTTTAATTACAAAATTTGACCTTATTTATATAATTGAAAGGGTTAGAGTGGAAATCAAGAATAATCGAAGGATAACGTTAATTGAATATAGGTGTTCGATTTCTGTTGCTTCTATGTTTAAATATTACTACTCAGTCGGATAAATACAATTTCCAATTCGTGAATTGATCACAAGATTACTGACAATCCTTCGTATTCAATACTTACTAATTGAATGTCCGATCTGTTCTTAACTTTACAGCTTATATCACTCCATAGTCTTTCAATTCTTGTTCGGTAAGTCCGGTAATCCGAAGAATTACATCTAATTCGAATCCTTCTTTGAACATTTTTCTGGCAGTTTCGATTTTACCTTTCATTTCACCCTTTTGAATTAATTTTTCGGCTGTTGTCATGGCTAAATCCTCGTAATCTCTATTATACCTAGAATGACTGAGTAAACTTGTAATTTCAGTCGGTTCAATCTCTCTTACATTAAATATATACAAAAACAGTTTTTGGAAAATTTCAACCCTTTTCGATTCGTTTTTTAGACCTGTTAAAAGTTCAAATACTTCTCCTAAATGATTCAAAAATGAGGTATCACCTTCCCAAATTTTTTGGACTACTCCTAAAATGACTCTTAGGGTGATACTTTCCAATCGGCTTAGATCCACTTTCGACAAATCAAATAATTCTAATTCAAAATCTGGAATGTATTTCTTAAATACTTCTTCTTCATTTTTAGAGAGTACAAACCTGTTTTGAAAACTATTTCCTAAAGTCCAATTCCTTTCACCGTGATAGAACACAAACCCAATCACAACTGAGTATTTTTTATCCGCCTTATACTGAGATTTGTAGATTGCGGATATGTATCCTAACAGTTGGCTAAAGATAGAATCGTCTAAATAACTTTTGTGTTCGAATAATAGATAGATGTTTGCTTTTTTCCCTGATTTCAGCGGGATCTGAAAGAGTAGATCGGTCTGTTCTTCTTTTAAGTTTTCTGAGATGAAACTAGATTGTGTTAGTTCTAAACGGTTTAAGTCTAATAGTGCGATTACATTTTCGGGTAAACTATTTTTAAAAAAGGAAATCGCATCCTCTTTATCTTGTAAAGTTTCCCGGATTAAACGGTCATGAGGGTTTGTCATATCAGACATGGTATTTTAAAAATTGAATATTACTTCTATTTGTAAAGATTCATTTTCTATTTTTACTGAGTAGTTCTTTGATTCAATCCAAGGCGACTGATTCTTTAACGTGAGCAGGGCCTAACGCGAAAGGGATCGATGAATGAACTAAAGCAAAACGCTCTCCTGAACTCAATGCATCGCTCCCTAAGGGTCGCTCTGCAGGGTCGCGTTAACTCAGCAAAACGCTCTCCTGAACTCAATGCATCGCTCCCTAAGGGTCGCTCTGCAGGGTCGTGTTAACTCAGCAAAACGCTTTTTACGAAAGCGTTTTAGGGTCAATAAATTGAATCTAAAGACGATTGTTGTATTATGTTTCCTGTATGCAATTTATTGACCAGAGCTGAGAGCCCGGCCGGCTGCCTGTGGCAAGCCGGATTCGCCCCGATTTTCTTATGTCGAACTCACGTTATTTACGTCTTCTTTAACTCTGCTATATCCTTGAAAAAGAACACCCTACTACTTCATTTAAAAACAAATCCTAAGTTATTTGGATTGATGGAATAACGCGTCTTTATGATATTCGTAGATTAATAGTTATGTGAAATCACACGCCTGTTTTCTGATGATCCAAATTGTTTTTTCCGACCTCCACTGGCTCCCCCAGAGCGATCAAGCCGACGATCTCTGTGCCCACGGTACCGTGAACGTTTGCATTGATAAAGAAACCCTTTCCGACGTTCCGAACAAAGAATGGACATTGAGTTGTGCCGGACTCTACCTTCTGCGATCGCTCGAACATGACTATCATCCGGGCGATTACGGGAGTCAGTTAATCCCGTGTTGTAGCTTTGATTTCATCCCTCAAGAAAATTGGCAGTTTCCCGTTTTGATGCTCGGATGCCCCAACGGAATCGAATGGCACATTAAACATGAAGGGAACGCCGTAACCCACACTACTTTAAATGGCAATTCCTCAACGCTCGCATTACACGAGTGGATTCCCCTCGTCCTGTCTCTGACAAACCAAGTGGAAGAATTCTATCAACTGTCAGGGCCAAAGAAGACAATATCCAAAGAACTCAAAGAAGGGTATTCCCGTTTCTGGTCAGAATGGAGAACGCGAACAGAAAGAGCGAGACGCGTGACTTCGCATAACAACGATTACTATGTTTGACCACATTGCGCCCAGGACGCAATGCCAGGTAACCTATTGCGTTATGCGACATTTTGTGATTTTGCTTCTAACTCATTGCGTTTCTGTAGATCATTTGAATACTGTTCTAAGATTGTAAATGCCTTACTTAAATCTGAAATCTTATCCACTAAATTTCTCATTTCTTCTTCCTCCAACTCGGACGTATGTTTTAACACATACAACCAGATCTATGTTTCCAATCATCCCATTGAATGTAGCTAAATTTGAAACCTCGAATCTCTCCATTCAAAGAAATTAGTCCTAAAACTGTTCAATTCTGGGACTTTGTCCATTTTTTAAGAAAACTTCGATGTAGATCATTCACTTTAGTTTATATATCTTTTGGGGTTATTTCGAAAACGGAATGTAAATTGAAGGTCGATTTTCTATTTAAAACCTGGCACATCTTATGCTGGATTTTCGTAAACCCTATAGAAGAGAGGTTTATGAAATGAAAGAAAATTTGTGGATTCAAAAAAGTCTGAGAGTTTTGCTATATTCAATAGCAGTAATGTTTTCTATCGGTTGTAAAAAGGATAAAAACGGAGACGATGATTTATGGATGGCGGCGTTTCTTCTGAATTCTACTAACAACGCGGAGTTTCGGCTTACCAATACAAACACCTTATCCGCCGCCGCTCGAATGGGAGATAGTTCGAGATTAAAACAGGGTTATAGTTCGTCGGGATTTTTACTTACCGATTTGGCAGGTGATAACCCCCAAAATTATGGGGATGGAGTCGGAGATGGGTTTGAAGATCATTTTTTGACTCCGAAAGCGGTTTCGATCGCCGTTTGCAAGGTGGTGGCTTATAAATCCGTAGCCAAAGGCGGACCTGCAAAAGGAAACGAAACTTTAGAAAATTCTAATATTACTTTATTCAAAATGTCCGATATAACCGGATCTTCCGTTCCTCAGGGAAAGACTTCGAACGTATGTTCGCAAGGTCAGGCCCTTATACCGTTGCAGAGTGGGGAGAGTCCTTATTTTTTACGATTTGATTCTATCCCAGATTCGGAGATTCAAGATTACGATCGAGTGGGAATTGTAGCTACAGAATTTATTTATTACTTTGCTCCGGAAGACGTTCCGGAAAATTCTTACCGATATGTTAGTCTTATATTGAACAATCCTGCTTCCTTTACGAATGATAGAGGTGTGGTGGATACAAAATTTTTTCAGACTAATTGCCCGACTTCTTTTTTAGATTCTCCAAGTTTTTTTGGAGGATCTTCAACTGAAAATTTCAATTCGAGTTGTAATTTTACAGTTTTGTCGATCGATTCTGGCTCCGGTCTGTTTGTAGAATCTTTAGGTCATACGAATCCAACCGAAAACCCGGAGAAATTTATCAATCCACCTTCCGTTCCCACGGTTCCGAATCTTTCACAAGACCAAAAACTGAAATTTAAACCTCCAGTCGTTGCGAACAATCTGAAACCAGAGGATCCGTATATTTTAGTTTTGGACTTGAATACTTCCAAACGGGGAATGAAATTTCGATTTGATATTTCGGTGGATAATATTTTATTTTGGGATTCCAACTCTACGAACAATGTTTTCTCCCCCCAGTTGGACGCTGCTGATCGACCCAACGCAACCAGCGGTTCCGATAACTTGACGACAACGTCTAGAAAAAACTTAATCTTTCACCTTCCTACCATTTTAGGTAATACAGAATAACGTTGTTGAAGCGAAAAGGTCTGTTATGTGGGAGTTTTTACGAGGCTTAGTTTGGAAAAAATTTTTTCTAAAACTAAGTCTGTGGGAACTCCTATAATAACAAAAGAATTTTAAAAAACTATAAATCATACGGTTTCTGTTTTACAATCCGCCGCGTTTTTTTTAATTTTAAACAACGGTATCCTGATCAATCAAGGGGGCTTACGTAACGAAAATAAGATTTTAATCGATTCTTACTATGGCTTGGTTCCTTATTCCTGTTTGGCTGTTTTAGTCTGTTTCAACTATGTAGTCGTCCCTGAAAAAGTGAGAAGAATCAAATTTCGAAGATGAAAGTAGGAGAAATATAAGCTTTAAAAAATAATGAAAAAAAGCTCGAATGAGCTTAGAAGCCCGTCTCAAAACTATTTATTTAAGAAATTAAAAACTAATATAGAGCTTGCGAGATAAAGAATAGAAAGGTTGTCATGAAAGGATACACTGAACTTTAAAATAAGAAACAGTGTGAATTACATGATTTAGTTTCTTTTTTGTAAAGGATGTATTGAGTATAATGTGTAAAGTATAACTGAAACCTCTCCCTAAAAATTTCAATCAGAGGATTTTGTGATCTTTGAGGATTTTTTCGGTCAGCCCTGTAATTTCTAAAATCGTTTTTAAATCGATTCCTTTTGTAAACATCTTACTGGCAGTTTCTAGTTTTTCTTTCTCAATACCCTTTTCAATACCTTGTTGTATGCCTTCTGAAATCAGTTTTTCCGCAGTAGTCACAGTCAACTCCTCATATTTTTCTAATTTAGATCTTTGAAAAATTACTTTGAACTCCGAAGGTTTCAAATCTCGAATCAATCGATCGTGAGGATTGTTCACTTCGGCCATCTGTTATCTTTTGAATTTTATTTCATTAAGTCAATTTTATTTAGAATTGGCCTAAAATCTCAACAGAAGTTAGAGAAATTGCATTTGGAATTTTGTTGATAGATCGCAAAATGATGAAGAATTACATCAGCGAGACCAGCTTCAAATTCAGAAAAAGCTCAATACTACTCAACTGATATTTA
>NZ_AKWY02000021.1:0-85000 GCF_000306255.2 Leptospira noguchii serovar Panama str. CZ214
TTAATACGGGAGAATTACCTTGAGCCATGAATGCTTCTAAAGCCTTCAGTCTTTTGGAGAAGGTTTCCAAATCGTGACGAACCCATACACTCCGAACAGTCGCAGGACCAACTATGATCCCTTATTTTTTCAATTCATTGCATGCTCTCTGCTGACCATACGCAGGAAAGTCGATCGCCATCTTCTTGACCGCTTCTTCTTTTTCCAATTCGATACGATTTTTAGGATTCGTTTACGTCTATTCAGATCCTCGAGTTTCTCGTATAATTCTTGAAAACGATAGAAGCTATCTCGTGAATAGCCCATCACATTGCAGGCTTTGGATACGTTCCCCAAGGTCTCGACTAACTTCAAAAGGCCCATCTTGTTTTTGATTATCTTTTGTGCTGTTGTCATATCTTTTTCCCATCGAACTACTCGTAGGGAGTGAGATGTTGAGTTCTCTCGTTAGTTTCAAGGAGTGTAAGATCAACTTCTAACTATTACATGTAATCATTCCCAATAACAAAAACGAGATGTTTAAAATCTTTTCTAAAACATCTAATGAGGTAATTCTAAACTTTTAATACCAGCAAAAGCATTTTCGTAGAAAATGCTTTTTTACTCATTCTTGTATTCTTTGTTTTTTGTGCGGCGGTAAGTTTATTTTTCGGTTTGATAATATTCACTTTTTTTGATGTCTTTTCAATTCCTTTAAAACCGGAGTCAAGGACACATGCCACATCTTTAGGAATCGCAGAAGTTCTCCGCAACTTTAAGATCGTGCGTTTTACCAGATATCGTGTTCGATAAGAATAAGATTGTTTTATCTTTATTTGTCAAAATTAAGTTTTTAATCGTATGTCTTTTCTTTTTTCCAGAGTAGAATTCTTTCTGTAAATCCTTATCCGTTGGCCTTTCTGTTCCATCTATGATTACATACTTCAGTTTTTTTAACTTCTTTAACTTACTTTTGAGATCGGAAATTTCATTTGTGGGAAGAGTATTCATTGAACCAAGTGAAAGAAATAAAACTTCCGCCAAAAGCTTTACCAACTTACAAGCAGTAGTCCTATCCATTTTAAATACCGTTCCCAAGACGTCGTAAGTCTGATAAGTTTTGATATAAAAAAGAATAAAAAATAAATTCTCTTCTATATCCTGTAAGATTGATTTTCTACCTTTGGTAAAATTATGTTTTATTTCTTCTTTCAAAGATAAATACGCAAGGCCAAATGGAACACAAAGTGTTTTGAATTCTTGATGGGAGATACCAAGCAAGGCTTGCGACATTCTAGGATTCTTTAAAACTTTTTCTTTCGATATCATTACCCATAGAGCTGTATCTTCAGGTATCGGTACAAGAATTTTACCAATTTTTCAACAACTCTAATATAATAAAAATTGAATTATGAATTCGTTGATTATGGGTAAGTGATGGAAAACTTTTTGAAAGACGGGAATTGAATATAAGTTTTGAAACGTTTTTAGACAACCGTTTTGAACTGCTGAGTCGGTTATTTTTTTAATACATTCAAAGAACTTGGATGAAATCCAAAGTAAGTTGCAATTTCTTTTCTTTTAAGAAAAGAAAGTTTTCTCGAAAGATTTCAAAGTCATTTGGAATAACGGAAAAAATTGTTTTAGGATTTTCTAAACAAAATTCTAACGCGAAAATCATCTTTCTTTATTTTACCTTATTTTTTTGAATTGTTATTACTTTTTTTGTTCTATCGAATTTGAAAAAGACTTATTAATGATTCCTATAAAATCGAGTATCTAAACGTTTATTTCAAAGCGCCGTTTTTCGTAGTTCGATAAAATTCAATGCGAAAGGGATCGATGCGGGGAACTCAAGCCACGCTCTCTCAAACTCAGTATCTCACTTCTGGAAACTCAATGCATCGCTTCTGTAGGTCGCTCAACAGATCGCGTTAAACTCAGTAGAACGCTCACTATGGATCGCGTTCTATATTGAAACTAAAGATGTAATATTGTATTACGTTTCTTTTATGCAATTGATTGACACCTGGTCCGGCAACGCTCTGATTTTCTTTTTCTGAATTTACGGGATTAGGCTCTTTATTTTGTAGTTTCGAGTAAAATAAACAACATTTGGAAATGGACTTGAATTACTGATTATCTTTTAGCATAATCTTTGAGTGGTAGATTGTGGAGGAATCAGTGGGACTTTCAAAAATATTCAAAAGAGAATTGGAAGTTGCATTTTCGAAAGCGGGGCAACCACTTTGGTTTCGAATGTTAAAATATTCTTTGATGTTTTATCTTTTATATTTGTTAAAAGATTCAGAATATCTCTGGCCTATTTTGATAACTGCATTTTTTATTTCTTTAACGGTTCATTTGTGGTTCAGATATAAAACAAAATGTTGGACGCAAGACTATGGTCCTTGGAAATACAATAAAATTATAAAACACTAAACTATATTTTAAAAATTTGTAAAGAATGGGTTTGCTCATAACTATAAAATCTCAGATATTTTACACTGAAACAGGATTTCGTAATAAAAATGTTACTGTACTAAATTTGATATGGATCAGTTGTGAAATATATAAATCGATCTTTATATTCTATCGGTTTAATTTGAGGGCCTCTTTCCAATTTGACAATCGGAAAGACAGAATTCTCACGAAGTAACTCAATCTGGGATCGTTTGATCATATTTTTGTTTTAGCCTTATAATTGCTTTTGAATCTCTTTGACTTCTGGCGTGGGTAGGATAAAGATGAAACTAAAAACCAATATAAATTGTAAATTGATTGGTCCTTTATTTAGCCCATTGGGAATAGAGTTTATAGGGCTATACAAATATTTATTTAATTTAAGAATATTCTATTTTAATAATGTTCGTTGGACCAACCTACGTCATTTAGAAAATCATCATACGAGCCGTCGAAAATTCGAATTGAGTCGTTGTCAAATACGATCAATTTTGTGGCGACCGCGCGAAGATGTAATTCGTCATGAGTCACCATAATGATAGAACCTTCAAATTCAGCTATGGCTTCTATCAAAGAATCGCAAGACTGCATATCCAGGTGATTTGTGGGTTCGTCCAGATATAGTAGATGACAAGGAGTCACTAATATTTTGCCGAGAAGAACTCTGCTTTTTTCACCTCCAGAAAGTACTTTTATTTTTTTCAAAGCTTGGTCTTCAGAAAACATCAAACCACCGGCGATCGTTCTAGCCTTCCATTCGTTACAGGAAGAGTCGGAACTCATAATTTCTTCCACCACTGTAAAGTTTTCGTTTAGATTCAGTTTGTTGGTCTGACCGAAATATCCTTCTTTTAAAACTGGATGTTTTTTGATCGTCCCTTGAGAGGTTTCTAATTCACCCGCTAGAATTTTGAGAAGTGTGGATTTCCCTTTTCCATTTTTACCGATGATACAAATTCTTTCTCTGATGCCTACGCTGATAGAAAAATTTTCTATTAGAAACGGCTCCTTGCCGTTATAGGAAAAGGAAATATTTTCTGCAGACAACATTTGATTTGTGTTAAATGGAGCGCTGTTGAAATATAACTCTAAGTCTTCAATTTTTTCTAAGGCTTTCATTTCGCCTTGTTTTTCTAATTTTTTGACTCTGGATTGGGCTCGGCTGGCAAAACTCGCTTTTGCTTTAAATTTTGCGATGAATATCTCTTCTTGTTTACGTTTTTTGGCTTCGTTCAAACGTGTTTTTTCGTAAATTTCTTCAGATTGATTGATCTGATTATAAAGTTTATCTGTGTCACCTTGAACCTTAATCGCTTTGGTTCTATGAATCGCGATCGTATGAGTGACTACTGCGTCCATAAATCCTCTATCATGAGTTACTAATATGATTTCTCCTTCCCATTCTCTTAAAAACTCTTCGAGCCAACGGATTGTTACTATATCTAGATAATTGTTCGGTTCGTCTAACATTAGCATATCGGGCGAAGAGACTAGAAGTTTTGCAAGATTCATTCGAATCTGATAACCTCCCGAAAAATCGTTTGGATTTTTTTCCATGTCTTGTTCGGAAAATCCTAGACCGGAAAGAATTTTTTCAACCTTCCAGGTCTCGTATTCTTCTCCCTCGGGAAGTCCAAGAGAACATTCTTCTAATACAGTTGGTTTTGTAAAATGAAGGTGCTGTTGCAGATGTCCGATTTTATATCCCTTAGGTATGGAAATTGTTCCTGAATCTGCTTCTACGTTTCCAAGTATCATTTGAAAAAGAGTGGACTTTCCGTGTCCGTTGCGACCTACAAGTCCGACTTTTTCTCCTCGATTGATACTTAGATTTAAATCGTCAAAAAGAACTTTGGTTGTAAATGCCTTGTTTAGGCCGGAAACTTTTATCATTTGAAAACCAAAATTTCAGATACGATATAAGGGTCATTCTAAATGTGGTCTGTATTCTATTTGAAAAGTCGGATCTCTGTTACGATTTTGGTTTTACTTTAAAGGTCGTAACTACGTTCATATTTGGAAAATGCGGGAACTATTACAAGCTATCTCAAAAATATCTTAGAATTCAGCATTTTAAGCAAAGATAAAGTATTTTTGAGATAGCTTGTAGTCGAATTTGGGTCGTAACTACATCCAGACTTTTAAAATGATTCAACAATCTGAGTTCGACATAAGAAAATGAGAAATGGTGTGAGTTTCTAACAATTTAAGAATTGGTTCGTAAAATTGCGGTTTGCGGTAATTCCTACAAATTAAGTTACATTACAAATTTTTAAACAGTATGAGTTTCCACATTTCAGGAATTGATCGATAGAGTTGTTTAAAAATTTCATAGTGGCCGATTAACAAAACTATCTCAATTGATCGTTCGGTAAAACAAAGACAAATGGAGAGTTCATTTTTCAATAAGAACTTGTCCCCAAACCTCAAAGAATTTTACGCAATCATTCTTTAGAAATTTTTAATAAAGTGTAGTAGTGTTCCTACAAATTAAGTCTCATTTGTGAACTTTCGAGCAGTTCATATTTTATAGTAGTTCCCACATTTTAGGAATTGATCGATACAGTTCAGATCCCAACTTTTTTCAGAAAAATGAATTCTTTACGCCGAATTCACGTTAGACAACTTCCGAAGGGTCCCAGCAGGTTCTGAAGTTTTCGTCCAATGAATTGAAAATTTTCATGTCTTCTTGGGAAATTGCAAAATCAAAAACTTTGGAATTTTCGATAATTCTTTCCTTTTTTATGGATTTAGGAATGACTACAATTTTTTGTTCTATTGCCCATCGAATCAAAACCTGAGCCGGAGTTTTACCGTATTTTTGCGCAATTTTAGAAATTGTAGGATCTTCTATTTTTTGACCGTGTGCAAGCGGGCTATACGCTTCGAGTTGGATTTTATGTTTTTTACAATATTCTAATAAATGAATTTGATTCAAAAACGGATGAAATTCCACCTGATTGACTGCGGGAGTGATTTGAGAGTCTTTCAATAATTCTGTAAGATGAGCGATCGTATAGTTACTAACTCCGATTGCTTTACAGAGTTTATCATGATATACTTTTTCTAATTCTTTCCAAGAATCCATTCTTTTAGAAGTTACTGGAAAATGAATGAGATAAAGATCCACAAAATCGATTCCTAATTTATCAAGACTGTTTTCGAGCGCCTTTCTGGTTTTATCCGGCCCTTGATCTGCATTCCAAAGTTTTGTAGTGATAAAAATTTCTTTTCTTGGAATTCCGCTTTCTTGAATCGCTTGGCCCACATCTTCTTCATTGTCATAAATTCTGGCCGTATCGATATGACGGTAACCTGCTTCTAAAGCGTTTAAAACCGCTTCTTTGCATTCTTTGCCAGATTTGGTTTTCCAAACTCCAAGTCCTAAAATAGGCATAGAAATTCCGTTGTTGAGAGTTACCGTTTGTTTAAGCAAATTCATCTTTGGCTCCTGATACGATCTTTGATTGTAAAAAAAATAAAACACAACAACTTAAGAATGAAATTATAAATTTCTATGGATTTGTGGGAACTCTCACGTATTCAAGATTGAACAGTAGAATTCAACAATTGTGGGAACTCTCACGTTTTCAAGATTGAACAGTAGAATTCAGAAATTGTGGGAACTCTCACGATTTTAAGATTGAACAGTAAAATTCAACAATTGTGGGAACTCTCACGATTTTAAGATTGAACAGTAAAATTCAACAATTGTGGGAACTCTCACGATTTTAAGATTGAACAGTAAAATTCAACAATTGTGGGAACTCTCACGTTTTCAAGATTGAACATTAAAATTCAACAATTGTGGGAACTCTCACGTTTTTAAGATTGAACATTAAAATTCAATAATTGTGGGAACTCTCACGTTTTTACCTTAGTCGATCAATTACAAGAAGGGTAACGTCGTCATCAAACTTAGAACGGTTGCAAAATTCGATACAATCCGAAATGATTTGAGCCGCAGTTTCTTCGGAAGTTTTAGAAACAGATCTATAAATCGAACGAGAAATCAATTCTTCGTTATAACGTTTGGTTCTATCTTCGGAATAATGTTCCGAAATGCCGTCTGTATACAATACAAGCCTGTTACCGAGGCCGAAATCAATCCAATTCTCCTCGAAAAAAAGATCTGGAATCACTCCGATCAATTTACCTTTCGTTTCTAAAGGAATTAGATTGTCCGTGGAGTTTTGTAAAAGTAAAGGATGATTGTGACCTGCGTTGGAATAAAGAATCGTATTTTGATCGGTGTCAATCACACAGTAAAATGCGGTCACGAAATTTCCGACCATCTTATTATAAAGAGCGTGATTGAGTTCGGTAAAAAATTGAGAAGGACTGGAAAGAATTTCTTTATCGTAAGTGGAAATGATCGTGTTCATCATCGCGGCAATTACAGAAGCAGAAAGACCATGACCAGAAACATCCGCAATTAAAAACCCAGTTCGTTCCGGATCTAATCTAAATATATTATAAAAATCCCCACCTACGTTCGAATAGGGAATGTATTGTGTGCTAACTTCCAAATTTTTAATATAAGGAATTGCAGTCGGAATGAACTTAGACATGACTTCTCTGGCTCTTTGTAATTCACGATCCGAATTTATAACTCTATGAAATAGATCCGCGTTTTTAATCGTGAGCGCAAGTCTGTTGGCAATTGCATCCAACATTTCCAAATCGTTTTGATGAAACGCAAAACCAGAGTTTTTACTATTAACACTAATGACTCCTAAAAGTTCGTTTCTGTAAATTAAAGGAGAAGAGATAAGAGAATTTGCTTCGAACTTATATTTTGCGTTCTTATTGTAACGATTGTCTTCTTCCAAGTTATGGATGAGAAGACTTTTTTTCTCTTTGGCGACCCAACCAGCAACACCTTCCCCAAAAGAAACCGTAATGGTTTGGACTGCTTCTTCTGGAATTCCTTTTGCAGCTAAAATTCTCAGGGTCTGGTCTGTGTGATCCGCAAGATAGATGGTTCCGGTTTTTGCTTCTAAAAATTCTAATATTCTTTGTAATACCCAATTACCTAATTCGTAAATACTTTTTTCGGAAGCAATTCGTTTTTCAAATTCATAAAGAATAGAAAGTTCTAAAATTCTTTTTTTAAGATTCTCGTGTATCTTTGCGTTTTGTATTGCGATCGCGGCCACTTCGGAAAGAGAAGTAAGATAATTTAAATCAGAAGAATCAAAAGAACGGTTTTGCGTTTTGTTTAGAATTTCAAGTGTTCCGATAATTTTGTTTTCCACAAACAAAGGAACACATACTAAGGAACGCGTTCTATACCCGGATTTTTGATCCCAAGAAGGATTGAATCTAGAATCTGAATAAGCGTCTTCTAAGATGATTGTTTTTTTCTCTTTGGCGACCCAACCAGCAATTCCTTCGCCTAAATTTAGACGTCCATATTTTTGAATGATTTCTCCTTTTTCACCGAGAGCTACTTCGCAGTATAAAAATTCTCCAGTCTCGTCTAAAAGAAATAAAGAACTTGCCTCTGCTTCTAAAAGATCCTTGGAATAAAGCATAATCAAAGGTAAAAGTTGGTAAAGATCTAAATTTGCAGTTAAGATCGTACTTACGTTTAAAATACTTTTTAGTTTTTGAAATTCCAAAACGGTCTGAGGCATAGATATTTGCGTCAAGACTGGAGTGAGCAGAAAGATCGTCAAGGGTTTGGGAGATTTAAAAGAAAACGAAATTAAAAAGGTTTGTATCGAAAGAAATTAAATTCAATAAGAAACTTTGGGAAATTTTTTAGGTCTTATATAAAATCATGGAAAATCAAATCTCTCGTTTTCTTATTTTTCTTACGGTATTTACACTCATTATAGGATTGGGTTATACGTATACAGGCTTTCGTTTAATTCCAAATTTAAGTAATCAAGGATGGATTTCTTGGCTCGGCTGGACTCTGATTGTATTGTTCACCTTAAGTATCCCAGTGAGTTATTATATCAGTCTGACTTCTAAACGAGAAGGAATTCAAACAGCGTTTTCTTATCTTGCATTTACTGGGCTCGGTTTTTTTACGATCTTATTCAGTTTGGTATTATTAAAAGACATTACTACCGTGTCCTTTTATGGACTTACAAAATTTTTTCCGAACCAGAGTACAATAGAAAGTGAAACTGAAGAATTGATACAAAGGAAAGAATTTCTAAATAGAATCTTAAGTTTTTCGGTTCTTGGACTTGCGGGAGGATTGACCGGAATCGGATTTTATCAGGCGCATAAAAAGCTAAAAGTGATTTTGGTAGAAGTAGTAGCGAATAATCTACATACGTCCTTAGACGGATTTAGGATTGTTCAGATTTCTGACGTTCACATAGGGCCTACGATTAAAAAAAGTTTTTTAGAATCCGTAGTAAAAAGAATCAATGAACTAGAACCGGACTTGGTTGCGATTACCGGAGATTTGGTAGACGGGCCTGTAAGTAAACTAGGACATCATATCACACCTCTTGCAAACCTAAAATCTAAACACGGAACCTTCTTTGTAACCGGAAACCACGAATATTATTCGGGTGTACTTTCTTGGATCCGAGAATTGGAAAAACACGGAATCCGAGTATTATTAAACGAAAATAAAATTTTAGAACACGGTAAAGCTAGTCTGACTCTTGCAGGAGTTACTGATTTAAAGGCTGGAACGATTCTTGAGGAACACAAAACGGATCCGTATCGTGCTATGAAGGGCGGGGAAAAAACGGATTATAAAATATTACTCGCGCATCAACCTAATAGCGTCTTTGAAGGGGCGGAAGCCGGATTTGATCTACAGCTGTCTGGACATACTCACGGAGGACAATATTTTCCAGGTAATCTACTCATCTATTTGGCGCAGAAGTTTGTGGCCGGACTTCATAAACATAAGGATACTTGGATCTATGTGAGTCGTGGAACCGGATATTGGGGACCGCCGATACGACTTGGAGCGCCTTCCGAAATCAGTGTAATTCAATTGAAGAAAAATTCTTAAGTAAGTCTTTCTTAAACAAATATTAAAATACAAACCTTTTGAAACCGAAGCCGAATTCCGATATAAAAACAAGGAGGAGGCGATGGTACTTTTCGGAATCGATCGAAAAATAATCTTCGCGTTAGGAGTTGTTTTACTTTTGTTTTTTGTGTTTTTAGATTGTGGAAAAAAAAACAAAGGAACTACTAAAAAAGAAAACGTTAAAACTTCGAACTTACAGAAAAAAAATAAAGAACTAGAGTTGGAACCGGATTTAAAGGAAAGAAAATTTTTCCAAGAAGACGCATTAGGCCAACCTAAGAAATACGCAGAAGAAGTCGCAGACTCAGAACCGAATCGGGAAGAAACTAAATCCATTTCCACTTATCTTGGAGCTGCTCCCGGATGTAAAAATGGAAATTGTAAAAGTGGAAAAGGTATATATGTATACGATACAGGAGAAGTATATTCCGGAACTTTCAAAAATGATAAGCGACATGGATTTGGAAAGATTCAATACAAAGACGGGGATTTGTATTCCGGATATTTCCAAAACGATAAAAAAGTAGGGACTGGAACGTATCGATTTTCAAACGGAGCCGTTTTTAGTGGAAGGTTTTACGACGACGGAGATAGTGCAGAAGGACATTTGATTGTAGGAAAAAGAAAAAAAGAATGTTCTATTATTCGAAACAAACTCAACTGTCACGGATAAATTTTCATACAATTCTAAGTTTCAATTATTCAGTGTTAGGTGATAGTCTGAATTTATAATTACTTTAAAAGAACGTTTATAAAATCCTAAAATCAAATTTTCAAAAAAGAGCCTGTCCCAAAACCCAAAGAATTTTATGCGATCATTCTTTAGAAAATTTTAATAAACTGCAGTAGTTCCCACAGATTTTGTGAAACTAAAGCGTCTCGCTTCTATGTTCGCTCGACAGATTTTGGGACAAGCTCTTAATCCAATCGTTTACACTTCAATCGATCGTTTCCATGAGATAGAGATGGAAAATTTATTTTTCACAACCCTAATCCGGTGAATTTTGTATAATAAAATAAGGGCGAATCCGGCGTTGCCGGACCGGGCTCTCCGCTCTGGTTAAGTTATTGTGAAATTTCAGAACCAAATTCAGTTTTTATAAAATACCAATAACTTGACCTTACAACGCGCCTCATAGGAAGCGTTGTGCTAAGTTCATTCATCGATCCCTTTCGCATTTGTACCTAACACTCGTTGATTTACGCTTTGTCACTACATTTACAGTGCTCAATTTTCTAAGATCAGTAAATTTTTTTCATAATTGTGTTAGTTCCTACATTATTTGTTAAATGGAATATTCTAATGTTGTAAATGAACCTCTGTAAAACTGAATTTGTGGGAACTCTCACAAATCCGGGTTTTACAGACTTATTTGAATTTGTGGGAACTCTCACAAATCCGGATTTTACAGACTTATTTGAATTTGTGGGAACTCTCACAAATCCGGATTTTACAGACTTATTTGAATTTGTGGGAACTCTCACAAATCCGGGTTTTACAGATTTATTTTAAATTTGTGGGAACTCTCACAATCTGAATTTTACAGACTAACTTTAAATTTGTGGGAACTAACACAAATCCGGATTTTACAGACTAACTTTAAATTTGTGGGAACTAACACAAATCCGGGTTTTACAGACTTATCTTTAAAATCGGACTCACATTCAATAGTTTGTCGGACCAAGTTTTAAATAAAGTCTTGACAAATAAAAAATGAAAAAGCCGCCAGATTAAAAAACATAAAATTATAAAATCCTAATCATTGGAAAGATCCTGCCAAAGTCCGTTGTCTTTGATAAGTTGTACTAATCTTTCATCCGCGATTTCACTGGGAACGTTTTTTAGAACGATTTCTTTTCCTCGATAGAGATGAACTTTGCCCGGACCGGCGCCCACGTAACCGAAATCCGCGTCCGCCATTTCGCCGGGACCGTTCACAATACAGCCCATGACTGCAATTTTGACTCCTTTGAGATGACCGGTTCTGGATTTAATTCTGGCAGTAGTTTCCTGAAGATCAAAAAGGGTTCTACCACAAGAAGGACAGGAAATATATTCCGTTTTTGTTAAACGAAGTCTGGTACCTTGTAAAAGATCATAAGAAAGTTGAAATATTTCTTCGATGTCTTTAATTTGGGGAGTGGAGATTCGGATCAGATCTCCGATACCGTCTATCAGAAGACCGCCGATGCCGATCGCGGAATCGTATAAAGCTTCTTCCGGGTTGGAAAAAAAACCGTGAAGAAGAATTGGAAATTCAAAACGACTTAGAATGTTTCCTAATTTTCTATAGTCGTATAAAATTTCTTTAGAATTCAGAGAAAATAAAACGTTTTTGATTCCTGTTTCGGATAACGTATCCGGAAGTCCTATGAGAGAATCGATCTTATCGCCGCTCGTGTGAATTTCCGAAAAAAGCCCAGCGTTCTGTCTTTCTTTTAGAAAAGATAACATCTTTTCTCCGTCCTGAAATTGAAGAAACGGATCAAATACAATCTTAGGAAAACGAAGAAGTTCTTTTTGAAGTTTTTCGTTTAAAGAAACGTTTTTGGAAAAAAGAATTCCCACCGGAATAGACAAGGTCGTGGCTGCTTCAGAAATTTCTTTCAATTGATCGGGCAAAGGAGAATCTACTAAAATACTTTCGGGCTCGATCGAAAGAGGTTTACCATACTGATAGAGTTTTGCAACGTTCTCTAAAAATGAGTTGGAATTTTCAAAAGGTAAAACCGTCTCCACACGAACCGGATGGTTTTCTCCTGCTTCGAACTGAGCAATTTTGATTTCGCTGCTGTAAAATCGATTATAAGAAAAAGGATTTCTAAATTCGGAATAACCCTTTGCGGAATTTGGATTTGGGATTTTTTTATTAAATTTGTCTGCGAGAAGTTTTGCAACTGGCACTTCTAGGACTGGATCTTCTGTAAGAGAGACCCGGATCGTATCTCCTAGACCGTCTTCTAAAAGAGAACCGATTCCGATGGCGGACTTGATTCTTCCATCTTTACCGTCTCCCGCTTCGGTAACTCCTAAATGTAAAGGGTAGTCCATTTTCAACTCGTCAAATCTGGAAGCGAGCATTCTATAGGCTTGAACCATCACTTGAGGATTTGAAGCTTTCATACTTACAATAATATCATAATATCCTAAACTTTCTGCGATACGAATAAATTCGATTGCGGATTCAACCATACCCTGAGGAGTATCGCCGTATCGGTTCATGATCCGATCGGAAAGAGAACCGTGATTGGTTCCGATTCTCATAGAAACTCCTAATTCTTTACAACGTAAAACGAGAGGAGAAAATACTTCCGAAATTCTTTCCAATTCTTCTTTGTATTCAGAGTCCGTATAATCTCTGATTGCGAATTTTTTCTTATCTGCAAAATTGCCAGGGTTGATTCTCACTTTTTCCACATACTCGACTGCTTTCATAGCAACGCTAGGAGTAAAATGAATGTCCGCAACGAGAGGGACCTTACTGCCCGCTTTTTTTAGTTCTTGTCGAATGAAAGGAAGATTGTCTGCATCCGCCTGAGACGGAACGGTTAGTCTTACGATTTCACAGCCGGCCCGTTCCAGTTCCAGAATTTGTTTTACGGAACCTTTTGTATCGGTCGTATCTGTGTTAATCATAGATTGGATCGCAATCGGATTATTTCCTCCGACTGGGACGTCTCCTACTTTAACAACTTTTGTTTTTCTTCTTTGATAACCGAAAGGTGTGTGGTTGTATCTAAAATTCATTCTAGTTTAGAATGCCCCCTCTTACTTAAGACAATTTTATAGAGAATTATAACCTCGTCATTCTCCTTTTTACCAGAGTAAAACTGATTCCAAAACAAAGAAAAACCGATACTTTTACGAATTCTTTATAAAAAACGAGGTTGTTCCGTATACTTTTGAAAGAACCGTCAAACTTTGTAAATTTCTTTCACGTATTTTTAAGAGACGAATTGATTTTGAGTCTTCTCAATCCGATAGTACAAACACATCTTTCGGAAATAAATCAATCATGGAATTTCCTTTTTCGAAACCAGTAGAAACATACCGAATACGGGTTACGGTCGCCATTTATCGGGGCAATATTTTGTCCTATAAAAACGAAGTAATCATACCTTCCGAATATTTAAGAAGAACCGAAGCGAGAGCTCATATTCAAAAAGAAATTTCGGAAAGACTTGTACATTCTAATTTTTTTCGTTCTCCTAGACCCGATTACGATTTAGTTCGTTATACGGAAGAAGCTACGTGTAATACTTTTTTGCGTTATAGAATTCTTTCTCTAAAATCGGGAGAAGGATTGATCAGAGAAAGGATTTGATCGATTTAATTTTCGACGTTATCAACAGAAAACTTTTGAAAACATCTATAAAATTCAAAGATAAAGATTTTCAAATTCAATTAAAATGAATAAGTCACCTAACAAGGATAAAACGAATTTATGAGAGTTTATGAAATCCAAAACCAATTTGGTTTGGAAAATTTAAAAATTTCAGAACGTCCCGATCCGGTTCCGACACATGGAGAAATACTCGTTCGTTTTAGAGCCGCTTCTTTAAATTATAGAGATTATTTAATGGCGATAGGTAGATACAATCCTAAACAAAAACTACCTTTGATACCTCTTTCTGACGGAGCGGGAGAGGTGGTTCAAGTTGGTCCGGGAGTTACTCGTTGGAAAACAGGGGATAAGGTATGTGCAAATTTCGCTCAGACTTGGTTTGACGGCGCTCCGGAAAAAGATATGTTAAAAAATACTCTAGGAGGTCCGTTAGACGGAACACTCTGCGAATATAGAATTTTTAGGGAAGAAGGCCTGGTTCCAATGCCTGAAAATCTTTCTTTTGCAGAAGCCTCTACACTTCCTTGTGCTGCTTTGACTGCCTACACCGCGATTGTAACTCACGGAAATATACAACCGGGAGCTACGGTAGTTGTTCAAGGAACTGGAGGTGTTTCTATATTTGCATTACAATTTGCTAAAATGATGGGATGTAGAGTCATTGCTACATCTTCAAGCGAAGAGAAATTAGCAAAAGTAAAAGAATTAGGTGCGGACGAAGTCATCAACTACAACGAAAAAACAAATTGGGACAGAGAGATTCGTAAAATCACAGAAATGAAAGGTGCCGATCTTGTCATAGAAGTGGGAGGTGCGGGAACTTTACAAAAATCAATTTCTAGTACAAAACCTTGGGGAACGATTGCATTGATAGGGGTTTTAGCGGGAGGAGAAAGTAATAATTTGTCTCTGTTCCCGATTTTGATGCAAGGGATTCGCATTCAGGGAATCATTGTAGGGAGTAAAAGAAATTTTGAAGATATGAACCGCGCGATCGATGCAAATGGAATAAAACCGGTAGTGGATCACGTCTATTCTTTTGAAGAGGCTCCTAAAGCTTTTGAAAGTTTGAAAGCAGGAAAACATTTTGGAAAGGTTTGTATTGAAATTTAAAATTAATTGCAAGATTTTGTTTTGAGTCTATCTCAAAAACTTTAGAATCAATTATTTTTGAAACTTCAATAAAACGTGCGAGCCAGAGTCTGTAGAAACTATAATTTATTGTTTTCTAATATTCTTTTATTATTATAGTCTATACAGATACAAACTGTTTTTGAGCTCTACTCAATAATTATGGATTAACTCGCGGCTTTTGAAAATTTTTTATAGAGAGATTTGTTTCCGCCGGGAGGTTTTCCAATATCTACCCCCGCTTTTAGAAGTTCTAACCTGAGTTCTTTACGAAAAGAGTGATAGTCTACTTCCACAGCGTGCCTTTGCCCTCCTTCAAACGTAAAGTGAGGATGATCAATTTCGTGTTGAATTGCTGCCTTAAGATCTTTTGGACGTTTGTATTTTCCTAAAATTTCCAAACAAGCTAGTTTGGCTTGATAATCTGCCATCGGCCAGATACAACCCACCGGTTGAAACAAACCGATAAAATACAAATTTTGATAATCGTTATGTATCATCTTACGAAAGAGAGGAATTTTTTCAACGTGTTGAAAATCGATCAAAGATTTATCAAAAAAAGGAAACGTAGTCCAAAAACCGGTGCAAGCGCAGATGATGTCGAAACGTTCTCTGGTTCCGTCTATAAATTCTACTTCTTTGCCGTGTAATTTTTTAATCGCAGGGCGAGGGTTGATTCTACCGTGACGGATAAAATCCAGAAGATCCGAATTTAAAGTTGGATGATGACTGAGAGCCAAGTTTTTATTTTCTGGAAGGCCGTAGTTTCTATAAGAACCTTGTAATATATAAATTAACTTACTAAGAGCAAATTGTTTTATGATGGATGGAATCCAACTTGGAGTTTTTGCCGCAAACACGTCGGAAGGCATACCAAAAAGAAATTTCGGAAAAAACCATTGAGGACTTCTCATCGATAACTTTACGCTATTGGCGACTCTTGCGGATTCGACTGCAACGTCACAAGCCGAGTTCCCGGCTCCGATAACTAAAATATCTTTTCCTTTCCATTCGTTTGTAACACCTTTGAAATCGTGAGAATGTAAAAATTTGCCGGTAAACTTACCTTCATATTCTGGATATTTAGGATCCCAGTGATGTCCGTTTGCAACCATGAGTATATCAAAAAGTTCTACTTTCTTTTTTTTAGAAGCATTCGTATATTCTACTTTCCATTCCTCGTTAGACGTTCTGGTAATTTTTTGAATGGTATGATGAAATCGAATTTTCTTATAGACTCCGAAATGTTTTGCATAAGATTCAAAGTAAGTTTGAAGTTGTTTGTGGTTTGGATATTCGGGATAGTCTTCGGGCATTGGAAAGTCTTCATATTCGGACCAAACTTTAGAACTGATAATATGAGTATTTTCGTAGACGCTCGAATGACCGGTTTTGGCGTTGAAAACCCAGTTTCCGCCGACTTTATCATTTTTTTCGAAAACTACTACGTCCAAACCGTATTCGACACAATTCTTTCCGGCGGCAATTCCGCTTGGTCCAGCACCTATCACACAAACTCTGACGTTCGATTTCATTTGACCTTTCCTTTACGTTTTACTTAAGAATTCTATAATAGAGTACTACAAATTTTTATCGTAAAAGCACCGTTTAGGTGCAAAATATTAAGTACTTTATTATAGAGTTATCAGTAGAATCATTCGTGAAATTAATTAGAATATCAACGAATACTATATTTTCGAAAGATCCTATTTATGTAGAATTTAGATGCAAGAAATTTTAAGTAAAAAATAAGAATTAGTTCACTTTTCAATCTTGCTACTTGGGCGCATGAAAATGGTCTAAAAGTTAACGGTAATTTTTTAAAGATCTAGAAGTCCTTTCGAAATTGCGCCAAACCTAGAGTTTCTCACATTCTAAGTTTTGAAACAAATGCGGCATAGTATCTTTTTATATGTCCGAGTAGCAATTTGCCTATTCTTGGATCGAGAAAAATTAGATTTTCTTTTTATACTTATATAAGAACGTTTTTATAAACTTTTAAAATACGTACGGGTTATTGGTTCATTTAAAAACTTTATATTGAAAATTTGAGAACAATTATTACTTGAATTATATGAGGGGAGTTTCTATGAAATTTAAAAAGAATCATCCTTCAATCAAATTTTTACACAAAATCACTGTTTTGCGGGATATGTTTTTTTCCCTTGGAATTTAAACTCAATGTTACGGTCGTAACATAATAATCTCCTTCGTATTGGTACTCACGTTAGTATATTTAAAAACCGTCAGGAGTAAACGCTGCCCTATACGCTTCCGGTGGACAAGATAAAAAAGAGCAGGATTTGGCCCCTGAATCTTCAAACCAAATTCCTTTCGAAGTCAAGTTCTCGCAGGAAATCCGGATCGAATTTGATTTTTGACGACCCGAAGAATAACCTTGACAACTCAAAACAGGAATGTTCGAAAAGCAGGAACAGTTTCCTTGAAAGGCCTGAGTATCTGTGCAATAGACACAATCCGAACGGGTTTCGTTAAAAGTGTTTGCAAGCAAACGAATCATCAGATCCTGGTTTACTTTTTTCTCTTCATTTTGACAAAAAAGAATCGAAACGATTAAGAATATTAAAATGTACTTTTTCATAAATAATCTCCTACTGAATTGCAGTGAATGGAAAAGAAATTTTTAAAACTGCGTTCAAACCAGGGTTAAGAGCGTAGTCCTTGTATCTGCTGAGATGATCTACATAAGAAACATTGAATACGTTTTGAACACTAAAGTCTAAAGTGGGTTTGGAGGAGCCGTCTCCGAAATGAGGAAGTTCAAAACCGAGACCTACGTCCATAAGATTATAACTTTTTGTGGGAGTTTCTTTAGGATCGATTCTATACTGAGAGTCGTAAAATCTACCGTTGATTGAGAAGTAGAAATTTTTTAGGCCTAAAATAGAATTTTCTGTCCATCTAAGACCGGCTCGGGCTCGGTTGGGAGTAGTTCTAGGAAGGGGATGAGTATCATTTTGATTTATAGAATAAACAATATCGATTCCTCCTGAAAAAATGAGTTTACGAAAAAGTTCTGCTTGAAAAGAAAATTCTCCTCCTTTTAAAACCGCGTTCCCTTGTTTATACTTGTATTTAGGTAAACCTGAATCCAAGTCTATTTCAGCTATACTTGCTGCATATATGAAATTTTGAATATGATTTTGAAAAACGCTAATCTCGGTTTGAATTTTAGAAGAAGCAAATCTTAGAGAGAAATCCAGATTATTTGAATATTCAGGTTTCAGATAATTATTCCCAATTTCAAACTTACCGAATCCTTCGTGGACTCCGTGCGAGAAAAGTTCAAAGGGGGTAGGGGCCCTAAAACCGCGTCCGTAATTAAAAACGGCTGAAAGGGATTTATCGATTCTCCAAACAAAACCGGTGGAACCGGTCGTCATATAGTAATTTTTAGTTTGCTCGGATACACTGAGAGTTTGGTTATTTCGAATGTCGACGGATCGTTTATCACCTCTAATTCCAGCACTGAAAGTTAAAGAGCCCAGTTTGAGTTCTTCTAAAAAATAACCTGCAACATTTATAATACTATAGGAAGGAATCAACGGTTCAGTACCAGTTGTTCTATTTTTTTGTTCCAGACCAGACACTCCGAAGGTCCCTTTCAAAAAATTGAATATAGGTTTGTGATGAAATTTGGCGTCCGCTGTGGCGGTATCTAAGAAAAGGTTTAACCCCTGATACTTTTCTCTGGAAGTAACTTGATAGAACTGAAAAGATTTATCTAAAATGTCCGTGTTTTCATCTAAAAGAACATTTTGGATTGGTAGAAGTTTATTTTTAGATTCAATTTCTCTTCGATTGTTTCTCTGATAGGAAAAATCAAGTTCCAGGTTTCCAACGGAGAAAATAAAAAAAGAATGTAGATGAGATTTTTCATGAAGAAGTTTTTGAGAAACCGTTGCCCCAGGATTTTCGTTCGGATTATCCAAGAGGTCTTGGGTTTGTTCTCTTCGAAAAGAATCCAGATAAAAATTACCCCAATCCCCGTTCAAACCAATAGACGCACTCTGATTTTTTTCCATCATTCCTGTATTACGAAGAGTTCCGTTCGGAGTAGTAATTCTACCCGCTTTTCTGGAATTAGAACTGGCACGATAACCGAAACCGTTTAGGTTTCCGTAAACTGCAAAGTTACCCGCGTCCTGTTTGTTGTTGGAATAACTGTTAGAATTAAAAATACCGGCCATTTTAGGAGTTCCTTCGCCAGAAAGAGGCGCTTTGTCTCGGATAACATTTACTACCCCCCCAAGGGCGTCTGAGCCGTATAGTAGACTACCAGGACCTCTAATTATTTCAATTTTTTGAATATTAAAAGAATCTAATTCTACTGTATGGTCGTCGCCAAATTGTTGTTCTTCCTGACGAATACCGTCGGTCATAACTAAAACCCTTTGTCCGGTAAGACCTCGTATAATTGGTTTAGAAGTTCCCGCTCCCGTCGTAAGATTGGAAACTCCTGGAGTATTGTTGACCGCAGACATCGCAGTTTCCCCTCTTTGACGATCCAGTTGTCTACCCGACAAAACTGTGGTTGGTTGTGGAGCGGTTAAAAAGTCCGAATTTGTGGATTTAGCTGTGACGTTGATCGCAGATTGGTCCAAGGAACTTTCTAAAAGAATAAATTGAATCTTTTCATCTTTTTCGCCGACTGTAATTGAAATAGTTTCGGATTGATGATCCCTTGAAATTGCGACTAACGTATATTTTCCAGGAGGAACGTGATTTAAAACGAATTCTCCTTTGTCATTCGTAATCGCGATTTTTCTGGATTCTTGGACTATAATTCGTACATTGGAAATAGGATTTCCGTATTTGTCTTTTACGATACCTGTAAGTGTTACGTCTAATGCAAAAATAGAAACTGGAAAAAGAAGTATCGAAAATAAAAATATTCTAAAATAATAATATAAATGATTTTTCAAAAAAAACTCCCGGACAAAAGTCCATTCAGATCAAAAAATGAAAAAAATTAATTTAAGAAATTGGGAGTGAAAAAGGAGGTGCGCGTCCGAATTGATTTTGATGGAAATCGAAAGGTAGGATGAAAATTTCAAATGAGATTCTAATTTTTTTGAGAGAAACTGAAAGTAGGTTTCCGTTTAAAAAATCTGGATTCCAAAAAGAATTTGATTCCCTTTGGAACTGACAGATCGGACAAGAGACGATTTGTTTTGTATCCTTATTTGTAGAAAAGTAGACTCCGGAAAATTTTTGAATTTCTTGCTCTATATGGATATGAAGGCCCGAACTCACAAAAACTGTGAGTAAGATGGAGAGAAATCCGGATTTGAGACCTTGTAGGAGCATCGTATGTATATGACTGCTAATGATAAATCAGTATTAATAAGATCAAGCAGAAAATGAAATCGTGGATTGGAAATGTAGAGAGTATTTTAGAATTTTGTTTGTAAAAAAACAATTGGGTCTTAGTTCCGACATTCCCCGGTTTCAGAATCAAATCCAGACGGTTTATAAAACCTAATTTCTCCGCGAAAAATAAAATGTGGGAACTCATAGGAATTTAGATTCTACAGCCAATTTTCAAAAGATGGTTCAAGAACGTAAAAAGTTATATTTGAAAAAATTAATTAACTAACTTGAGTTTGACATAAGATAACTATGATTCTGAAAAAAGTTTAAATCTGAACTTTGCAGATTGATTTTTAAATGTGGGAACTACCACAATTTATAAAATAGAAGTTTATAACAATTGAACCTGCCGTATTCAAACGTGGGAACTACTGCAAATCTACGATTCGTGATAGTTCCCACAGATTAAGTCGCATTACAAATTTTTAAACATTAGAGTTGTTGAAAAATTCCATAGTTCAATTTAATAAAACTTTTTTAATCGACCGTTTCCATGAAATAGAAACAGGTAGAAAATTAATTTTTCAAAAACTCTATTTATTTTTTATGTAAAAATCAGGTTTTTATAAAACGAATCTTACATAGAGCTCAAGTTAACTAACGTGAATTCGGTCTAAGGAGAGATTAAAAGTTGTAAATTGTCTTTAGATCTCAAATTCAAAGACGGTTTTTTTGGAAAGAATGAAAATGCAACTAAACCACTTAAAAGATTAACGGCCCAATTGCAAAAACTCCGATGTCTAGTATGTTGAATTTGGCAGATATTTTTAAGTTCATCGTTAACCGATTCAATGATAGCTCTTTTTCTTAGAAGAATTTTATCAACCAAGGGCATTAATTTATTTTTCATATTCTTTTTAAGTTTTGTAATGAGTTGAATTCCCTTTTCATAAAGACTTTCAAATAGAGATTGACTGATGTATCCTCTATCTCCGAAAAGTTTATCGTAAATCTGTTTAACAAGTGGGAAAATCACTTTCGAGTTTCTGTCGTCGACGTTTCCAGGAGTGACCATAAATGATAATATTTCACCTTGATCATTTACGATTAAATGTAATTTAAAGCCGTAAAACCAGCCTGTGCTTGATTTCCCTCGTTGTGCAATGTTTTTAAATACTTTATGAGAATGAATTCTTCTGTTGTCGCATACTTTGAGAATTGTAGAATCAATGAACGATATTCCGGAACATTTTCCCATACAAGTGTTGGATAGAAAGGAAGCTATAACAGCTAACACGTTAGGCATCAGTTCAACGAAACGATTGTAACTTACCGCTTTTGGGAATTCGGATTTCAGATTCTTTTTTATTTCTATCAAATAAAAATTTTTAAATTCTCTATAATGAGAAAGATGAAAATAAACTACGATTGTTGCTACCTCACTCAGGCTGAGCTGAAATTTACGATTTCTTTTTCCTGCCACGGGACTCAATATTTTCCCGTTCCAATTTATTTTTTGTTGTGTACAATAATCGTCTATTGCACAAAATATTGATGTCAGATCCATATTGAACTCCTTTTTGCTGAAAGTTTGGTTCAATATGGATCTGGCGCTTTTGAGTACAAGATCTTTCTCTTTTTTCCCACCTTACGCCGAACTCACGTTAACTAACGTAAATTTACGCGAAAGGGATATCGATGCGAGGAAACTAAAGCAGAACGCTCTCAAACTCAGTATCTCAACTCCCTGAACTCAATGCATCGCTTTGCAGGTCGTTCGACAGATCGCGTTGAACTCAGCAGAACGCTCTCTATGGATCGCGTTCTATATTGAAATTAAAGAATATTAGTATATAATATTTACTGCATGCAATTTATTGATCAGAGCTGAGAGCCCGGTCCGGCTGCCTGTGGCAAGCCGGATTTGCACTGATTTTATTACGCCCCTGCTCACGTTAACCAAGAACGCGTAAAATTCTATCTAAAGTTTTTTGTTTTTCTTCAAACGGAAAGAAATGAGTAGTTTTCGGCCAGATTTCTAAGGAAGATCGATCATTACCGGAAATGATTTTTTTTGCTGTATTTGGAGAACAAACTTCGTGTGGATCGGGAATCGTGATATGCGTTTCTGTTTTAATTTTCCTAAATTGAAATAAACTACGATAACTTACCGAGTCAAAAATTTTTGCTTCCACTTCTGGAAGACAATAGAGGAGTGCTTCCTCATTGGCGCCTAATCGAAAACAACTTTGAATATAATCATCGTAAATCCCGTCGTCCCAACGCGAGAAAGAAGGAGTTCTTTTGTAAATTTTACGGACGGTATCAAGATTTTTAAATTCTCTTCTACGTTTGATCGCTACTTGAGCCAGAGGGTTATGAAAAATACGGGAATACGTAATTTGTAAAAAATTTAATGCAACCGGATCGTGAGCGATTACCTTCTTAAATTTATTAGGAGAGTGATACGACGCTAAAAGAAGACTTGCGCCTCCTAAAGAATGTCCGATTCCAATGACGTTATTAAGATTTTCGGTTTCAATCAGAGAAAGAACCTGATCTCTAAAAAAATACCAGTTCTTAAAATTCAAAGTAGAATCTGACTTTCCGTGACCTGCAAAATCCAGTGCAATTACTCTGTGTGAATTTTGTAAAGACTCGATATAAAATTTATAAGTCAACGCGCTGTATCCATTTGCGTGACAGATGAGGATTGTAGGTTTGGATTTAGAATTGGTATCTATATAGGAAAGATTAAGTCCTCGAAAGTGAAACGTTTTTCTTAACATAATAAAAGATTTGACCTTGATCTTTCCAAATCCTTCGGTGGACTGGTTTTCGTAAAGCCAAAACCGGAAACACAATATGCAAATTCAAGTTTTAGTCGTATTTATAGTAGCACTTGTATTTAACGCACTTGCCAATATTCTAATAAAGGCAAGCTCTTTGAAAGACGTATCAGAAAAACCGGATGGGATACTACAAGTAATTTTAAATCCAATGTTTATTGGAGGATTGGCATCCTTTGGCTTCGCATTATTGGGGTATCGTTTTGTATTGGGCAAGGGATTAAAATTATCACTAGCTTATCCGGTATTTACAAGCGCTGGTTTTATTCTGGTGTTGATCGTATCTTCTATTGCGTTTAAGGAAAGATTGACCTGGCCACAATGGGCGGGAATTATCTTGATAATCGTAGGGGTATGGTTATGCGCCGCAAATATGTTCGAAACAAAATCTTAAATTACTTTTTAAGATTCAAAATGCAATAGTCAATCAATTGTATAAGAAAAATATTATATAACAATGTTCTCAAAAAGTTGTAAATCATTCAAACTTAACTTGAAAAATCTGATTTGCACTAGAATCAGCAACAAGTAGTCTTTGATTCAAACAATCTACTTTAACTACGCCGATCGACATAAATGTGTGGGCAATCGTAGAAACGTTAAGAAAAGGATCTACGATACGGATTCTATTTGAATTTGCGTCTGATACAAACATATAACCGCTGTTATCTAGAGAAATAAAAGCAGGGCCGAAAAATGAAGCGTTTGTTCCGTTCCCATCCACGTCCGCCCCAACTCCGTTTCCCAAAAGAGTGGATACGGTAGAAGTTTTGAGATCTATTTTTCTAATTCTATGATCTTGAATGTCTGCAGCCAGTAAACTATCTGTTTTATGATCATAAGCAATTCCTAATGGAGATTTAAAACGAGCCGAAGCTAAATCTCCGTCCAAATAACCCGAAATTCCTCCGGAAAGAGTGCTCACATTTCCAGAGTTTAGATCAATCTTTCGGATTGTATGATTGCCCAACTCCCCCACGTATAAGTTTCTTTCAGGATCTATATCCATAAAAAAAGGACCGTTAAACAAGGAGTTGAGTCTATCTCCGTTTTGAAGACTGCTCGATCCGGAAGAACTTCCAGCAAACAAGGAAAATTGTTCCATAGAATCTATCTTATAAATTTGAGAACTGTCTTTGCAGGAAACGTATTTGTCTCCGGTAAACGGATCGAACTTAATGCCGGAAGGATCTTCTAAAGGTAAGTTTGTAGAAAGGGTTTTTACGTTTCCAGAGGGATCAATTTTACGAATCAGGTTGGCCATCTGATCGCTCACAAAAATATTTCCAGAAGTATCTACTTCTAAACCAAAAGGAGTTTTGAAAGAAGCTGTGGAAGTTGTACCATCTACGCTTACTGCAGCACCGGTACCGGCAAACAAACTAACAATAGGTTTGTTTGTAATTTTAAGAGAACAAAGATAACATTCCTTAAGGATACAGTCCAAGATTGTGTTTTCAATCCAAGCCTGACTCATAAAAATGCTAGGATTATAAACAGAAGAAGGGGAACAAGAAATCAATACTAAAATGAAAATCAAAATTCTATAGAACATAATTACCTTTTTAAGAATTAGAATGAATTTTTTTATAGAAAACTACAGTGGGTTTTTACGAAAATATAGAAGTTGTGTTTATTGCTCAGAATTATATGATAAAGTACTTAATGCAATAAGTTATTGAAAAATTTCAAAGTGGCGATTAACAAAACGACCGTTTCCATAAAACAGAAACAGCGGAGAATAAAATATTCAACAACTATAATATTCCACACATCAATCATGTAAATTCTGTGTAAGAAAGATTCGCGAATCCGGACCACGCTTTCGGTTTAGATCAACAAATTGAGAGAACAAAATCTTTTCTTGAATTCAATTTGTTATAGAATGCGATTTGTCGAACGAGACGCTTTAGTTTGAAAGAGCATTTTGCTGAAGTTTCCCGGTCTCAATCGCTTTCGAATTGAATTATGCCGAACTCGCGTTAATCGACGCTTTATCACAACATTTACGGGCACTCAATTTTATAGGGATCGGTAAAGAGTTGTTAGGTTTAAGCCTGAATTGCAGCGCGGAAATACTGAATATAAAAAAAGGTATCTCAAATAGATCTTTTCATCTGAATGGGAGAAGAGAGGTCGTAAGTCAATGAATCAAGGTCCACTTTCAGGAATCAAAGTAATCGATTTAAGTTTATTGTTACCTGGTCCATTATGTTCTATGTATTTGGGGGATATGGGCGCCGAAGTAATAAAAGTAGAAAATCCCAGGGCGATGGATGCAACTAGGGTGATGTTTAAAAAAGTGAATGGAGCTCCCTCTTTATATTTGATGCTCAATCGAAATAAAAAAGCGATCACTCTCAACCTAAAAAAAGAAAAATCTAGAGAGATACTTTTTAAATTATTAGAAAATGCTGATGTACTTTTGGAAGGATTTAGGCCGGATGGACTTGCCAAAATGGGATATGGATATGACGATTTAAAGGAACGTTTTCCTAAATTGATTTATTGCGGAATTTATGGATATGGAACGGAAGGGAAATATAGAAATTTTGCGGGACACGACGTAAATTATCTCTCGCTCTCTGGAGTACTTTCACAGACCGGAAAAACACCTCAGATTCCAGGATACCAACTTGCGGATATAGGAGGGGGGACTATGACTGCTCTTTCTTCAATTTTGGCGGCTTTGTATGCAAGAGAAAAAACGGGAAAGGGACAAAAAATTTCCGTCTCCATGATGGATTCGTCATTGCAGTTTTTATCCTTGTATGGAGGGATTTACGGAGCCACCGGAAAAAATCCAGAAGGAGGAAATGAATTACTTTCTGGTAAATTACCGAATTATAATGTTTATCAAACCAAGGAAGGTCGTTGGGTAGCATTAGGCGCTCTTGAAGATATGTTTTTTAAAACTTTTTTACGGCAGTCCGGGTTGGATAAACATTTGGAAGAATTCCCAGCAGAAGAAAAAAACTTTCTAAAATGGAAGGAAATACTTACTACCTATTTTTCTACAAAAACATTCGAAGATTTGAATGTTCTTTTTGAAAATGAGGATTCTTGTTTAACTCCTGTAAAAACAATAGAGGAGGTAATTAAGGACCCGGTATTCCAAGAAAGTGGAATGGTTATGAAAAAAAAACATCCCGATTACGGAGATTATTTTCAGTTCGGAGCTCCTTTTTCATTTTCCGAAACTCCTGTAACATATCGTTTGGACCCTCCGAGCCACGGGGAACATAATGAGTCTATCTACCGAACTTTAGGGTATACCGTGGAAGAAATAGAAACGATGAAAAAGGAAAAAGTGATTTGAATTTCATCGAGAAACAATTGAAGACAAGAAATATTTTCTCAACTATAGACATTCTATAAATTGTGAACAGAACGTTCGTTCTTTGAAATTTAAAAACAAATTAGTTTTAAAAAGATTTTGTGAGGGTCTGGAAAATTTTAAACATAGAATGAATAAAAAAAATAAAAAACAAACAGATCATCGGTTTTTTCTTTTATATTTTGGTTTGATCTAATCACTGTAAAAAAAAAAGTAGGATTAGAATATTCTCTTAAGATAAGAAGGGCAAAACCGATGTACCAGGAATTTACCGAACAACAGCTCGAGATCAGAGACCAGATTCGCAATTTCGTGAAAAAAGAAATTACTCATGAAGTTGCTATCCACTGGGACGAAGAAAATAAACATCCAGAAGAACTCATCAATCGTATGCGAAAAGAACTAGGAGTTAACGGTTTAACCATCCCCGAAGAATATGGTGGTTGGGGGCTCGGTTCTGTTGAGCAGTGTCTTGTAACTGAAGAACTTTCCAGAGGATGTCTTGGAATATCTCTTTGTTTTGGTTATACGGGTCTCGGAATTCTTCCAATTCTAAAAGGCGCTTCTCACGAGCAAAAGAAAAAGTGGCTACAACCTGTGGTCGATGGAGAATACGGAGTATCTTTCTGTCTTTCTGAGCCTGGTGCAGGATCAGACGTTCCTGGTATGAGTACTACTGCCGTAAAGAAAGGTGACAAATGGGTCATAAACGGAACTAAACAGTGGATCACAGGTGGAGGTAGCGCAGGTGCTTATACAGTATTTGCCTATACCGATAAAGGAAGAGGAACCAGAGGTGTAAGTTGTTTTTACGTAAAGAGAGACACTCCCGGATTAACCGTTGGTAAAAAAGAAGATAAGTTAGGAATCCGTGCTTCCGATACTCGTCAGATCATCTTTGAAGATTGTGCAGTAGAAGAAGCGAATATGATCGGAAAAGAGAATTTAGGATTTATTTATGCGCTTCAAACATTGAACGCTTCTCGTCCTTATGTTGCGGCTATGGGTGTAGGTGTCGCTCAAGCGGCTCTCGATTACGCTTCCAAATACGCAAGACAAAGAGAGCAATTCGGATCTAAGATTTCCAGCTTCCAAGCGGTTCAACATATGCTTGCCGATATGTCTATTGGTCTGGAAACTTCCCGCCAAGTTACTTATCTTGCAGCTAGAATGTCTGATGCTGAAGATCCAAGACTTCCGAAATATTCTGCAATTGCAAAAGCTCACGCATCTGAAACTGCAATGAAATGTGCTTTAGATGCGGTTCAAATTTTCGGAGGATACGGTTATACAAAAGAATATCCGGTCGAAAAATTAATGAGAGACGCAAAAATTCTTTGTATCTTTGAAGGAACAACTCAGATTCAGAAAAATGAGATAGCCGCTTATGTAATTCGTGAGGCAGCATCCGCTAAATAAGAAAATTAGAATTTTTGAAAGTATCTTTCGATTGGGAGCAATTTGAAAAAATTGAATTTCGGATCGAAACGAAAGTTCAAAAGTTTGGATCAGAGATTAGGCGTTCGGTGTTATCATCGAGCGCCTTTTTTATTTTGTTTGTGGTTATGATGAATCATTTGCGACTACAGAATAGGTAGCTCAATTTCTTTTCCTATTTAGAGCCTGTCCCAAAACCCAAAGAATTTTACGCGATCATTCTTTAGAAAATTTTAATAAACTACAGTAGTTCCCACAGATTTTGTCTCATTTGGTACTTTGGGAACTTTCAAGCAGTACTAATCTAGTTCAATTTTCGTAGTAGCTCCCATATTTTATGAAACAAAGCAAACACCTGTCGGTGTTTAGGTTTTTGGACAAGCTCTTAACGTGAGTTCTGTGTAAAGTTGGAATAGATCAATTCCTTAAATGTGGGAACTGCTGCAAAATTCCGTTCGGAAAAGTATGATTTAAAATCGTAAAAAAATAAAAAGAGACGTGAATTGTGGGAACTACCACAATTTAAAAAATAGAAGTTTATAACAATTGAACCTGTCGTATTCAAGTTGGGAACTATTACAAATCACGGTTTTACGAACAAATTCTAAAATTCTAGGAACTCATACTTTAAAAAAAGTTTTTTTCAGCCGGACTCACGCTAAAATGGGATTTAAATTTTGATGCTGGTCGCAAAACAGTAGTTTTGTGCAGAAGCTTGATTGGACGATGATTCTTTTGGTATTTCATAGTTAGTTACACAATTTTCAAAGTTTAACTGGTTTGCAGTAGTTCCCACAGATTAAGTTCGTATAATAAATTTTTAAACATTCATTTTTTGTGATTCTATCCGTGGGAGTTCCCACGTTTATTTTTATGGAAAAATCAAGTCTTTATTTTTATAAAACGAATCTCTTATTCTTATGCCGAACTTACTGGTTTTTCAATATTGAATGTGTAATTAAAATTGTTTTAAATTCGAATTGACAGCATAGGTTCACATTCAAACCATTGACTCAGGATGGTCCAAATGAATAGGATTTTGTCCATTTTCACTTTTATCTCGATTCTATTTTTAAGCGGTTGTAAAGAACCGGATCAAAAAATAGAATTAGAAAGTTTTGTCGTAAAAAACGTAATTCATCCCAATAACAATCCATATAATAAAGACAAAGTAGAATTGGGAAAACTGCTTTATTTCGATAAACGACTTTCACTCAAAGAGGATACGAACTGCGCAATTTGTCATTCGGTGGAAATACGGGATTTGGAAAAAAATTCTCTACCTAAAAATAAAATTCATAATTCTCCGGCTTCTTCTTTTACAAACGTAGGCTTGTATAGGGACGTGTTTATGGATTCTCAGGCAAGTGATTTGGAAGATGTCGTAAAAGAAAGAATTCATACGGCGGTAATGCTCAAAGACGAAAAAACGATCGTAGTCAGACTCAATCGTGTTCAAGCATACAGGGAACTTTTTGAAAAATCTTTTGGTTCTCCTGGAATAACTATGGATCGAATCGTAAAAGCGATTTCAGCATTTGAAAGGACGATTCTATCTAAAAATTCTAAATTTGATCGTTATGTGATGGGAGAAGATTCCGCGCTTTCCCCGTCTCAAAAAAGAGGATTAGACGTATTTATGAACAAGGCGAAATGTTCTCAGTGTCATAACGGACCGAACTTTTCGGATTCCGAAAAACATACTACTGGTTTGAGTGGAGTCGTTCAAAAAGTGAGAACTCCAAGTCTTAGAGATGTTAGCAAGAAAAACAAATTCATGCATAACGGAGAATTTACAAATTTAGAAGACGTAGTAAATCATTTCGTAAATGAAAGAACAAATGATTCGCTTTTAAAAGAATCTATAATTACCGAAGAAGAAAAAAAAGATTTAGTTGAATTTTTAAAATCTTTGGAAGGCGAATTTCAACTATTAGAAATACCTAAAATACCAAAGGCATAAATAAAAAAAGCCTATTCCAAAATATCTTTCGAGCGATCATAGAAGTTAGACGCTTGAGTCTCAGGGCGCGTATTTTAACGTGAGTTCAACGTAAGAAAATGAGAAAGGGTTTTCCAAAAATGTGAGTTTTATAATTTGTTTGTAAAATTGCGATTTGCGGTAGTTCCTACAAATTAAGTTACATTACAAATTTTTAAACATCTACTTTTTGTATATGAGTTCTCACATTTTAGAAATTGATCAGTAAAGTTCAGATTCCAGCTTTTTTCAGAAAAATGAATTCCTTACGTAAACTCACGTTATTTTAAGATAATCTTTTTAAAATCAATCTCTTTGATAAGAGAATAAAAAAGGCTCTCATTAGAGAGCCTTTTTTTTACAAACGAAATGTTATAGATAAAAAATCTTAGAGTTCGTGTTTATAACCGAATCTGTAGATTTGTCCACCGACAACGATCGGATATGCAGGAAAAGGAGAAAGGTTTGCAGCTCCACCTAACGATTGAGTTTTACCAACTGAATAAGCAGCAGACATGATCGTTTCTAATTCAATGAAAATGTGTCCTTTATCGGTTACTCTAGCTTGAGTTCCAATTAAAAAGTTAGGGGCAATTCCAGAAGTTCTAAAACGAACGTGCTCACGAGTAGTGACCGGATCGGTTCCGTCTGCAATCAGGTTCGCAACACTTCCCGCTCCAGCTGCGGCTAAAATATCATGACCTCCTTTGAGGTTGTTGGATCCGTTTAAACTCCATCCACCGTTGAAGTAATTCAAACCGGCTCCCATATACACTGCAGCATCTTCAGTAACATTTAATTTAATACCAACGGTTGCAGGAATGACGATAGAACTAAATCCCCAAGTCATATCTACAATGCTATAACCAGCAATATCTGCCTTTGTAATACCACCGGAAATTTTTTGAGTATATTCCGCAGCAACTCTCCAGAAAAAATACTTACCAAAATCGGACTCGTAACCTACCATTAGGTTTCCTCCGACCATGGCTCCTTTTGTACTTCTTGCATTGATAAATCCGCCAGTAGTTCTATCGAGAGTGATCAGTTTATTTTCAGCAGGGATAGCCTTTCTAGGTGCAATTCCTACATAATTTCCTTCACCCGTAGGCTTTCCTGGATTTTGAACACAAGTAGGATCATTAGGGCCTACCGCACAAGTGTCTGTTGATCGGACCGGACCATAATAACTTGCAGCGTCCAAACCGTCTTTAGTGATGGTTCCTCCTAATTGACCCAGGTCTAACTGTAACCCGAATCCTACGATTGCATATGTTTTTGCACTTAGGCTTGCAGCCGAAGAAAATACTACGGCTAGAATAAGCAACGCCTTACTTATGTTACGGACCATTGATAACTCCTTACTCATGATTCAATTGGAATTTGATGTGTTTCCGGCAAGATTTGTATTTGGTTCCTGAATTCCGGACACAGTGGGAACTTTAGAAGTTCATGGATTAGTGTCAAACAGGATTTCGTAAAAAGGTTGAAAAGTTCCCAAAATTCTACAAAGGAAAATAAAAATGAATTTCTTTTTTATATCAGTTGTTATATTTTTTGAAAAAATTCTGAACACCTGTTATAAAGAAAATTTATATTCAATTTCTTGAGTGGTTGAGTAAAAATCTTATTTTTAGATTTTAACTTTGGTCGGAGCACTGTAAAAAAATAAAAGTTCTTACATTTTATTTAAGTTTTACTAACAAATTACTCAATAAACATTCAATATAAAATGCAAATATGGATGGAAAGGTTTCTTACAAAATCCAAAGGTAAGAATTTTAAAATCCAATACCTTCCTAAAATTAAAATTTTGAGACTTTGAAAACTCATTAGAGTTGAAAGTGGAGATTAACAAAACTGCTTCAATTGACTGTTTCCATAAAACAGAAGCTGATGGGGAAATTCATTTTTCAATGACTCTATTTTTATAGAGGTTTTTCGAAATATAGAATCAGTTACTAATTTAGAGGAAAATTCTATCCGTTGATTTTTAAGAGAAAATCTTTTAAGATAAGAATTGAGTTAGAACGAACTTTTCAGTGTAAAATACAACTAAAATTGAATGTGATCTTCTGATTTAATAACAGATTGGATTTTGAGTCTGTCTCAAAACCTAAAAACGAAGAACATTCAATTCTAATAACCAATTGAATAGAATCCCTTTTCGAAAATTTGTTTTATGCGGTAGGAAAAAATTTAAAAGACGACAAAAACATCCGGGCAAAAAGAAAAAGCCCGGATGAAGTAGAAAGTTTTTATATTCTTTCGATGATTGTAGCAATTCCCATACCACCACCGATACAAAGAGTAATCAACGCATAACGTTTTTGTCTTCTTTCAAGCTCATCTAACGCGGTACCAAGAAGGATTGCGCCTGTCGCTCCGAGAGGGTGTCCGAGAGAAATGGAGCCTCCGTTGACGTTGATTTTTTCGAGAGGAATTCCAAGGGATCTTTGGGTATAAAGAACTACCGAAGCAAATGCTTCGTTAATTTCCCAGAGGTCTATATCTTCCGGTTTGAGGCCTGCCATCGCCAACGCTTTTTTAGAAGCAGAAACAGGTCCCGTTAACATAATCGTAGGATCTTCACCGGTAGAAGCCATAGCGGCAATTCTTGCACGAGGTTTTAAACCGTATTTTTTAATTCCTTCATCGGAAGCAAGAAGAACGGAAGCGGCTCCGTCTACAATACCGGAAGAATTGCCTAACGTATGGATATGATTGATTTTTGGAATTTCCGGATAAGATTTAAGAGCAATTGCATCTAGTTCTTTTTCTCCGATCGTTTTAAAAACGGGAGCCAGATCCGAAAGCCATTCAAATGTAGATTCGATTCTAGGATTTTCATCCGTATCTACTATGGTTCCGTCTTCTGTTTTTACAGGAATGATCGATTTTTTAAAATAACCTTCTTTAACCGCTTTGTCTGCTTTGATCTGGGAGGATTCTGCAAAACGATCCGCTTCTTCGCGAGAGATTCCGAACTTAGTAGCAATTAGATCCGCAGAGATTCCTTGTGGAACTAAGTTATAGTGTTTTTGAATATTCGGATTTCCTATATTAAAATCTCTTCCATTCATGTCGGCTCCCATTTTGACTCTGGACATGGATTCGACTCCTCCACCCAGAGCGATTTGCATAGAACCGGATTGAACGTGATTTGCTGCGTTGTTTACCGCTTGTAAACCAGAGCCACAAAAACGGTTTACGGTGTAACCAGGAACAGAGTTCGGCCAAAGAGCTGACATGACCGCATAACGTGCAATACAAGCTGCTTGATCGTCTACTTGAGATACACATCCCATTACTACTTCTTCTACAATTTCAGGTTTGATTCCGTTTCTTTCCTGAATTGCGTTTAAGGTGACAGCAGAAAGTTCTTGTGGGTGAATACTAGCAAGTGACCCTCTTTTTTTACCTTTTCCTCTTGGAGTTCTGACTGCATCGATTACATAAGCGTTTGACATTGTTCTACCTCGCTGCTTATTTCGTTTTTTGACGATTTCATGAACAGCTGTTTAGTAAATTTAAGTATTTCGGTTTCCATTTTGAAGAGGCGGGGACGTTTGCAATTCTTTTTGTTGGAACTTTGTGAAAGATCTGGTTCAAAGTATGTTTGGATCTAGAATAACATAAATTTTGGAACAAATCTAAGTATTTAAAGTGAGTTCGGCCTAAATATTAGAGTTGTTGAAAAATTCGATAGTTCAAATCAACAAAACTGCTTTAATCTATATTTCCATGAAACAGAAATTGATGGAGATTCATTTTTTAACAAATTCTATTGAAGATTATCATTTGATTTCAAATTTAACGTGAGTTTGGCGTAAGAAAATGAGAAAGAATTTTCTAAAAGTATAAGTTAGGCGTTGATCTGTAAATTCAGAGCCTTACATTTTTAGAGGGGCTGCAAAATTTCAGAAAATTGTGAGAGTTCCTACATTTTAGGAATTGATCTCTGTAAAGTTTAGATTCCGAATTTTTTCAGAAAAATGAATTATGGCCGAACTTACGTTAATCAGGTCCTCAACATTTTGTGTTTAAATAGAACTTTATAATAAAAATTATTTTTTATATGCTGCTCGGACATATAAAAAAAACAGATTAAAGATTACTCATACTATATAATAAAGTGCCTAATATTTTACATAGAATCAGCGTTTTGTAATAGAATTAACGGTACTCAATTTTATAGAGATCAGTAACAATCAATTTTGCAAAAGATGTGAAAGCGCTGGCATCTAACCCAGATTTGTTGATTTTTTGAAGGAAGCATAAGTATTATTTTTTATGCGTTCGAGTAGTAAAGTAAGTGGGAATTTTTTAAGAGAATTCTTTTTAACATTTAAAGATAATCATCTTTAAATGTTAAATTTATTTCATAAAGGTTTTTGTTCAAAGTTATACAGTTTAGAACACTACGAATTTTTTTTGAAAAAATTATCCTAATTGATTTTGGAATTCCAAGGCCATAGAAGGAGTCATTTGATGATGAAGTACATAATTTCTAAATTCTTTTGGAGGTTTGCCGGTAAATTTTAGACAAGCTCTTCTAAAAGAAGAAGGAGAATTGAAACCACTCGCTAAAGCTACTTCTAAAAGATTAATATCCGGTCTTTGTTCAATCATACGTTTTGCTTCTTCTAATCTATGAAAACTTAAAAAATCTGTAAAGCTGAGATCTTTATAATTGTTCAAATAATAAGAAGCTTGATGAAGTGAAAGCCCGATATAAGCTGAAAAATCGGACAAACGAATTTCTTCGTCCAAATATTCTCTATCTTCCACAAATTTTTGAATTTTCTCTTCGATACGAGAAATGTCCAAACGTTCGACTAAATTTTTAGGACTGGTTTGTAGAGTTTGTGTTTTACTATCTTCCGATTTAATTTCTATCAGCTCGCTGGAAAAACTCACCTTCCAAAATTCAGGATGATTGTATTCCAGTATGAAAAAATAAATAATGAAAAATCCTGTAAAAGAAAGTGCAAGAATCATCAAGTTCTGAACACCTAACCACATTCCAATTGAATGTACTATAAGCGCTGTACAAAGTGTAAAGTTTTGAATCGGGTAATTGAGATAGATTTTTTTCATCTTATTCTTAATTACATATTGAAGATTAAAAATCCCAGCGGAAAATTGTAAGGTAAAAAGAACCAATTTTCCAAAGTAAACGATTGAGATTAAGTCTTCTATCATTAAAGAAATGAGAAAGATTACTGGAAAAGAAAGAAAACTATATAGGCTTAGACGTAGAGGATTTTGTAAGGCACCAAAAAGATACATGACGTAGAAAGTGGAAGATAAAGAAGCACAAACCGCAAATCCATAGTAGTAGGAGAAAAAGATGCGCTTTTCGAGATTTAAGATTCCATTTGGATCCGAAGTCATAAATGTAAAAGCTTTGCCGTGTCCGATAATTAAAAAGCAAGCGCTCATTAAAAAAATTCCTCGAACAAGGTTTAAACGACTTTTAGTTGCTTTGTAAAAACCAGAAAGACCGGTTAGAAAACTGATTACTATGCTTGCAGAGTAAAGATATTCTAAATACCGATTTAATGCTTCCTTTAGAAAAATTAAATAATCAAGAAAATTCAGATCCGGAAAAAAATCCATTCTACTCTCACCTCTAATGATTCTTTTGACCTAAGATAATTTGGAGATTTAAAAAACCATTTGTTAAGTCAAGACGATCAAAATAAATATTTTATTTCCTAAAAATATAAGACGAATTCTCATATCTCAAACCAAATCGAAGGATTTTTCTCTTAAGATTGGAGGAAATCAGTTTTAAATAGAAGTTACTATCTACTTAACTAAAAGTCTTTTCAGGATATAAAATGAAATAAAGGAGGATCCTGATGCCGTGAAATCATGAATAGTTTATAAAATGAGAATGGACTGATGGTGTAATTTTTGTGTCAAATTTTGTTAAACGAAATTAAATTGCATTAGAAAAGTATTAATTATTTTTAATTTATAATTATTCTGAAACGTTATAAAGACGGTCTGAATTAAGAGAAATTAAAAATTTATTTGGGACTATTCAGATAAATTTTGAAGATTAGATTCGAATGGATTTTACTTTGAATTCATATATATAAATTAAGGAATTTTGATTGGAAAGATTTTCGGATTGGCTCCTTTAATTTTTTGGAAAGATATTTAACGTAAATTCGTGGAGAAAATGAGAAAGGATTTTCTAAAAATGTGAGTTTTTACAATTTTAGAATTTGTTCATAAAATCGCGATTTGCAGTAGTTCCCTCAAATTAAGTCACATTACAAATTTTTAAACATTTATTTTTTGTATGAGTTCCCACATTTTAGGAATCTTTTTCAGAAAAATAAATTCCTTATGCTGAACTCACGTGATTTAGAGTGTAAATGTTTATGAAAAAGTTTTTATTCCAAAGTTCTTGTTATTTTACGTTTTAGTTACAATCATTTTTTTTCTGTCTTATGGGACCGAAATGTTTTTTAAAAGTAGAAACAAAGAACTCATTTGATAACTTGAAAATGAGTGCGATGTTCTAAATTGGATCAATGGAAATTTGACAAAATCAATATTCAGGAACCTTTATGAATTCTAAAGGCAAAGGTATTACTGAATATTGAATTTTTGTATCTTTTAATCGAATTCAAAGTTCATTTTATATTTTATAGAATTCCCTTTGAAAATGTGGGAACTACTGCGTTTATCAAAAAGTTTTTTTACAAAACGATTCCAAAAGGTATTTTATTCTAAACTGTAATTTGTTCCGACAAATCCCCTCATTCAAAAATTTAATTGCAATTGTAATGAAAGTCTATCTAGGGATGTATTATTTTTTTGAGGGAGGTTATACTTTAACTTTTGAGACATTTTTATGTGACTTCGTATATATTCCAAAGACAAATTTGTACTGATCCCTATAATTAGTTACCGTAAATTTCTATTACAAAGCCTGTTTTACTCGTCTCGAGTATCTAATGTTTATCCCAAAGTGCAGTTTTACGTAAATTTGATAGAATCCGATGCGAAAGCGATTGAAGCGTAGAGAAACCAACAGAACGCTCTCTCAAACTCAGCGTCTCACTCTCCATGGATCTTTCGACAGATCGCGTTCTATAATTAAATTGAAACTAAAGACTGAATATTATATTATGTTTCTTTTATGCAATTTATTGACTGGAGCTGAAAGCGCGGTCCGGCGACGCCGGATTCGACCTGGTTTTTTTTACGTAGAATTTACATTAGAGTTGTTGAAAGTGGGTGTTAACAAAACTGCTTCAATTGTTGGTTGTTTCATGAAACAGAGATGGATGGAGAATTCATTTTTTAGCAATTCTATATTGAAATGTTAAACTATTGGGTTCTTTATTCTATAATTCTGAGTAGTGTATGTTATGAAACTGAGTGCCGTTGATTTCAGAACACTGTTTTTAGTACAAAATATTGAGAATTTATTATATAGTCCCGAATGGTAAAATTAAAAGTTTATACATTACTGATCTCTATAAAATTGAGTACCGTTAATTTTATCATAAAACACTGGTTTCATGCAAAATATTAGGTACTTTATTATATAATTATGAGCAATAGAGTAATATGAATCTTAAGTCTGATTTTCATTTAGAGGTAGAATTTTAGGTAATCTATTATATAATTCTAAGTAGTTATCAAAATCGATGAAAAATTATCTAGGATTTGTGCGCTTTGGTTTTTGAGACCAAAACGAATGTAAAGGCCTAGGAACGGAGAAGAAACGCTTGTCAAGATAAGTCTTAATTTCAGAGTTAAGAATGTATGGCAAATCAGAGTGATTTCCCGGAAAAGATTGAAGCAAAAAAACGTCCGCTTCATAATATCTATGGAAAAGAGATTCTTCGTAAACGTCTTGAAGAAGAAAATTTTTCCAGAACGACTCTTTCTTTTTATCGTTATGTGATTTTAGAAAACGTTCAACAACTTAGAGACCAACTTTACGCCGAATGGGAAATACTCGGAGTTCTGGGAAGAATTTATATCGCAAGAGAAGGAATTAATGCGCAACTATCCATTCCTTCTCACAATCTGGATTTTTTTAGAAAAAATTTAGATTCTAGAAATCAATTTAAAGATATGCCGCTTAAAATTGCGGTGGAAGACGATTCCAAATCTTTTTTTAAGCTCGATTTAAAGATTAAAAAGAAAATTGTAGCCGACGGGTTGGATGACAATGCCTTTGATGTGACTAACGTTGGAAAACATCTTTCTGCTGAGGAATTTAATCTTCAGATGGAAGATAAAAATTCTATCGTTGTAGACGTAAGAAATCATTACGAAAGTGAAATTGGTCATTTTGAAAATGCAATTCTTCCCCAGTCGGACACGTTTCGTGAGGAACTTAGAATTTTGTTGGAGTTATTAAACGGAAAAGAAAATCATAAAATTCTAATGTATTGCACCGGGGGAATTCGTTGTGAAAAAGCAAGCGCCTGGCTTAGACATCACGGATACAAGGACGTCAATCAACTTCATGGAGGGATTATTTCTTATGCTCATGAAGTTTCTCAAAAAGGTCTTAAATCTAAATTTAAAGGTAAGAACTTTGTATTTGACGGTAGACTTCAAGAGACCATCGGAAACGAAGTTATTTCTTCTTGTCATCAATGTGGCACAAAGTGTGATCGTCACGTAAACTGTGAAAATCCCGGTTGCCATGTTCTTTTTATTCAGTGTCCATCTTGTTCCGAAAAGTTCGAAGGATGTTGTACGTTAGAGTGTAAAACTATCTTACATCTACCCAAAGAAAAACAAAAAGAAATTAGAAAAGGGAAGTTGAACGAAAATCGTTTTTTTTCGAAATCTAAAGTCCGTCCTAAAATTTCAGAACTCTATCTTTAAGTTTTTATAATAGAAGTTTTTTTAGACCAAAACCAAGCCAGAGTTACTCCTGCGATTGCGTGCCAAATTCCCCAGGTTGCGGCTATGATCGCCATACTTCCCTGACCTTCAAAAAACGCGAAGATCAAAACAAGACCTAGTCCTGAATTTTGAATTCCAGTTTCTATAGAAATACAACGGGAATCCCTTTCGTCCAAACGCATCAACTTTGAGAAATAATATCCCAATAAAAATCCAACCGAGTTCATTAGAAAAACATAAAGGAATACTTTATGAATTACGTTCAAAAATATTTGAAAGTTTGCAAAAAGTGCAATTAATAAAAATGCAGCAAAGATAATAGCTGAAAATATTCTGATCGGTTTTACGATTTTTGCGGTTGTTTTTGGTAGAAATTTTTTTGTCAAAAGACCCAGTAAGATCGGGATTACTAAAATCATTAAGATTGCTTTGAATACGTCCCAGGGGTCTAGGGATATTGTTTTTAACGTCGTTTGTACGGGAGGATATAAATTTCCCCAAAAGAAAAAATTAAACGGAGTTATAAAGATAGCAAGCGCAGATGAAAACGCGGTAAGCGAAATGGAAAGGGCGGTATTACCTTTTGCAAGAAGGGTGATAAAGTTTGAAATATTACCTCCTGGACAGGCCGCTACTAAAAGCATTCCGAGTGCGATTCCGGGAGAAGGTTTTAAAATCCAAAGGAGTAAATAAGTGGCAAACGGAAACAGTACAAATTGAGATAGTATTCCGGTGATGGAAGATCTGGGTTTATCAACTAACAGTTTAAAGTCTTCAAATCTAAGTTCTAAAGCAATTCCATACATAATCAACCCTAAAAGTAGATTCAAAAAAGCTAAATTACTTTCATTAAAATGAATCCGAACGAAATCTAGTTCCTGCATTTTTTAATCCGCCCAGGCTACAAAAATTTTCCTGGGTCCGGTAAATGGATGCCTTCCGTGGGAAATTGAATAGTTGTCTATTACCAAGATGTCTCCGTTCTGCCAGGAAAATAGAGAGATATTGTTCCAAAACGCATTTTGAATCTGTTTTAGTTCAGCACTTGAAATTTCTTGCCCCTTTCCGTAAGTGCAATGTGTATCTAAGTATTCTTTTGGAGTGGTTATTTTTTTGATAAACGTAAGGATTTCGAGAGTAATTGCTACTAAAAATCCTCGGATCGTTTTTTGACGTGCAAATATTTTCCAGTATTCCTTACGAGCAGCGTCTATATGAAACACTTGAGAATGATTGTGCCATGCCAATGTGTTGAATTCAGGATGTTTACGAATTGCTAATGTAGTATTTACAAGTCTTAGGTCGTCTTCGCCAAACCATTCTACTTTAAAGTTTTGCTTTTTAGAAATTTTTTCGACTTCGTTTTTATCTTTTGTTTGGAACATTTCGTCCCAACGTTTAGTTTTCCAAAATTGGAAACGGGATTGGCTGGAGGGTCCATCGTAAACTCTGGAATATCGTATTTTTTCTTTTTCAAATTTTTCTCGTATATGAGTTGGAATTTCTTTTAGTACTTTTCTAAGATCGGTGATAGGTGTTTCTCCAAACTTTCCAGGAGCTTTTCCACAGTAGAAAAAAAGTTTTTTAGGTGGAGAATCTAAAAAGCTCATCTCTGCGTGTTGCATAATAGGATAGGCAGGTGGGAGTTCCGTTGCAGTGAATGTATACTTTGTTACCTGATTGCGGGGAGACGTTCCAAGATAATTATTTTTTAGATTGGAATCTACGTTTAGAATTACTTCTTCAAAGTCTTGGGGAGAGGTCACTTCAAATCCTCTAAAAAGGATAGCCCCATATTGTTTGAGATCATCAGTTAACGCGCGTTTGTTGGTCTTAATCCACTGGATTAGAGTTTGTTTGCTTTTTTGTGTTGTAGAGTTTGGTTGATAAATTACAGGAAGTGGATTTTCTGGATCGAAAAAACTTTTTGATAATTCAATTAAAGAAGACGCGGTTTTTGGTTTTGTTTGTTTTTTGGAAATGTTTTTGGTTGAGGTTTTTTCTTTTTTTATTTTGGGTTTAGAAAAAGTTTTGGCTGCCATAGATTTTTTGCCTCCGAATGTTTTCCAGATATTACTTTAAAGTGTGAGTCTGGAAAAGGCCTTTTTGGATACCTTGAAGGATGGAAGATTTCGTTTGCAAGAAATATTTGATATAGTGGATATAAAATTTAATAAATTGAATTTATGAACTATTGTATTTTATTTTGCACACAATTCATGAATGAGAATATTAAATAAAATCGCCTAAAAACACATTTTTGACATATTTTAACTTCCGCTTTTTGTTTTTTTGAATAGAATGTTAATAGTTGAATTCTGTTTTAAAAGAATTGTATCTGCTAAGTGGGATGATTATTTTAGAGATAAATTTCAATTTTCGTTTTTTGAAGAGTTCACAACTTCAAAGATAGATTGGTAATCGGTTCTTGTATTTTGGAACCTAAGAGATGATTTCTTTTTTAGATTTGGGAAATTATTTTATAATGTTCGGATGAAGATTTGTTTTTAGATAGCTTGAGCTATTTAGTATTTAAGAATAAAATAAAATTATAATTTTGCGACTTATTTTATTATAATTTGTTTCGTTTTTCTTTTAATTGTTAGACCGAATTTTGAATCATGACGATAGGACTGTGTTTTATTAAGATTTTTTTATAGTTAACGTGAATTTAGCATCACGCGAAAGGGATCATGCGGGGGAACTCAACAGAACGCTCTCTCAAACTCAGTGTCTCGCTTTTATGAATCTCATTCTATATTGAAACTAAAGACGAAATACTAAATTAAGTTTCTTTCATACAATTGATTAACTGGAGTTGAAAGCCCGGTCCGGCAAAGCTGGATTAGCCATAATTTTCTTACGTCGAACTCACATTAGTTATCATTCGGAAGCATAAAAATGATACTAAGTTATTAACGGTCGAATTTTGGGAAAAAATAGAGTTATTTAAAAAATAACGCAAATGCGGGATTTGCTCTATTTTAGAGCATGGCTAAAACATTCAAATTATTGAAACAATCTAATCTAAGTATTCTATTTATGCGTCCGAGTAGTAAATCTGAGTTAAATGTAATTTTTTGAAAAAGCCACATTTTTGGTATAATCGATCTGGGACTTTTAATACTATTCTTATACGTAGGAGTAGTAAGGAGATTTTGTATATAAAATACTTGGGCATTTATATAAAACAGTAGTTTAAATATTTCTAAAGTATTTTTTTGAGATTTATTTTGATTTTTGGCTTTTATTTTACTTACAAAAAAATTTTAAATTTTTATAAATCAGTTTTTTTGAATGAGGTAATTTGTCGGAATAACTAATTGAGATTCTTGGCTAAATTTATAAGCGTTATCGTTGAAATTTGTAATAGCTACTCTATTTATTTTATATACAAAATATTCAGATTTTCTTAAATTCTAGAAACTACTGCAAAGTTTAAGATCGCAGGAACAACTTTAATAGGTATGTGTTCAGTAATGTGAATGACCCATGATTCATTTTTTTTTGAAAAAGTTGAAATTTGAGCTTTGTAAGTCGATTTCTAAATTGTGGGAATTACTGCAAATTATGATTTTACGGATAAAGTCTGAAATTGTAGGAACTCATACCTTTAAAAAATTTTTCTTGTACTGAATTCACCATCTAATAGAGTTGTTGAAAAATTAATTCTCAATCAGTTTCTGTTTCATGGAAACGGTAAATTAAAGCAGTTTTTTGATCTGAATTATGGAATTTTTCAACAACTCTAATGTTGATTTGTGTTTTCCATTAACAAATTTTGATCTTTTCCGACAGATTCCGCAAGAACGAGTCCTAAAAATACGATCGTACATCCTACGATTCGTACTGGTCCTGATTTTTCACCTAACAATAAAAAGGCGATAATAGACGAAAAAACTGGTTCCAAAGAGAAAATAATTCCCACTCGAGTGGGTGACACATAACGTTGAAATTTGGTTTGTAAAAACGTAGTTAATACGGAAGCCAAAAGCGCGTTGTATAATACTCCTGGAATTAATCTTGTACTTGGGTTCAATCTAACTTTTTCAATTCCAATAAAATGTAGTAGAATCATAGAAATCAATGCGAAAAATCCCGCCACAAAGGACTGATAAAATACAGATATTCGAATTGGTATTTGTGCACTTACTCGGTCCATTTGTATGATATACAACGAAAAGAAAATCGCTCCGCCTAACGTGATCCAGTCGCCGCTCGCTATTGTTAGAGTGCCTTCCATTCCGATTTCTCCGGCAAATATCAAACATATTCCGGTAAAAACGACCAAAGCACCTAAAAGATTTCCTTTTCCGGGCATTCTTTTTTTTAAAATTGCTTCAAAAATTGGAGTGATTACAACTAACGTTCCTATTAAAAAAGAGGACTTGGTTGCGGTTGTAGTTTTAAGCCCTACGGTTTCGCATGCAAATCCGAGATATAAAAACATTCCAAGTAAAAATGCCCCTGGATACCAAATTTTACCTTTTCTAAATTCTTTCCAAGCGAACGGTAAAAAGATCATACTTGCGATCCCAAAACGAAGTCCCAGAAATATAGAAGGTGAAGTGTCTCTCAGGCCGAAAATAGTCATTGTAAACGTTCCTCCCCATATCAAAGTGCAGAGGATTAGATAGATTTCGTGTCTTATGAGAAACATTATATTCTATTTTTCTTAAGTATGATTTTTAGAGGTTCCCAACTGCCGTTTGGTCTGGTTTGTATTTCTGCCGATTCGTAACCTTCTTTCGAAATTTTAATTTTGGTTTCCTTTCGATCTGGAAATAATTGAAAGTAAAAACCGTTGATCGGATTCGAAACTCGAATTTCTTCCTGAAAGTATTTTACCCTTTCGATTTCTACCTTTGCCTCCAATGGTGTTCCTAATTCATCCGTAATTTTTAGAAAAATCTTTTTTCCTTCTAATACTTCGTTTAATAATAGGTTCCAAGCTTTTCTCAGTGATGCGTTTACCTTTTCCACTTCCTTATATTCAGGGTTTAGATGAGTGGTTTCCAATAGATAAGCGAGAGTTCCGTGCACAAAGTAAAAGTAATCCTGATCGACTCCGTCTATTGGGTAGATATTTTTTCTTGCTTCGAATTCCTTTTCTGGATTTAAGCTAGTCACCGAGGCTGCAATTTTTTTTCCTAATTCCTTTGCCATATCTGGTTCAGGATTATTTAAAGAATCAATCGAATATGGGACTAACAGACAATTTGCATATGCATGATAGCTAATGGACGCCGCAAACCTTTCTCGATTTGCAAGTTCTATCATAGCTTTTGTTTCAGATTCGGATCCAGGCGAGGGGCCTCTATAAAAGTAGTTAGATGGATTGGAGGAAGAATATCCTCCTCCGATTTTGCCCCAATAAAACGGATAGTTGCGATTGATATCTACTCCGGGGTTTAATTTATCGTTAACCGGTCCGGAACCCGGATAACCATTTTTTCTTCCCATCAGGTTAGATACGTGCCAAAAATTTCTGGCTCCGTCTGGATTTACGATCGGTACAATCCAGATTTTCATCCTATTTAGAATTTCCTTATATTTCTTTGGTCTGGATAGTATGGAATAGATTATATCGTAACAGTGTTCGATAGAGATAACTTCGTTTGCGTGATGAGCACAGTTGAAAAGTACGGAAATTTTTTCCTCGTCCGGAACGGTTACGTTTGTAAGAAGTAAGGCCGGGATTTCTCTTCCTCTGGCGGTTTTGCCGATCACCTCTACTCTAGCCTGTTCTGAATATAAATTTGAGATTCCAAGTAAATAATGAATATTTAATATATTATCCTTATATCCTTTTTTTAGGTCTTCAAGGCCTGTAAATCTTTCGTTGATCAATTCCTGATAATTTCCGGAATAATATTTAAATGGAAAGTATTGTTTGACGACGGAGATTCCGGGTCCGAATTTATCTATGTCTTGTTTATTAATTACAGAATAATAAGAATCCGATTCCTGATAACTGATCTTATACTTTCCTTCGGTTTTTTCTTTAAATTCTCCCAGCCGTCCCGGATCGATCCGAACGAGTAACATCTTTCTTGGGTCGTTTAAAGGAGAATTGGGAATTTTTTTGCGAAAAAAAACGGCACAGGAAACAAATAAAAACAGACAGATGCAGATTGTAAATACGGCGCTTGAAGGAAGATACGATTTCATTCTTTATAAAATATCGGAACTAGTTTGTTCTTATCGCTTTCAGAATCCAGAGATTTTTTTAAATACTTGATTGATTTGTCCGTTTCATTTTTCAGTCTATCCTCATTCTAAAAGATTTTTTTTAAGTTTTATATCTTTGTGGTTAGGACCTTATATGAAATCGAAAATTCAAAATTTTCTTTTTTGGTCGGCGATGATTTCGATCGCCTACTGTGGATGGATGTGTAAGTTGTCTGCGGATTCTTCGCCTTGTGGAGGAAAAGAAATTTCAGGAATGAAATGTATTCCCGCCGGAGAATTTATCCGCGGAAGTAATGTTTACGACGCAGACGAAAAACCAGAAGAAAAGGTTTATGTAAGTGACTTTTATATGGATATATACGAAGTCACGAACGAAGAATTTGATAAGTGTAAAAATGCAGGTAAATGCCAAGAATGTTTAAAAACTGGAAAGTGTAATTATATTGGTCCACGTTATGGTAAACCTTACTTAGGTCCTAAACAACCTGTAACAGGGATTAGTTGGTATACTGCTAAAGAGTTTTGTGAATGGGCTGGTAAAAGACTTCCAACGGAAGCAGAGTGGGAAAAGGCTGCCAGAGGACCCGACGGAAATTTGTATCCCTGGGGAAATGAACCGGCAACTTGTGAAAGGGCGATCATTGAAGTAGGGGACATTAAAGGATGTGTTTCTAAAAAGACTGAAAAACCTCATTTAATGCCGACTGCAAACGTAGGCACAAGGGCTCCCGGAGTTTACGGATTGTATGATATGGCAGGAAATTCTTGGGAATGGACTGCGGATTGGTATTCCACTTCCTTTAAGACTTGTGGCGATTTTTGTAGAGGAAAAGATCCGAAAGGTCCTTGTGACGGAAAGGAAGTTTGTCCCGGTTATAAGAAAAAGGTTTTAAAAAGTGGTTCTTGGTGGTGGCCCGCTCGTTATGCGAGAGGTTCTAAAAGAAGATCTCATATTCCAGAAAATTTTCCAGAATATCACCATTTTGGGTTTCGCTGTGCAAAGGATGTAAATAAATAATATGTTTAATTATTCTAAATTAGGAATTTATGTTGTTCTTATGTTTTTTTCTTTCGTTTTTTTGTTTTGTTCTGGATCTAAAAAAGTTCAAGAAAATCAAAATGGTTCTTTAAATGGAGAAGATATAATTTCTAAACTTAAAGAAACTCCTCAAGAAACTCTCGTTCCCACCAAGTGGGACGTGGGCGACACTACGGTTTCTAATGAAGATCGTTTAGATCTTCTTATTCCTCACGTTCAAAATTTAAGAAATGTTTATGTTGGAGTTGGTTCTGAACAAAATCTTACGATTGCTGCTTGGGCTAAGTCGGATTTTATTTATCTTATGGATTTTACTCAGATCGTAGTTCACGCAAATACGATCACGATTCTTTTTCTACAAAAAGGTGACAAAAAAGAAGATTTTATTCGTCTTTGGGGAAAAGAGGGTGAAAAAGAAGCGCTTGAATTGATCCAGGTTTCTTTTTCGGATCCGGAAGTTTACAAAAAGGTTTATAAACAAGCAGCTCCATTTATTCGAAAACGCCATAGAACCAATTTGATGCTTTCTAAGAAATATAATTATAAGATGTTTCAGACAGACGATGAACAATATTCTTATATTCGAAAGTTGGCTATTGAAGGAAAAATTTTACCAGTTCGAGGGAATCTTTTAGGAAATGTTACGTTAACCGGTATTGGGAGCACTTTAAAAAAGATAGGTCACAAGGTAGGGGTCATTTATTTTAGTAATGCGGAAGAATATTTCGCTTATCCTCAAGATTTTAAAAATTCAATTCTCAATCTTCCAATTGCAGAAAATTCTCTTGTGGTAAGAACGATTTCGGTACGTAAAGATTTATTTCCTTGGTCTCCCGGTTCAGAGATTTCTACGGATCGAGGTTTTCATTATTGTGTCCAAAAAATTTCTAACTTTCAAAAATGGTTATCCAGTGGCAAACCGGGACTTCGCTCTTTACAAGTGATGGTGGAAGGTGGAACGGTGGATAAAAAAAATGGTATCACGGTTGTTGATAAGGAACCGGTTGTTATAGATAATAAATTACCTAAAACGGATGGTTAAATACAAATCATTGTGTTTTTATAGTAAAATCTAAATGAATGTTTTTGATACGTTTAGTTTAAGCTTGAAGTAAGATTAGTATTTTTATATATTCAGGAATTATAAATTATTTATTTTTGATTGTTTTAATATCTGCTTTTGATGATCGTTGGCGTAGTAAAATTTACATTTAAAAATCAATCCATTTCTTTAAGAGACGTAATTTGTGGGGATTTTTGCAAATCAGAGCTTTATGGATAAATTTTCCGGAATGCTGCAGTTCCCGCAAATTTAGGAAATAAGTAGTTATTTGGTATCAAGCCGATGTGGGAACTATTACAAACTCGGATTTTAAAAAACAAGGAGACTTGACTTAGACACTAAAAACTTTAAAATAAAAACGCTAATAGATGTTATATGGGCGGAAATAAATTTCTAATCTCGTTTTCTACACTTGTCGCATCAAAAGAACTAACTTTTCGCCCCAGATCTTGAACAACTACTAAAATGTTTTGAACTAAAAGATTGATCGCAGTCTTGTCATTCGCTTTTTCGAAATTTTCAAAATCAATATAAAGTCTGTAGTCTACAGATTTTTGTTTTTTCTGATAGAGTCTACGTTCTTTGTAAAATTCTTTAAGATCTGTACGGATTATTATAGGAATTACGCCAATGGATTGAATGTTGGCTCCGTAGTCCTTGTCTAAGAAATGTTTGTTTAGAATCGATTCTACACTTTTTCTAATTCGGCGGAATTTGTCTGGAACGTTTTGATTAAAACGTCCGTCGATTTCGGAACTGATAAAAAATTTCATGTTGTTCGTCTGAAGTTCTTTTTTAAAGATAAAGAAAGAAACTCTTAAGTCAATAAGAGAAATTCATAATTCTCACTTTGCTCTGTGTTCAGAGGGCTAAATGGTAAAACAGAATTTTTAGAAATACTACTCAGAACTATATAATAAAATACTCAATCTTTTACACTTCAATAGTGTGAAATTCAGAGAAAGAAAACCGGGGCGAATCCGGCTCTGCCGGACCGCGCTTTCAGCTCCGATCAACAAATTGAGGGTTCGCTCGAAAACAAAATTTAATCCTGAATTCAATTTGTTGATCCCGCCTCAATCGCTTTCGCATTGGATTTAACCGAAAACACATTAACCGACACTTTATCATAACATTTATGAGTATCTAATTTTGTAGGAACTAGTAAAAGCCATCTCGAAAATACTTTATCTTTACTTAAAATGTAGATTATTCTAGGGTTTTTTAAAATAGTTTGTAATCAATTATATCTTGATTTTCTAAAGTATTCTTTCCAGCTTTTGAATACAGAAGTTTAAAGTAAGCCATGATTTTTACAGATAAATTCTGGAAATTTTAAACGAAACTCATCTCAAAGTTTCAATCCACTTCCTTTTTAAACCAAGGAAGAAACAATTCGAGATCGATCTCGCCGTCAGAATCGCTAAGGTTTCAATCCACTTCCTTTTTAAACCAAGGAAGAAACAATTTACGGCTCCTTCTTTGGTTTTAAATGTAACTGTTTCAATCCACTTCCTTTTTAAACCAAGGAAGAAACTACTGTCTTTTTAGATGAGTAATCGAATCACATTAGTTTCAATCCACTTCCTTTTTAAACCAAGGAAGAAACCCGGATCCTTTACGTTTATTTTATGGATTCTTAGTTTCAATCCACTTCCTTTTTAAACCAAGGAAGAAACGTAGAATTACCAATTTCGGACGTATCAAAACGAGTTTCAATCCACTTCCTTTTTAAACCAAGGAAGAAACTTCTGGAAACGGTGTTACGATGGAAATCGGTTTTGTTTCAATCCACTTCCTTTTTAAACCAAGGAAGAAACTTTTACGCAAGGGAATACGTTTGCAGTACTAAATTGTGTTTCAATCCACTTCCTTTTTAAACCAAGGAAGAAACAGCGGTACCACAGGCCCTAATTGATGCATTAGGGAAAGCTTTATTAGACTTTTTAGACATAATTATCGCGAACCTGTTGACAACATACTGTATAAATGTTAAGCGAAACGGTTCAATCGACAAACGGTAGTTATTCGCTTGAGCGCGAATGGGCCGCAATTTATCAGGAGAAACAGGTTCGCAAAAAGCGATTCATCATAAAATGGTCCACTTTTTAAAGTCAAGAATATAAAACTATAAACTCTTTAGTTTTACGGCTAAGTAACTGGATGTCTAGGGGATAAATTTTCAGAGAATTGATTTAAAAGTTTAGTAGAAATTCAATCTAAAAACTCATTTATAAAGTTATGACTACATAATAAATAACCCAATCTAATAATTTACACATCAATCCTGTGAATTCAGAGAAAAAAAACCAGGCGAATTCGAACCCGTTTTTAACTCCAGTCAATAAATTGCATGAAAGAAGCATAATGCGATATATTGTCTTTAGTTACAATTTATTATAGAACTGGATCTGTTTAACGCCCATAAGGTGAGACTCTAAGTTTAAGAGAGTGTTCTGCTGGGTTTCTTACGCTTTCACATTAAATTCTATCGAACTTATTTGAAGTGGCGCAACATCTAGGCGCTCTATTTTGTAGAAATGAATAGTTTTATTAAAACGTATATGAACATAAAATCGTTTATATAAAATGATTTTTGCATATATTTTTTGTACGTAAATATTAAAGCAAACTTGAAAATCGTTTATTCTTGAAATAGAAAAAAATTCAAGACAAAACTTACGTAACAAATCGATTTCGAAATTAATAAAATGTAAAATAATATTTATGAAACCGATTTAAAGTCTTACTTCTGATATTTTATCACTTTTTAAGAAAAGAATTTTTTATCACCAAGCGCATGTTCTATTCAAAATTTTGTTATCTCACAAGTCCTTACATAATAAGATACTGCGAATTTTTATTCGGAAGTGAAGATTTGAGCGTTCGGTTGTATGGCCTTAAATAAGTTATTTTGAGTGTTAGTATAATTGAATTATAATTTTAATAAATTATATAATATTAAAATATATTTATTATTTTTGAATAATTAAGTTGTTTAAAGTGTCACCTAAGTGACGTTAACGTTCCTTTGGAGATGTGTATTTGTTTTTATTTATGATAAAAATTGTAAATATCTAAATACATTTTTTGTTTTCATTTTTAAATTAATGATGAATAAAAAATAAACTTCGGATTAAATTAATTTTTGTTATTTACATTGCATAATAATTTCAGAAAATCTTAAGCCTCAAAAAGGAAAAATAGAAGATGGATTATATAACACGAGGAGGGGAACAAGAGCTTCCTCCTCCTTATCAGATGAAACAAGTTGAATTTTATGCTTTTTGTATACAAGGAAATTGGAATGCACTTCAATCGATTGCGGATCGGGAACTAAATGTTCCTGTAAGTGGAAGGGCGCACTATCACGCATTTAGCGATTATTTGTTTTTAGTATTTGCAAGGCAACGGTATCTTGTTCCGGGTAATGATTGTGGTTGGGTAGAGGAAACGGACGTAGGTTTTTGGATTCCCCTTTTTGAAAAAGAAGCTCATGGAATCCGTTTTTATCAACCCTATCTCTTTGTGGACATTTCTACCGCTATGGCAACTGGAAGAGAAATTTATGGTTTTCATAAAATTCAAGGCCAATTCCAAATTCCTTCTCTTAAAGTTCCTCCAGAATACTTTTCTGTGGATGCGATTACTCCTCGTGGTAAAGGCCGTCAGGCTATTTCTCAAAGAATACTTACTCTTAGTTGTCCTCCTGGGGAATCTAGAACAAAGGAATCATACGACGAATTTTCTAAACTCGGAAATTATTTTGCTGAAACCCTTTTCGATGATCCTTCTAAAATCAAAATTCCTAACGCTAATATTACGGTCAATCTCTGGGATAATTTATTTCATTCAGAAATTATAATGGTTTTTTTAAAACAATTTAGAGATGCGGCTGATCCTACATTGGCCTGTTATCAAGCAATTATAGAAGCGAGTAGCAATGTTACTTGTTTTCGTAAAGGCGGGTATTTGGAAGGGAATTACATTTTAGATGTTTTAAGTAATCCATACTTTCCTTTTGTTTCAGACTTCGGTTTAAAAAGTACTTCGATACCGATTCAATTTGGAATTTGGTGCGATTTTGATTTTGATTTTTCTTTAGGAAGAATTATTCATCAAAACACCTAGAATTTTATTTCAAGGAGAATATCATACTTAGGTGGAACTGGTTTTGAGACAATTTGTGAGTAATAATAAAATTTTAAAATATCATTTAATCATTATTAGGTGTGTTTATGAAGAATAAAAAAGAAAAAGTAATTATACTCGGCGGAGGATTAGGATCTCTCGTTACCGCTTACGAGATTACTTCTAAACCAAATTGGAAAGAACATTATGATATTATAATTTACCAATTGGGTTGGAGATTGGGCGGGAAAGGTGCAAGTGGCAGAAATCAAGACGTATTTAATCGGATTGAAGAACACGGATTACATATTTGGTTTGGATTTTACGATCACGCTTTTCAATTGATCAGGAAATGTTACGAAGAACTTTCAAGACCTCTTACCAGTCCATTGTCTACTTGGGAAGAGGCCTTTAAACCGGCCAATTTTTTTGTACTTGAAGAATTCGTTAACGGCAGTTATCAACCCTGGCCATTCCATTTTCCAATGAACGATCAGATTCCAGGTGATACGACTAAACTTCCGGACCCCTCAGTTTATCCTTCGATGATTTTAGACTATTTAAATGAATATTATAATAATCGTAAGCAGTATATTTTTCCCGAAAATGAATGTGAGGATGATTATAAAATTTGGAAGGAAATTTTAAAGTGGTCTGAAAACTCCGCAGAAGAGGTGAGTTTGGACGTGATTGGAAAAATCATTCTCACTTTAAAAAAACTTTTGGATCAATTGAATGAAGATTTTCCGCATGATCGTCTTCTAAAACTTATAGATCAATTTGTTGGTGGCCTTTGGATAAAGATAGAGAAAAAAATTAAATCGAATACGGAAGTAAGAAGGTTTTGGATTCTGGTCGATTTCAGTTTTACTAATATTAAAGGAATGATTCAAGACAAGGTTTTTAAAAATGGTTTTGAAAGTATAGACGACTTTGATTATAGAGAATGGTTAAAACTTCATGGAGCGAGTGAACTTACGATCAATTCTGCGATCGTGCAAGGGATTTACGGTCTTGTGTTTGCGGGAAGAAGTCAATATACTTTTGCCGCCGGAACGGCTCTTAAGGGCGCTTTGAGAATGTTATTCACCTATAAAGGCGCCGTTGCATATAGAATGCAAGCTGGAATGGGAGACGTGATTTTTACTCCTATATATGAAGTATTGAAACAACGCGGAGTTCAAATCAAATTTTTTCATAAAGTGAAGGAATTGATTCCAGGAAGTTCGGATGGGCAATCCTGGATTCAAACCGTAAAAATTGGCAAACAGGTGAACTTAAAAAAAGATGAATATTTTCCTTTAATTGATGTAAAGGGACTTGCTTGTTGGCCGAGTGAGCCTCTTTATGATCAGATTCTAGAAGGAAAAGAATTAAAAAAATATTATATAGATCTAGAAAATTATTGGTCTGAATGGCCGGACAAAGAAGAAATCGTTTTGGAATATGGAAAAGATTTTGATCGAGTTGTATTTGGAATTTCTATTGGCGCCATTCCGTTTTTGTGTACAAAAATTTTAGAAGAAAGTTCCAATTGGAATCAAATGATAGGATCGGTTCAAACGTGTCTAACGGATGCGTTTCAACTTTGGATGTATCCTGATATTGCAGGTCTAGGATGGAAGTATTGGAAAAACGAACCTCCTGTGTTGGGATCATATGTGGAACCTTTTGATACTTGGTGTGATATGAGTCATTTGATCAGCAGGGAATCTTGGTCTGATTCTCTTTCACCTAATCATATTGCCTATTTTTGTGGACCTTCTCCTTTGGGAATTACCCCTATCGATCCTTTAGTCGATCCAGATATACCAAAGCAAATGGAAGAATTAAAAAAAAGAGTTGTTCAATTTTTAGAAGAGAATGCGAAAAATCTTTGGCCTAATTCTACACAAGTTTACGGATTCAATTGGGATTTATTGTTGAATTCGGATAAGAGCAAAAAGGGGGTAGAAAAAATCGAATCCCAATATCTTCGTCTAAATATTCAGCCAACGGAAAGATATGTTTTATCTGTAAAAGGTTCTACAAAATACAGGCTTTCAGCCGGAAAAAACGGATATTCTAATCTTGTGATCACTGGGGATTGGATTAAAAATTCGGTGTTAAACGCCGGATGTGTAGAAAGTACTGTCGTAAGTGGCATCGAAGCAGCTAGATGTTTTCTCTAAGTATTTTAAATCATTCGACCCTAAGTTTTCTTAAAGGGGTAATCAACTATAATTCGGTTTATTGTCTATATTTTATAAAAATTGAATATTTTTAATTTAAAACACTTAGGTAATAAGTCAACGTATTTATCAAAAAGCATAAATATACTTTATTTAAATTTGTTGCTTCTTATTTTATACTTTCAGGTTTTTATTTTGAACTCGTATTTTTTTAAATAGGAAGAATGAAAATTCCCGGTTTTGAAACGTTAGATTTTTTTTCTGAAGATTATAAATTTATAATATATAGGGCATTTGATCAAAGATTTGGGAAAAAAGTTCTTATCAAAACAATTTCTCAAAAAAATCCAACTATGACGGATGTTCAAGGGATCTATCACGATTTTAGAATTTCAAATTTTGTAAAAGGATCAAAAACTCAAAATTCTCTTGAATTAATACGACATGGGGGCGTTCCGATTCTTGTATTAGAGGATTGTAATTTAATTCCATTTGTGGGACTTTTTCCTAATGGAATAGATTCCGTTCAAAAGTTTTTCGAAATCGCTTTAGAAATCTCTTTTGCACTTCAAGAAATCCATGAAAAAAGAATTTTACACAAAGCATTACGTCCGGGGAATATTTGGATTCAAACAAATACTGGGATGATAAGGATTGCGGATTTTTCATCCGCTACTTTTTCGGGTAAGGAGGTTTCTCCTTCTAACACGCCTAATCTACCCTTTGAGATTCTTCCTTATATAGCACCTGAATTGACCGGCAGAATTTCTCGCGTTTTGGATCTTCGGACTGATTTTTATTCTTTGGGAATTATTTTCTACGAGATGGCAATTGGAGCTGCTCCATTTGTATCTAAAGATAAAAACGAAATTTTACACTCTCATCTTACTAGAAAACCTGTTCCTATTCATACAATTAGAAATGATTTTCCTGTTTCAATTTCTATTATCGTTTCAAAATTGCTCGAAAAAGATTCCGATCTACGTTATGCGTCTATTCAAGGATTGATATATGATCTAGAACTTTGTTTTAAAGATTTTCAAAATAGAAAAATCAATTCTGAATTTGTTCCCGGTTCAAAAGATAACCCTGAAATTATATTAGATTCTTATAATTTATATGGAAGAGAAAAAGAGATTTTCGTTTTAAAATCCTCTTTGGATAAAGCGTTTCAAGGAGAAACTAGAGTTGTTTTTATTACTGGTTGTTCAGGTTCAGGAAAGTCTGCGCTGTTAAAATCCTTTTTAAAAAGTATTTCAGATAGGGGTGGGATTTTTGTCCAAGGAAAATTCAATCAATACGAAACCTCAATGCCGTTTGGAGGATTGATTCATTCTTTACAGGATTTAGTTTCGATTTTACTTTCCAAAGATGAAAAAGAAATTCAAGAGTTTAAAGAACTAATTTCTCAACATATAGGAAATAATGGAAAAATTCTTTTAAATCAGTTTCCGGAGTTAGAATTTATTTTGGGCTCTCAGCCAGAGTTGCCCAAACTTCCTACAGATGAAAATCAGAATCGTTTTTACCATACACTCAGTAATTTTATTAAAGTCCTTACTGAAATAAGTAGGCCGTTCGTTCTTTGTTTAGACGATTTACAATGGGCTGATTCTGCAACTCTCAGATTTATAGAAAGCATTTTAGTACATTCGAAAATTAAAAACTTCTTATGTATTCTATCTTTTAGATCTGATGAAGCCGGGCTTTCAAATTCTTTTTCCAGTGTATTAAAAAATATCGAGAACAGCAAGGTCAAAATAAAACGAATTAAGCTTGGTTTCTTAGATGAAAAAAACGTTTATAGACTCATTCAGGATTTGGTTCCTGGACGGGAAGAACAGTTGAAATCTGTAACTTCTATTTTTTTTAAAAAAACGTCTGGAAATCCTTTGGCGATTATACAATTTCTCGGAATTTGCCAAAAAAAACGTTTCATCACATATCAATTCAAATCTAGACTTTGGAAATGGGATCTTGAAAAGATAGAAAGGCTTTCAATTTCGGAGAATGTAGTAGATCTACTTTGTGTTAGGATTAAAGCACTTTCTCCAGAGCTTCAGGAACTTTTGGGTGTATGTTCTTGTTTAGGAAAAAAATTTACTTTAGAGTTTTTATCTAAATTAAGTTTTTTTGATACTTTAAAATTAGATCAATTACTTTGGTCAGCCGTAAGGGAAGGTTTTTTAAATATTTATTTTAGTCAGAATCATTTTCTTTTTGAAGAAAGTTTATTTTCGGAACGAATTTTTAGTTTTTCACACGATAAAATTCAACAAGCTGTTTATGATTTATTAGAAGAATCGAAACGAAAGGAAATTCACCAACACATAGGAATAACCTTACTTACAATTTATGGACCACAATCAAAAGACAAAATTCTTTTTCAAATTGTAGAACATCTTAATTATACAATTGATACGATCAAAGAAGAATCTATAAAAAATAATCTTACAATTTTAAATTATCAAGCGGGTCTTCAAGCTAAAAATTCAGGATCATACGAAAGTTCTCTTCAATATTTGAATTTTGCCTTGAATTTTTTGGATAAGAAGGCTTCCGTCGAAAATTTTGAATTATATGCGGACGTAATTTTAGAAACTGCTGAAACAGAATATCTTTTAGGTAATTACGAAAGGGTAGAATCTCTTTTGATATTATTAGGAAATAAAAATATAACAGATTTACAATATGTTCGTAAAGAGACAATTCTGGTGCGTTTGTATTCTAAAATGAATAGGATAGAAGAGGCGGTTTTAGCGGGTTTACGCGGAATGAGGCGGTTTAAAATTTATATTCCTTCCTTTTGGTGTAGAGTTGTTTTGGCGCTTTTTAAAGAATTATTAATTTCTATAATTTTATCTATAAAAAAGTCCGATCTGGAACTTATTTGTGTAAAGAAAAACTTAGAACCTGAATATGAGGCTTTGATAGATCTTTTTGCTGAGCTGGGTCCTTCGGCTTTTACATACGATCAAAATTTATTTGCTCTTATTGTATTAAAAATATTTAATATATCTTTAACAAAGGGAGTCTCTAAAAGTAGCGCAATTGTGTACAGCGGTTACGGTATGATAGTTAATCAGGTTCTAAAGGATTTGAATCAAGCGGTGCGGTATTCTAAACTTGCAATGGATCTAAACAAAAAAATTCCGTTCGATCTTGTTAAGTGGAAAGTGAAATACGTATATTCTGCCTATATCTGTCATTGGATAAGACATATTTCTTTCGATATAGATCTGTTAGACGAAGTTCATAAAGGAGCTTTACAAAACGGGGATGTTTTTTTTGCCGGTTTTAGTCTTCAAGCTAAGATCCAGAAAAAAATTTTTGCTTCGTATTCTATAAACGAACTTTTAACGGATATAGATAATGCGGAAAAATATTTTAAGATTACAAGAGACGATTTCGCGTCTGTAATTTCAAAAAGTTCTCATCAGTTTATCAAAGCGCTTGCTGGAAAAACTTTTTCTTACGATTCTCTGGAGGATTCTGAATTTCAATACCAAGATTTTGAAAAAAAAATAGCGGAAGATAAAAATTACACTGCGCTTTCCTATTATTATCATGATCTTACTAAACTTTATTATTTTTCAGGAAAATATCAAAAAGCTATGATATTTGCTGTAAAGTGTGAAAAGTTGATTCGGAACGCTTTTGGTTTGATTCCTTTTGCCGAATACTGGTTTTATTATGGAATTGTCATTTTAGCTAATTTTCATGAATTTAGTTTTTTTCAAAGAGTTAAATATTTAAGAAAACTGAATATTATATTTTCTTACTTTAACAAATGGAGTAAAGATTGTCCAGAAAATTTTATGGGACTTCTTGAACTTCTTAGTGCAGAAAAAAAAAGAACACGCGGAAAAATTTACGATACGATTGTAGGTTATGAAAGAGCGATTAAACTTTTTCAAGAATCAGGTTTTATTTCATTTCAGGCCTTATCGAGCGAAATGGCCGCAGAGTTTCATTATCAAGTTGGAAATTTTTCCCTTGGAAATCATTACTTAGGATACGCGATCAATTTATATTCCAAATGGGGAGCATTGTCTAAAGTGTCTGATTTAAAAAGTCGTTTTTCGAGCCGACTTCACCTATGTTTCCTAAACGAAAGCGTTGAAAAAAAGGTATTGGAACAAAATCTTGCCTTAGATCGGGAAATTATATTCAAAGCTTATAATGTTATTTCCAAAGAGATTGTTTTGGATAATCTTATTAAGAAATTGATGCAGATAACGATGCAGACTGCTGGAGCTACAAAAGCGGTTTATTTTAATTTGTACGACAGAAATCCAATGGTTTATCTTATAGGACAAAACGAAAAGACAGGGATCAAAATTGAAAAATTTCCGGAATTAGATAAATCTCAATATCCGATTTCTTATCTGAATTACGTTTTTAGAACTGGTAAATTAATTTCCACGCTTGATTCTGCTTCTGTTAGAGATTTTAACGATCAGTATATCAAAGAAAAAAAACCACAGTCCATGATTTGTATTCCGCTGATACACATTGGAAAATTAAAAGGAATTCTCTATTTAGAAAATGAATTTGTCAAAGGAATGTTTACCGAAAGTAATATTCAAATTTTGGAACTAATCGTGGGACAAACTGTTATTTTTATAGAAAACGCCAACCTTTATGCGGAATTAGAAGAAAAGGTGAAACAAAGGACTTCCGAACTTGATAATACAATTCATCTACTTCGAAAAGACTTATTGTATGCTCAAAAGATTCAGGATAAAATTTTATCAAAGCCAGAATCTACATTAGGCGGAATACATGTCTTTACGAAATACATTCCGATGATGTATGTAGGAGGTGACATTTATGACTATGAAGAAATTTCTCCGGGTAAGATAAGAATTTTTTTAGCAGATGCGACTGGACATGGAGTTCAGGCTGCGTTAGTCACTATGTTGATTAAATCAGAGTATGAAAGTCTTAAATATTTAGATACATTTCCGGGAGGTCTGATCACTGAATTGAATCGGACCATCATAGCAAAATATAAAACTCTTAAATTCTTTTTTAGTTGTATAGTCGCTGACATTGACACTAAAAAAGGAACGCTTTATTACTCAGCAGCGGGACATCCGGATCAATTCTACCTTTCGGGAAATACAATAACAAAATTGATTCGATGTGGTCCGATTATAGGTATTCTTGAAAATAAAGAATACGGTTCTCATTTTTTAGAAATATTTAAAGGGGATAAGTTGTTTTTCTTTTCTGACGGAATGTTAGAAGGTTGTAATCCGTTTAATGAAGCGTTCGGAGAAAATAGACTTTTTGAATCGATCTTAAATTATTCTTCTAAACCGGTTTCAGAAATTGTTTCGTTGGTATTTTCTGATTTTCAAACTTTTCTTTCGGGTAAAGAAGCCGCGGACGATATCACATTTTTATCAGCTGAAGTATTGTAATATCTTTTTTATAAACCATACTTCTTTAAAAGTCTTAACAACTTCTTAACTTTCTTTTTTGCTCCTTAACTCTACATGGATTGACTTAATTCCAAATTTATGGTTTATTTATATATTAAAAGATTAGTTTCAGGAAAAAGAATATTATGAATTTAGAAACTATAATGGCTTTGAGTATGGGTGGATTTTGTATCATTTATTTGGCATATACAATTTTTAGACCGGAAAAATTTTAAGAGGTTTTTATGATAACGGAATGGATTCAGCTTTATATCTTTCTGTTTGCGATCGTAATTTGTTCTCCTTTATTTGGTTTTGGATTGTATAAAGTATATTTGTATGAACCCTCTGGTTTTGAAAATTTTTTGTATAAGCTTTGTGGGATCGATCCCAATCGAAATATGGATTGGAAAGAATATGCTCTATCTTTGTTCGTGTTCAATTTTTTCGGTTTTTTACTACTGTTTTTAATTTTATTTTTTCAAAATCATCTTCCACTAAATTCCGACAATTTTCCCGGATTAGGTTGGCACCTTGCGTTTAACACCGCGGTCAGTTTTACCACAAATACGAACTGGCAGGCTTATAGTGGAGAATCTACGCTGAGTTTTTTTTCCCAAATGGTAGGATTAACTACACAAAATTTTCTTAGCGCAACTACTGGATTATGCACTCTTCTTGCACTTTCAAGGGGTATATCAGTAAATTATAATATTTTTGCTTTTGGGAACTTTTGGAAAGATATGATTCGAGGAACGTTATACATTCTTTTGCCTATCTCTTTTATTTTTGCTTTATTTTTGGTTGGTTCTGGAGTTGTACAAACTTTTTCCGAACCTATTTCTGTGGTTACTTTAGAAGGAAATACTCAAATAATTCCTTTAGGACCGGTTGCGTCTCAGGTTGCAATCAAACAATTAGGAACAAACGGGGGAGGTTATTTTGGGGTAAACGCGTCACATCCCTTTGAAAACCCTTCTCCAATTTCTAATTTTTTGCAGATGTTTTCCATTTTGATTTTGCCAGGAGCTTGTGTCTTTTTATACGGAAGAATAACCGGAAGTCTCAGACATGCATGGGTGATTTTTAGTGTAATGTTTACGATATTCTATGTTGGAATTTTAATTGTTTGGAACTTTGAATCTTCTTGGAATCCGATCAGCGGAGCCTTTGGTTTTTGGGAAGGAAAAGAAATGAGGTTCGGAATTTTAAACAGCTCCATCTGGGAAGTTGCCACAACGGTGGCGTCTAACGGATCTATAAATTCCATGCACGATAGCTTTTCTCCGATTGGTGGTCTAGTAGGAATGTTGAATATACAATTAGGAGAAATTGTATTTGGAGGAGTAGGAGCTGGAATGTACGGGATGATACTTTTTGTTTTACTGACCGTATTTTTAAGCGGGATCATGGTGGGTCGCAGCCCGGAATATTTAGGTAAAAAAATAGAAAAGAAAGAAATTCAAATGTCCATTTTAGGAATTTTATTACCTTCTACGGTTATACTTTTATTTACCGCAATTTCGGTAAGTATCCCAGACGCGTTATCTTCTCTTGCAAATCGAGGCCCCCATGGTTTATCAGAAATTCTTTATGCGTTTTCTTCGGGAGCGGGAAATAACGGAAGCGCGTTTGCCGGTTTAAATGCAAATACTATTTATTATAATCTTATGATTGCAATAGCGATGATATTAGGAAGGTTCGGAGTAATTCTACCTGTTTTAGCGATTGCGGGAAGTCTCGCCGAGAAAAAAAAATCAGAGATCGTGTCGGAAGGCTCTTTTTCTACAGAAGGAGGAATCTTTTACGTGTTGTTATTGTCCGTTATCATCATAGTAGGCGCACTTACTTTTTTTCCGGTTCTTACTATCGGACCAATACTTGAGCATTTTATAATGTTACAAAATGCAACTTTTTAAGGAAAGCCAGATGAACCGTAAGTCCAAAGTTTTTATAGGATCCACAATTTTAAAAGAAGCAATCTTTAACACATTCAAAAAATTGAATCCTTTTTGGCAAACCAAAAATCCTGTTATGTTAGTTGTATTCTTAGGCGCAATTTTTACAACTTGGATTTTCTTTAAAGATTTATATCATGGAGTTTTCTCTTCTTTTAACCTACAAATAAGCCTATGGTTGTGGTTTACGGTGCTTTTTGCCAATTTTGCAGAAGCAATTGCAGAAGGAAGGGGAAAGGCAAGGACGGACAGTCTTAAAAAAACTAGATCTAGTATCATCGCCAAAAAACTAGTAGGGAATAAGATAGAAAACGTTCCTGGAAGTTTATTAAAAATTGGTGATATAGTTATTTGTGAAGCGGGGGATTTGATTCCGGGAGACGGGGAAATTTTGGAGGGAATTGCAAGTGTGGATGAGTCTGCAATTACCGGAGAATCTGCGCCTGTAGTTCGAGAGAGTGGAGGAGATAGAAGCGCGGTTACAGGTGGAACCAAAGTGTTAAGCGACAGAATTAAAATTTCAATTACTGCGGAACAAGGAAAAACGTTTTTAGATCAGATGATTGCATTAGTGGAAGGTGCCAAGCGTCAAAAAACGCCAAACGAAATTTCTCTTACGATGTTATTGTCTGGATTGTCGTTTATTTTTTTGATCGCTGTGATGAGTCTTCCTTTTTTTGCGGAATTCGTTGCTAAAGAAGGAGGGCAAAGCGCAAATCTTTCTATTCCAATTTTAATTTCTCTTTTAGTATGTTTAATTCCTACTACAATCGCAGGATTATTGTCCGCTATCGGAATTTCGGGAATGGAACGCCTAATTCGTTTTAATGTAATTTCAAAAAGTGGAAGAGCGATTGAGGCCGCAGGAGATATAGACATTCTTTTATTAGATAAAACTGGAACAATTACGTTAGGCAATAGAGAGGCAAGGGCTTTTTATCCCGCCAGAGGAGTGGAAGAAAAATACCTGGCGGATGTGGCGCAACTTTCTTCTCTTGCTGATGAAACTCCAGAAGGAAGGTCCATAGTAATATTAGCAAAAGATAAATTTGGAATTCGAGAAAGAAATTTAATAGAGATGGAAGGAGAATTTATACCTTTCAGCGCTTCTACAAAAATGAGTGGAGTAGATTTAAAAAAGGCCGGAAAGGTCGTTCGAAAAATTCGAAAAGGAGCAGGGGACTCGATTCGAAATTATCTGCATACGTTTGGTCAAAAAATTTCTACAGAACTGGAAGAAACAATTCAAACAATTTCACAAAGAGGTAGTACTCCAATTTTAGTAACCGAAGAAGATCAACTTTTAGGTGTAATTGAATTAAAGGATATAGTCAAAGGAGGACTCAAAGAAAGATTTGCAAGTCTTAGGAAGATGGGGATTAGAACCGTAATGATTACAGGAGACAATCCTTTGACTGCAGCTGCGATTGCTGCGGAAGCGGGAGTAGACGACTTTCTTGCGGAAGCGACTCCCGAAACTAAGTTAAAAAAGATTAGAGAACAACAGTCCAAAGGTTATCTAGTTGCAATGATCGGAGACGGAACCAACGACGCACCTGCGTTAGCGCAATCGGATGTGGGTGTAGCTATGAATACAGGCACACAAACCGCAAGAGAAGCCGGTAATATGATCGATCTTGATAGTAACCCAAGTAAACTAATAGAAATAGTAGAGATCGGAAAACAACTTTTGATGACAAGAGGGGCATTGACTACGTTTAGCATTGCAAATGACGTAGCGAAATACTTTGCTATTTTACCCGCTTTGTTTGGAAATTTTTATGCTACGTCGGAGATAGGTCCTTTGTCTGCTCTTAATCTAATGCAGTTAGGTTCTCAGAAAAGTGCGGTACTAAGCGCAGTTATATTCAACGCGCTCGTGATACCTGCTCTTATACCTCTGGCTCTTAAGGGAGTCGTCTATAAACCGTTAGGTGCTGATAAAATATTAAAAAGAAATCTTTTAATTTTCGGATTGGGGGGAATGATCGTTCCGTTTTTAGGAATAAAGTGTATAGATTTGATATTAGTTTTATTAGGAATTAGTTAAGGAGAATTTTATGATTTTCTTAAATACTGTTATAACTTCTATTCGACTTCTTCTCGTTCTTACTTTAATTACCGGAATTTTATATCCGATTGTAATTACTGGGTTTGCGGAACGTTTTTTTCCGTTTCAATCCGGCGGAAGTAGGGTCGTAATTCAAGGTAAAACAGTAGGTTCAGAGTTGATTGCTCAGAAGTTTACAAAAAATAAATATTTCTGGCCTAGGCCATCTGCGGTGGATTATACAACGGGGGCGTCCAATGCAAGTGTGACTAACGCGTCTTTTAGGGCAAAGGTAGAAGAAAGAAAAAAAATCCTGCTTGAAAAACACCCGGATCAAAAGCAGGTTCCTTCCGATTTATTGTTTGCATCTGGTTCTGGGCTTGATCCTCATATCAGTCCAAATTCGGCTCGGTTTCAGATAAACCGTGTAGCAAAATCGCGCAGATTGACAGAAGGTCAAATTCTCCATTTAAAATACATCGTGGAAAGATCCATCGAAAAAGGTTATATAGGAGAAAACAGGATCAACGTACTTCTATTAAACTTGAAGTTGGATTCTGAATTTGGAGCAATATTAGAATGATTGAAAATACTCGTTTGGATCCGGACGAGTTACTTCGTAAGATCCAAAAAGAAGAACAAAAAGAGATTGCCGGAAAACTCAAAGTATTTTTCGGAATGGTTGCGGGTGTGGGCAAAACCTACGCTATGTTAAACGCCGCTCGAGGACTTAAAAAAGAGGGTGTGGATGTGGTGGTAGGTTACATAGAGACACATTCTCGAAAAGAAACCGAAGAACTTTTAGAAGGATTGGAAATATTACCTAGAAAAAAAATAGAACATAGAGAAATCGAATTCGAAGAGATGGATATAGATTCCATCCTCAGACGAAAGCCGGAAGTGGTGTTGGTAGACGAGTTTGCACATACAAACATCCCGGGCAGCAGACACGTAAAACGATATCAGGACGTGATTGAAATTCTTAATCATAGTATTAATGTATTTACAACTTTGAATGTTCAGCATTTAGAAAGTCAAGTAGAGGCTGTAGAAAAAAACACTTCTGTAAAAATTAGAGAAACGATTCCGGATTCTTTATTGGATATGGCGGATGAAATCGTATTAATCGATCTTTCTCCGGACGATCTTAGAAAACGACTTCAGGAAGGTAAGGTATATATACCTGAAAAAGCAAACTTAGCAGGAGACCATTTTTTTAAAAAAGAAAATCTGATCTTTTTGCGTGAAACTGCTCTCAATTATACTGCGAGACATGTCAACGTAGCTTTGGATTCTGCAAAGTTTAGAGAAAAAATTTTAGTGGCGATTGGTCCTAGTCCTAATTCTTATTCTTTGTTACGTTATGCGAAACGTCTTGCCTACGAACGAAACGGGGAATTGTTTGCAATTTACAATCAAACGAGAGAAAATCTTACTAAGGAAAACTTAAGTCAACTTGAAAAAAATTTGAGTTTTGCCAGAGAACTGGGATGTGAAATTCTTTATGCAGCAGACGAAGACACCGTAGAAGCGATTTTAAGAATTTCCGATCAAAAGCGCATAACGCGTGTAGTAATAGAAAAACCTTCTGTGAATAGATGGAATTCAACCGTTTCTAAATTGGTTAGAATTCCTTCTAATTTCGAGCTTTGTTTGGTACCTTACTCTTTTGTTTCTGGAGAAGAATCGGTTTTGAATCGATTTTTAAGGACTTCTTCGGGAGGAAAACAGTATTTAACGTCATTTATTTTGATTTTATTAGCTACTTGTATCAGTTTATTTTTGGAACCGATTACTGGTTATTGGAGTATTTCTTTACTCTATTTATTTTTTGTTTCAGGAATTGGATCTTTCTTTTCCAAAGGGCCTACGATACTTGCAGGGTTATTGTCTGGAATTTTCTGGGATTTTTTATTCATTCCACCCAAATATACTTTTTTTATAGAGAAGTTAGAAGACGTACTCATGTTCGGCGCTTTTCTTTTTATATCAATTATTATAGGAAATGTTACTTCCAGGTTGAGACAAAAAGAAAAGGTATTAGTCAATCGAGAACTTCGCCTAACAACATTATACGAATTATCGAAGGAGTTGGGACGTGCGCGAGACGTACCGCGTATATCTGAAATCGGAGCCGAATATCTTGGAAAAGTATTTCAAACAGAGATAGTTATACTATTAGAAAATCAAGGAAGCATAGATTTCAATTCTTCCAGAACTGGAAATTTTTTTCCTGACCTGAAAGAAACCGCTGTTGCTAACTGGGTATATAAAAATAAAATTCCAGCAGGAAAATTTACGGACACGTTATCCCTATCTTTAGGAACCTACTTTCCTATGGTTGCTCCAGGTAAAGTGATTGGTGTGATCGGAGTTGTCTTAAATGAAAGGTTAAACTTGGATCAAGAAAATCTTTTGCTTACGATGGGAAATCAGATCGCACTTGCGCTTGAAAGAGAGCTATTGTCTGAAGAAACTAGGACTAGATATTTGGCTAATCAATCGGAAAGACTTTATACGATCATATTTAATTCTTTATCTCATGAACTAAAAACACCACTTTCTTCGATCCGAGGAGCGGTAACTGCGTTGTTAGAGCCGGAAATAGAAAACTCAAGAGAAGCCAGAGTCGAGTTGTTAAACGAAATCAATGAAAGTAGTATGATCCTCAATCTGTTATTGGGAAATCTATTGGATATGAGTCGTTACGAATCTGGATTTTTAAAATTGAGAATGGACTGGCACGATCCATCTGATCTGATTCACGTAGTAGTAAGAAGATTAAGGCAAACGATGAAAAATAGTCGTTGTGTGATTCATTTACCGGAAAATCCAGTACCAACTTGGATGGATTTTACATTGATGGAACAGGCACTTTTTAACATAGTATTCAATGCGGTTCAGATTTCACCTGAAGGTGTTCCGATTTCTATAGAACTTATATGCAAAAAGAATAAAATACAATATATTGTAGAGGATGAGGGACCGGGAATTCCTAAAGAAGATCTTGAAAAGATATTCGAAAAGTTTTATAGAAGTAAAAATCAAAATCACGTAGGAAGCGGACTAGGGCTTTCAATTAGCAAATCCATCGTAGAAACACACGGGGGTACTTTAACTGCAGAGAATAGAACAACGGTAGGAGCCAGATTTTGTATCGAGATTCCTATCAAATCGAGTTAAAAAATGAATCCTAAAATATTGGTAGCGGACGATGACGATCGTATTCGCAAGATGATACGAATCAGTTTGAATGCTTCTCACTACGAAGTGATCGAGTCTGCTACGATTCAAGAAACGATACTCAAAGCCGCGAAAGATTCTCCGGATTTGATTTTATTAGACTTACAATTTTCGGATGGTAACGGAATTGCTGCACTGAGAGAAATACGAACTTGGAGCGAAACACCGGTCATTGTATTGTCTGTTCTTTCTTCCGATCCTGAAAAGATTTCACTGTTAGACAGTGGGGCCGATGACTATATTACAAAACCGTTTAGTATGGGAGAGTTATTGGCAAGAATTCGAGTTGCTCTTAGAAATAAAACTCAAGATCCAGGATCTCCTATATTTGTATCCGGAAACTTATACGTAGACTTATCAAATAGAAACGTAAAGGTATCTGAGACAATAGTACACTTAACTCCGATTGAATATACATTTTTGACCTTTTTAATTCAACACGCAGGGAAGGTAGTAACACAAGAACAGATTATACGTCACGTTTGGGGACCTTTTGCAAAAAATGAATCCGGGGCTTTGAGGGTTCACGTAGCAAGTTTGAGAAAAAAAATAGAATTTGATTCTTCCAGTCCTGAGTTACTTTTGACGGAACCAGGAGTAGGATATAGGCTAGCAGTTCATCTATAATATTCTGTTTATCTAATAAAAAATAAATTTAATTTATATATATGCTAACTGAATATAAATAATAGAGATTTTGCTCAAAGCTATTGGATGAAGCACTAATTCGAAGGATTTATACTACGATCATGTAAATTCAAAAAAACTGGACGAATCTGTTGTTGGACTATGCTTTCGATCCCAGTCAATAAATTACATAAAAGAAACGTAATGCAATAATAGTCTTGAATTGCAATTTATTATAGAATGCGATCTGTTGATCGCATCTGCAGAGCGCCCGGGAAACTCAGAGAATGCAGAAGCATTCAGGAAGCGATACATTGAGTTCAGGTGATGAGACGCTGAGCTTGTCTACGCTTCAATTGTTTTTGCATTTGGATTTTAAATGCCTAACTTATGTTAAACGGAACTTTATGATAAAAATTAAGGTACTCAATTTTATAGAGATCAGTAAAGAAAATTATTATATTGAAGTATTATTTTATACAAAATTACGGGCCGTTTTTGTAGAGACGTCGCACCAAAGGTGCGACGTAGGCGTTAAGAAATTAAAAAAGAGAAAGGAAAAGAGATGGTTTAGAAAACGGAGAGTTATGAGTCGCTTCCGGGTCCGAAATGGTGATCGCGTTCAAACCTTCTTGAAGATATTGAGCAAGGCCTTGTGTTTCAGACTGGCTAAAGAAAACGTCTTTGTCCATCCACACAACTTTCAGATTAAAACCGTTCCATATATTCTGTGCCACAGATATTCTGGGAACGGCATTTGTAGTTTGTGCGGTATAATCTAGTCCGACAATGTTTGCGGCTGCTACGTAAGGTTCTAGATCACTCATTGTTTTTAGTTGTTCGGTGGTAGGTGCCCCCGTGACCGGAACTCCGTTTACGGCGTATTTCGTATTAATATAGAAGTCATCTGGAGTTTTTACGAACCAACCAAATTCGGCATACGGCGGGTCTGGAATACTACCTAAAATTTTTAATATTCTAAAATTCCAAACAAAACTTTTCGCAGAATTTGGATCACTCATAGGTGCGTCTCCGCCATACCAAGGCAAAGGAGAAGGAATATCACTTCCAATTAAGATTGTGTTTTCGATACCGAACGCACTCAAAAGGCTACCACCGTTTCTATGAAATAAACCTTGTATCGTTTGAATGACCAATCCGCCGATGCTATGACCAACGATGGTCTGGATTTTTTTACCTTCTGTTTTGGTCATCCTTCCAAGTAAAGCACGCAGTGCGTCAGCATAATTTATAACGCCCAACTGGCTTAAGTTAGCTGGATACTCAGCCGTTCCAGGAGCCATCGTACTAGACCCGTGGCCAGGGAGATCCATGATGTAAACGCTTTGAGCTTTGCCTTTGAGGATCAGTTCTTTTGCTAGAGGTTCAAAAAGAGAACTATTATCTCCGAAGCCGTGAACGAACAAAACCGATCTAGGTTTAAAAATGATCGGACCACCCGGATCTCTTATATATTTGTAATGGACTACGTTGATTGTATAATAAGTCGTTTCTAAGGAATAGTAATTGCGACCTACCAACTCATAAGTAAGAATTTCTCTCGCATAAGAGGCGTTAATCGAATTTGCACCAAACAAAAAAATTAGGAAACATAGGGTGAGTCCCACTTTCCTAAATTGATTTCGAATATTCATAAATATTAAACTCCTTGTTTGTCTTAAGAAGAAAGTTCTGTTTCTATATAGATTTCTTAGATTTTAATGAAGCGATACGGAAAAAACATTTTTAAGAACATTTGTAAAGCAAAAATATGTTTTTTTGAAAATAAAATTAGAATTAAATCGAGAATGGATTTAATTTTGATATAAATACATAATTTAATTTATATATATGCTAACAGATATAAATAATAGAGATTTGAAAAATTAATGAACAAACGGATGAAATTGTTTGTTCATTTTGATTTTTTAAGTAACTCTAATGTTAGTATTTAAATTAAAAGAACTTTTATAGAGTAGGTTTTTAGTTAATAGTAGTTAGGTGATTATTTGATAGAGGAATTAAATTTTTATAGAAGCGGATTTAAATTACTAATTAAGAAATGAAATTTATAAATTCATGTTGTCTGTAGTTCCTATCTAAAATAGATATGAAAAGATTTTATTTGAGTAATACCACTTTGATTGTTCTTCGCTTAACGAATATTAGGTTTTTCCGTAACTTAAAAATGGATAGAGTCGTGTTCTGATTTTCAAACTTTTTTTTCGGGTAAAGAAGCCGCGGACGATATCACATTTTTATCAGCTGAAGTATTGTAGTATCTTTCTTATAAATCCAAATTTTAAAATAAAACTTTCATAAACTCGGGGATCTATCACTGGTTTGATGTATAAAACCAAATTGTAAAATGCGTTTCGCCTTAGTTTTGTTAGTTGAATATTATTTTCATTCTTTAATGATTGAGGCGTTGAAAGTTTTATTCGGTGAAAATTTAAGTCTACCCCACAATCTTAAAATCAATCATTTCTGAATCTTTGGATAAAATATGTAAATTCCTACAGAAACCGCCTCTTTATGGTTCCATAAGTTTTTACGATTTAAATGCCTTGCAGAGTTCTCATGTTTGTTCCCAAATTTGCAATATTTAAACTTCTATTTTGTGAAAATCGGCATAGAACGCAGGTTTGGTTTAAAAAAGCTGTTAGGCGAAATTGAAAAGGATGAGATTTATAAAAATTTTGTCTGCCGAAATTTAGGCATTTAAGTATAAATTAGATTCTGAGGTTCAGTCTCATTTGGGTTGACTCGAAAAATACTACATCCTAAAATTGAAAAAGGAGGCCTCGTATGAAAGAAATTTTTGATTTATCACCTAACACCGATTTGTGGTCTTCGAAATCAGTTTCGACAATCGATACACAAATTCTTTTCTCGTTTAATGAAAAATATGAAATGGCTTTGGAAATATTGAACGAACTCAGCCCGTCCGTAGTCGATTCTTCAAATTTGAAAACTTTATTCCCACAAAACTATGATGGGGAAATTTTTACACAACTGACTGAAATTTTGAAAACTGGAAACTTTCATACGGAATACCAACCGATTCTGTCTTTGGAAACAGGAAAAATTTACGCGTATGAAGCTCTCGCCAGATTCCGTATCAAAGGAAAAAATATTTCTCCGGAGTTTGTGTTTAATGAGCTTCATCAAGATCCGGATCTATTTTTTGAATTTGAAAAAGAATTAAAACGGTTTCAGATACTAAATCGTCCGCAAGGCAAAAATTTATTTTTGAATTTGGATCCACACGTCTGTAAAAATCGTTCACAGGCCGCTGAATGGCAAAAACTTTTAGGTAAAAAAAAAGATATAGTCTGCGAAATTATTGAAAATACCGATTCTACATTAATTGAAAATACTCGATTTTGTTTGGATGTTTTGAGACGAGAAAATATTCCAATTGCTCTTGACGACGTAGGTGGAGATCAGAATCTTTTTTGTTTTAATTTTTTAGAATATTCTAAATTTATTAAATTTGATAAATGTTGGTTGAAACTTTTTAAAACCAGGCCTTCTTATAAAAATATAGCCTGGGGGTTTTTGAATTTTGCAAAAGAATCGAATATAATGTGTATTTTAGAAGGAATCGAAACCTCCGAAGATTTTTTGATGGCCGCAGAAATGGGATTTCCTTTGGTACAAGGATTTTTGTTTCAATCTAGGAACGTTTTAGTTTAAAGCATCAGATATATATTATATAGAATTTAAATGAACTTTTCTCTATTGGTTTTATGTTCAGTAAATGTTTTGTTGGGACGATTTATAATTTATAAAAACATTTATATCTCGTTAAGATGTTAAACGGTTTTATTGAGAAAGTAAAATTTTTGATAAACTTTATAAATTTCTTATGCGGTGATTGGCACTTGATTTTTTGTTTATAGAATTTTTGCATGTTATTTATGGGATATTATGTATAGATTCTGTTTGGTAAAGATTCAGATTTATTCGATCCTTTCCTTTATAAAAATTTTAAGAATTATTCGAATTCTCATTTGTAAACTCGAGTTTTGTACCGAAAAGTTTACTATTATCAATGAGTTGATATTTTATTTTTTTATAATGTACTCTTCGGATTTGTATGCTCAAAATAAAATAGAGGTACAGATTAAATTTAAAGAAAAGATCAAATCGATTAGTATCGAAGGTGAAAATTTTTCTAAAAGAATGAATGCCGGATCGAACTTAGAGGTTTTTTTAGAAATTCCGAAATATGGCAGTTATACTATTTTAGCGGAGAATGAAAACGGAGTTCTGAAAAAAAACTCAAATTCAAGCTCAGCCTGGTAATACTTCGTTTTCGATCGACTCTGAAAAAAATCAGGATGGAATTGTAGTGTTAGGGGAAAAAGATGGGCCTGATTTTGTTCGTTTAAAACCGGAAGAAATTAACAAGATGCCAGGTACTTTCGGAGATTCTTTAAAAGCGATTTTTAATATTCCTGGAATTGCCCCTATATTCCAAAATTATAATAGTTCTGGATTTCAATCTGCTATGGCGGACTGAGTCGAACCGCTCCGAATAATAAAAGTCCAGACGTTCCTAATAGTCAGAGAGGTTTTCTAATAATGAGAGGAGCAGGAACTCGAGCCAATCAATTCTATTATGACGGCCTTCCTTTAATTTATCCATTTCACGCGGATGGTATTACTTCTGTTTTGAATAACAACGCGATTCGGTCCTTGGAAGTTTATTCTGGCACTTATTCTGCAAGATATGGATTTGCTACAGGAGGTGTTATCGCAGTAGAAGGTTTTAAAAAGAAAAATGATTCTGTGGTTTTAAATCTAAATACATTTTTAGTGGATGGTTACGTATTTAAGAATATAACAAAAAACTTAAATATAAGTGCATCTGGAAGAAAATATTATCCTAACTACATTTTAGGAAGAATTCCAGATTTAGTTCCTAACCAAACCTTTGTTTCCGATTATAGCGATTATCAATTTAGAATCAATTGGGAAATAGATAATCATAATTCGCTTACGATTTCTTCCTTTGGTACAAAAGATTATCGTCATCCTTTTTCTACGAACAAACAATACGAACCTAAAAAGAATACAATGGAAACTTTGAACGATTCTTTGATCGTAGATAAAAATTTTAGAACCGATGGAATTCAATACGTTTGGAAACCGTTTGAATATGTTTCCAACACAATGAATATTTCGAGAAGTTACTTTCAAGAAAGAATTCAAAATAATACTTATTTTACGGATACCTCTAAAGGTGCGCTTTCGGCTGCTTTTGACGGATTACAAAAAGTGAATACACTTGGAAACGATTTTTCAGAAGATCTTCGTTACTTTGAAGACGTTATGGAGATTAACTTATTCAAAGCGGTTGCAGCTTTACATTTCAATATTATAGTTGTAGAAAAATTAATTCTCCATCTATTTCTGTTTAATAGGAATGGCCGTTTAGAACAGTTTTGTTAAACAGAATTATGAAATTTTTCAATAGCTATATTATATTATATTATATTATATTTTTAGAATTGTATTTTTGTTTTTTAAATGTAAAAATTTCCTCTTAATCAAATCTAAGAATTCAAATTGGTTTTTCCATTTTCCAACAAAAATGAATTTTTTCATTTCTAAAATCTTCTGGGATTGTAAACTTAGAAATATCTTTCACGTTATCCCATAAAACGGCTTGTTTAGAAAATTCAAATTTTCTAAAGTTCGTAGAAAAAAACAAAACAGCACCTGGGAGCGCAAAATCTAGATAGAGTGTATTTAAAATTTCAGCGTGATCCTTTTGTATATCAAAGATTTCGGCCATTTTTTTACTGTTAGAAAAAGTAGGCGGGTCGACTACGATCAGATCATATTTTTCTCGATCTGGATTTTTTCTTTCATGCCGAAGCCATTCCATCACGTCGGCTTTGAATACACGGTGTTTTGTAAGTGAAAATCCATTCAATTTTAAATTTTCTTCCGCCCAGTCGGAATACGTATTGGAAAGATCCACGCTTAGACTTTTTACAGCCCCGCCTGACGCTGCGTAGACGGTAAACGATCCGGTATAAGAAAAAAGATTTAAGAATTTTTTTCCCTTGGATTCCTTACGTACGAGGTCTCGAGTGATTCGGTGATCTAAAAACAATCCGGTATCAACATAGTCTGATAAGTTCACATAAAATCTAAGTCCGTTTTCTCCCACCTCGAATAACTCAGATTGTTCGGATTGTTTTTCGTATTGCTCCTTACCTTTTTTAGGTTCTCTTTTTTTCCAAAAAATTTGGTTTGGATCAATAGAGAGAGTTTCACAAACAATTCTACTGACTTCTTCATTTTCTTTTATCTTATCTTCATCTGAAATTTCGTAATTGTTTTTATATACAGAGATATGACAGAGGGGACCATAAAGATCTACGCAAACAGGGACTTGAGGTATATCACGATCGTAAATTCGAAAGCATTCTATGTTTCTTTTACGAGCCCATTTTTTCCAGTGTTTAGCCATTCTGGTTATACGATTTCGAAACATAACCATAGGATTCCCAAAATCGTTAAGCGAATTAAATCGTTTTTCCAACATGGGACCAGAATTAAAAAATCTACTCTAAAATCCAATCAGAACAAAGAGTCAAATTTCGTAAAAAGACTGACAAATTTATAAACGTAAACTATGATTGCGAGGTCGAAATTTGGTTTCATTTAAGGATCAAAATAGAAACTAAAAAAATACGGTGTTGTAGTATCTATAAAAAATTAGAAAAACAAAACTTGAACTAACCGAGTTTTTTATATAAAACTTTCCGGTACAATTTTTCCTTCGAAAAAATTGTAATTTAACACTTTCGATTCTCCTAAAGAGAGCTGGTTTTATATTGGTGTTTGTAGTTCAAACATTTTGAATTCTAATTTATAGAGGTTCTTTTAAATTAATAAATAGGGGAATTGAAAGTTTGAAATATATATATCTTGAAAATCAAAAAGTGAAACTATTTCTTTCTTATTCGGAAACGGATTCTAAAAATGTAATTCTATTTGTTCACGGTTATCCTGACACACATAAAACTTGGGATTTGCAGGTTAATGTTCTGAAAGAAAAATTTACGTTAGGTGCAATAGATCTAAGAGGATCTGGAAGATCTTCCAAACCTTCAGAACAATCCGAGTATAATTATACCATGATTCTTTCCGATTTGTTGGAAGCGATTCGTTTCCTTTCCAAAGATAAAAAGGTGCATCTGGTGGGTCACGACTGGGGGGCCGCACTTGGATGGTTATTTATTAGTAATTATGAATATTCTAAATACATAAGTTCTTTTACTGCTATTTCCGCTCCTCATCCTTGGCTTGCGGGAAGAAGGATAATCGATGACCTGTTCAGTTTAAATCTAAGTAACTGGAGTAAGGTGATCGATCAGGGGTTTCGTTCCTGGTATATATGGTTTTTTCAAATTCCTGTATTGCCAGAATTCATTTGGCAAAACTTTGGCGAATCGATTTATGGATGGATCATGGATTGGGGAGGGGTTCCTAAAAAAGATCCTCTGAGGAAATTGAGCAAAAACGATATTTATAACGCCTCGATAGCACCCATCAATCTATTCAGAGAATTATTGTTTGGTAAAACGGTTATTTCGTCCCCTTCTCATATTAAAGTTCCAGTGCAATTGATTGTTCCTCAAAAGGATTTTATCGTTTTGCCAGAGGTTTACGAAAACTCTTATGATTATGTTGAAAAATTAGAAATTCATAAAATAAATTCCAATCATTGGGTTCACAGAGAACAACCGGATTTAGTGACTGAACTCATTCAAAAATTTATTTTAAAATATTCCGTCTAGTACTGTTATGCTATAATCATCTCAAAATGCTTTATATTTGCTTAAAATATCAATTTTGATTGTTCTAGATATTTTTGAAATGACTTTGAATCAAAGTGAGATCGATTTTTTTAAGGAGGAATGTCGTAGTTCCGACAGATTGATCTTCAAATCCAAGTGATTGTGTTATGCGCCATTCTGAATCTTTTTCAGGGATGAATAATTAACGTGAGTTAACGCGAAAGGGATCGATGTGGGGTCGATAAATTGAAACTTAAGTCGAAATATCGTATTAAGTTTTTTTCATGCAATTTATTGACCAGAGCTGAGAGCCCGGTCCGGCTGCTTCTGGCAGCCGGATTCGTCCCGATTTTCTTACGTCAAACTCACGTTGAGTAGTGTAAGTTTGGCTGAGAAAAAATTTTCTAAAAAAAGTATGAGTTTCTACAAAATTTTAGAATTTGTTCGTAAAATCGTGATTTGTAGTAGTTACACAGATTAAATCATATTATGAATGTTTAAACATTTACTTTATGTATGAGTTTCTACATTTTAGAAATCGATCCGTAAAGTTTAGATTCCAACTTTTTTAGAAAAATGGATTTTTTACACCGAATTTGCGTTATATAAATCACATTGAATTTGCGCGCGAATTGCAACTGACAAGCGAAAACCTATTATACAATTCTCAAGCTATCTCATTTGCGTAAAAGAATTGTTTTTAGTTTCGAATTGAAAATAAAAAAGGCCCGGTATTTTTACCGAGCCTCTTATTTCAGAGAAAACTAACTTTCTGTAACTTTTTGATTCGTTTGGATTTTATTGAAGATTTTCCGGATTTTCTTCCTCTCCATTTTCTTCTTCGGGTGAAGATTCTTCATTTTCAGAAGATTCACCACCTGTCTCATCTTCCGAAGTATCGGCAGAAGGAGGAGTTGTTTCCGCCTTTTTCTTGTTATTCGATTCTCCGGTTTCGGAATCTTCAGAAGAATGTGTGGAAGGTTTTCGATTTTCTTCAATAGCCTCTACTTCTTCTGTAGCCGGTTTTTTCTTTCTGGACGGAGATTCTACTTTGTCTAATCGAGTTGGACCTTTTCGAGGAGGAATCAATAATACTTGTTTCGGATAAATCAAGTTTGGATTTTTGATTTTATTACGATTTGCTTCGTAGATTCTTTTCCAAAGTTTAGAAGTTCCATAATGTCTTTTGTCTTTTGCGATTCTCCAAAGACAATCCGCAGGAACCTTCTTACGAACCACATAACGTTTCCAACCTTCCGGTAAACCGTCTTCACCGATTTTAGATGAAGAATTTTTGTCTTCGGATATAGATTGATTTTTAGTATTTTTGTTTCCTTCGGTTTTTGTGTCTCGACCAGCAACCTTATCAGTTGTCGCTTTTCTTTCTATTCTTTCTGCCAATTCGGTGGCTTGATCTACTACGATTCTGGAAAGACGGATTGCTTCTTCGGAGCGAGAAATAGAATCTTCGTATTTTTCGGAAGAATATAAATCTTCTGCGGATACTCTAGATTCTTCTGCAGCTTTTAGATTTTCTTCGGCTCTTTGATAAGAAACTTGAAAATCTCTGGATGAATTGATTTTATTTCGATCAAAGGATGCTAACCTTGTGGTCGCAGACGCTACACTTTGTTTTGCAAGTTCTTTCTGCTTTTCTGCATAAACCTTAATATTCTTAGCGACTAATTCTCCGGATTTTTTACGAATATCGTCTATTTCAGAATATCCTTCTTTAATCTTTCCTTCTTCTATTTTGGCTTTGGAAGAATCTAAACGATTTCTAGTTTCTGAGACCTCCGGATCTTTTCCTTCTGCATATTTATCTGCATCATTTAGATTTTTATCTATGTCCGCAAAAGAATCGATCAATTGTTGTTTTTGAGAAAGAGCTAATACTTTGGATTCATCCGCGGCCTTTTTAGAATCCGTATATTTTTGACGAGAAGCCTCGTACTGATCGAATGCCGCCAATCTCATCCTTAGTTTTGCATCGTCTCCAGATTCTTTTGGATACGACTCTAAAGTGCGATCCGCAGTTTCACGAAGAGAATCTCCTTCTTTACGAAGTTGTACAGAAGTATTATAAGGTTCAGAAGCAAGTTGAGAAGCGTAAGCTTCTTCTGCAGACTCGATCGAAGAGCTGGATTCTTTACGAGCGTCATCAACAGAAGATGGGAAGGATTTTTCAGAAGCATCTAAGGCTTTTGCTCTTGCATACAACGCAGATTTTTTAGTTTCTGCAAGATTTTCTTCCGAAGCTTTTTGATGAGCTGTGAGTAAGTTTTTGCGGGCTTCTTCTAATTCTGCAGGAGCATATTTTTCAGCACCCGCAGACTTGGCTCTTGTGATCGAGTTCTTTGCGTCACTTAATTCCTCAATAGGAAGTTCTGCTCCACAGGAAATAAAAAACCCTGCGAGTAAGATTATAAAAAAAGAAAGTATTTTTCTTTGAGTCGATTTCATTGCGGCACCAGATTTTAGAAAAGGTAGGATAAAATTAAAATTCCGATTTACTTAAAAGCAGAAACTGCTTCTGATTCATTATCAAAAATCTCAAAAAAAGAAGTTAGTTTTGTTAACTCAAATACCTTTCTTACAGATCCAGAAACATTGATAATTTTAAGTCCACCCTGATATTTTTTCAGATTAGAAAGGCTGGAAATGAGAGCACCAATACCAGAAGAATCTATGTAAGAAACTTTTTCGAGATTGATGATCGTATAATATTTTTGCTCCTCGATGAGTTTCGCGATTACATCTTTAATTTCTGGAGCATTGTAGAGATCGATTTCTCCGTTTATGTCCAGAATGACAATGTTCCCGCTTTCTCTTCTGGTTATTTCCATAAATAATCAGCAACTCCTTTCTGTTTCTTTCCAGCTCTACTAAAGGAAAGTCGATTCTTTAAATAGTCAACCGGAAAATTCGGGCTTTTCATACAAATTTTTCCACTTGGCATAGATTTCTAAAAATTCTCCTTTTTGAATGGAGTTTTGAATCTCTGTTAGAAAATTTTTCATAAAATGTAAATTATGATATGTCGAAAGTGAGAATGCAGTGATCTCGCCTACGTGATGTAAGTGTCTGATGTATCCTATACTATATCTTTTACACACCTTACACGTGCAATTCGGGTCCATGGGGGAGTCGGAGTTCTTCCATCTTTCGTTTCTTAAATTGATTTTTCCTAAAGTTGTAAATACTTGGCCGTTTCTTGCGTTTCTGGTCGGAAGTACACAATCAAACATATCAACTCCGTTTTTCACTCCATCCAAAATATCTGGAACTGTACCTACCCCCATCAAATAAAGAGGGCGATTTCGATCTGTGTAAGTTGCAATACCGTTTAAAATTCGAATGAAATCTTTGCGAGGTTCTCCGACCGAGAGACCTCCTATCGCGATTCCGTCAAACGGTAGTGAGGTGATCGCGTTTAGACTTTCTAATCTAAAATCAAGATCAATTCCTCCCTGAAAAATTCCAAAAAGATGTTGGGAGTTTTTATTCTTTTCCCAGTATTGCACCGACATTTCGGCCCATCGATGTGTTCGATCTAAGGATTGTTTGAGTCTTTCTGGACCGGAATCGAAAGGTGCACAGTCGTCTAAAACCATCATTATATCGGAACCGATACTCCTTTGTATGTCTATAACAGAGTTAGGAGTAAAATAATGTCTACTTCCGTCTATATGAGATTGAAAACGAACGCCATCTTGTTCGTATTTAAAAAGTGAATTTAAACTGAATACCTGATACCCGCCGCTGTCTGTTAGAAGTGCTTTTTTCCATGTGGAGAATTTTTTGAGACCTCCGAAACTATTCAGTACGGAAGTTCCAGGTCGAAGATAGAGATGATACGTATTTCCTAATATTAGAGAATACTCAAGTTCTTCTAGATCGTCCGCCGAAAGGGTTTTAACAACTCCCCTTGTACCTACTGGCATAAATACTGGAGTTTCTAGTTTTATTCCGTTTAAATTTAGAATTCCGGTTCTGGCTTTAGTAAGAGAGTCTTCCGAAGTTGTTTGAAAAATCATTTATTAGAAGAATGTTCGTTGCAAGTTCCATAAATGTTCAAGCTATGGCCGGTGATTTTAAAACCGTTCTCTCTTGCCGCTTGTTCTTGGAGTTGTTCTATTCTTTCGTCTAAGAATTCCACGATTTTTCCGCAAACTGTGCAGATGATATGATCGTGATGTTTGTGTCCTATTATGTGTTCGTAATATTTATAATCCTTTCCAAAATTATGTTCTTGTAATAGACCCGCTGAAACCATTATGGAAAGTATCCTATAAATTGTGGCTTTGGAAATTTGATCTCTTTGATCTTTAAATTCTTCTAAAAGCCCTTCTGCAGTAAAATGATTGTGAAGGGAAAAAATTCTTTCAGCTACTAACATTCTTTGATTGGTAATCTTTAAACCTTCTTTTTGTAAATACTCCGAAAACGTTTGCATTTCCATACGGACCGCTGGTTCCGTTTTATTTAGAATAGCTTCTTGTTTTTCTCGATTCATATTAGATTTTTACCCGAAGGACGAGTCAAGATTATCAGGGATCGATCTTTCCGGCAATAGAAAAATACCAACCTCTTTCCGTCTCTTCTGCAATTCGAACCGCCATTATTTTTAATAGTCTTGCCTGTGCTTGGATTTCACTTTCTCTAAATCCGATTTGATCGGAGAATATAATTCTTACTGGGATCTCGTCTCTTTCCAAAATTATTTTTTGTCCTCCAACTTTCTGTAGTTCGAGTCGGACTATGATTGTCATTTCTCTGGAGATCGATTGTCCTCCTTGGTCTAGTAAATTTCCGATGAGTTGGTAGTGAACGACTTCTCCATAAAGCCGATAAGAGGCAATTGATTTCTCTCTTGTTTGAAGGAATCTTCCTCTGGTATCTATCTCAGCTCGAACTAACTCCGTAAGGAGTGTCTGTACTCCCATTCCATAGGAATTGTTTCGAAAGTTTTGGATATATATTCTTCTCTGTTCGTCCGGGATTGGTACTCCGTCTATCTTGGGAGGATTTCCTGGTTCTCTTGTAAAGTATGTGCATTGATTGAGTTGTAGAAAAATTAAAACCAAAATCGCCAATCGGGCAATAAACATAGTTGGAAAGGTCCTTTGCGGTCGGACCTCCGTGCAAGGAGTTTTTTAGATTCCTTTTCAGCTTTACAAATTTCATTTTTTGGTCCATTTTTCTGAAAGATGAAAAGATTTTTCGTTTTTTCAATTTATGTTATTCTTTTATTTTTTTTGATTTTCCAGGAATTGTGGGCGGAGGACCGACCAGAATTTCCTGAGTTACAAGGAAAACTTAGGTTTCCTATGGAAGTGCAAACCCCAGTTTCCGGTTCTTTTGCAGAATATAGGACTCATCATTTACATATGGGAGCCGATTTTAAAACTTTTCATCTGAACGGTTTTCCTGCAGTAGCTCCTTTTGATGGAGTTGTAGAATCTATTTCCGAATCTCCGACCGGATATGGACTCAATTTAATGCTTCGTTCTTCTTCTGGGTTAAGAGCTAAATTTGCACATCTTTTCAATTTAGAAGGTACAAAAAAAGAACTGGAAAATCTAAGACAAGCATTGCATCTTTTAAGTGATGGGATTTTCTCCGTAAAATTTTTAGATCATAAATTCTCCGTAAAACAAGGACAACCGATTGCAAGAATCGGAGAATCGGGTACGGGGGTTCCGCATTTACATTTTGAACTTCATGGAAATGGAGATACTTTTAATCCTCTCGCATATTTAAAAATGAATGATCGGGACGGAACTCCGCCCGAATTGTTAGTTCTTTACATAGATTCTTCTGACGGTCAGAAATTTAGGATACCTCTTAAGAAAAAAGAAGACGGTATTTACGAACTCAATGATCCAGAACCACTTAAGTTAGGTGGAGAAGTTAGGATAAAACTCGGCGCGTTCGATCGAATGAATTCTCGTAATAAGAATAATCTCTATTTTGCGAGACTTATATCCGAAGGGAAAATTCTCTATGAAAGAAAGTTTGAAAAAATGAGTTATGCGGAAGCGAGGGATCATCAGTCCATTTATGATTCAAACCGTTCTTCTCTCAATCCACCAGTTTATGTCTATAATCTTTTTCCTTCTTTCAAACCAAGTTTAGATCTTAGAGAATTTTCAGTGAATCAAGAAATTCCACTGGAAATTATTGCAGGGGATAAAGAAGAAAACCATTCTTCCTTGAAAATTAGAATTTTTAATTCTGGCTTTAAAGGATATTCGGAGAAAAAGACCGAAACGGAATATTTATCTTCGGATCGTAGGTTTTTACTCAAAACTCCTAAAGGAAATACATTCGGAAAAGGGAAGATTTTTTTTGAGGTGGTCGGAACTCCAGCCAGTGAAAATTTTTTACCTGAAGGTTTAGTTTTAAAAAGTGAGCTGATCGAGATTGAATCTACCGGAATTAACTGGTCTGGTGAAGCTAAACTTTTCTGGAAGGGTAGAAGACTCGGAAAAGGGGAGAATCTCTATCTATTCGAAGAAGGAACTAAACGTTGGGTGATTCTAAAAACATTTTCGGAGGTTGGAGGAATCGGAGCTACTTTAAATAAAATAGGAATTATTGCAGTTCTGGAAGATCGTTCTAAGCCCAAAATAGATCATCCATTTTTAATTTCCCGTTATAGATTTACGCCGGAGGTCCGACCAACTACTACAATTGAAAGAATGTATTCGGTATCCGATGTAGGTTCAGGATATGCCGGAGGCGCGGAGATCCTTTTGGATGGACAAACTTTTCCATATGAATTTGAATCTGATCGCAAAATGATTCTTGTAAAAATTCCCCGATCTTTTGCGAAATTTAAAAGAAGACTTTTACTGCAGGCAAGAATTCGGGATCGGGCCGGTAATTTTTCTGATTGGTTAACCGACCTGATTGATTTAGGACAAATACTGGAAGACGAAAAAAGCTAAAATAACACAAGTTCGTGGAGAAAATCAGGGCGAATCCGGCTTGCCTGCGGCAAGCCGACCGGGCTCTCCGCTCTGGTCAATAAATTGAATACAGGAAACGTTATATAATAATCTACTTTAGTTTTTCAATTTATTGACCTCGCATCGATCCCTTTCGCGTTATACCGGATCACGTTCGTTTAACGTGAGTTCGGTGTAAGAAATTTCTTTTTCGGTAAAAAATAAAATGTGGGAACTCACGCAAAAAGTAAAATTTTCAAAAAGTTAGGAGAAATTTCTTTGCAAGAATATGTGAGTTCCCACAGAATTTATTCTAATTCGACGTAGTGTTTTCTTGTATTGATAAACGTGAGTTCGTCTAAGAAAATAAGAAAGAATTTTCTAAAAATATGTAATCCTACAATTTTAAAATTTGTTTGTAAAATCGTAATTTGAATTAGTCCCCACATTTTAGAAATCGATCTGTAAAATTCAGATACCAGCTTTTTCAGAAAAATAAATCAAGCCGAACTTACGTTTTTTAGATTTTGTAAATTCTTTTGATATAAAAAATCTGTTCTTTGTTTTCGATTCTTTTTACTACGAAACGCGTGAAAATAGAATCGAAAGCAAACGATGGATTTTACGAAGAATAGTAACTCTTACGGATTTGTGCCTATTCCTGAATTTATTACTTCTTCGAGGAAGTAATAAATTCTAAATTTTTTAAACAGACTTATTCTATCTTTTTCATACATATTCGTGGTAAGTATTCTTTTCAATTAAAGATTCTAAATAAAGAGGTCGGTAGACCGCCCCTTTATTTAAAAGAAAGTTCTATCTTTTACTAAAGTTGTAAAAAAGAATCACTTTTTCAAATCAGTATAAACACCACCTGCTGGAGATTTATAATTGATTTCAAAAATATCATAATCCGATTTTCTCCAACCAGTTGCAAAGGCGACGGAAACACCTATATAATACTTTGTCCCAAATTTCATTGTATTCCAAGCAAATTCGGCCACTTGCTCGTTTGTAATTGAAAAGGGATGAACCTTTCCACGGACTTCGTCCAGATATAAACCTTCGTAAGTTCCAATTGCAGTTCCTTGATAATCCAATTGAAGAATTCTACCCGAAACCGAAAAATTTCTTTTGGATCCTGTTTTATCTACGATAATTTTTTCGGCTGCTTCCTTCGGAATAGTAGAGATTTGTCTTTGAGCAGAAATGATTTCAAAATCGGTTGAAAGAGCTGCAGGTTCAATTTTATGGATTTTGTATTGAATCAAAATTTCTTGATTTAAACTATTACTTAAAAAATTTACAGTTTCTGCATTTTCGGGGCGAACAGAAAAATCTACTTTTTCTTTTAACGGAGAAAAACATTCGTCCTTGGATGTCTCGCATTTTTCGGATTTATCATAGGTGGTAAATTCTAAAATTCCTTCGTAAGAATCAAAAATAAGCCCACGGCTTTCAAACTGAACCAACTTTACTACAGCCCAACCTTCTGAATAAGTCCCTAAAGCAAAAATTGAAGAAGAAAACAAAGGACCCATAAGGAAAAATAAAATGCTAATTCTTTTTAAATTTTTGAACATTATACACTCCATAACTTTCTTAAGTTCTACTGAATTCCTACAGAATAAAAACCATGAATTTTGAGTCAAGTTTCTGATAAACGTGCAGAATTCTGGACATTCTATTATGCAGTAATTAGTAAGATTCGAACAATGTAAGAATTGAATTTTCATTTTCAAGAAATATTTAACCAAATTTACTATGAAAATGGAATCGAAAATTAACGATCGATTTTGTGAAGATATAGAAGTTATTACCAATTGATTCTAGTCTGGATGGCTTTTTTTGGGAAAGTCTACGTTCTAATTTTTTAAACAGAAGTATCCTATTTTTTTCATGCGTCTTTGTAGTGAAAAATAAAAATTTTTCTCTGAAAAGAATTACTAACTCCTGCCTAAAGGATAAATTTTAAGATGAGTCTACTTTGAGAAAAGAAGGTTAGAAGCTCTATTATAGAGCTTTAAGTAACGTTAGTTTGACGTAAAAAAAAATAGGGCACCGCTCTGGTCAATAAATTGTATACAAGAAACATTATATACTAATTTTCTTTAGTTTCAATATAGAGCACGATTTGTCGAGCGACCATAGAGAGCGTTCTGCTGTGTTTGCCTCGCATCGCGTTAAGTAATAACCGTCCCAAAGTCAAAAGCTTTCTGTTATTGCCTATAAAATTGAGTATCGCAAATTTTATTACAAAACTCTACTCCAATGCAAAATTTTAGATACTCAATTTTATAATTCTGAGTAAAAGTCAATCCTTATATAACTGTGTTTTTTGAGACAATTATATCTCAAAAATAATTTTTAAGGAATCTTTATAAAATTCAAAGACTGAGTTTTCAATATCAATTTTCTTCATGAAATCGTTATTTTGCGATTGTTATTCAATAAAAAATTCATTTTATAGAATAGAGTTGTTGAAAAATTCCATAGTTCAAGATTAACAAAACTACTTCAATCGACCGTTTCAATGAAACATATTGAGAATTAATTTTTCAATTCTTTTGATAACAAAACCTCAAAAGAAACCGCGATTGTAATTTCTAATCTTATACAATAGAGTATTGTTTACAAACAAATCTCAGTCTATAATAGGGCCTTAGATACTCTATTATATAATTTTAAGTAATCGCTAAAATCTAAAGGTTCGTTTAGCTTTTAATTTTTGAATCAAGGTCGGATCTCCGATATATTCTTCAAATTCATCTAAAATTGGATTTTCCGCATATTTAGATTCTGGATAAAGATCTGTCTCCAACAATAATTTGACAAACATTTTGCACATAGAAACTCCGTGTAAAAATGAGAGTCTTTTAAGTTCTGTCCAATCATCCTCAAATGGTCGAAAAGAATATCTCTGCAATTCGAGTTTTTGTTTTTGATAACTGATTTTGTTTCTTAGAGTTTGTTTTGGAACCAACATAAGGAGTGGTCTTTGATGGATACATTGATTTAAAAGTAATCTCAACGAACCTGCTCTTAGAATTCTTTTAGCCAAATAAAAAACCAATTCTTTAGGAACATTGAAGTCTGATGGCGATCCCCAATTTTTTTAGATTTTTTGGGAAATTCGCAGGCTTTTGTTCTATTTGATTTTTTCCGGAACGATTTGGTTTTAATAATTTTAGATGTCTGAATGGTTGTTTTGAGTTTTTAGTCTTCATACCGTTATCGGTTCCAACAACTCTTTAGTCAGATCTGTTTTTTAAATTTTTTTTATGTAATTCTTATTTTTTTTTAAAATAATTTTTATATTAAAAATGAATATTATAATATTTTGATTTTTTGAAAACTTAATATTTAAATTATTTAATTTCAGTTCATTATGTCTTATTTTGATCATGGTTTTGGGTAGGAAGACCGCCTTAAAATCAAATTACGGTAGAATTAAAAAAGTTATCATTTTAAGAATGATGATTTTCGTTGGAACCCGTGAAAAGTATTTAGCCCGGTGATGATAGAAAAAAATATAGTATTTCTCTTGGAAGTAATCA
>NZ_AKWY02000021.1:90000-490288 GCF_000306255.2 Leptospira noguchii serovar Panama str. CZ214
GTGATCACCTGACCATCCTGCAAAGACCAGGAAGTCCCATCTTTATAATACGAACCTACGTCGTGCACGTCCATGCCTAGATAGTGACTGGTTCTATGCATATAATATTTTTTGAATGTATTTTGCTCTAAAATGGAATCCATAGAACCTTCTAAAAGGTCTAAATCTTTCAAACCTTCTACAAGAGTTTTAACAGCTTGATTATGAATCGAAACAAATTCCACTCCCTCCTTCGTATTGGAAATGGCTTCTTTCTGCGCTTTTAAAACTACTTCATAGACTGCCTTTTGTTCGGAAGAAAATTTTTTTCCCGCAGGAAAGTTACGAGTCACATCCGCAGTATAATATCCTTTTTCAGCTCCGCTGTCTACTAGTACAAGCTCCCCCTTTTTCAACTGACAGTTGTTAGACGTATAATGAAGAATAGTGGCGTTTTTTCCACTCGCGACGATATGTCCATAACCACCCCCCCAAGCCCCATGTTTTAAATATTCGGATTCCAAAATTGCTTCAAGTTCGTATTCATACATTCCAGGTTTAGATTCTCTCATCAATCTTTCATGACCTAAAGCAGTGATTCTTACAGATTCTCGGAGGGCCTCAATTTCCACAGTAGATTTAAACATCCTCATCCAGTGTAGAAAATCCGGAGTTTCAATTCTTTTAGGACCGAATTTACCTTCTCTGGATCTTTGATTGAGAGAATAAATCCATTCTATGAGTTTAGAATCACGAACTAAATTCTTTCCAAAAAAATGAAACAAAGTATGTTGATTAACTAAAATTTCGTCCAGCTTCGATTCCCATTCGTTTATATCAAAGGATTCGTCCAAATCTAACAGTTCCTTTGCATTTTCTTTCCCGATTCTAATTCCGGTCCAGATTTCTTTTTCTTTGTCTTTTGGAAGTACAAAAATCGATTTATAAGAATTTTTTAATATTAGAATTCCGTCCGATTCTTCAATACCAGTTAAATAATAATAATCGGAATCCTGACGGAATTTATATTCTACGTCCCGATTTCGGATTAAATGAGAAGCCGCAAAGACGATCAAAACCTCTCCGTCTTTTAATTTTTTCTGAACTTTTTTGATTCGTTCCGCGTAAATGTATGGAGTCATTTTACATTTCCTTTTTCTAGTTGGACCGCCACTTTAAACATTTTGTCTGTATCTTGTTCTTTCATACAACGAAAATGTCCTTCGGGGCAAATTCTACCTCCGTGAATTCCACAGGGTCTACAAGAAAGCCCATGAATTTCAGAAATAAAAGAAAGATCAGCAAGAGGCGTATAACCAAAATCAGGAACCGTAGCACCAAAAACTGCTAAAGTAGGAATATTAAATGCAGAAGCAAAATGAATCGGAGAAGAATCATTACTGATCATTAAAGCCGTTTTAGAAACTAAAAATGAAAGTTCGGGTAAATTTGTTTTTCCAGCAAAGTTAATTCCGTAACCGGAACCTACTTCTTCACAAAGATCTAAGTCCGCTTTCGATCCGATCAGAACCACTTTTTTCCCGGTTTCCTTGAAAATACGTTCTCCTAAAACTCTAAACTTAGAAGCAGGCATCCGTTTGGTTTCCCAGACAGAACTAGGCGCAAGTAAGACGTAATTTCCAGGTTCAAGTCCGTTCTCTTTCATCAAACCACAAATTCTGAAAATGGACTCATCTTTCCAATAAAGTTCAGGGCGTTTTGGAATATTAGAATATTCTTCTTTACTGTATAATAAGGAAAACAGCTTTTCTACTTCGTGTATTCCTAAAATAGGTCTTGGAATTTTTTTAGTCAGTAAAAAAGAAAAACCCGCGGATTTATATCCGATTCTTTCTTTGGCGCCGCTAGCAAATCCAATCAAAGTGGAACGAAAAGAAAAATGAGGCAAAATACAAAGTGTATAATTTTCTTTTCTAAGGCTAAACAAAAAGGAAATAAATTTCCAAATAGATTTTTTAAATTCTTTTTTATCCAAAGGAATTAGTCGATCTATATAAGGATTTGCCTCAAGTACACTTTCGGTTCCTTTATTAACCACAACCGTAAGATGTGAGTTTGGATATTTTCTTTTAACTTCCCTAAAGAAAGAAGTCGTTAAGATCAAATCCCCTAAAAAAGCGGTTTGAATCAAAAGTATTTTTTCGATCACGTTCAATTCCGTTTTAAACTTTAGAAAGAATCGTAGCAAAATTATTCACACCCAATCCTCCAATAGAAAGAGCCAAACCATTTTGGAAACGTTCTTCTTTAAACATCCAGTTTTGTAATTCAGCGATTTGTGCCAGTCCAGAAACTCCCACCGGATGACCTCTGGTTTTTAAACCTCCAGAAGCATTGATAGGAAGTTGTCCTTCTGGATGAGTTTTTCCCTCTTTCACATAACGTAATGCTGAGCCTCTCGGAAAAAGTTCCGCATCCTCTGCGCCTATTAATTCAAAAGGTGTAAAAGCGTCGTGTAACTCCGCAATTTGAATTTGCTCCGGTTTTAAATTTGCCTCTTTGTATGCACCTTGAAACGCGGTTACGCTAGAACTAAAGCTTAAATCTCCCGGCGGGTTGGAAAGATTTCCGATCCCATGCCCAATTCCAAGTATTTCTAACAATCGAGAAGATTTTGTTTTCTCGGAACTGAGTAAAACCGCACAACTTCCATCGGAAAGAGGAGAAATATCATAAAGACAAAGTGGACTTGTAAACATAGGAGAATTAAAATATTCTACTTCTGTAATATTTTTTTTGATATGGGCCTTTTCGTTTTTGAGTCCGTTATCGTGTAACTTTTTAGAAAGTGTATAAAGGTCCTTACGATCATATCCGTATTGCTGCAGATAACGCGTAGCAATCATTCCACCTCCTTGAGCCATGGACATCGCAAAACCTTTTTGACGTTCAGATAGAACACTTCCTAAAAGAAGATTGTTTTCTTCTCTTTCAAGACGACTCATCACTTCGGTAGCAATTACAATTCCTCTTTGAAACGCTCCAGAACGAAGTAAATAAACAGCGGTATGAAGAGCACTCGCACCGGAAGAAGAAGCAGTCTCCGTACGAATCGTAAATAAATTTTTCAAACCTAAACTTTCTTTGATCCTAGCAGAAACAAACACCTCTCCCGTATAACGTTCCGGAGCCATCGCCGCAAAAATAAGAAACTGAGGTTCAAACTCAGGATTTCTTTCTAAAAGTTGAATTGCAGTTTGATAAGAAAGAGAATGATAATCAAGTTCAGTCTTTCCGAAATGACTGAGTTCTGAATCAATGATAAAAGCTGATGAATACATCGGGTCTATATTTTTAAAAATTGTGAGATTGAAAATCAAAAAAAATTAAATAACACAAGTAAGATGACTTTTCATTCATGTTTATAAACTATCCTTGCAAAATTAAGAATGATTTTTATACTGAATGATCACAAGGAGAAACAAAATGAAAGGTAACAAAGAAGTACTCGAAATTTTAGGCGAAGTGCTTTCTGCAGAACTGACTGCAATCAATCAGTATTTCATACACGCTAAGATGAACAAGAACTGGGGTTTTAAAAAACTTGCAGACTTTATGAAACGTGAATCGATAGACGAAATGAAACACGCTGACGAAGTGATTGATCGTATTCTTTATTTAGATGGAGTACCCGATCTTCAAAGATACATGAAGATTAACGTAGGGAATAATATAGAAGAAATTTTGAAAGTAGATTTAGATTTAGAATACGCCGCGGTGGAAAGATTCAATCGTGGAATTGCTATCGCGGTTAAAAACAACGATAACGGCACAAGAGAGTTATTCGAAAAAATATTGATCTCTGAAGAAGAACACATCGATTGGATAGAATCCCAACAAGAAATCATTCGTCAAGTCGGCGTTGAAAACTATCTTGCACAACAAATAGAGTGACAAATTTTAAAAAACCAATTCCTAAAAAATCCCTCCGGTTAAAATCACAAAGATCTGATAGAAAAAATTTTCCGAACGATCCAAAGCAAAAACAAAATCCTTTAAAATCGGAATGGGATTTTTCAAAACCGGATTCTTTCGAATATCACGCTTCTTGTCCAGATGGTCTTTCTGGGCTGTTGCGAGAAGAAGTATTAGAAGCCGGTTTGAAGATTCTTTCCGAAAACAGAGGTGGAATTTTTTTTCAAGGTCCCACAAGGTCCTTAAAGGAATTTATTCTTTCTACTGGAATCGCGTCCGGAATTAGCATTTCGTTAAAATATTGGAGAGTAGAAAACCCGGAAGATCTTTACGATCAAGCACTTCAATTTCCTTTTGAGAAAATTCTAAGTTCAGAACATTCTTTAAGAATCGATTCGACTACTAAGGATTCGTTAAAGGACTCACGTTATGCGACATACAAATTGAAAGACGCAATTTTTGATCGTTTTCGTTCTAAGGGAAAAGAACCTCCAAAAATTTCTAGGGAAGAACCAGATTTTTTATTCTATCTACGCTCCCATTCTGACCACGCAAAACTTTCTTTAGGTTTAAACACAAGACCTCTGCAACAGAGAGGACACGGTAGAATCGGAGGAGAAGCGCCCATTCGAGAAATTCTTGCTTCCGCTTTGATTCGTTATTCTGGTTGGAACGCCAAATCACCGTTATACGACCCATTCTGCGGTTCTGGGACCGTAGTCGTTGAGGCAGCGCTCAAACTTCTATACGGAGGTCATACCAATTATAGAAGTTTGGCTTCTTCCCTTCCTTTTCAAAAACTTTTCGGACAACCAAATTTTAATGAGAATTTAAATTTTTCTTCGGAAGTAAAAATATTTGCTTCCGATTTAGATCCAAAAGCCCTTGGATTAGCTAAGTTAAACGCAAAAAATGCGGGAGTGGATCATTTGATTCATTTTTTCGAATCGGATGCGAAAATTTATGAAAACGATAAAAAAATTTACGAAGGTTTTATAGTGACCAATCCTCCTTACGGAGTTCGTTTAGGAACTAAGGAAGAAGCCAAAGAAACTTACTTGGATTGGGGCAAAAAATTAAAAGATCATTTTTCGGGAAATGTTCTTGCGATCGTTTGCGGAGATACTTCTCTTTTAGGTTTTCTAAAATTAAAAAAAAATAAAGAACAATCTTTGACGATTGGAAAGTTAAAAGGAAAATTAGTTGCCTACACCTTAGGTAGATAATCCAATCGATTCAAAATGAATCATCAAGAAATTCTACTGAAACTTTTAGAAGTCACTGAGAATACTCAAGATTCGTTTCAATTTTTAAAACGATTCCGTTCAATCGAACCAGAAAAGTTTGCGGTGATCTATGCAGATTCCGCTACTCTGATGGAATCGGCAGAAGCTCTTCTTTATAACCTTAAACTACTTCACAAGTTGGATTTATTCCCAGTTGTAGTTTTAGATAAGGATGGAATTTCTTATACCAATCTATTCTATAGAAATCAAAATAAAGATGATACACCCTCAATTTTACCAGGAAAATTATTCCGACATCCCCAGAATTTAACGGATGCGGTTCACTCCGCTCTGAATGAAGAAAAACTTCCTGTTTTTATCGCTGAGGAAAAAGGTCAGGTTCTTTTAGATTTTTTGACTAAACTTTGTTCGATTCTTCATACTAAAAAATTGGTTCATCTTTATTCTAGAGGTGGGATTTATTTAAAAGGAAATAAAATTTCCATTTTCGACGTTAATTCCTCCATAAAACCAGATCCAGAAGACAAATCTATTTTATCTGTTTGTTTAGAACTTTATAAAAATGTAAAGGATAAGGATTTTGAAATCGCGGTAACTTCTGCGTCTTCGCTTCTTAAAGAATTATTTACAATCAAAGGAAGTGGAACTCTTTTAAGAAGAAAGAATCGTATCGATTTTTTTGAAAATCCTCTTACCGTCTCAAGTGAAAAGTTAAATCTTTTGATCGAAAAGGCATTTCAAAAATCTCTTAAAAAAAATTTTTGGAATCAGGAATTCTCTGGAATTCTTTTAGAATCTGAATTCAAAGGATGTGCCTTAGTAAAAAATACTTCTTTTGGTACTTTTCTTTCTAAGTTTGCGGTAGATGAAATTGCAAGAGGAGAAGGAGTTGGAAGAGATATTTGGGACGAACTGATTTATAGATTTCCAATTTTATTTTGGAGAGCAAGAAAAGAAAATACGATTTCAAAATGGTATATGAAGGTATGCGACGGTATGCAAAAAGAAGGAATTTGGATTTACTTCTGGATCGGAGTTCAAGAAATTCACGTTCCTAATATTTGTTCTTTTCTTAAAAACCTCCCGGAAGATATGTCGAACGATCCATAGAAATCGAGACAAACAAAAGCCGCAAAGAAATGTCGGCGTTGTTTCTCAGAGTTAGCTGCAATAATAAAGCGCTTGAATTCTGTAAGTGATCAAATTTACGTATAAATATTTGAATCTAAAAATAAATCTGTCGGGAATTATAAAACTGATTCATAAAATTACTCAAAACTATTATAGAAAATCTAAATTCTATCTCTAAAATTAACATTCCTCTCAAAATTTATGATACTCCACTCATATATAGAGACATCAATAAAATAAAGCAGTTGAATTTTTTAAATAAGATTCAAAAAAATGAATCTTACTATGCAAACATTAGTTTTTTTATACGACGGAGAATGTTCTTTTTGCACAGACTTAGCCACAAAGTTACAAAGTCTAAATCTAAATTCTAAAATTAGATTTAGATCTTTTCGAGATTTTACAGAAAAAGAACTCAAAGAAATCCATCCTACCCTAAACACACACATAGCAGAAGGAAACGTCCAAATGATCGCAAACGGAAGAAGATACCCAGGATTTTTTGCGGTTCGAAAACTAAGTCATTCTCTAAAAGGATACCGCTGGTTTTCCCCTTTTCTTTATCTTCCTTTGGTTCCGATTTTCGGAATGATAGGAATGATCTTTTTAAAGTTTTTGAAAAGCCGTTAGACCTTCGTAAAACATAAGTCTAGCATCCAAAGCTAGACGGTTTCCTTCCATTACTTTATTACGTTTTTCTTCCGTATCCGCTACGGCTTCGATCAAACGAAATAGTTTTTCCGAATGGGATTCGTCCGCATTAAGATTTACCTGAAAGAATTTTCCTTCTGGCAAAACAATCCTTTCCCTCAGATCCAGGTAAGATTTAAACATTCTAGAATATTCTAATTTAAGCAAATACTCATTTGCAGGTCCGAGAGCGCCCAATGCGGAATAAAAATCTGAAGTAGTAATCTTCTGCATCAGATCAAGATAAAAAATCGTTTCTGGAAGTATATGTTTTTCATGAACAACTTCTCCCATGTCCGAAAGAAATTTTTTCAAAATAAAAACGTGAGAATCCTCAACGTTTCCTTCTCCCAATTCTTCCCAGATATTGGAGACGAGCACAATCTTAGCTTCCACAGAATCACAAATTGCAGCTGTATTTAAAAACCAATTTACGAAGTCTACACTGACAAAATATTCCTGACGAAGCCAAAGAAGTAGATCTTCTTTTTCCATTCTACTTTCTTTTTTTTCCAACCAACGATTGGTAGTTAACACCGGATGATTTCGGACTAATTCTTCCAAAATGTTTCGAAAAGAAGCGGAAGTTACGGTCTGCATAAATCTATAATTTTACTTTAGATTTCGAATTTTATTTTTAGAATATAAAAATCGATCGGTCTCGAAATCCAAACGAGCCAATTCTAAAATCTCTTGAAACAATTTTTTTTCGTCCCCTAGACTCTGACGATAACAAATCGGAAACGTGGAATAAAACGGAGACAATCCAGGAGTAAGATTCATTTCTAAAAAAAAAGGATTCCCTAAAGAATCCAATTTCCAATCAAGTCTGGCAGGTCCAGAAGTTCCAAGTGATTCACAAAACAACAAACTCTGTTGTTGAATTATAACTTCCAAGTCTTTGGGACAATCAAATACGAGAGTCTCAGGCATCATACTTTTAGATTTCGTTTTTTCTCCGTAGACATCTTCCACTTTTAAATCTTCTCGTAGTATCAATCTCCCAGCAGAACTCACTCTATAACCAAAAGTTGCGGAACCCATTACAGAAATAGTATATTCATTTCCAGTTAAGTATTTTTCCAAAAGATAGGGAAAAAAAAAATCCGGAGCTTCAGACAATAAGTTATTCAGTTCCTCAAAACTATAAATGATATTTTTTTCTCCGATTCCAAGACTAGAACCTTCTCCCGCTGGTTTTACAAAAATGGGAAAAGAAAAAATTTCCGAATTCTCTTTCGACCCTTTTTTAACTTCAGAATTATCTCTCAATCGTTGTAATTCTTCAAATAGAACATTCTTAGAACGAATCAAAAACCCGGATGTAATGGGAACACCTATCGATTGCGCAAAAATTCGAGTTAAATTTTTATCTAAAGAAACATTTTGAGAATACGAATCCGAACCAGTATGAGGAAAACCGAACAACTCCGCTACGGCAGGAATTAAAGATTCTCTATTTCTAGAACAAAACCCTTCCATCAAATGAAAAATTACAGGACGTTCGGAAAAATTCAAGTCGCAATAACGTTTTAATTTTTCTAGAAGTTCATCCGGAGTTACTACCAACTCTACGTTTTCTCCTACTTCGTTTAACAATTCTAAGATTGCATCCACGGACTTTTTAGATTCCCATTCCTGTTTATAAACTTTCGGAAAATTTCCCTCAAACTCGTGCAGATCTGCGTAAACTAGAACAGTAGGATTCATTTATATTCTTTGGTTCCGAAAGAATTCGAAAAAATTCTTTTCCAGGTTTTTGAAGAAATTTCTGGATAATATGCTTCCATTTTAGAATTAATTGGTTCCGGGCTGAAATGATAGGTTCCGCGTAACGCAGATTTGAAAACGTGCGTCCTCTCCGGTTTGTAAAAACCCAAATACCAATTCGGAGTTAAAGTAATCTTTCCCCCTCCTCCTGGAAGATCGTTCACGAACTGTGGAATTCCCATTCCCCCAATTTTACCCCTCATAAATTCTATAATTTCAATTCCTTTAGCAAGTGGAGTTCTAAAACCTCTAGAACCAGGAATCAACTCTGGATCGTACATGTAATAAGCTCGAACTCGTAATTCCAACAGTTTTTTATGAAGTTCTAACATAGTTTGTCCGGAATCGTTAATTCCTTTTAGAAGAACACATTGATTACCTACGTTCACACCCGCTTTCAGAAGTTTTAAGATCGCTTCTTTTGCTTCGGAAGTACATTCTTTCGAATGATTAAACTGAGTATTACAAAAAATGGAAAGCCTGTCGGTATTATGGGATTCTATTATATTACAAAGATCGAATGTTATTCTAAACGGAAGTGTGACGGGATTGCGCGTCCCTAATCTACAAATTTTAACGTGTTCTATTTTTTCTAATCGCTCCAAAATCCAGTCGATTTTAGAATCACTTAGATTCAAAGGATCTCCTCCAGATAACACGACGTCGGTGACTTCCGGATGAGACTCAATATATTCAAAACAAATTTCCAAATCCTCAGTTAACATTCTTTCTTTGGAATCAGAAACCTTACGACCTCTCATACAATGTCTGCAATAAACCGAACACTCATGATTGGTAAAAAGAAGAACTCGATCCGGATACATATGTGTTAAACCTTTCACGGGAGACAATCGTTCTTCGTGTAAAGGATCTGGGGATTCTTCCGGAGAAAAAATACATTCGTCTTCTCTAGGAAGAATCATCCTGCGGATCGGACAATTTGGATCTTCCGGATCCGTAAGAGAAATGTAATATGGGGTCGCGGAAACATTTAATCGAATTGTACTTTCAATCCCGATTTTTTCGCTTTCCGTTAAATCGAAGTAGCGTTCCAATTCAAAACCTTTTACTCTATTTTGAAGTTGCGCCTTGTAATCGGTCCAATCAAAAGACGAAAACAACTGAGAACGATTTACAAAACTTTCTCCTTTAGATTTTTGTAGAAAAGAATGGGAAATATTCATCCTGGTTGTTCCTATTTTCTTCGAGTCCGAGGAAAATCAAGCAAAGGTTGTCAAAAGGATTCGTTTTCTAAAACTGTCCTTAGATGGCTGTTTTTTCAGGAGAATCTCTCCAAGCTCTTGCATTCGATGTAGATGGTACTCTCTTTTCGTCCGAAGGGATCATTCTTGAAGTCTATCGAGATTCGATTCTAAATTTTTCCAAAACCTCCGGAATCCAAATCGAACTTCCCTCTCGAGATCGAATCATGTCAGAAATAGGCAAACCGGTTAAGACCATATTCTTGAACCTTCTTCCTCAACTGAATGAAGAACAAAGAGACAGTATCTCCGATAGTGTGCTTCGTTTTCTTTGCGATAGAATTAAAAAAGGAGAAGGAGAATTTTATCCCAATGTTCCGGAAACGATAGAAACTCTGGCTCAAAAAGGTTATCGGATTTTAGCAGCCTCAAACGGAAGAAGGCCTTATATCGAAACCATACTTGAAGTTTCTGGAATTCTTTCTAAATTCGAGCCGATCTTGGTTTTAGATAACGAACGAATCTGCACCAAAGCAGAAATTTTAGAAGAGTATATAAAACTCTACCATCTTAAACCAAACCAAATTCTAATGATTGGAGACAGACTTTCCGATCATGAAGCCGCCAGACAAAATGGTTGTCCTTTTGCGTTTTGTACCTATGGACATGCTCCCGAAGGAGAAATTCCGGACTTCGATTTAAAACTTAAAAACCTTTCAGATTTGAACGAAGTACTCTGATTTTTACCTGCATAGAATCCGTTTTTTTTCCGAAAATGAAAGTGTGCCGGATTCCGAAAAAAGAAAAAATATCATCTTCATTCTCACCGGAATTATTTTTACGTTAGTGCTCTTGGATAAAAGCACGGGCTCCGGATTTTCTATTTCCGGTGAAGGATTTAATTTTAATAATATAGGAAAATTGAACCCAAAATCTTACTCGTCTTCAAAAGAAAATTTCAATCACAAAGAAATGATGGACCAGGCAGAAGAAGAAATTCTAGAAGAACTTCTTCGAAATGGAGATATACAAACCTCTGCAGATTTATCCAACTCCATCGAAGAAGATTTAAACGAAGACGTTCCAGTTTTAGAACCTCCCGCAATTTCTATCGATTCCACAAACGAACCCGATTTTCCGATTCCTTCCGAAAAAGGAGAATTATCTCTTTTTTTTCTGAAGTTTTATGGTAAAGGTAGTAAAAGTCATTCCAGACTTGTAAAGGTGCTTAGACTTTCCAAAGGCGGAGATCGGGTGAAATTGATCTTAAATTCTTTGATCGCCGGACCTGTTTCTCAAGAAAAAGAAAAAGGGATCCTGAATTCTATTCCACAAAGTTTACGTTACGACGATAATTATAGAATTGAGAAAGGAATTCTTAAACTTTCCCTAAGCAACGATCTGGAAAAAGAAGCCGGTCCCGAAATTCTAAAAGATAGAATTGACCAACTTACTTATAGTCTTATGGAAAATCTTCCCATCCAGGGAGTTCAACTTAAAATTAATGGTAGATTTGTACGTTCTTTAGGCGGAGAAGGATTGCCATTACCCTCTCTTCTGACAAAAAACCCTAGAAAGATAGTCGTTTTTTAATCGTCAAAAAACGAGTAACAACAAATGGACATGATAGAATTATAAATCCTGATTGTTTATACAAAACCATTTTTGAAAATAAGGAAGTTAGGTCGTCCGATCTTTTGTAAAACAGATGAGACTTTCTTCGGGAAATAACCAAAAAATAAAACTACTCGCTAGAAGAGTTTTCTTCAATCCGTTCCCAGACGATTATTTGAGAATCTATCAACCGGACGTTCGAAGAGCCACGACTATCTATTTCTTTTTTTGTATCGGGATCAGCTTTCTTTCTTTTTTAATTCCAGACGGAGCTTCTTTGTTTGGGAAAGAAAACCAAATTTTAGTATATTCCCGTTTAACTGTTTTACTTTTATCTACATTCTTCGCATTTCTGCTTATAAAATGGAGGCCTTTTTTTAGAAGAAGAATCGAAAGATACAGTATTTTGTCTTCAGGAGTAATCGTGTTTTCCATTCTCCCCTATGTTTTTTTGGATCCAGAAAGAATGGAACTCTACTTTCATTTTTATACAACTTTAGTTGTAAGTGGAAATATTCTTCTTTGGCTTACCGGAACAACCGTAGTCATTTTTAACGCACTCTTTTATTTTTCTCTGGTTGTATGTACGTCTTTAACCGGAAACAAAAACGTGTTTCAACACGATTTTGCAAACGTACTCATTTATCTTTTTACTGGAATTTTTGGAAACCTTCTGATCAATTTTTGGAGGGTAATGGACCATAGAGCCAAAAAGAAACTTCAGAAAGTTGTAAGTAAACTCAGAGATAAAAATATTCAGATCGAAAAAATTTCCAAGGTGGACGAACTCACTAGTCTTTACAACCGAAGGTATTTGATCGAACAATTTGAATTATTTCTTAAAAGAGCACAACGTTATCGTTTTTCTCTCGCGATGATCATCTTAGATATGGATTATCTAAAAGAGATCAACGATTCTTACGGACATTTAGCTGGAGATCTATCTCTTCGTACAATTTCAGACGTGATGAAACAAAGAGTCAGAGCTACAGACATCTGTTCTCGAATTGGTGGAGATGAATTTTGTATTCTTTTAGATGCGATCAAAAAAGAAGACCTGGTTCAACTCTGCGAAAAATTAAGAATGGAAGTCGCCGAAAAAGAATTATCCTATCGGACCCAAAAAGGAAGTCCGGTTAAAATTACGGTTTCCATCGGTGCTTGTATCTTTGGTCCCGGAGAAGAATTCAGTTTTGACGACATCTATCATTCCATAGATTCAGCTCTTTATGAATCTAAAAAAAAGGGAAGAAACAGAGTTTCTTTTATAGAACCGATCCGTTACTTTCCCAGAGAATATCCGGGAACTACTGCTGCTTCTTAGGCGTCGGAAGTTCATAGTGATATGTAATTTCACAATAAGCCCCGTCGTCTATGTATTTCGTGTCCACGGTTTCCATAAAAAATAGTCTGTTTTTTTGTTCCGGTTCTAGTTCTTCTAATTTGCGCGCTGCTATGGATTTTGCGGCGGTGCAGGAAGTATTCTTCATTTTGAATGTATCATTTTCTTCGATAGAAGTTGAGGAAGCTCCGCCGATCGCAATCAATTTGTATTTGTGAGCGCCTAACACCTCTACGGTGACTCCAGTATCTACATGAATATGTTCTTTGACTTGTTTTGTACAAGCTCCGAACGCTAGCAAAAACACAAGAATACTATTTAAAATTCTTATCATCTTTCCTTCCTTTATAAGTGTTTTCGAAATATTTACATATCAATTTTTTAGCAAAAATAAAAGTCGATCCAGGTTTGTATCTGACAAGTGAGATTCAAACTTTCGATTGAAACGCTAAAATGAATTCCATTTATATATTTCAACTCTAAACAAGATCTACAATCAGCTCGTTTTCGTATCGGTCATAGTTATAGAGAAGATCCCTTCGTTTAGGGACAAACCCACCTTCTTTTAAAAACTTCACCGCTTCTTTTTCGGTTTTTAGTCCGTAAGAACGCAAAACATTTTCTTCTATAACCACAGAAGATATATCATCCGCACCGCTTGTGAGAGCCAGTTGCCCGACTCCTTTTCCAAGTACCATCACCGAAGTTTCAATATGTAAAATGTTATCCAAAAAAATTCTACAAATTCCAAGAACCTTTAGATATTCCTGTGTTGAAACTGCACGTACTTTGAATCGTTTGGTTTGTGGTTGAAAGGTCCAAGGAATAAAAGATAAAAATCCTCCGGTTCTATCTTGAAGATTTCGCACAACGTTTAAATGTTCGATCACTTCTTCTTGAGTTTCTTCCGAACCGAATACTATATTTGCACTTCCTGGAAGCCCAACTTCATGACAAGTTTCCATCGCACGGACCCATTCCTCTGTGGTCGCTTTTTTAGGCGATATGATATTTCTCATTCTGTCCGTTAAAATCTCTGCTCCTGCTCCAGGAACAGAATCCAGCCCAGTTTGTTTTAAAACCTGAAGCACTTCCTTTAGCGGAAGTCCGGTAATTTTTTCTAAGTTGATAATTTCTACCGGAGAAAATGCACGAATATGCATATACGGATATTTCTTTTTTACAGTTGAAATGACACTCAGATAATAATCGAAAGGCAGATCTGGATAGACCCCTCCTTGTAAAAACATTTGATCAGCACCTTCACCGACCGCATAGTCCATCTTCTCTAAAATTTCTTCTACAGATAACACATAACCTTTACCATTTCCAATCTCATCCATAAAAGAACAAAAACTACATTCTACATTGCAGTAATTTGTATAATTCACAACCCGAAACATTGTATAACTAGCGTATTGATGAGATAGAATTTTTTCTCGGAGCGAACGCGCAGTCGCCATGATCTTAAGATGATCCCCTTCTCGATACAAAGCCAAGGCCTCTTCGGGAGAAATCCGATTTCCATCCAATGCTTTTTCCAATATACGATCTGTGGGTTGAGATGAAAAAATAGAAGCCACGTTTACTCCTTAGGATCCAGTCATCTAAAAAAGATCCAAATGGTTTCAATAATTGAATCTTTTTTCTAAAACTTTAAAAAATACAGACTTTAAATGATCACACTTCAATCTTTGGACCAATTCCGAATTTTGCACCTTCTTTTTAGGTTTCCATTTTACTTCTAACTCTATAAATGACTGAACTTTTGAATGACAAAATTTTAGTTGTAAAAGAGAATTTGTCCCAATTTTTAATCGATCCAATTCTTTCTTTGTGAAATGGATCGATTTGTTCTAATTGGCAGCTTTTACATTTTTAAGTCTTGGTAAATTTCTAAGTCTTTTTTAAAATAGAGTTGTTGAAAAATTCTATGTCCAGTTTAACAAAATTGCTTCAATTGACCGTTCCTATCAAAGATAAACTGATGGAGAATTAATTTTTTAACAACTCTAATGTATCTTTGTAAAACTTTCTTATCTTTTTATCCTAAGTAATTTTGAAAAATTACGGCTTATGACGAAGATACTATAAAAATAATACTATGGGTTTGTTAAAAAGTTAGAATGCAAAATCTACTTTAAAAAAGACGTAAATTCCCGGGCTTAACTCATCTTTCGAAAACTTCTATCTTCATAAAAATTGATCGTTTATTTTTAGTACCGTTTTCATGGTCTTTGTAATAAAACCCAAACATAATTAACGATCAACCCTATCACCGATTTCTCACCTAACGGATTCTTTTGTAGTTAAAACGGATCTTCTGAGATGGAGTTCCCAAATTAGTGAACGGATTCGTGCAAAAGTAAAAGAATAAAAAAGCATTCCACATAAAACACGCTATGATAAAGACTTTAAGAAGAGCAAGATTGAGCTCGTGATAAAGTTAAGGAAATCAATGACCTAATTATCAAAAGATTTGGAAGTCTCTTTGGAATACCTTAATCAATTGGAAGAGAAGTATCTGGCAGATGACGGTCCGTTCCAAGATGAACTTCGAGCAGAGGATATTTCATTCGAATCGAAGAGTTCAATATACAAGTGATGATTTTAGAAAAGTATTAAATACGAATGAGTTCATTCAGAGTATGAGTCGAAAAGGTAACTGCTATAACAATACATCCGGAACGCAATCCATAGAAAAGCGTTCCATTGAGTTTCATTCTTTAAAACTTTGAAAGTAGAGGACTTACGGAGAGAGATTCAATAGAACTCAAGAGGCAAGATTTTTTCTGTTTAACTCTATTGAAAGATATTATAATAGAAAGAAAAGACATTCGGCCTTAGACTTTCTCAGTCTTGCCTAGTTCAGAGAAAAAATTCTGCATAACTATGTCCGTTTTTTCGGGCAAACTTTAATTCAATCCTTTTAGAAAAAATTATTTAAAAGCCTCATCTACCGTTCTTCTTCGCTGTTATCACCAAATACAAATTCACGTTGAATCGCAAAACTAACTAGAAACAATACTGTTTCTATAAAAACTTTAGCAACAATTATATTCCATCCATAAAGAGAATGTAAATAACGAATTGCAGTAAAAGCCAATAGTCCTAACCCAAATACCAACAAAGCATATTTAACAAATTCAATAGCAATCCCTCCAGGATCTCTAAAAACAAATCGTTTGTTTACAAAAAAATTAAAGATGCCCGCAACCGTTCTTGAAAAAATGATACTTGTTAAAAGATTTGAAACCGAAAGATAAACCACTGTAAATACGCAGAAATCTATGGCAGAAGTTAACACTGAGGAAAATGCAAATCTAAAAAAAAGGAAATAAATTCTAACAGAATCAATGAGAGGGTTAAAATGAGATGATTTATTATTTTCTAGATAAAGTGTTTCAATTGACTCTTCAAAAATTCTAAGACGGTGTTCCTTAGTAGAAATCAACATATTCATTTCATACTCATACCTTTCACCAGACAAACGTAAACACGTAGAAAGAAATTTTGTAGGAATTCCACGTAGCCCAGTTTGTGTATCTGTAAGACGACGACCAATTAAAAATGTAAAAACAATACTAGTAATTTTATTACCAAGAAGACTGCGAAATGGAACATCTTTGTCAAATTTACGTGAACCAAGTATTAGCTGATCAGGGTATTTTAAAAGACTTTGCACCACTTTAATAACGTCCGATACTTTATGCTGTCCATCCGCATCCGCTGTAACAACTCCAAACATTTTGGGAAACGTAAGTATACAATAATTAATCGCGCTCTTTAATGCGCGACCTTTACCTAAATTTGTAGCATGATGCAAAATATGACATTGTTTAAACTTTGTTAGTTTCTTAAAAACAGGCTCACAAGATTCTCCGCTTCCATCATTGATCACTACTATATTTACAATACCCTGTTGAATTAGTTCATCAACCAGTTGCACTAATCGTTCATCAGGGTTATAAGCAGGAATTATGACTGGTATAGAAAATGATTTTTTGCGCATAGAATTTACTGGCAGCACCCCATAAGCGACAGAAAATGTCCTGTAGAATATTGTCAATTCATATTGATAATATTCTATTTAAGATATGTTAAATAGAATTATTTACAAAAGTTTGTTTCAAAATTCCAAAGATAAATGTTTTAATCTATTGCTTTCAATTGAACATACCCACAAAACAAGGAATTCTACGAATACAAACAATGTAATATCAGTTAATAATTTGATTATCGGTTTTAGGATTTAAATCAACTGCCTCCAGATTAATTTTACCATTTTCTTTTTTTATTATGCGAAACAGCTTATTACTTTTTAGATTTAAAGTAGGTTTGAAAATGGAAGCATATATAGACCAGAAAGATTCATCCACCGAAGCCAATAATAGAAAATCATAATTCACTAATATATTCTCACTCCAAGTTTTTGGAGGTATATCACTAGTCCAAACATCACCTTCATAATATGGACGACCAAGTGACCACCCTGAACTAGCCACACTCGTAAAATTGCGGGGTGATAATTCATACGAAATAATCCAAGGTTCAAAGCCTGTTGTATTCTGCCAAATTACATAAACTCTTTCACCTCTTTTCAGATTTGGAATCGTATTGGAAAGAATTTCCTTAATTTCCATTCTTACGGGTAACGGTTTAGGTTTAGTAAATGCGAATAAGGCAGCTTTTATAGGAGTTAAAAACAAAATGAAAATAACTAAAAGACCCTGAGCAATTTTAGGTGAATTCTTTTCTTTCTGTTCACCAGTGTTAAGCATAAATCCCCAGGTTACTACAGTCCACGCGAGAAGAAAGATTCCCATATAACGCGTAAAAGACGCAACTCTAGTTCCTTCATAAGAACCAAAAGAATATAAATACATTAGCAGAAGACCAAATGAATATATAGTATAACCTAAAAACATGGTTAAAAAACCTACAATTGCAATACGTCTCTCCTGTCGCCTGGTTTCTATTACAATGGCTGCAATACCAAAAACCATTAAAAAAAGTAAAGATTTAAGAGGAGTTAGCTTTAAAACAAATCTTCTAGAAAAGATTTGAAGTACATTTTCAGGATTTATCTGATAGGTTTGAAATGCTTTCTTAAAGGTAGAAATCGTTTCTTTATCGCGATCAGTTGCTTCTGTTAAAGAAAAACTTTTTTTTATCTGAGAAATCGAAAACGAAGTTTCAAATACCTGAGAAAAACCAGACTTTTTTACGTGCCAACCCCATATCCTAGCTGAAATTATAGGTGTAGCAAGAATTAGGATTACAAGAAAACCGAATATAAGTTTTTGCTTAAGTGACTGATTACCTAAAAAAGTATTCCTCTCTTTAAAAATCTGATCAAATACAAAAATAATCGCGACAAAAATTCCTAACATCAAACCGACTGCTTTTATAAGTGGTAAAATGAATAAAATTGGAAGCAACCTTACAATTGTTATTGGTGCCGAAGTATTAGACCGAATGCAAGATATAACGGAAGCTCCACAAAAAAATCCAAGTATATGATCTACATAAAGACTTTGTAAACTGTAACCGAATATAAAAATCGCAAGAAAAACAACATTCAAAGTCAAAATGATTCGAATCCATTGACGCCAAATCAATCCTTCTAAAATAGCTACCGCAGCTGCTAAAACTAATAAAGATTGTGCCCAATACGCGTTTCCTTCGGACCAACCTATACTTTTTGTTATCCAATATTGAAACAATGCAGTCCCAGGTGGATAACTCTTAAACATAAGAGGACTATTCACTTTGGTAAATGAATTTAAATGAAACATTTCCTTAGCTGAAAAACCCCAATGTGTAAATTCATCCCACCATTCGAACTGTGCTCCAGATAACTTAATGTAAAAAAAACATGCTAAAAGAAAAAAGATCACCGGCCCAGGCTCTAAAAGATTCGTTAACAGTTGAATCAAATTTCTGCGCGCGGCATACAGACCTAAAAACCCTAAACATATCCCAAGACCTATAAAACACCATAAAGTTGGCAGCAAAAGATCAAAAAAACCAGAAGCAAAAAGTACAATTATACCCGTTGATATAATAAACAAAGGCATACTTGCTGTGGACCATTTGCTATAACGAATTAAAAAAACTAAATAACCGTAGAAACTTAGTATGAGAAAAATAAACCCCATTTTATAACTCCAGAGCAAGATACTTCTAATTTTAAATAATGTGAATTTAGCATTTGAAAATCTGGGTAAATAAAACTTAAGCAATGATCCCGTGAACCCCAATTACTCTGATTCCTTTAGAATTTCCAGTATAATTGATGTCCGCATTTAAGTTTGTTACTCACGTTGAATAAAACTGAGAAAAAGAAATCTTTAATTCCAAACAACAAAAATTCACAGAAAATAGTATTTATAACTCAAAAACAATGTTTATTTCAACTCTACAAAATCCAATTTATGGTTTTAATTCCAACAATAGAATAAGATCAACCCTATCACCGATTTCTCACCTAACGGATTCTTTTGTAGTTAAAACGGATCTTCTACAAACAAAGGGAATGGACTATTTTTAACGAGACTGAAACTCAACAATCATAACAAGGCCCAAGCCTTACTTTGAAAATTCCTCGACAGGTAGGTTCTTTATTCCTACGCTGTAATTCATTCATCAATCCAAAAGAAAGGGTACTTGATCCATATGGCAATTTCACAAATCGCCTTTCATCTCATTTTCACAGTCTTATTCGTAATTGCGAATGTAGTTTTTGTTCGTGCGATTTTATACCGCCTTCGGTTAATTTTCAGCGCTAGAAAAGCAACCGGAACGGAAAACTTTTTAGAAAATCCGAACTGGTTTTTCCGAATCAACAGTTTTATTCAAAACGTGATTCTTCAAAAAAAGAATTTTAAAGAACCTCTTCGTGGAATCATGCACGCTTTTATCTTTTATGGTTTTGTAGTTTATACAATCCATACAACAAGTCAGATGATCGCGGGCCTGATTGGATATGGAATGGATGATCCATATAAATTTTCTCTAATCGGCTTTTTATTTGGAGAAAGTGTAGGACATACTTATGAGTCTATCGTTCAAGTCGTTTCAATTTTAGTATTGATCGGTTTAGGTTTTTTTGCTTGGAGAAGATGGATTCAAAAAGCAAAAGGGTTGGATGTTCATTCTCCAGCATCCGCAATTGTAATTGGAATGATTTCTATTCTGATGATTTCCACCCTTTTAGGAGAAGGCGCCAAATCCGTAGGAGCAGTTTATGATAGCCCAACGGAAAACGCTTCTTTCTTAGCTGCTGGAATCGGTTCCATCTGGAGATCGATGAATGTAGAATATTCTACAGCGGACATAGTTTTTCAAATCATGTGGTGGGTTCACATTCTTTCTGTGTTCTCCTTTATGCTTTATGTTCCTACCTCCAAACACGCGCACTTAATCTTTGCTCCTTTTAATTATTTTCTTCAATCGGACACTCCTAAAGGCGCCCTTTCCAAACTCAATTTAGAAGATGAAAACGTAGTCTGGGGAGTAAATCGTGTAGAAGACTTTCCTTGGCCCAATCTTTTAGACGGAATGTCTTGTATCGAATGTGGCCGTTGCCAAGTTCAATGCCCTGCCAATAGAACTGGAAAAGTTTTGAATCCAAAAGCAATCATTGCGGATCTCAAACATGCTCTTTTGGATAAAATGCCTGAGGTTGCTAAAATCAGATCAGAAGAAACAGATGCCACGGTTGCAGCCGAAAAAGTAGCAGCCTTAGATACGGGAGTAATCAATAGTTATGAAGGTCTTTCCGAGGAAGCTCTTTGGGGCTGTACTACTTGTTATGCTTGTGTAGAAGCTTGTCCCGTTGGAAACAATCAAGTCAATGCGATCATGGAAATGAGAAGACATTTGGTTCTCGCAGAATCCAAATTCCCCGTAGAACTTCAAAATGCATTCGTAAATATGGAAAATAATTCCAATCCTTGGGGCGTGGGGGCGCATACAAGAGCGGATTGGGCGGAAGGTCTAGGTGTTAAAACCATGGCAGAAGATTCCAATGTAGACGTTCTCTATTGGGTAGGATGTGCAGGCGCTTTTGATGATAGAAACAAAAATATCGCTAAGTCTTTTGTAAAAATTCTACAAAAAGCAGATGTTAAATTTGGTATTCTTGGGACTGAAGAAAATTGTTCCGGTGATTCTGCAAGAAGAGGTGGTAACGAATATCTATACCAAACTCTGGCACAAGCAAACGTGGATACAATGAACGGATACAACGTCAAAAAAGTAGTAACCGCTTGTCCCCACTGTTACAATACAATTAAAAATGAATATCCTCAATTTGGAGGAAACTTTGAAGTAGTTCATCACTCAGAGTTTATCAACCAACTTGTCAAAGAGAAAAAACTGGACGTCAAAACCGCTGAGGATGCTTCTTCTGGAAAATATACTTATCACGATTCTTGTTACATCGGTCGTTACAATGATAACTATGAAAATCCTAGAGACGTAGTCAAAAAAGTTTCCGGTGGCAAACTGGCTGAACCATCCGATCATCACACAAAAGGGCTTTGTTGCGGTGCGGGCGGGGCTCAGATGTGGATGGAAGAACAAAACAATGACAGAGTAAATATAAAGAGAACAAAACAACTTTTAGATACGGGAGCAACTACGATCGCAACCGCTTGTCCTTTCTGTGTAACTATGATTACCGACGGGGTAAAACACGAAGGAAAAATAGAAGAAGTAAAGGTAAAAGACATCGCAGAGTTAGTTGCAGATAATCTACAATAGTAAATTCTAATTTACTAAAATACTCGCCAAAATGTTTATCTATTTTTTGGCGATTCAAAAAAATCTAATCAAAAAGCTGGTTTTCATAGCCAGCTTTTTGATTTTTTGTGTTCTAACACTCGAACTTTGTAAGAGTTCCCGCATCCATTTTAATAAATCATAAATTCTCCATACAAATCCACGTCAAAAAAAAGAATCGACGACCACACAAAATAAGACCATTCAAACAAAATCGTTATCTACAAAAAATCAATATATTATAAAATTCAAATATTTTAAAAATCATAATAACTACGGCGTCAAAATTCGCAAAAAATAAAAACGGAAACTTATAAGCGACTTCGTTTTAAATTTTTAGCTCAACGCCTTAATTACGTCTACTGGGGCTTGTACAAGTTCTACGAGTACACCCTCAGAAGAATACGGAAATTCTTCGTTTCCTTTAGGATGAATAAAACATACGTCGTATCCCGCCGCACCTTTGCGAATCCCACCCGGAGTAAAACGAATTCCTTTTACGGTCAACCATTCCACTGCCTTATGAATATCATCCACCCAAAGTCCTATATGATTGAGTTTTGGCTCGTGTACTTTCGGGCTTTTATTTACATCAATCGGCTGCATAATATCTACTTCAACGGCATAGGCACCCTTACCTATTCTGAGAATATCTTCGTCTACATTCTCTTTTTCGCTTCGAAACGTTCCCGTTTTTTCAAGTCCAAGTATATCCACCCAAAACGTTTCTAATTTTTTTTTGTCTTCTCCGCCTACCGCAATCTGTTGAATTCCTAATATTTTAAAAGGTCTCATGATTTTCCTTCCAATGAATCAATCTTATCTTGTTCCAAAAAATTCCTTTCGTTCGGGTTGGCAACTTCAATCTTTAGAACGATCCGCAGCAAGTAAAACGATCATAAGATGAGTAAATGCAAAATTAATCAAACTTTCTAAAAGCCAGAATCTTTCAAAGAAATCTGCTTACTCCTCAACAGATCAATCACTTCGGTTCTTGTAAATTTAAAGTGGATCATTTTATTTTTATCTTATAGCTGAGAGTTATACCGTTCAATATCGTAATTTTAATATGACGAGTTAGATAAACCGCGTATCTTTACAACAAAAGATTTCATTTTTCTTTTATCTCAAATGCTGCAAAAAAATCACAAAGTTCTTTATGAGTGAGCTGTGTTTCTGCAAAATTGAAAGTGCCCCGGCTGAACATCTCAAGCGCTGCCTGGCGAATCAAATAAAAACAAGCGCGGGCAAGACTTCCCCCGATACTGATTCGTCTTACGCCTAAAGACTGTAAGTCGACTTTGGTGAAATTATTTTTACCGAGTCCCATAACAACATTGAGCGGGCAATCGATGGAACGAACTAAATTACCAATCGTTTCGAGATCATTGACTCCCGGAATAAAAATACAATCTGCGCCTGCTTTGCGGTACATATCGGCTCGACGAATCGTTTCGTCTAAAGCGTGAGGATGATTCGTTAGAAACGTATCAGTTCTAGCAGTTAGAGTAAATGCGAAACCGGCTGCGTTTGCTTCTTGGCGCGCAGAATGAATACGTTCGGTAGCCAACTCGGCATTCAACAATAAATGATCACTACTCAAATCCTCAATATTACAACCTACTACGCCTACCTCTATTGCCCGCCTAACGGTTTCAGCAACTTTATTCGGTTCTATTCCATATCCACTTTCCAAATCTGCGCTTACTGGAACATCAACCGAAGCTACGATATTTCTAATACATTCAAGCATAACGTCGCGATCCAGAATCTGGTGATCGGGTAAACCAGCAGCAAAAGCGATCCCCGCGCTGGTAGTTCCAATCGCCGAGAATCCGGAACCAACCAACATACGCGCACTTCCCGCATCCCAGGCATTTGGCATAATGAAAGTACCCCGCTCATGCAAATTACGGAATATCTCAGCTTTTTTACTTTGTGATATAGCCATCAGACTTTCCAGTATCCCGACTTAGTTTAACGTGAGTTCAACGTAAGAAAATCGGGGCGAATCGCTCGCAAATTTCATAGTTAAAATGGCTCACGACCCACAACGCGACCCATAGGAAAGCGTTGTGCTGAGTTCTTTTCGCTCCAATTCCTTCGGAATTTTTCAAACTCAATGCTGCTCACTATGGATCGCAGCATAATAATCGCTTTCGCATTTGTTATGCCGAACTCACGTTAGTTTAGTGATCAACAGATAATTTCATATAAATCTATTTTGACTTTGAAGTCGTAACAGTGAATTTCACCAAACAAAAGAAAATTGTCAACCGTAAGCGTTTGAACACGATGAGATTAAAATTAGAATTGTTGAAAAATGAATCTCTATCCGTTTGCGTTTCATGGAAACGATCGATTGAAGCAGTTTTGTTGATTTGAACTATGGAATTTTTCAACAACTCTATTATATTCAAACATTCTTAGACTTGCAATCAACTGAATTTACTGGTTCATTCATCTTTGTTTCGCGCCTACAACCTAACTTCTTAAGAGACTGCTACTTGCTCAAGCTACTCACTCCCTATGAGTCGTTTGATAAATTCCTATCTGAGGAAAATGATCTGAAACGGTCCAAAGTATTTCTTTCTGATCTACTTTATACCCAGTTTGTTTCAAATTAGAAGAATAAAATATATAATCGATGGTTCTATCCGGCTTTCCAATTGCAGGATCGTTTGGATAATATGTATAATATTTTTCTTTTTCAGGTCCATTCAAAATTTTGAATGGAACGGCAGAATTCCATCTGTCAAAAAGAGGTTTTATTTCTTGTTCGTCCGAATAAAAGAAAGCTCCATTAGGATGCATAGACTTTCGATCGAACCCAGGAGGAAGAAGATTAAAATCTCCCCCCAAAACCCAATAATGTCCTGCAAGATCCAGTTCTTTTAATAATCCCGTAATTGTTTCCACCTGTCTATGCATCGTGTCCGTTCCTTGCGAAAACGCATCTAGATGAGTATTCAATACCGTAAACTTATCCCCACCTTCGATCGGTAAATCGTTTTGAAGAATTGCCCTTTTTAAATTGAATTGAGTAGAAATAGGATCTGCAGGCATCAGAGGCAAAGAATGTCTAATTCCATCAGAAATTTTATATTTACTAACCGTTGCCAGTTTCATACCTACACTTCCTAAAATTTTAGGATGTGGAACAAAAGTAGATTTCCAGTAAAAGGCCTCACTTCTACAAACATAAGCGGAGTTGATCTTAGAAAGAATTCTTTCCAACTGATCTTCACGAAACGTATTCTCTGCTCCGTCGTGAAGTTCCTGAAAAAGTATCACATCCGGATCTTCCGAACGAATGTAATCGGTTATTTTTTTAAGTGTTTCTTCAATTTCTTCTCTGGAAGGTCCAGTGTCCGGCCCATCTCCCTTAGGCAGGTCATACCAAAAAATTCTTTTTTTTCCGGCGAGGTATTGTACATTCCAGACCAACACTTTGATCTTAGAATTCTCTTTTAAGATTGGGGCATTTTCATTGCATACAATTTCTGCAGACTCCGCCTGATCTGGATGATATGTGATTACATAGATCAAAATCAAAAGGCTTCCGAAAAGAATTCCTAATATCGCCGTTATTTTTTTCAACCAACCCATTGGAATCTCCTTAAGAATTTTCTAAACGGAAGATGCACATTTCAAAGAGAATACAACTAAGGAAAAGAAAAGCGGGTGTAAAGGATTTTCTTTTTGAAAGGGTAAAATTAAATTGGTTCTAAAGCCTAAAATGAAGACATTCTTTAAGATTTTATTCCTTCTTTTTTTAATACAAACACCAACTGATTCGGAAGAACTTGATCTCAAAATCCGTATCAAAAACGGTACGACCGGTAAAGAAGGTAACATAGAATCTCTTAGAGTTATTGCACTTCAACAAGGTATGATCCCCATTAAAGAAATCGGATCTTCCAATGGTTCTTTCGTTATACCAAAACTTTCCGTTCCGGATCAAACTCCAATCCTTCTTCAAGCCAAATATGCTGGTGTAAATTATAACAAGATGATCCCTCCGGTTCCCGTCCTTCGTTCCGGAATTCAGGAAATAGTAGTCTACGACAAAACCAAAGATAAATCTTTTTTAAGAACCAGATCGGCTATGCAAATTTCCAGAGGAAGAGACTTTCTGAGAGTATTTAAGATTTTTCTAATATCTAATAATACAATTCCTCCTAAAAGTTTTCAGGATGAACAAAATCCTTTTGAAATTTTTGTTCCTTCCGAAGCGACAGAAGTTGTAGGTCAATTGACCCAAGGGGATTCTAAAATGCCAATTCCTCTTTCCTTTCGAGACGGACCAAACGGAAAATTGTTAGATAGAGCAATTCTTCCAGGAAATTCTGAATTACAAATTTCTTATACGATTCCGGCAAGTAATCTTTCCACGGTTACGTTCAAAGATAGAATGCTCACTGAAAAAGAAGAAGGTTTTAGAGCCATTTTTTCAAAGCCACAGGATATGGAAATTTCCTTTATAGGTGCCTCTAAACAAGAAAGAATCCAAGAAGACGCGCCTTCCGACATGAAAGCATTTAAGGTAAGTTATCCTTCTCCTAAATTTGAAGTTTCTATTTCGGTTTCTGGCGGAGCGCCGATTCTTGACATGGAAACACAAAAAGTCAATCGAAAGATAGAAAACGGAACCTGGTCTACAGAACGTTCTCTTTTAGGTTTAGTCGCTATATTAGGATTTCTTTTTACTCTTTCTTTTATTTTTGTTTTTAGGAAGAATTAGTGTTTGTTGTAACAAGATCTTAGCAGAAATCCCCTGGTCGGAACCACAGCCATATTGGAATCATTCCGATTGCATAAAAATCTAAGAGTCTGTAACTTGCAAATAGAAACCGTTTACGATGCGTACTTTTTCATTCATTCAAAATTCGCTCCGACCCGCGGCGTTTAACCTTGCAATCGAAGAAGCAATTGGGCTTCATCTAGTATCTTCCGGATATGGAGCTGGACTTAGGATTTGGAAAAATTCATTTTCCATTATACTCGGGCTTTCCGAAAAAGCGGAAGATACAATACTACCGGAAATACTACAACATTTTCAAGAATCCAAAATTTTGTCGGAAGATCTAAAATCTAAAATAGAAGACCAAAACAATTTTACAAAAGAATTTCCATCGATTGTACGAAGGGCAAGCGGAGGCGGAACCGTAGTTCATCATCCCAGAGAAAATTTGAACTTTACGTTTTTTATTTCTTTAGACGTAAAACCAGAACTCTACAAGGTAAAAGAATCCTACGATTATTTTCTAAGTTTGGTATTACGAGCATTAAAAAGACAAACGTTAGACGCCTCTTTCCGTGGAAAATCAGATCTCACAGTATTACAAAACGGATTGGAAAAAAAAATTTCAGGCAACGCTCAGTTTCGAAAAAAAGGTGCGGTCGTTCATCATGGAACCTTAATTTTAAAACCTTCCCTGATCGAAAGGGTTTCTAAACTCCTCAAACATCCCCCCGAAGAACCGGAATACAGAAAAAATAGAAAACATTCCGATTTTGTAACCTCTCTTCCGAAAGATTTTTCTACCGTAAAATTTAGCCAGGATCTATCTCATGTATTTGCCGAATCCTTGGGTCTTTCCAAAATGGGCACAGAGAGTGATCTCCGATTTCAGAAAGTTGTATTTCAAGAAGCAAAACTGCTTTTCGAAAACAAATATTCTAGGATGGATTTTATCTTCAGAGACTAAATCGGACTTTTACTCGGAATTATTAGAAAGAAGGCCCAGATGCAGTTTCTTCCAAAAGCAGATCCAGAGATATACGCAGCGTTAAAAAAAGAGGACGAAAGACAGGAAAATAACCTGGAAATGATCGCCTCTGAAAATTTCGTTTCCAGAGCCGTTCTGGAAGCTTATACATCTACACTTACAAATAAATACGCTGAAGGTTATCCAGGTAAAAGATATTACAACGGTTGTCATAACGCTGACGTAGTGGAAACACTCGCCATAGAAAGAGCGAAAAAACTTTTTGGTGCTCAATACGCAAACGTTCAACCTCACTCCGGTGCTCAAGCAAACATGGCCGTTTTTCTTGCCTGTTTAGAACCTGGAGATTCTTTTTTAGGAATGAATCTCGCACACGGAGGTCACTTAACTCACGGTTCTCCTGTCAATGTAAGCGGAAAAATTTATAAACCAATTCCATATGGTGTCGATCCAAAAACTGAAACCATCAACTACGACGAGATCATAAAACTCGCCAGAGAACATAAACCGAAATTGATCGTTGCGGGAGCTTCCGCCTACGCAAGGACGATCGACTTTTCTAAGTTTGCGGAAATTGCAAAAGAAGTAGGCGCCAAATTGATGGCGGACATCGCTCATATATCGGGTCTTGTTGCTACTGGTTATCATCCTTCTCCGATTGGTATGTTTGATTTTGTGACTACTACCACTCACAAAACATTGAGAGGTCCAAGAGGAGGTTTAATTCTTTCTACATTAGAAAATGAGAAAGTACTAAACTCTCGTGTTTTTCCTGGAATCCAAGGCGGACCTTTAATGCACGTGATCGCCGCTAAAGCGGTGGCGTTTCAGGAAGCCCTTCATCCAGACTATAAAAAATATATTGAAATCGTTCTTGCAAACGCTAAAACTTTGGCGGAAGTTTTCGTAAAAAGAGGTTACAGAGTAGTAAGCGGCGGAACGGACAATCATTTGGTTCTTTTAGATGTTTCCGTAAAAGGACTTACAGGAGCACAGGCGGCCGATGGACTAGATGAGGTAGGAGTTACCGTAAATAAAAATGCGATTCCTTTTGATAAAAATCCTCCTGCAGTCGCTTCTGGAATTCGCCTAGGAACTCCCGCGCTTACGACTCGAGGCCTAAAACCGACAGATATGGAAACTGTGGGAAATTTAATCTGCGACTTTTTAGATCATCCTAACGATGATAAAAACAAAACGAAAGTCAAAGGTGGCATTCAAGAAATGACTCAAAAGTTTCCTATGAATCAATTTCGTTTAGATTGATTCAATTTTTTATGTTCGTTAGAACTAAAGTAAATTTGAATGAAAACTGATTCTAAAAACTAAAATCTTTCTGACACGGACCGTCTATAAAACGCTGATTCCAAGGGAATTCTATAAAATCCTAAAAGAATAAGCGTTTAGTTTTTCGATTCTCATAAAAATTAAAATCTATTTTAATGCGAGTTCATCATGGATCCAATCATTATAAAAATGATTCAGTCTGTTTGGGAATTGATAATTCATAAGATGGTGACAAACCGACGCAGAAAAAAATTCGAACCGCTGATTCGCCAAGAACTTGAAAGTGCAGGAGGTGTGTTGACGTTACCGGAACTTGTAAAACGAATCGGTCTGAAAGATTCGTTCTACAATCGTGGTAGAGTGCTTGAATCGGTAGCGCCAATGGTTTCACGAGGTGAAGTAATTGAAGAGGATAATCCAAATGCCACGATCAAAAACAGACTGAATCTTAGAAAATATCGACTTACTACCCGGATACATAAAAACGATCACTAAAATGAACGATCAATTTTATCAAAGACGTAGAAGTTTTCAAAAAATAATATCAAACTCAAGAACTATTGTTTTTTTAAAGGAAATCCCACACCCATATAGTTCTTAAACAAACACGAAAGGGAACTTAGCAGAACGCTCTTTCAAACTAAAGCGTATCACTCCCTGAACTCAATACATCGCTTCCTATGGGTCGCTCACTCTGCAGGTCGTTCGACAGATCGCGCTCTATAATAAATTAAAACTAAAGACAATTGTTATATAACGTTTCCTATATACAATTAGCCCAATCTGACTGTAGCAAGTCGATTCGCCTTGATTTTTTACATCGAACTTCACGTTAGCATAGTATTATTTTTATACATCGAGTAGTAAGTGAAAATTTTCAGGTCCAAATTTAGGGTTCACACCAAACTAGTGTTAAGGTGATCTCCTAAAATTTGTTACACGACATTCGAAATTAGAATATCCACATTTCATATAACGATCGTGATATTAAAATGATCATTCCTAAACAATGTTTTTGAATTGACCTTGAACGAATTAGAAGAATAAACTTAAAGTAGAACTTACTGGGATGGCTCTATGGAAATCAATCTTGTCACGATCGCAATTCCATTTTTCTTTTTACTGATCTTTCTAGAAATTGGATTCTCCGCATATCACAAACGTAAACTCTATCGCTTGAACGATTCCATAAACGATTTGTCTGCAGGAACCGCTAGCCAGGTTGTAGGAGTTTTTTCTAAAACCATTACTTTAGCAGCTTACTTTTACGTTTATCAAAATTTTAGGATTTTCAATCTTCCTTCTTGGCCAAGCGAAGCCATTTCCATTTTTCCAAATGGAATGTTAGGACTTAGCTCTTATACTTGGGCCTGGGCTCTTGTAGTAGTAGTTTGGATTTTTTGTTTTATCGGTTACGACTTAGCCTATTACTGGGTGCATCGCCTGAGTCACGAGATCAACTTTCTTTGGGCGGGACACGTTGTGCATCATCAAAGCGAAGAATACAATCTCACAGTCGCTCTCAGACAGGCAAGTTTTCACGGTCTTTTTACTTGGGTTTTCTATCTTCCTTTGGCTTTGATCGGTTTTTCTCCAGTCGTAATGCTTCTAAACGGACAACTCAATCTTATTTATCAATTCTGGATTCATACTAAGGCAATAGATAAACTTCCTCGTTGGTTCGAAGCAATTTTTAATACTCCTTCTCATCATAGAGTTCACCACGGAATTAATCCCAAATATATTGATAAAAACCACGGAGGAACTCTGATCGTTTTTGATAAGTGGTTCGGAACCTTTGAGCCTGAATCCGAAGAACCTGTTTACGGAACCGTTAAACCTCTCCAAAGTTTTAATCCGATTTGGGCCAATCTTCATTATTGGTGGGAAATGATTGAACTCGCTTGGAATTGCCCTCGCTGGTCGGATAAGTTTAAGGTCTTTTTTGCAGTTCCAGGTTGGAGACCAAAAGAACTCGGAGGTCAATATCCGATTCCTGAAGTTTCCACAAAAACATTCCGTAAATTTGATATAGACCTTCCTAAAGGTTTGAGTTTATATTCTCTCGTTTGGTTTATCCTTTCCGTAGTAATTACATTCGGAATGCTCGTTAAAGTTCAATCCCTTCCTTGGTTTAATATAAGTGTCATTAGTTTTGTCTCTTTGATTTCTCTTTTGACAATTGGTGGAATCTTAGAAAAAAGACGTTGGGCTCTTTTTGCAGAACCGATTCGTTTAGTCATTTTAGTAGGAAGCGCTTATGCTCTTTCGTCGGAAATGAGTATTACTTTAGGCACTCTTGCTCTCAGTGTAATTTCCACAATTTGGTTTATTACGTATAGAACTTATTTCGCTTTTTCTCAGGAAATCGACCCGGTAGGTGAAATTCTTAGAAGAACCGCTTAAGTATTTTTGTTAGATGACTAAAAGTTGAAGGACATTTTACTAATTTCTATAAAATTAAGTACCGCGAATTTTAATCGTAAACCCTGTTTCAATACGAAATATTGGAAACTATATTAGAATTGTTGAAAAATTTCATAGTGAAAATTAGCAAAATTGCTTTAATCTACCGTTTCCATGAAACATAAGCAGATAGAGAATTAATTTTTCAACAATTCTATTATATAATTCCGAGTAGAAAATGGTATTTTAGAAGTTTATTATATAGAATTTACTTTTACGTGAGTTTGGCAAAAAATTAACTTTTTATAATACTGAGTTTTGTAAAAAGTTGAATCCTTGAACTACTAACAAATATCCAATAGAGAGTTGTTGAAAGTTCAAATTAACAAAACTGTTTCAATCTACCGTTTTCATAAAACAGAAATTGATGATGACATGTTGCATAATGTTTTCTGCATGTAATTTATAGACCAGAACTGAAAAGCCCAGTCCGGGGCCGCCCGGACTGGGTCTGATTTTCTTAATTCTAAGGAACGTTTGCGAAACTAATCGTAATTGAATCTATATAAGCTTTTGTTAAAGTATCCCAGTTAGAAGCAGCTGGACTTGTAGTCGCACTAGATTTACCTACGGTTCCAACTCGATCATACAACCCATCCACTCGTGTCGCTTGAATGAAGTCCGAAGGAATTGCATTCGCCGCAACTCCTTCCGAAACAAATCCGTTAAAGTTAAATAAACCATAAGCAGGAGCAAAATTCACAAATTGATTTACGGTCGAATTACAAGTAATCGCCTGCCCGGAAGTTATTGTGGTTTGTTCCAACCCCGCTTTAGCAGTCACGTTCAAACTTCCATCCAATTTTTGACTATAAGCAAGTTTATAATATTCTCTTCCCGCTCCCGGACAAAGCCCTTGATTATGCCCATAACCAAGCGACTGCGTTCCCGCATTGATCGGAACTAGATCGGTGGTTCCATGAAAACTCACAACAGATTTAAAACAAAACACGGTTCGATTATCCATCTCTTCCAAAATTACCCTACCCGTGTCCGCATCTTGTCCAAGCGCATCTGCACCCAAAGACCCTTTCCAAGAATAGGTTTGAATCAAACCCTGATTTGAAAATCCAGTGATCACCGGTTGAACCACATAACTTTCTATAATTGCAGTCGCCCCCACCCATTGAGTCGGATCGAGTCTACTCAATTGATATACAAGCACGGCCCCATCTCCGGATGAGTTTCTAGGATCGTCATCGAAAAAAAGTTGAAGAGCCGGTTGATTATCGGAAGAAGAACGAAGTTCGAAAAAGTTCGTATAAGAAGCAGCACTTCCCAAAGTACTCGGTTGATATGATACATCTCCCGAATTCAATTTTAAACGTAGAGTATAAGACTGCCCGTTAAAATTCTGATTCGCTAAAGTGATATTCGCGGTACTTCCCGCAGGAAAAGTTTTTCGAATCCCAGCAATCAATTCATCCATAAAAAGAGAATTTCCCCTGGCCCAAGTTGCGGACTGACGTACAAATCCCCAACTATCTGCATTCGCTTTCAAAGGTTGTAATAACTCTAAACTTACAGGAAACGGTTTAGGAGAATCTTTTCTCACAAAAAAAGGAACTCTGTCCGAACGAAAACTAAGTCCCAATCCTAAAAAGGCGACTAACGCAAAAATAAAAAGTAATCTTTTCATTGAATCCTCACTCGGCAATGCCTTTCGGAACGATAATAAAAAAACCAGTCTTACTTTGTTCTACATAAGGCCTAGTTGCTAACCAAAGTAGAATCGCGTTATTCTGATCGTCGTCATTCTCTTTTTTCTTACAAGCTCCGATAAACAAAAAGTTCATCAATACAACTGTAAAAATTCCCACAGAAAACAATTTATGAAAAATTTTCATACATATCTCCCTCAAATTCGATTACTTTTCCAAATTCAACTTTCAATAGAACATTCATTTTTCTGAAACCATAACAATAGAACGTTATAAATTTTGAGACGAATCTTCCACTCACAACGCAAATTTTTGTACCTTCTATTCTATAGTTCCATTGAAAGTTTGTACAAAGTTTAATTTTTTTTATAAACAATCTTAAAAAAGTTTTTTGACCTATCAATTCCTATAACTGAGTACCGGGAATTTTAATCGTAAAACCCCATTTCAATATAAAATATTGGGGAACTCTATTATTATAGTTCCGAGTAATGTTTCATTTTAACTCATTTTTGAGATCTTTTTATTAAAAAGTTTTATCCTTGCAATTTCTACTTTGGAAAATAGATTCCGGTAAAATTACCTAAACGGCAACGACAGTCAATCAGGATTCTATTATTTAATAAATTTGAATTTAAAACTTTTTAAAAACTACCTAGATTTGTTACAAAACAATAGATAGTTTTTTTAAAATGTAATCGTAAATCGAATACTAACACCAAATAAATTGTTTTGGATTGAACTCAAGCCAGATGTGATAAAATACAATTAGGTTTTCAAATTCTGTAAAATCCAATGGATTCAATAAAAATCTAAAGTAATGCAAGTTCAACTTAAGGAAAATTTGGGCGAATCAGCTGTCACGAGTAGTCGTGACCGACCTCTCAACTTAATCTGCAAAGCACCTGAAGTAATATCGTAAATAGAAATATTCTATTGATTGCATATTGTTCCTACAGTCGAAACATAATATATCGATCCTCTTCGCGTTAATTCACGTTAAAGTAAATAATAACCATGATTGAAGTCAACAATCCACACGATCAATTGATTCGAGTAACTTTTCAGAATAAAAAAGAAACAGACATATTTTTTAAAACCACACTACCACATCAATTATTAGGTTTATAACTTTCCAAATCCAGCTTTACTTCAGAAAAACTCAGACAAGAACAAACAGATCTATTGTTTTAAATCCTCCTCAAATCTGAATACTAACTTGTATTTATACTTTTTGAATATAATAGTTGTTTAGATAATTGAATAGAGTTGTTAAAAAATTAATTTTCTTTTGTTTTTTTCATTAAAACAAATGGATAAAATTGTTTGTTAATATGAATTCATCCAACAACTTTAATCTAGATTGGAAACCTATTGCGGCTACTGCAGAAAATACGGTTATTATTTCTATAAATCTTTTCATTCATAGAATCATCCTCCAAACGACAATTTTAGGTATATTTTATTTTTATAATATTTGTCTTTTGATTTTATAGAGGTCGGCTTTTTATATTAGAGTTATTAAAAAATGAATTCTCCATCCATTTTTGTTTTATACAAACGGTCGATGGAAGCAATTTTGTTATTCTGAACTTTTCAACAACTCTATTTATAAAAGTTTACTTGTAGCGTTGACGCAGATTTCTATTTATAAAATTGTTATCTACGTCAACAGCTCTTTTTGTTAAGGCATCCAGAAAGTTTGTTCTTCTTTCTTCAATGGCTTACTGCAAAATACATCTGCCTCCAGAACATTGATTTATCAATGAACTAGTCGGATATCTGCCTGAACCCCTTCTGTCCTCCCCATCTCCAGAGCAATCTCTACTAGAAACCGTGAGACTAAAAGGAACATCGTAAAGTCCTACCGGCTGTATAGTCGTAAGTATTGTCAGAGTCCTTCCATTTTCTAATCGATTCATTACCTCGTTCGGATCCATAGTAGGTCTTAAAGATTGAATGTAATCATTAAACGAGATCGTAGGAGAATTCGTTGGAATAACCACTATTCCCTGTGAGGTTCTCAGAATGGGAACGGCATGCCCCGAAGTAGATCCGTCTGCACGTCGTCTTCTCATTAATCCCAGCCAAATACTTCCAGGAGGAGAATTGATAAGTGATCTAATATGAGATAACATATCAGACCGAGTAGTGATTGGAGATGAAGACGTCCATTCATACTGAGGCAACATGATCATAGTAGATGCGAATGCAAGCACCCTACCTCTATTAGCATAATCTAAAGGTACATTTGTCAATAATCTGTCCAATTCCGGATAACGTTGACTAAACGAAATAAAAGGATCTCTATTAGAGGCCGTATCGAAAAAATATCCTCCACTCGTAAGAGGTTCTCTAGAATGATATTCCAGTAGCTCTGCTATCATTTGGAAACTATGAAGCATACAAACACCACATGCCCCATGCCTCTGCGGAGCTGCACTAGGATTCACAGATTGAAATGTAGCCGATCTAGCTATATCATAAAGTCTTTGAATCCAAGCAACACTTAGTCGGAAATCGGATGGTAATTCCCTTTTTATTCTTTTATAGATACGGCTTTCTTTTTTACCAGCTGGACAATACTGGTCTGTTTTTCCAAGATTACTAGTTGTGTAACGTATCCAATTCAGTAAATCTACATCGACTTTAAACAAAGAAGTAGGACTATGAGTAGTATCCTTTTCTAAATAAGAAGGTTTAGCTGTATAGGCAATTCCCCAATTAGATCCTTCCTTAGTAACCCTTAAAGCATTTCCTTTATAATCTGTAATCATCCCTCCTGCATTCGCTACAAAATACACATTCCAATAAGCTGGATTCTCTTTTTTGATAGCCGCGTCACTACATGATCCCCAGTAAACCCAATTCCAATCATATTTATCTGTCATCTTAGAATACATACAACTAAGAAAGCCACTTGAAGGATCATACTGTGCAATATGTCCGCTTTCAGGATTGTAGTAAAGAGATGTAATATTTTTACTTGAACCTTTGGAATGAATATAGTAGGTACTAGGCGCCATATCTATATTCCAAATTCCATTTCCCCAACCTGAATTCCAAGCGATGGAAGTTTTGATACTGATGTTTCCAGGAGTAGCTACTGTTTTAATCCAATCATCCATAGAAGAGTCTAAGGTATGGTCAAACTTGTCCTCGGATTTTTTTGTGATATAGGCGTACCAATTCACATTTTTCAAACGATATTTTCCATCAGCAGTCCAAAAAGCTTTATCTTTTACGATCCATCTCTGCAAAGGATCATTGATAGCACAAGGCCTAAGATTTACATAATCCCATTTTGCATTTCCTTTAATTACTGCCTCTGGAGCGGTAACACATAACCACGTTTTATTAATATAATAAGAAATTCTTTGAAACACATCGTATCTTGCTTTAGCAGTCTTATCTCCACACTTGTCAATCCAAACGTAACCTTCACCTTTGGTAAAAACAGGAGAATAACAATATTTTTCTTCACCATACCCAATGATACTGATAGGTTTATCTTTTGGCTGATCGGTAGGCTTTTGAGCTATCGAGTAAGCACTCTTTGATGAGGCATCTACTGATGTATGATTGATCCCATACTCAAAACCAATTCCAATCAAAACTAACAAAACTACCTTTAGGGCGATCCAACGACCCATTTTTTACCTCCATCCTTTTGAAAAATTAAGACGTTGTATGCAACATAAACACATAGGACAAACACGACATCCTAACGAACTCTGTCCGAACTAGTTATTCTGCACGTGTTCACTACCAATCTTATAGAATAAATTTTGATACGAGCCTCCCTTTAGAAATAAAACTCCATCATTCTATTCTATAGTTTAAGTAGCAGCCAGGTCTCTTAATTGAATAAGGGAACATGCAACGTCACTTTTATTTTTTATCGTTCTTTTAGATTCTTAATAAGAAATTCTCTATTATTTAGAATATTCTAATAAAAATTATTTAATATATACACGTTATACACATCTAATTATACATCAAATAAAAATTCAATAAGGCACAAATTATCATATACATACATTAGAACTTTAGTAATCTATTATATATCCAAATCAATTACTCAAGTAGAAAGATTAAACAAAAAAATACCAAAAGTAAGTCTCTATAAATTAGAGTTATTAATTTGATAGAGATCGCAAAACAGAAATTTGATTCAATAATCGCCACGATCAATTGATTCGAGTAACTTTTCAGAATAAAAAATAAACAGACATATTTTTTAAAACCACACTACCACATCAATTATTAGGTTTATAACTTTCCAAATCCAGCTTTACTTCAGAAAAACTCAGACAAGAACAAACAGATCTATTGTTTCAAATCCTCCTCAAATCTGAATACTAACTTGTATTTATACTTTTTGAATATAATAGTTGTTTAAATAATTAAATAGAGTTGTTAAAAAATGAATTCTCCATCCATTTTTGTTTTATACAAACGGTCGATGGAAGCAATTTTGTCATTCTGAACTCTTCAACAACTCTATTTATAAAAGTTTACTTGTAGCGTTGACGCAGATTTCTATTTATAAAATTGTTATCTACGTCAACAGCTCTTTTTGTTAAGGCATCCAGAAAGTTTGTTCTTCTTTCTTCAATGGCTTACTGCAAAATACATCTGCCTCCCTTACACTGATTTATCAATGAACTGGTTGGATATCTGCCTGAACCCCTTCTGCCGTCCCCATCTCCAGTACAATCTCTACTAGAAACCGTGAGGCTAAAAGGAACATCGTAAAGCCTTACAGGCTGTATGGTTATAAGTTCCGTCATTTCATCTCCCGCCTCTAACCTATTTATTACCTCGTTCGGATCCATAGTAGGTCTTAAAGATTGAACGTAGTCATTAAACGAGATCGTAGGCGAATTCGTTGTAATTATCACTATTCCCTGAGAAGTTCTCAGAATGGGAACGGCATGCCCCCAAGTAGACCCGTCAGCACTTCGTCCTCTTAATAATCCCAACCAAATGCTTCCGGGAGGAGAGTTGATGAGAGATCTAGCATGCAATAATCTACCAGACCGAGTAGTGATTGTGTCAGAAGACGTCCATTCATACTGAGGTAACATGACCAGAGTAGATCCGAATCCGAGCCTGCTAGCATAACTGGGCACACTTGTTAGCAACCTGCTCAATTCCGGATAACGTTGACCAAACGAGATAAAAGGATTCCTATTTGGGGCCGTATCGAAGAAATATCCTCCACTCGTAAGAGGTTCTCTAGAATGATATTGAAGTAACTCTGCTATCATTTGGTAACTATGAAGCATACAAACACCACATATCCCACGACTCGGAATCGTACGAGATATACTCGATCTAGCAATATCATAAAACCTTTGAATCCACTGCATCGTTAATTGAAAGTCAGAAGGTAAGGTCAAGGTCCTTTTGACTCTTTTATGTCCAAAACTTTCGTTCTTACCAGCTGGACAATACTGATCTGTCTTACCAAGATTAGAAGCCGTATAACGTGTCCAATCTAATAAGCTTTTATCAAGAACAAACAAAGAAGTGGGACTGTTGGTAGTGTCCTTTTCTAAATAAGAAGGTTGGACTGTATATACAACTCCCCAATTGGGTCCGTATCTGGTAACTCTGAGCACATTGCCTTTGTAGTCTGTGATCGTCCCTTCTTTGTCGGTTTCAAAAAATATATTCCAAAAAGCTGGATTATCTTTTTTAATAGGTGCATCACTACAGGATGCCCACTTCACCCAGTCCCATTGATCATTATCATCCATCTTAGAATACATACAATAGAGAGAACCACTTGAAGGATAATACTGTGCAATATGCCCACTTTCAGGATTGTAGTAGAGAGGCGTAGTATTTTTATCCGAACCTCCCCAACGAACGAAGTAGCGTTCATTTCCTTGAGTAGTTTGTAAATCCCAAGCAATGGAAGTTTTGATACTGATGTTTCCAGGAGTGGCTACTGTTTTAACCCAATCATCCATCGAAGAATCTAATGTATGATCATATTTATCTCCAGAGTTTCTAGAAATATAACCATACCAATTTGTATCTTTTAATCGGTAACGCCCATCTGCAGTCCAAAAGGAATTGTCTTTTACGATCCATCTTTGTAGAGGATCATTGATTGTACAAGGTCTGAGATTCACATAGTCCCAGTTTTCCTCTGCACGAATAACTGTTTCTGGAGCAGTAATACATAACCAAGTGTCATTGATATAATAAGAAATTCTTTGAAACACATCGTATCTTGCTTTAGCAGTGTTATCCTTACAGTTATCAATCCAAACGTAACCTTCACCTTTGGTAAAAATAGGAGAATAACAATACTTTCCCTTATTACTTACAACAATTTTGATCGGTTTATCTTTTGGTTGATCTGTAGGTTTTTGAGCTATCGAGTAACCACTCTTTGATGAGGCATCTACTGATGTATGATTGATTCCATACTCAAAACCGATTCCAATCAAGGCTAACAAAAATACCCTTAGGGCGATACAACGACTCATTTTATACTCTCCATTCTTTTGAAAAATTAAGACGTTGTATGCAACCATAAACACATAGGACAAACACGACATCCTAACGAATTCTGTCCGAACTAGTTATTCTGCACGTGTCACTACCAATCTCTATAGAATAAATTTTGATACGAGCCTCCCTTTAGAAATAAAACTCCATCACTCTATTCTATAGTTTATAGTAGCAGCTAGGTCTCTTAATTGAATAAGGGAACATACAACGTCATTTTTATTTTTATCGTTCTTTTGATTCTAAATAATCAATTTTATACTATTTAGAATATTCTAATAAAACTATAGACACGTTATGTACAACTAACAAGACATCAAATAAAAAATTAATTCTACACAAATTATCATATACATACATTAGAACTTTAGTAATCTATTATATAAGTAAATCAATTACCCAAGTAGATCATACCAAAAGTAAGTATTTATAAATTATAGCTATTAATTTGATAGAAATCGCAAAACAAAGATTATATGAATAAATTTGACCAGACGATTGTCCTTTCTGAATTTTGCAGAAATCTTCAAAACCAATTCAGTTCAAATCTAAATTTCTCAATCAAACCCAAAAAGAATCATCTTATTGAAAGTTATATACAACGGGCATTTTGTTTTGAGATAAAATTCAAAGCGCTCAACTTTACAGAAACCAATAAAACCAGACCTTTACACAAAACACCACTTTTAGCCGCACTATTTAGGTTTAAATAAATGAGCATCCAATATTTTATATTAAAATAGCGTTTTGCAGCAAAAATCAACGGCGATCAATTTCACAGAAATCAACCAAACTGAATTTCTTTTCCACAGAAGCTCTCAATAATTTATATAAATAATTAAAAATAGTAATATATTTTAATATAATAAATTAATACTTTTTAGAGGAAATTCTTATCAAACAAACTCATAGCATTACTTTCATGTGTCTTTTACAGCATCTATTTTTGTAAGGAAAATAATAATTAACGTCAGTTCTGTGTCAAAAGTTTTGGCGAATAAAAAACCCAATGTATTTTCTGAATCACAATCCTACGTTGAGACAAATGTGCCGAGTTGAATTCAGACAGCAGGCCCGCAACACACTGAGTCAGAAAGACATTTTCTAAGTTTCACGCCGATCTATAAATAAATCTAAACGGCCGCCATACAATGACTTAACAAAGTTGACCGCGAACAAAAACTTAACATTTCACTCCTACGAGTGTTTCAATGAGGCACAACAGAATAATCTCTTTCGTATTGGCATTCACATTATTTATCATACAAAAAAGTAACATATATTTTCGTATAACTTCAATTTGTCGTTACGATTCGAAATATGTCCTAAAATAAAACTGCTCATTCCATTTTTCAAAAAGATCAACTTTATAAAATCAAAACTACAACCTCCGTATAAAATCAAATTCAAGATTCATTTTATAAAAATTCCAAAAACAAATAAGCAAAAAACGATACTATCATAGAATTTGATTCTACTCTTATAGAAAGATTTACAAAGATGACTCCTAACTTAAACTGAAATAGATGGATCTTATTGCTCTAAAAGAAAAGCCGCTCTTTTGTTTTGAGAGATTTTATTCCGTTGACTTCCTCTTACTGATCCGAAAGATTGTATGAATTCCTTAAGACATAAACTTCAATCTATAAAGGTACAATTTGTGAAAAAAATAATCTTTGTTCTTTTCGTTTTATCCTTACTATTCCCCTCCTTAATTGCGCAAACTTCGACGGATAATTCTACTTCGACCGAAACGGGAAACATTCCTGCAACAAACGAAACAATTCCTTCCGATGAAGAACAAATCGTTTCTGCTGTTAAAAAGCTCATTGGTTTTATTCGTTATAAAAAAAACGATAAGGCGATTGTCCTCATACACGTTAAACAGTTTAGCAATCAACTCTTAAAATCTTCAGGCAAAATCGGAGACTCAGACCGCAAAGAATTTGAAGAAGCGATTAGCGAATTTATCATTCACAGAAGTTTTCCAATCGCTCATAAATACTTTGATAAAATAGACATCAATTACGAAAAACCAGTTTTAAAAGGAGATAACGCAACTCTTGCTTCTTCTATCATTTGGAACGGTTCGGAAAGAATTACATTTTCTTGGATACTAATGAAGATAGAAGGAAACTGGTATGTAACTGACTTCTTAAACGAAGGCAAATACGCTTCTGAAACAAATCGAGTCAAATCTATAGATCCTTCTATCAAAAAGAACGGAATCAAACAAACCATCGCTCTGATCAAAAAAGAAGCAAAAAATTAAACCGAAATGAAACAATTCCTTTCCAGAATCACAGATTCAATTTTACTCAATCCGATTCGTTCTTGTAGCATACTTGCCGTTTTACTTCTTCTTTCTTTTTGGCAAGCTTCTAAACTTACAGTAAACAGTAACAATTTAGATCTTCTTCCAAAAGATAATCCTTCTGTAGTCAAAACTCAAAAAGTAATCGAGATGATCGGAGGAAACGGTTTCTACATCCTAAGTATCAAATTTAAAGACGAAAAAGGAATGACGGATCATCTAGTCAAAGCCTTTGCCGCAAGAAAAAAAGGACAACCTGAGATCGCCGAAAAAGAACTGAAAGCAGCTGAAAAGGTAAAACAACAAAACGTTTCTTATTACAAAGAAAGAGAAAATGCAATTAAAAAGGCTTCGGATATTTTAAACGAAAGACTTTTAAAAGAGAAAAAATTTGTTCAATACATTTCTTATCGTTACAACGTATCTTTTTTACAGGATAGACTTCCTCTATTTCTAAAAACCGAAGACTTAGTCGAAGTCAGAAAAAGAGTCAAAAGAAAAATCGACGAAGAAGTAGAAAGGGCCAATCCATTTTTTATCAAACTTTCAAACGAAGAATACAATCCGGATTTTAACGATATTCTTTCTAAGTATCAAAAGCTTGCAAAAAGAGATATATTCGACGAATATAATATTTCTCCAGATAAGGGGATGTTAATCTTTTTGATCAAACCCGCCGGTTCTTTTACCAACATAGAGTTTAATATAGAATTAGACAAAAAAATTAAAGAAATCGTAGCCAATCTTAACCTAGACAAAAATGGAATTCAAGTCGGTTATACCGGAACATATAGACTTCATTTAGACGACTACGAAACTTTGATGGCGGCTTTAAAGCCAATCGCGATCACTTCCTTTATCGGTATCGCATTACTTTTACTTTTCTTTTTTAGAAATCCACTTTTTATTCTAATTCTTCTCATCTCTCTTCTTTCTGGAATTTTATTCTCTTTTGGGCTCACCACGATCGTAATCGGTCAACTCAACTCTGTAACCAGTATCATCGCTTCCATTTTGATGGGTCTCGGAATCGACTACGGAATTCAGTTTTTATATCGTTTCCGAGAAGAATTTACCAGAGAACAAAACACTCTTCGTTCTATCAAAGACACGATCTATCACACTGGAATCGCATCCTTTATCTCTGCTCTGACGACTACTTCCGCATTTGTAGTACTTGCGTTTTCGGAGTTTAGAGGTTTTAGCGAATTTGGAATCATCGCTACATACGGAATTTTGATCATAGCAATTTCGATGTACGGAGTGACAGCTCTTCAAATTACTCTTCTTTTTCGTTTATTCCCTTCTATAAAAAGCAAGTTTCTTCTTTCGGTAAAGGAACAATCCACTTCTCCTTTTCTATACCGTTTTTACAAAAAACCAGGGTTACTAACGTTAGTCGTCATTGTAATCGTTTTGATGATTTCATTTTTCAACTTTAGTCCTGGAATTCAGTTCAATTACAACGGGCGAGATCTAATGGTAGATAATTTGGATTCGGTCAATCTATATGATGAGATTGGAGATAGATTTGATATTAGTTCAGATCCACAAGTAATCGTAGTAGATACTTTAGAAGAATCAGAAGCTGTTTTCGATTATATGACCCCCGTTCCCGACGAAATTGCGGGCTCCGTAGATCAAGTGGTTTCTCTTTGGAACTTTGTACCTCCCAAAGGACAACAAAGGGCAAATCTAAAAATTTTAAAACAACTACAGTCGGATATGAAACCTGTCAAAGCCAGTTTTCTAAAACCGGAACAAAGAAAATATCTTCCAGTAGTAAAAAAATATCTAAACGTAAAAGAATATTCCCTTTCCGAAGTTCCAATTTATTTTAGTTCTCAGTTTACGGAAGTAAAAGGATCTAAGGAAAAAGGACATCTTGTATTCATTTATCCTAAAGTAGCTCTTTGGCACGGACAAAAACTTCTCAAATTTTTTGACGCAGTAGGAGAATTACATTATCCTAAACTATCCAGAAGAGTACTGAATACTCTACTCTACGATTCAAATGGACATATAACCGTAAATCCTATCCGAGACAAATGGACTCAAAATGAGGAACGTTTGATCGTAAATACTTTAAATACACATTCTGCTTCTCAATTTAAAAATCTGGGGCTTTTAGATGGTACAATTTCTTTTATTTTAAAAACCAGACCTTTTTCTAGTTTAGAACAGGCAAGATCTCATAAATATATTTCTAATACTGCAGGAAGTTTAATTCTTTTTGCAAATCTAATCAAAATTGTTCAAAGAGAAGGTGTGGTTGCATTTCTTAGCACCTTAGTTCTTGTAGTTATCGTGTTGATTCTGTTCTTCAGAGGAATTGTTCCCGCTTTAATTTCTTTGATTCCTCTGGTTCTTGGAATTTTTGTCACTTTAGGAATTATGGCTGCGTTTAGAATCCAACTGAACTTTATGAACGTATTAGTATTTCCTGTAATTATAGGTTACGGAATCCAGAATGGAATTTATATCTACTACAGATTTAGAGAAGACCACGACGTAATTCGTGCCATGGCAATGGTCGGTCCTGCAATCATTGCATCTACGTTAACCACCCTTGTAGGCTGGAGTTCTCTTTTAATCGCAGATCAAAAAGGACTCAAATCGATTGGGATCGTAGCAAGTATTGGAATCGGTTCTTCTCTGATCATAGCACTTACTTTAGTTCCAGCGGTTCTTGAAATCGTATATCGTTCTAGAAAAGAAGAGGAAAAAGAATCTAAACCTATCGGTTTTAATGAAGAAGAATCAAATTCTTCTGGTAATTTATCTTTCGCGCCTAAAACGAAAGAGGTCGAAGACCTAAAAACGGAAACAATTAAAAATTCTAAAACGGTTACCCAAAAAAAGAAATCCGTTAAGAAAAAAACGACAGTCCCCAAAAAAACCATTCCCAAAAAGAAATAAGGATTATATTAGAATGTTAAGATATTCTGTACTATTTTTTTCCCTCATTTTTACAATTACAAATTGTACAATCAAATACGTAAAGGCAGGCCCAACCTGGGAAAAAGATCTAAACACGTTCAAACGTATAGTAGTATCCGTTCCTTTGGAAAGCGAGGCGGGCAATTCGGAAAAACAGTTAGCCGCAAAAATTACGGAAAATTATCTTTCTCATCATAAGGAATTTATCATATATCCGTTTCGTTCTGGAAATGGAATCTGTGGTAGTTCCGATAAAAAAGTTCAGGCGATTTTTCAATTAAAAATCCGTGAAAAAGAAACCTCTGATAAAGTTGAACTTAGTGCGCTCGGCAAAGTGTTAAAATGTTCAAAAGGAGAAGTTTTATGGGAGGCCTTAGCTGAAAATTCTTATTCTAAAAATATAGAAGAAAATCAATCTCTGGTTAACACATATACACAACTTTACGGAAAAGAAATCGCCTCCAAAGTAAATCCGTATTTTTTTCTACTTCAAAATCTTTTAGATAAATTAGACAGCCCTATCTTAACGGAAGAAGAAAAAGACGAAAAGATAGAGATAGAAGCAAGATAATTTTTTCAAATCCGTAAAGAGAACAGTGTTCTGAGAACTCATCACAATTATAGAAAACCTCTACAAGTTCGAATCTGAAAATAAACCTATCGAAACCTCTGTGATACCCCAAAAGCCCTTCTGCGTTTAAGTGAAAACTCGGGAGATTTTTCTTTATTAAAAAATTATACTTTTTGCAAGTAATTTCACTTTTGCAAAAACACTTTAAAAAATAAAATAGAATTTTTGAAAAATTGCATATCTCAGATTAACTAAGGGGCTTCAACGACCATTTTCATATTTAACGTGAATTCGTGAAGAAAATCAATGCACAACTTCCTAGAACGTCGCATATTTTAAAGTTATAATGGCTCGCGACCTGTCGAGCGCCAATAGAAGCGAGACGCTGAGTTAACGCAATCCGTAGAGAGCGTTTTACTGAGTTTCAAAACGATTTCATAAAAAACGTTTCATTGAGTTCTTTTCACTCCAATTCCTTCGGAATTTTCAAACCTCAATGCTGCTTTCGCATTAACTATACCGGACTCACGTTATTTACAGTAGTTCCCGCAGATTTTATTCCTTTACAAATTTTCAAATTCTCATCTTTTTGTAATCCAGTTCAGATATGAGTTCCCACAAGTTATTTTTTGCATAGAACTAACTTTAGTTTCAGAAAACAAAAATCATTTCACTAAACCCAAGTTTTTAAGAACAAGTCTAAATGAAAAAATCCACTCTCTACATCTTTTTATTTTCCGGTTTTATACTCACAAACCTAATTTGGTATGATCATTATGCTGGCATGGAGATGAAAAATGATTATCACATTACTGAGTCTTGCGAATATTCTAATTTACTCAAACTTAGAGAAGATTTTCCAAAAGGAATGACCATTTCAGAGTTTACCAAAAAATGCAATCGAAATAATTCGCTCGAATGTACAAAAAGTAGTTCTTCGAAAAAAAAGAATATAGTATATAACGTTTCTGTAATCCCCAATTGTCCGGAGTCAGCACGTCCTGACTGCGGTTTTTACTTTAGCTTTCGAAACGAACGATTGGTAAAAGTGGAAGCAGGGTATCCCTGTCATTAAATCCAGACGTTGGATTTTCTTCGATAAACCAATTAAACCTTAAAACACAATCAAGATACATAAGAACATAATTATTTTTTTATATTTGATAAAAACTGAGTTCAGAAACAATCCCCAAAAGTTATCACCCTTACCGATTCTTATCAAACTAAGAGTTTATCTTTTCTTAAAAAAAATATAAAGATAAGACAAATGTCTAAGAAAATACGAGAGTTCCCACAGAATATGTTTCTTTGCACTTTATAAGCTTTGGCAGATTTCAAAATTTAGATGGAATTCCTACACTCAGTAGAACGTCTCGAATTCAATAACACTGCTCGATAAGGATCACAGTGTTACTACTCGGACGTATGAAAATAATAATAAAAAATGAATTAGCGATTTTACAAAAACGCAAAAATCCTCAAAAAATTATATCTAACTTGAAGTTGTTGGCTTTTTTGTGTAAGATTTCACATTTAAAATTTTGAAACAGATTTAAGAGTCATACTATTTTCATACGTCCAAGTAGTAAGTTGTGTTTTAGAATCAAGTTAGTAGAATTACAAAAATCTAATGTACAAATGTAAAATACAGAATAGAGTTGTTGAAAGAGTAATTCGTTATCTGCTTCCGTTGTATTAAAATGGATAATTGAAGCAGTTTTGGTAATATCCACTATAGAAACTCTAATAACTTGACTATAGCTGAAAGCCGCAGTCCGGCAACGCCGGACTCCATTACATTAGAAAAACGTCAAACTAAAAGGTTACTTTAAAATTTCGTCCTGACGCCCCATTAGTTTAATTCCTAACCTAGGACCAATTTCCTGGACAATCCTAGAGGCGACGTAGTTTCCCCAACGAGTGGACTTCTCCAGATTAAAACCATGAGTCAATCCGTAAAGAACTCCCGCCGCAAAACAATCTCCCGCGCCTGTCGTATCGATCGGCTTGACCGGAAAACCGTCTACGTGAGAAATTTTTCCATTCTCTGCAAAGTAAGCTCCGTTTGCGGAATCTGTCATAAATACAAGACTAGTAAGACCAGAAATAAACTTAAGAGCTTCCAACTTATCTTCTCTTTGAGAAAGTGCCTTTGCCTCTTCCGCGTTACAAAACACGATGTCAAAATATTCTTTTGTTAAACGAACAAAATCTTCTCTGGAACGATTTACACAAAACGGGTCGCTATAAGTATAAGCTACTTTTACGCCATTTTTTTTGGATTCTTCCATTGTTAAAAGAGAAGCCTCTTTTGTTCCTTGACCATCCCAAAGATAACCTTCAATATAAGAAATACTAGAAGATTTTAATTTTTCTAAATCTATATCTGATTTTTGTAATGTAATTGAAATCCCCAAATGAGTAAGCATCGTTCTTTCTGCATCTGGTGTAGTCAATACAACACAAGTTCCTGTATGACCCTGATCTTCGGGAGTCACCTCGAAAAAAATCCCAGCTTTTTCCATATCCTTTTTATAAAATTCTCCGTAAGTGTCCTTAGAAACTTTGCCGGTATAAGTTCCGGTTCCTCCGGAATTTGCAAGAGCAATCATAGTATTCGCCGCACTTCCTCCGGAACGAAGTTCCTTTTTACTTCCTTCCAGAACGGTTAGAACCCCGGCTTGTTTTTCAGATTCTACCAAGGTCATAATTCCTTTTTCAAATCCCAAACGTTTGATAAATACGTCCTCAGTCGGGACTAAAATGTCCACGAGTGCGTTTCCAACTCCAAATACGTCATAGTGTCTCATCGATTTATCCTTTTCTTTTCCATTCAATCAATTCCCAGCCTGTATCTTCTTTAAAAAATACACATTCCCCTCTCACCGTATTTTTTAGAAGTTCCAAAAATTCTTCCTTTCGTTCGGTAATTACTCCGCTAAATAGAAAATGATCTGTTTTAATAGATGCAATTTTTTGAATATTCGATTTTAATACTGCAAACGTGATATTGGCGATCAATAAATCCCAAGTTTGTTCTTGAATTTTTTTATGATCGAAACCACCCTCTTCCACAACCAAAACTTCCGAAGAAATCTCGTTTTCGTCCCGGTTAAAAGAGGCAGATCTCACGCTGTTCGGGTCCACGTCTACCGCTAAAATTAAGGATGCTCCAGACTTTGCCGCGGCAAGACTTAAAATTCCAGAACCAGTTCCCACATCAGCGACCTTTTTACCGGAAAGATTTAAATCCCCCATTCTTCCCAAAACAAGACGTGTAGTCTCGTGATGTCCAGTTCCAAATGCAAGTCCAGGATTGACAAGTAACGGAAAAATTTCTTTCGGCGTTGTGCCTAACGCAGTATCTTTTTCCCAAGTAGGAATCACTCTATAAGAACCTACGATAAAAGGTTTATAAAATTCTTTATAAGCCTCTTCGTATTCTTTCGTTTCAATCCATCTTGATTCGAAAAATAAAGATTCTCCAGCGTTCGCTTTTAAAAAAATTAGAACTTTAGTTTCGTTTTCTTTATCTTCTTCTGCGAGATAAACTCGGAACTTAGTATCGTCTGAAATGATTTCTTCGTCAGGAGCGCGTGGAACTTCTCTGTCAAACAAGATTTCATAATATCCTGCAACACCTATTTCATCCAAAAAAGAGGTAAAATCTTCCGCAATCTCTTTAGGAATACTTAATATGATTTCTCTATATCTCAAGTCTCGTCCAGAATTTCCGCATCCACTGGCGCGTCATTTAAGTTTTCATTTTCAAGTATGAAAGTTCGAAAGTCTTTTACGATCCAAACCCAAATTCCAACAAAAAGAGCCATAGAAAGCCAAGACCCAAATCTAGACTGAGGAAGTACAAAAAAGTTGAAAAGCCCGTGTTGAGATACAGCGAGTAAAAAAGCCAAAAATAGCGTTAGAGGTCTTTCCCTGGTTTCTTTTAAATTGGATTTTACAAACGCCAAAGCAAAACATAAATTGATTAGAAAGTGCGCATTCGAAGACCGTATCGTCCTTCCCACAAACATGGAAATTCGATCCTCTTCTTTTGCGGAAAAAATATAATTCGCGTTTTCAATTCCAGCAAATCCTAAGGCTACAAATCCTCCGATCAAAACTATTTCTTTTTTAAACTGGTATGTCTTCCAATCAAACGCAAAAAGTAATCCTGATAAAAGGATCAAAATCCCTTTGCAAAATTCTTCCATCATTCCCGCTTGGATGAATGCGATATGCGCCGTTTGGGTAAGTATATGTCCGCTTTTTTTAGGAATTTTTACGTCCGGCCAAAAGATAGGGTGTAATTTTAAAACAATCTCCGTGGATAGATAACCTAAAAAAAGTGCAAATAGAATGAGCAAAATTCTTTGTGGAGTATTTTTTCCAGGAAAAAGTAAAATCAAAAAAAATCCCCAAGGAAGAATGGAAAGAAAGCCGAGTAACGCAACATCGAAACTCATAACTCCTCCATATAACGCCCGTCATACATTGTAACCAGTTCTTTTTGAAGTGGGGTTGGCATTGCATCCGGATCAATACTTCCGTTCCAAAAAAGTTCCGTAACTCGAACATAACCTTTGGTTCCAGGTGGAGGCATCATAGGAGAAAGACTTTCAATGAGTTCCAAAGTCATTTGATCTTGTTCCGGATAACCAGAAGCTTCCACAAGATCCACATCCACTACTTCTCCATCCGGGGTCACCGTATAAGCCACAACAGAAGAATAATTTCGAGGAGCCCTTCTCCAATATTCCATAAAAGACTCTGGACCTCTCATCTTTGCAGAAATATAATTGGAATAAGTAGCAGGTAATTTTTTTCCTCGAACCTGTTTGACTTCCCCCTTGACCCTTCCTTCTTCCGCCGGTTTCTCTTCGGGGATTTTTTCTCCCTCTTTTTGAGTAGGCGTTTCCGTTCCAGATACAACCCCTCCGTTTAGACCGTTCACTTCATTCGGAAGATTGGGATCGATAAAATAGAATTCTAAATTTTCAGGAGTAAAATGAGTTCTTTGTCTTTCCAATTCCTTTTGTTTACTCTTTCTCTGAAGAGTTACTGGTATGATCAAAATTAAAGACATCAGTATCAGATGTAGTAAAACACTATATGATAAATTACTAATAAATGTGTCTTTAGGAGTTGTGTCGTCTGATTCTAAACGAAAAGTTCTACCGAGTAAAAACTTAGAAACGACGTGAACTCCTACAATTCCCCCTATAAAAATTAAAATTGGAATTATGCTTGAAGTGATTTTAAAAAAAGTTTGATCTCGAATCCCGGGTTTTAATCCCATCGACATTAAAAAACGGATTCCGTCTGCAGGTTCAAGCCAAGAGAAAAAAGAAGTGGCAAAAAATAATAAAAGAAGAAGATATAAAAATAAAATCGAAAAACCTTTCCAAAGATTTCCGATATAAATATGCCCCCAACCCGGAAAAATCCAATCTCTCAACTTTGTATTTTTCTGTTTTAGAAGTCCCCATTTCCCTTGAAAGCCAGAATAACGAGCGATCCGAGTTTGTTTTTCAAAAAGTTTCCAAGGTCTTCTAAATAAAAAGAATTGTTTTCCTCTACTTAAAAGAGTATCCCCTGCAATTAAAACCGAAAAGAAATAGAGAAAACTATCTTCTAAAATTCCAATCTGTCCGTATTCCAATCGATAAGGATCTTGGAAAACGAGTTTAGAAGTTAGATACCCTGCTACAAGAAGTACTAAAATTTTATAATGAATTCTTTCTATCTTCTCTTCCGGAGCAAAAACGCGAATACTAAGTTTCGACAATCGTTCTCTTTGTTTTTTGAGAAAATAAGAATGGGCGATTAAGATTCCAAATCCTACAACAACGTAGAACGCGATCAGCCATTCTCTTACATTCATAACGAGGGCGCGTACAAAAGCCTCTACGGTAGGAAATAAAATCGCCGAAACTTCCAACGGATAAAGAACTACCCAACAGACAATTTGAAAGAGCAATGACCCAAAGGCGGAAGAACGAACTTCTTTACCTTTAGGAAAGGCAAAGAGTACACCGAGAGGGAAAAAAATTCCCAGTCCCAGAAAGGGGGAACTCCAGGACAAAAAATTGACGCCGAAGATGACTAATTTCTTTTTCAGACAAGATCTCCTTAGACTCGGATCTCTATCAACCATTGGACCTAAACGAGGAGCACAGGCAAACAAGAAATCCTTCTCGGTTCAGAATTAAAATACTTTATTCCGAAGTCCTGAACAGAATCCTGGGCTCATGGAAAAAAAAGAAAGTCTCGATTCTTCATTAAAGGAAATCGTATCCGTTTGTAAACGAAGAGGATTTGTCTATCCAGGTTCTGAAATTTACGGAGGACTTTCCAATACCTTCGATTACGGTCCTTATGGAGTTGAACTTCTTCAAAATCTAAAACAACTCTGGTGGAAATATTTTGTACATCTTCGAGAAGACGTGGTTGGTCTTGATTCCTCTATTCTTCTTAATCCAAAAGTCTGGGAAGCGTCCGGTCACGTTTCTAACTTTAATGATCCTTTGATCGATTGTAAAAACTGTAAGACCCGAATCCGCGCGGATAAGTTCCTTGAAGACCAAAAAGGAGAAGGGTTCGCAACTGGACTTACTCTTGAAAAGATGAATCAGGTCATCAAAGAAAGTAATTTTGCCTGTCCTAGTTGTGGACAAAGAGGTACATTCACAGAAGCTAGAGACTTCAACCTTATGTTCAAAACTTCTCATGGAGCAAACGCAGAAGACTCTTTAGATATTTATCTAAGACCGGAAACGGCTCAAGGTATCTTTTTAAATTTTAAAAACGTTGTTTCTACCACGAGAAGAAAAATCCCTTTCGGAATCGCACAAATCGGAAAGTCATTTCGTAACGAAATCATGGCACGTCAGTTTGTATTTAGAACCAGAGAATTTGAACAGATGGAAATGGAATTCTTTTGTGAACCCGGAACCCAGAAAGAATGGTTTTCCCACTGGGTAAATTATTGTATGAGTTGGCTCACAGAACAAGTAGGGATCAAAAAGGAAAATCTAAGAGTCAGAGAACACGAAAAAGAAGAATTGTCTTTTTACAGCGAAGGAACCTCTGACATCGAATTTAAATATAATTTCGGTTGGGGTGAACTTTGGGGGATTGCCTCTAGAACCGACTACGATCTAAATCAACACCAAAAATTTTCTGGAGAGGATCTTAAATACCAAGATCAGGTTCAAAACAAAAAATACGTTCCGTTTGTCGTTGAACCTGCGTTAGGTGCAAATAGACTTTTCCTCGCAGCTGTTACCAACGCTTACGAAGAAGAAAAACTTCCGGATGGAGAAACTAGAACGGTTCTTCGTTTTTCTCCTAAAATCGCTCCAGTAAAAGCTGCCGTTTTTCCTTTGATGAAAAAGGATGGGCTTCCTGAAAAATCCAGAGAAATTTTTGCGGATCTTTCTAAACTCGGAAATATTGAATACGACGACGGCGGAGCCATCGGTAAACGCTACCGTAGACAAGACGAAATCGGAACTCCTTTTTGTATTACAGTAGATTATGATACTCTAAAGGATGATACGGTCACGGTTCGGGAAAGAGATAGCATGTCCCAGGAAAGAATCTCTGTCAGTCAACTTAAGAACTGGCTTTTTGAAAGATTGTAAATTGTAATAGTTCCTACCATTTTTCTGTACGAGGAAACTACTGCAAAGTTCAAGATCTTCCTTTAGTTGTGGTAACTACTGCAAAGTCTGAGATCTTCCTTTTAAATTGTGGGAACTACTGCAAAGTTCAAGATCCTCCTTTAATTGTAGGAACTACTGCAAAGTTCAAGATCTTCCTTTAATTGTGGGAACTACTGCAAAGTTCGAGATCTTCCTTTTAAATTGTGGGAACTACTGCAAAGTCTGAGATCTTCCTTTTAAATTGTGGGAACTACTGCAAAGTTCAAGATCCTCCTTTAATTGTAGGAACTACTGCAAAGTTCAAGATCTTCCTTTAATTGTGGGAACTACTGCAAAGTTCAAGATCTTCCTTTAAATTGTGGGAACTACTGCAAAGTTCGAGATCTTCCTTTAAATTGTGGGAACTACTGCAAAGTTCGAGATCTTCCTTTAAATTGTGGGAACTACTGCAAAGTTCAAGATCTTCCTTTAGTTGTGGTAACTACGACACTAAAATTTTTCGTTTGCAATTATACAGTTTTTTGAAAAAAAACTTTTCGAATTTTTATCTAAAAATGATCAGACAAAAATTAATGTAAAACAGAAAATTAGATCATCCTAATATAGCTTTAAATAAAACCATTCTAACAATCTTATCTAAAAACAAAAATTCATTAAAAACAATAATCAAGAATATAAACACAATGAATCTAAAACAAACATTCATAAAAATTCTTTCCCAATACTCGGAAAATGTACAAATCATAAAAACTTTATGGCAAGAAATTGAAGATCATTACAGAGAACCACATAGATACTATCACAACTTAAATCATATTGAAATATTATATTGTATGATTCAAGAAACTCGAGATATGATTCAAGATTAGGACTTCATTCTTCTTACAATGTAATATACGACGTATCTAAAAATGACAACGAGGAAAAAAGTGCAAGTCTCGCAGAAAAAAGACTCCATTCAATTTCGTTTCCTGAGAAAAAAATTTCTAATTGCAAATCACAAATTTTGGCTACTAAAGCACATTTACAAAGCAATGACCCGGATACGAATTTATTTACAGATGCAGATTTATCTATTTTAGGACAGGATTGGAATATATATTCAAAATATTATAAAAACATAAGAATGGAATATTCCATCTATATGGACGAAAAATATTACAAAGGAAGAAAAAAAGTACTAAATTATTTTCTGAGTTTAGAGAAAATATACAAAACAAATTTTTTTTATGAAAAATTTGAAAACAATACGAGAAAAAATTTATCCATAGAATTAGATATGATTCTTTAAAATAAAAAAATTCGAACTCAAAAAAAACTTTTTCTTATTACATGATTACTGCTCCCTATAAAATTAAACATAGTAAATTTTTATTGCAAACACTGTTTCAGCAAAAAATATTGAATCCTTTGCTATATGTTCTGAGTAAAACAAAATAAATTCTATCACCAGAGACTTGCGTAATGAAAAAAATCAAATATATTCTTATTTTATTATATACCATTGTATTAATCGGTTGCGGAAAAAATCTCAAAGGAAAACCAATATCTCCAAATCCAAATTTAGCCGGTTTTTATATTTCTTCCGAAACACAAAGATGGGCCCAAGACGATAAAATGAAAATCGAAGTACTGAGTATTTTTCCCAAATCAAACGGAGAACTTTATTTCGAAAGAAAAACCATCGTAAGACTCAGCTTTATTGCAAGCGAAAATAGAGAAGAATGGAGGATCAGAACCGGTGGAGTTGTAACCGGAGAAAATGAAATTCTACTACAAGAATCTCTTTATCAGGAATTTCACCAACCACATTTAGGAACCAGGGAATCGGATCCAAAACTTTGGAAACTGAACGAGATGGGAGTCGCTTCCAAAGTAAGAGAAGTTGGAAACGTTGCTTTGAGTGGTAGTATATTAGGGGAAATTTCTCCCGACGGAAGAACTTTAAATTTTTCGAATATCTTATTTACTAAAATAGGAGATTCATTTCAAGGAAGAATCACTACAAATGTAAATCAAAAAAATGTAATCATAGATAATGAAATTGCGGGAGCCGTATTTTATAAAACAAAAGAAGGTGTTGTTTCTATCTTTTCAAAAACGGAAACTATCAAACTCGGAATGATTTTCTTTGTGGGGAAAGATCAAATTCCTTGCAAAATTGTGGAAATTTTTCAACAATCCGGAATTTTAGAACCGATCGACGGCAAGAAAAATCTTCAAGTATCCGTAGGAGACCCGGTAATTTTAAAAGGAAATGTAGATAAAAAAGCAATCAATAAACGAATTGCTGCGGATGAACTTATTCAAAAAATAAAATCCGATCCAAACGTAAATAAAGAAGAACTCATTCGAGAAATCGAAAAATTAAAAAGTGAAAAATAATTCTTAAAATAAAATCGATACCTCTAAAATTAGAAGTTTATTTCAAAACTTTATTTTTCCTTAAAATACCGATCCTGATTATTCTAAGATATTTTTGAGATAGCTTGTAGAGAGAATATAATAATTGTCGAAAATTTAGTTTTAAGCGAGAACTCATCCACAAATTTAAAAATCTATTCTACGCAAAAATTAAATTTCCATGTAATCGTTATTTTAAAAACCTTACAAATTAAAAGTTCGTTTTATAGAAACTCATTTACTTAGAATACAAGTCCAGGCCAAACTATTCATCAAAATAATTCCTATATATTTAAAAATAATTATATTCTAATATACTAACTATAAAATCAGTCGTGGAACGTATTTAAATTTCTCAGATTTTTAGAATAGCTTGATCCAGTATGTCCCCGAGCATTACCAGAAGTAAGAATGTGCAGTAAAAGCTTAATTGAATGGAACGACTATTTAGAGTTTTTTACAACCTGGTATCTATTTCTACCACTTTCCTTTTCGAAATGAATAGTTACTTTCTTACGAAATAGCTCTACAATTTTTTCTTCGAATTCACTGGAATCATAATGAATTTTAATTAACGAGCCAGATTCATCATAAGAATCTTGCTTTTCATACATTATAAAACTTTTTGTTAAGCGAAATCGATTACTATCACGAACCGGGCTCCAGCCTAGACCCAGTTTTACCGCAACTTCGAAAGACCTGCAAATACTTCTGCCGATTTTGAACAACCGCGACGAGTTCTTTCAAAACAATAGAATTGTTGAAAAATGAATCTCTGTCTCTGTTTTATTGAAACGGTGGATTGAAGTAGTTTTGTCAATTTGAATTAACGCGAAAGGGATCGATGCGAGGTAAATAAATTGTAACTTTAGTTGAAATATCGTATTACGTTTTCTATATACAATTTATTGACCAGAGAGGAGAGCCCGGTCCGGCTGGCCGGATTCGCCCTGATTTTTTTACATTGAACTATGGAATTTTTCAACAACTCTAATATTGACAAACAGAAATTTTTTCGGAATTACTATGAGATTTGTAAGATCTGTTGTAAAATAAATAGATTTTTTAATCGCCCTGATAACGAATTATATAGAACAAAATCAAAAAGATTTGGGTTGAATCGAAAGTAATTGTTCGTGCGATCTTTTTTTAGAAAGAATTCTTGTTCTTAAAAATTGAAACGGATATTCAAATAAAAAATAAAAAGGAATCGAAAGAAAAATCATCAAAGTCAACACGAAAATAAACTGAAATAAAAGCTCAAACGTAGAGTTAGGCTCCGTTCGAATTTTTAAAATCGACACAGAAACTGCAATCAGCACCAAATGCCAAAGATAAATCGTAAAACTCAATCTAGCTACAGGAACAAAAAGTTTTAAACTTAAAAAACGTCCTAAAAAATCTTTCGAACGAACAATCGCACACAATAAAATTCCAGCAAATCCTATATTCAAAAAATTATATTTAAACGTATGAGTAAAAAAACTTTCCGTATGTATATTTGCCCAATGCGAAATACATAAGAAAGAAAAAAATAAAAATAAAAGTGGATAATACAAAAGATGATCCGTTTTTAATCGATTTATCAAACCCTTTTGATTTGTATAAAGATCCATTACGATCACACCCATCACCAAAGAATCAAATCGAGTGTGAAAAGGAAAATAAATCTCATTAAAATATTGAGGGGTCAAAGGTAAAGGAGTCGTCATATAAACGATTACCCGGTTGATCGTAGGAACTAAAAGTAAACTCCAAAGCAAAAGTTGTCTGTATTTTGAAGACATTTTAAATAAGATCAAACTACAAAAAAATGGAAAGATCAAATAGAACTGTTCTTCTATAGACAAAGACCAAGTATGAATGTTGATTCCAGGAAAATAATTTCCTAAAAATACAAAATCTCCCCACGCATCAGAGAGTTTAAAAGAAAAAAAATATGCCTCTTTTTCGAGTCCTTTTTCTTCCGCAATTTTAAGTGTAAGCTTAGAAACAATCCAACTAAACGTAATAAAAACATAATAAGCAGGAAAAATTCTAAAAGAACGTTTTAAATAAAATTTTTTAAAATCGATCGTTCCGTTTCGAGTCCAATCACTCAAAAGACTTTTTGATATCAAAAAACCACTGAGAACAAAAGATAAATCCACTCCCGACCAAAAAAGAGAATCAGATTGAAACGTGCCAGGCTTTTTCCAAGCAAGCGCGTAATGATTTAAAATAACCAAAATAATCGCAAAGGCTCGCAAACCATTTAAAGATTGAATTTCATCGTCTCGATGATACCAAAGTCCTTTAATAAAAGCTTTCATTACCTTTTGAATCTCTGATTAGATTTTTTTTCATCCGTAAAACCACCGATTGTTTTAATATCCTTAACATCTTAAGAAACAAAATTATTCACAAATTGTTTCAATTGATTCCTTTTTAAACCGGAATTAAATCTAAAATGCAGAACATAATTTTACAAAACGATTTTAAATATCCAATTAGAAATGAATCTACCAGACTACAATCTATTTCATTTTAAAATTTCTGCGTTCTTATAAAATAATCACAAAGGTTTATATTCCTTATACCGATTTAATAACCATTTGTTTAAATACAAAAATACATTTTAATTTTTGAATATAAGGATGAGATAAAGGATTATCGCAAAGGGTTCCCATTTTTTTTAAATCAAACCTATGAATTTATAAATCGATAAAATAAAAATAAATTTGAGAATATTAAAATAAATTTAAAAAAGAAGTAGACCTAAAGTTTTTTTCGAACTTATGAAATAAAACCAAAATGAGAAGTTTCATTCCACACAAGAATCGTTTGATTGACGACTTAGTATTATAGTTTCTGTATGATGAGTTCCCACAAACTGCCGCCTACGTTGAGACGTAACTTACTGAGTTAAGAAAAGCATTTACTTGAGTTTTACAACTAAACAATCGCTTCTTAAACTCAGCGAAACAATCTATGAATCGCGTTTTAGAGCGCTCGACAACTTTACTTTTAGTGTTCTAACTTTTTGAATAACTTCTTTTGAATCGTATTTTCTCTGTTAAATTCTGTATTAAGACTTTTTATTATAAACGCAAAGTCTGATACATGGACAAAATCTAGATCCAATTTAAGAAAAAATAGGAATACTATTTGCTTTAAACAAAATCAATTCTTGAATTGATACAAAACTTATCTTTCCAATTTTTGGAAAGAGTTTAAAATCGGCCCAAAAATCTTAAAATAATAAGAACTTAATATTCGTTTTATTTGTTACGTTTACGCATGTTTGCGTCTAAAAACTTTTTACGAAGACGTAAACTCGTAGGAGTTACTTCTAAAAGTTCATCATCGTCTAAAAATTCTATGTTTTGTTCTAAGGAAAATTTTCTAGGAGGAACCAAACGAATTGCCTCATCCGCTCCAGAAGAACGAACGTTGCTTAATTTTTTTTCTTTTACAGGATTCACTTCTAGATCGTTATCACGAGAATGGATTCCGATGATCATTCCAGGATAAACGGCGGTATTTGGTCCGATCACCAATTCCCCTCTTTCTTGAATCTTCCAAAGAGCATACGCTGTTGATTCTCCTGAGTCCATTGAAATCAATGCGCCGTTCTTACGACCAGGAATCTCTCCTTTATATACATCAAATCTAAGAAAACGAGAAGACATCACTCCTTCCCCTCGAGTTTCTGAAATAAAAAATCCTCTAAACCCTATAATTCCCCTTGTCGGAATTACAAATTCTACTCGAGTCATTCCGGACGGATGTGCATCCATCAATTGAAGTTCTCCCTTTCTGCGGTTGAGTTCGGCTATGATCTGACCCGTAAACTGATCCGGGATATCCATTACTAAATATTCATACGGTTCTAGTTTTTGGCCTTGTTCATTGCTTTTTAAAATCACTTCTGGACGAGAAACTTGGATCTCGAATCCTTCCCTTCTCATGGTTTCGATGAGAACCGACAAATGGAGTTCCCCGCGTCCTAGAACCTTAAAACGGTCCTTGTCTTCGGTTTCTTCCAGTCTCATCGCCACGTTGGTTTCAAGTTCTCTGTCCAAACGTTCACGGATATTTCGAGTGGTTACAAATTTACCTTCTTTTCCTGCGAACGGAGAATTGTTTACCATGAAGAACATAGAAACCGTCGGTTCTTCTACCTCAATCGCCGGTCTTGGGGCTGGTTTTCCAGGTTCACAAATTGTATCTCCGATAAACACGTCGGGAAGTCCCGCAATCGCTACGATGTCTCCCGCTTCCGCGTTGTTAACTTCGTTTCGTTTCAGACCTTCGAAGTTGTATAATTTTGTGATTCTAAAAAGAGCCGTGTCAGTAGGAGTCGCTGTGTCAGATTTTTTTGCCGCGAGTTGGATCACGTTCATTCCGAGGGCCATCTTTCCCGCATAAATTTTTCCGACTGCAATTCTTCCTACATAGTCGTTGTAATCCAAGGAAGTGACTTGGAATTGAAGCGGAGCTTCTGTGTCCGCTTGAACGGGCGGAACATGTTTAAGGACGGTGTCTAAAAGTGGATCTAAGTTCGTTCCGGGAGAATCGCTTAAATTGTGAACCGCCCAACCCTGTTTTGCAGAAGCGTAAACGATAGGAAAATCGAGCTGTTCGTCTGTGGCTCCAAGGTCGGAGAAAAGATCAAAAGCCATATCTACAACCGCCTCCGGCCTTGCGCCCGGACGATCGATTTTATTGATTACCAGAATGGGTCTATGTCCAAGTTGTAGGGACTTTCCTAATACAAAACGAGTTTGAGGCATCGGCCCATCAAATGCATCCACAAGCAATAGGCAGGAATCCGCAGTTGCAAGAACCCGTTCCACTTCCCCGCCAAAATCCGCGTGACCGGGAGTATCTACTACGTTAATTCTGGTTCCTTTGTAAACCACCGCAGTGTTCTTTGCTTTGATCGTGATTCCTTTTTCCTTTTCCAAATCATTGGAATCCATGATTCGTTCTCCGTCTTCTTTGGCTGTGACTGCGCCTGTCTGTCGGAGAATTCCATCTAGAAGTGTGGTTTTACCGTGGTCTACGTGGGCGATGATTGCTATATTGCGGATTTCCATTCTAAAACCAAAAATTTCGGAAGCCTTTTGGTGTAAATACTTATTTTAATCTTGTTCCAAAGATATAACAAACGTGAATTTTACCGATTCACTTTGAAAACGTAGGAACTATTACAAAGGAAAAATTTATTTTTAATTCTATTCGTTTAACGGGATCTTATATAAAAGAATTGGGTTTTATAAAATTGAGTTGTTGAAAAATTAGTCTTTCTTTCGTTTTTTCCATTAAAACGAATCTATAAAGCCGTTTTGTTAGTCGCAGATGGATTTTTTTTCAATAACTCGAATCTGATTTTTATGTAAAAATAAAATGTGGGAACTCATACAAAAAATGAATGTTTAAAAATTTGTAATGCGACTTAATCTGTGGGAACTAACACAGATTAAGATTTCACAGTAAAATTTTGAAAAATTCTGTCATTACTCTGGACAAAGTTTAAATAAAATGTAGGAACTACTACTTTTAGAAAAACTCCCAACTCATGTTAAATAATAGAGTTGTTGAAAAATTCCATAGTGACGATCAATAAAACTGCTTCAATGGACCGTTTCCATGAAACAGAAACTAAGTGGCGATTCATTTTTCAACAACTCTATTATTTAACAATCAAGTGAAAATTCATTCCCCAGAGAACTTTAAAGAATCCTTAAATTCCAGAACAGAATAACCTTTTCTGCGAAAAAAAGAATCAAAGAACCTGGATTCTGTGAAAAACATTCTAAAACCAAAATCTTATTTATTAGAGTTGTTGAAAAACTCCATAGTACAGATTAACAAAACTACTTCAATCGACCATTTCCATAAAACAGACGGAGAATTTATTTTCAACAATTCTATTTTTAGAATTTTCAAAACTTTATCAATGAATTATAAAAACTTTAAATATCGATAATGTACATTCTGCTTCAAAGCGATATATTTGCACTTAAATTCAAGGAATCTATTCTAGAATTTTTAGCAAAAAATAACACAATTGAGCTTATTTAAAAAATTAAAATATTAAGATCTTCCTTTTTTATGAATTTTTAGAATAAAATCATCTTTTCACCGTTTAACGAATCGTAAGTTCTTACAGATATTCAATCTACAAAATATTTCTAATTTTGTCATTTTTATAAGTCAAAAATCAGTAAATTATAAACTTCCACCCTTATCATTTTAACTCTCTATCAATTTTTTGAAAGAAAAGCAAAAAAATATTATTACAGGTGGAAGGTAATGAAAATAATTCTAATGATCTTTATCAGTTTTCTCTTACTCGGAGAAAATCTATATGCAAATCGAGGAAGAGTAACAGAAAATCCTATAGACGTCTTAGAAAGATCCCCAGAAAATAAAGCCATTTCTGCACAAAGAAAGGTTCAAGTCGGTATGAATCTTCCGTTAAATCGAGCTCTTTTTTTTGGAACTCACAACTCTTACAATAGTAGCGCTTATCGAAGAAACCCATCCAATCAGACTTATACAATTACAGATCAACTTCGTTTAGGAGCTCGTTATCTAGAATTGGAAGTTCATTGGACAAACGGTAGAAGTGGAAATAAAGAACTTCTTCTTTGCCGAGGTAGTAATCCAAACAATCATTCTGGTTGTTATACCTACGATCTTACCCTTGAGGCTGGATTGAATGAAATCAGTCAATGGATTCAAAAACCTGAAAACCAAAAAGAGGTACTGATTCTTTATATCAAAGATCGTTTTGACGGACACGTTTCTGAATTTATGAGTAAAGTTTCTAGCAAACTGGGCTCTTTGTTGTATCGTCATCAATCGAGAAACTGCCTCAATCAATCTCCCAGTGTCATACCAAATTTGGGAGACATGGTGAAAGCCAATGGACGAATTTTTTTAACAAGCAATACCTGCTACAATCAGGAAGTTTCAGATTCATGGGGATATTACTTTAGAAAAGATCCTTTTTCATCATTCAAACCAAGTGGTTTTAAAGGATACCCGGATTGTAACTTCCCAAGAGAAACCTATAAAAGTACTTTAATTCGAGTTTACAACGATTCGATCGCAAGTAATCCGAGTGATAGAGGCGGTTCATTCACAAATAGTAATATTCAATCTATGCTCTCTTGTGAAGTAAACTTATTTGGATTCGATCAATTTAACGCCAATTTTGCAAAACAAGCAGCTTGGTCCTGGGACCCTTCTACCAACCAACCTCTCAATCGAGAAGACCAAGAACATTGCGCACGGATCGCTGAAAACGGAAGATGGTCTACTCATGATTGTAATATGAACCTTAGATTTGCATGTAAGGAAAGAGATACCGGAAATTGGATTGTAACTTCCAATCGCCAAGGCCCCTGGAGAGATGCAAGCAGCGCATGTCTACTGTATTCTCCATCCAATTTAGGTCGTTATCAATTTGCAGCTCCAGCAACTCCTTATGAAAATAAAAAATTACAAGATGTACTAAAATCGAGCGGTAATAACCAAACAGTCTGGATCAATCTGACCAAAGACAATGAAAATAATTGGGCTCCGGATACGACGTTAGACGGATATTTTTCAACTCCTTAAAAAACAAACAAGCCGTTTGTTTCTTACAAAAACGGCTTGTTATACTTTAGAATTATAGAATAGAGTATTTCAAATCTTTATTGTAAAGTGCCGTTTCACATAAGTTCGCTAAAGTCCAATGTAAAAGCGATTCTTATGTTAATGTGAGTTCAACGTAAGGAACCCATGATTTTTAAAAAAGTTGAAATCTGAACTTTGTAGATCGATTCCTTAAATGTGAAAACTATTACAAAACTTAGGTTTGTCTGTAAAATGACGTGAGAACTACCACGATTTTCAAGTCCAGAAGGGGGGGGCAACATTTTGTCTAAAATTGTAGGAACTCATACTTTTAGAAAATTTTTTCTTACGTCCTGCTCACGTTAAAATGGGATTTAAATTTTGATAATGACTGCAAAACAACAATTTTGTGCAAAAATCGAATGGGCAATGATTCTTTTGTATTTTATAGTAACTCCATCAATTTTCAAGATTTAACTGTAAATCCACGATTTGTAAGAGTTCCCACAGATTAAGTCGCATTACAAATTTTTAAACATTTATTTCTTATGAAAAAATCAGGTTTTCATAAAACGAATCTCCCACGTTTATTATGTAGTTCTTGATTAAAATAATCTAAATCTCTATTTTAAGCAAAGATGAAATATTTTTGAGATAAATTCTAGACACTCTTTTTTATAAAGATCCGTAAAGACAGAATTAAAGTTTAAAAAATATTCTAATATTATAATTTACTATTCTGGAAGAAGAATTTTTTCCGTCTCACCAGGAACCGCCGGAAAACGTTCTTGCTTCCATTCCAACTTTGCTTTTTCGATCCTTTCCAAAGAAGTGGATACAAAATTCCACCAAAGATGTCTACGTTCCCGAAATGGAACCCCTCCCAAAAGAATCGAACGACTTCCTTCCTCGGAAGAAAAAGAAATCGTTTCTCCTAAATTGAACACTGCCATATTTCCTTTTTGAATTTTTTGGCCTTGAACTTCTAAACTTCCTCGTGCCACATACAAAGCGGATTCTTGATCGTTAGGTATATTCCATTTTCCTTTTCCTCCCGCCCAGACTTCTAAGTCTGCATAAAAAAGTGTTGAATATACTTTTACAGGAGAACGTTTACCTAAAAATTCTCCTGCGGCCAATCGTAACTCCCAACCTTTTTCCGAAATCACAGGAATTTCATTTCTATCTAGATGAAAAAATTCAGGTTCTACTTCTTCCGATTCTTTAGGCAGAGCTACCCAAGTTTGTATCCCTTCTAAGATAGGATATTGTTGATCCAGTTGAGATCGTTCGCTGTGTGCAATTCCAGAACCTGCTGTCATCCAATTGACTTCATAGGGACGAATTTTCATTTCGGAACCGATACTATCTCGGTGAAGTATAACTCCGTCATAAAGATAGGTGATTGTAGCCAATCCGATATGAGGATGAGAACGAACCGTTAGTTCTTTTCCGGTTTGAATGGGGACAGGTCCCATATGATCCACAAATACAAATGGTCCTACGTGACGTGCCTCTATGGAAGGAAGTATTCTTCGAACCCGGAAATTTTCTCCTAAATCTTTGATTATTCCTGAAATTATTTTCATAAGTTTATTATAAAAAACTAAAATAATTATTTTTTATTAAAAATTATATTAAAAACACCTAATTTTTTACACTCAAACTAGTTTTTGCAATAAAAATTTGTTTGAGCTATAATTCTTTTTGGGTTTTATAGAAGTTTTAATTTTAAAAAGACTTCATATGAATTAGACACAATAAAAAAATAAATTAGAATTCGATTTTAAAAAACAATCGAGTTTTTCTATCGATCTCAACATCATTCCGAATGATGTTTTCTAAGTGACCCGACCGTAATCCAAAGGCTCGCCGCCGTTAAAACAGTTCCCATCCATAAAGGCGCCTCCGGAGAATAAACAGGGGCTCCTTTATCTGTAAAATAAGAAAATAAACCTGCCATCAAAATTGGTCCTAGGATCGCGGTCACGCTCATCAAACTAGTAAGTGCCCCTTGTAGTTCTCCTTGTTCGTTTGGCGGAACCTGAGAAGACATGATTCCCTGGAGGGGAGGCATTGCAATTCCCCCCAAACAATAAGGTATTAAAAATACAAACATCATCCAACTTTGTGTTGCAAGAGCGAATAACGCATATCCCAAACCACTTAAAGCCAAACCCAGATAAATACTTCTATTTTGTCCCAGCGCCGGAAGAATAATCCTGATCAATCCCCCTTGTGTGATTGCATAAACGAGACCTACAACTCCTAGAGAATAACCCACCATCGCCTCGTTCCATTGAAATTTTTCCATCGTATAATAGTTCCAAGTCCCCTGCACGGAGTGAGCCGCCACGTTCATTAGAAAAAATGCAACTACTAATCCTATGATCATTGGATAACGTTTCAAATTGATAAGAGATCCGATCGGATTTGCCTTTTGCCACTCCAATTTTCTTCTATTTTCCGGAGTCAATGACTCAGGCAGAATAAAAAAACCGAACAACCAATTTATAAGTGTTAGTACAGCCGCGGCTAAAAACGGAGCTCTCGAACCATATTGCCCTAGAACACCCCCGATCACTGGTCCTATGATAAACCCAAATCCAAACGCCGCTCCTAAAATTCCAAAATTTTGCGCCCTTTTTTCGGGAGGACTAATATCGGCAATATAAGCGTAGCCAGTTGTAAAACTTGCACCCATAATTCCCGCCAAAACCCTTCCGACAAACAACCAAAAGATGGAAGGTGCAAAGGCTAAAAATAAATAATCCAACGTAAAACCAAAAAGAGACGCGAGTAATACAGGTCTTCTTCCATATCGATCACTCAATCCGCCTACAAACGGTGCACAAACAAATTGTACAAATGAATACGCAAACATCAAAAGCCCGCCATACCACGCGGCTTCGCTCAAAGTTCCATGGGTCAATTCCTGAATGAGTTTCGGTAAAACTGGGATGATAATTCCAAAACCAATCACATCGATCAAAACGGTTACAAAAATAAAACCCAAAGCTGCGGGTCGTCTATGATTCATAACTCCACCCAATGAATTCTAAGTCTTTTGACAACGAAAAAATTATTTCTTGAGTAATCCTAAGAAATTTCATCGAACAGTCAAATCGAACACAGAACAATATCTCTGCTAAAATTTTGATTATCCAAAAAGCCTCGTTTAGATCGTCTTGTAATACCAAAGACAAATCTCATCGTATGTCCTAAAAGAAGATATTAAATTTGAAAGATAAAATTTTAAAATTCGAAAAGAAAGAATTCCATTCTATCTGCAATCAGCTTTTCCAAAAAGACCGAGGGTTACATTCAATTTTTATAAAGCATGGTTATCCTCCTTTTTGGAGTCGCAAACCGAACTTTGAAACTTTAGTCCATATCATCTTAGAACAACAAGTTTCTCTTGCATCCGCAAAGGCGGCCTTAGCAAAACTGAAAAATAAAATTGGCTCCGTAACCGCCCCAAAGATTCTTTTGTTAAGCGACATCGAATTAAGAGAATGTTATTTCAGTAGACAAAAAACCAGTTATGTTCGAGACCTTGCAAAGTTCGTACTTTCCAAACGACTAATACTCCGCAATTTGCCCTCTCAATCAGACCAGAAGATCCGAGAAGATTTGACGGCCGTAAAGGGAATCGGAAATTGGACCGCAGATATTTTTCTAATTATGGCTTTGCATCGTGCAGATATTTTCCCACTCGGAGATTTGGCGGCAGTTCAATCCCTAAAAAAAATCAAAAAATTATCTGCAGATACTTCTCATGATAAAATCCTGTCTCTTTCTAAATCTTGGAAACCTTTTCGCTCAATCGCCACTATGTTGCTTTGGCATTCCTACATTCGAGAAAATAATATTAAATTTTGATTTTACTTTCTCCAAGAAGATAAAAAATTTTTCAATTTGTTTGTTCCGGATTGATTATATCCTTCTATTTTTAAAAGAATTTCCCGTTTCGAATTTAAAATGAAAACTGCAGGTAAGCCTACAATTTTAATTTGTTTATAGCTAGACGATAATGGATCTACGAACGTTTCCGCGTTATTTGATAGATTTAGTAAATTTGAATATTCTTTTCCGATTTGAAAATCATCTCCTACAAATACGATCCAAAAAAATACTTTCCATTTCCCGGTCGCCTCTATGTTTGTTTTTTTTACAAGATCTAATAGAATCGGAACTTGTTCTTTACAAGGTTTACATTGAGAGCCAGTAAAATTAAGTATCAAAATGTCTTTTTCAGAAAAGTTTTTTAAAAAATCGGAAAGAACAATCCTTTCTTCCATAAGATTATAAAACGCAAAATTATCCAAAGATTCTGAAAGAGTTGCACCTAATGGTAAAATAAAAATTAAGAAGAGATATTGCTTATAGAAAATTTTACAAAAAATTACGTTACCACTTTCTTTTTCTTGATTTTTGTTCATTCGTTTTAGTTTCCCAAATTCTAATCCTTCCATTGGAAAAGATTGTAAATACTATTTTTAAAACTTTAAATAATTGTTTACTTTTCGGTTTACTTCAGCTCTTATATTGTATTGATATTAAAAATTTTTGAAAGGAATCAAACGGCGTTTTGATATATACTCGTTAGGATCATTTTGATGCGATTCGGTTACCTTTTACTTCTTTTTTTACTCTGGTTTCCTATCAGAGTTTTTGCACAGAGCATACATTCTAAAATTTATATTCATAAATTGTCAATGGAAGGTAATCTAAACTCCGGTTTGGAAAACAGATTTCGAAATGGAATTATCAATTCTATTCTTAGAAACTTTGAAGGTAAATATACAATTGTAGATGACGATTCTCTATCAATTCTTTTGAAACAAGTGGAAACTCTTCAAAAGATGGATTGTTCGGATGAAATTTGTATGAAACAGATTGCGGATGCCATAGATGCCAACGAAGTAATTTCTGGTATAATCTCTTCCCAAAACGGTCTTGTCTACGTATCTTTACGAAATCAAATTAGAGATTCAAAAAATCTAAACTACTCTATCAAGTCCACGTTTCAAATGGAATTTCCAGAATTTCTTTTAGACTACTACGCTGGAGAATCTGGTAAAAAACTTTTAGACCTCCAATACAATTTCGATCCTCATAAAGTTCCCACTTCTACCAACGGAAATTTAAGCGTAACATTTTTAAAAATCAAACCAGTTCCCGGAACCAATCTTAATTCTATGGAATTTAAGACCTCCGATAAAATTTTAGCTGGAGTTTTAGAAGAAATCAAAGAAGAACTAGATAAGGCGGCCCAACACAGTCGTTCCAAAGAATATGCTGAATCTACCGAGATCTACAATCGTATCTTAAACGCGTTTAACGAACGACTTTCGTCCGAGTCTTTGAAAAAGTTAGAACCGTTTGTTCGAGAAATTCAAACAAGTATTACAAATAATTATAATTTAGAATATAAGGAAAAGATAAACAATCTGGATCGTAACCTTTTCGATTCGAACCCGGAAGATTTGGAAAAACGTCTTTCCGACTATCATTCTCTTTTAAAGGAATACTCTTCTCAGGTCCCTGAAAAATACAGACAACTCCAAATTCTACAAAGTATTCAGGAAAGAAAAGAAAAAGTAGAACTTGCTCTATTTTCTTTAATGGAAAAAGAAGCAGATAAGGCTTATTCTCAGTTTGATTTTTCTCTTTCTTCTAAATTATATTCAAATATTCTAAAAGAACTTACAGAAAAAACAGACGGAGCTTATAAATCGTTTAGAGAAACGATCGAAAAAAAAGCTGAAACTTCTGAAAAAACAGGGCGTTCTCATTTATCCAATCGTTTGGAAACGACCTATCTTATCATCGAAAGAGAGTTTACAGCGGAAGCCTTGGCAGATACGGAAGATGAAAAAGAATCTCATCAAAATAAAATTCACGAAACATTTCGGGAAGGGATCTTAACTCTTGCAAAATCTGAATTTACCAGCCTAACTCAAATCGATAGGATCAAAAAAGAAATCAAACGAGTGAATCAAAAACTAAAAGTTCCTATTTCTTTTCAAGTTCAATTGAATTCACTTTTGCACGAAGGTTTAGAAACTAAAAATCCTACTCAAATTGTAAATAGTCATCTACTCGGAGCGGACTGGGAAAGTAAAACAGGTCTTTTTTGGGGTTCCGCTAAATCTAAACTCAAAGAAATTTTAGAAAGTACGGTTCAAGCCGGAAATTCAAATCGAGAATTAAAAAAACTTTTCACTATTCATTTCGAAAACGAAACGATTCAATTAAAAGATTCTAAAAAAGAAATTTCTAATATTCAAAAATTTAATTCAGATAAAAAAAAGATTAAAAAATCTTTATCTCAAAAAGAAATTTTTTGGGAATCTTCAAGCGGCAGTTATAATTGGTATCAAGCAAACCAAATTTGTAATTCCAGAGATCTTAGACTTCCGACCATTGAAGAATTAGAAGACTCGTATGAAAGTGGCGAAACAGAATCCTGGATTGAAAATAATTCCGACAAAAGGTATTGGTCTTCCACAATTTCTGTCGGTGAAAACGGCGCCTATAACTTGGATGTATTTAAAGGTGAAATCCGTTGGGATCATCTTAGCAATTACGCCGGAGTTCGTTGTCTAAAGTAATTGTAAGTTGTTTTTGGACTTGTTTTTTCGCAAATCCCTTATTTACATTTTGGGTTATTCAGTTCCTACTCTTAGGTCACTTTTCGAATGTAAATTCGCGAAATAAGTCTAGGATTTTTTTAAAATAATAGTTTTCCGCACTTTTATAGTTGTGGTAGTTCCTGCAATTATGTTGTATAAAAACTTTTTAATGTTCTAATGATAATTTCCTATTAGGTTTTTATAGTTTTTTACCGTAAAACTTTGAAATTGTGGGAACTATTACAAATTCCAGATTTTACCGTAAAACTTTGAAACTGTGGGAACTATTACTTTTAGAATTTTTTTTCAGTGAACTCACGTTAAAATGAGATTTAAATTTTGATGATGACCGCAAAACAACAGTTTTGTGCAGAGGACAATGATTCTTTTTGTAGTAGTTTCACATCTCTATTTTTTTACGAAAAAATTGACCGACGTCCTGCTCACGTTAAATCAATAACCCAATTTATGAAACATTTCGTTTACTATCTTCGCGCCCTGGCAATTGAGATGAATCTGATCCGAATAATATTCAGGTTTCATAAACTGTTTTTCAAACTTCAATACTTTTAAACGTGGATATTTTATTTTGAGGGGTTCAAAGGCACTCCAAAATTTCGAAAAATATCCAGTCGGTTCGATATATTCCGGAAAAGGCATTACAATATAATAAACGTCTATGTTTTGAGTTTCGGCGTATTTAAGAAAATCCTCAAACGCGCTAAAATCAAAAACAGGCTCCGTCTCGTAAGGAGCGAGAGTTTCGTCTTTCAGTTTTTCCCGACTCATCTGATAAAGTATTGCGTGTTGAGGTTTAATTCTATCGGAGATATTCAATCCTCCGTTTTGAAAATTCAGTTTTTCCGCAATCCATCGATTGTCCCTAAAATTACTTTCAGGCGGCATACAACTGGGAATATACAGTTCTTCACATCCACAATTTAATTTCATGGTCGCTTCTGCGGTTTTATAATTTTCATAAGAAAACACATTCAAAAGCGCTTTACGATACCGATATGTAGAAAATAAGTTCGGAACCGAAGAGGACAATACGTAAACCAATTCAGGCCCTTTATATTGTTGGAACATTTCCCCTATAGAAAACAAATGAAGAATCCTATGAGAGAAAAATTTCCAGTTGATTTCGGATGCAGTTTTTCTAATATTTCCCGAAACTCCATCCATTACAAAATTTTTATACGTCAAACCAGCAAAAAATCGATTTTTCAAATATTCTAAAAGACTTATATTCGGCTGAACGTATTTTACGAGACTTGAGTCCACAATCGGATCTCCGTAACCTGCGGAGATCAACCCAGGACTGGAAGCGAATAGTATAAATTCCGGTTTTCGATTTCCCGCGTCTAGATACTTCTTTAAATAATAAGAATAATACCTTGCTCCCATTGCAGGTAAGCTAAAATTATAAACTTTTGATTCTTGGGAAGGCACCAGAGACATACTTCTGGAATCTCCAAATACAAGCCCTTTGTAGTCCAAAACTCCGGATTCCATCTTTTTTCGTACGTTATTGACTAAAAAAACTTCCGTATGTTCATAAAAGTAAATCTCCGTAAATCTGGCGATGAGTTCCACCAAAACCAAAATTACTAATAAGATTATTACTACCTTATTTTTAAAAAGCGAAGTAAATGACATTTTTACCAAACACACCTTTTAAAACTATACAATAAAAGAAAAATAAATACGTAAGAACTCGTACTACTACAGGTTTTTCGAATATAAAAAAAGCTGAATTATTTTTATAATGAAAATAGTCCCATACCAAAAGTGGTCCGATTAACTTTAAAATCTCCGTAAGATAATTGGAAACGCTGATTTGATCGTTCGGACCTTTTAGAACGAAAAAATTTTCCACGATGTTAGTAAATAATATCTTTACGTGATTTCCATCATAACTTCTAAAAAATATAGAAGACATGGCAAACATGAACATGGTAAAAAAACAAGACCAAAAGAAAAATCCCTTTGTGAAAAAAGAGTTATTTAAAAAAGGAAATCTAAATTTTACGAAAATCTTAAGCTTTTCAAAAGGTTCTCTAAAAATCATATAAAGCACGATATAAAGCCCACAACAAAGACCCCAAAGTGCAAAATTCCAACTGGCGCCGTGCCAAATTCCGGAAAGTCCAAATATTAAAAACAAATTTCTATAGTTATAAAATTTACTGACCTTACTTCCGCCTAACGGTATATAGACGTAGTCCGTAAACCAACGATTGAGAGTAATGTGCCACCTTCGGAAAAGTTCTCTAAAATTTACGCTAAATTCCGGAGTGATAAAATTCTCACTGAGATGAAAGCCTAAAAGAAAAGCACAACCTCTTGCGATATAAGAATATCCGGCAAAGTCGCAATAAATCTGAAAGATAAACGCGCATAACGCAAGAACTGTGTGAATTGCGGAATGTCCTCCCGCAAGTTCCGGATTGGATTTATAAAGTCCGGAGTTTTCGAGCAAAACTAAATCCGCAAGTTCCGCGAGATTATCCGCCACGTAGGTTTTCATATAATAACCCACTAGAATCAAAAGACAACCCTTGTAAAAAAGATCCAAATCTATCTTTCTATCCTTTTTGATTTGAGGAAGAAGGTCCCCCGCCCTTTCGATCGGTCCCGCGACTAATTGCGGAAAAAAACAAACAAAAAGACAAAAGTCCATCAGATTGGTTTCTGCCTTGAGTTTACGGAAATATACGTCGATCACGTAAGAAAGAGTTTGGAATGTAAAAAAACTGATTCCCACTGGAAGTATAATTTGAAGAAATATATCGTCTCTAAAAAGTGTAGAATCCTGTGCACCTAAAAACAACGCCGAGGTTTTTAGAATCGAACTTAAATTTTCTATAAAAAAATTATAATATTTGAAAAAACCTAACATTCCCATATCAATTACAACAGCCAAAAACAAAAGACGACCACTGATCGACTCTTTTTGTTCCATAAGAAGAGCGATGTAAAAGTTGGAAACGGATACAAATACAATTAGGATCAAAAAGATCCAATCCCACCATCCGTAAAATGCATAAGAAGCAATGAGTAAAAATAAATTCTGAATCTTTCTAGAAATTTTTCTAACGGCAAAAAAATAACAAACTGCTAATACAATTAAAAAGAAATAAATAAAAACAGCCGAGTTGAAAATCATCTTTGATAGACCGATTTAAAAAAACGGCACTCCTTTTAGAGTTCGATTCTCTTGGCGTCCCGCCAGAGCCTATCTAAATTATAATATTCTCTTTTTTCCGGAGTCATAATATGAACGATAATTTCTCCAAAATCTAAAAGAGTCCAACCGGAAGTAGCAGACGTTCCGGTTTTATCTGCTTCTTTATGCGAAAGTTTATATTCTTTTAATGTTTTTCTGATTTCTCTTGCAACCGCATTGGCTTGAACTGCAGAGTTGACCGTACAAATGACAAAATAACTCAGATAACTGTTTACACTTTCAAGATTTAAAATGCTTACTTCTTCGCATTTTTTATCCGCCATTATATCTCGTATGATCCGAAGAATTTCTTCGGTAGTAGGGTTTTGTTTATGAGTAGAATTCATGAATTTTTATTTTCTAGGTTCGTAATCTGAGCCTACTACAACCGTAGTATCTAAACCCAAATCTTTTCTGAGCACGTGATGAACTTCAGCTTTTTCTAATACGGTTGAAATACGATCCATGATCGCTGTATTACCAGAACGATCAATTACCACAGTTTTAGGAAATCCTTTTTTCCAAGCGTTATCCGCCGCAAGCACTTTGATCCTTTTATCGGAAAGAATTCCACGAACGTCTTTTGCAAGTCCGGCTACTTCGGTTCCGTTTAACACTTCTGTCCTTGCAAATTCTGCATCCGTAAAAACATCAGAGTTCATATCCTTTGAAAATTTACGAAAAGCAACCCTGGCTCTTGCAATATCAGTTTTTAGATAGAGTTTTTTCGTCTTAGGATCGTTCATCGGTTCACCCGGAAGTTCCGAAATTCCGAATTGAATTCTTCTGGAATTGATAAACTTAATCAAACTCAAAAAATCTTCTTTAGAAAGATCGGATTCAATCAAGCTATGTGCAAAAACCAGAAGGGTTGTAGTTAAAAATTCTTTTTTTTGAGAAAGAGTTTCATAAAGAGTAAGCACCACACTTTCTTGGCGACTGATTCTTTCTAAATAATCCAAGGTTTCTTTTTTATCTATCTTACTCGTATAATCGTATACATCCTGTCCGGACATAGTATAAACCCCGGGCTCTCGATTGTACTCCGAAGAACTACGAACAGTTTTATTATCCGTATAAACGTCTAAACCGCCTAAAAGATCCACGATTCGAATCCATTGAGAAGAAGAAATGGAAATCGTATAATTAGGCTTTGTGTCGATCAAATCTGTGATCGCACTTTTGACCGAAGACTTGGCTCCAGATTTGAGAAGATCCAAAGAATCATCCGGATCGTCAAACGACGTGATCGGGTGAATGAAGTATAACGCACAACGATTGTTAGACGGAAAGAGAGTCGCCAAAAGACCAAACTCATATTCCCCAGAATCGTTCACCGCATGAAATAAAAAATAGATCGGTTTACCAGCTGCAATTTTTTCTTCCAGTCCGGTTCGATTGAATTTACCGATTAAAAAAATAAGAGCTGAAAATAATAGAATTCCGGCTGCTATATAAAGCAACCAACCAGATTTTTTTTTTGCAGATTCTTTAGATTCCAAACTTGCGCCCCGATTCCATTCCAATCTGCAAAACCCGTCTGTCAAACGGTTATTTTAGTTTGTCTTTCGTTTCAAAAATCATCACGTCGATTACAATTCTAGATTCTAACAAATCGATTTGGGTTGTCTTCAAAAATCAAAATTGTTTTTTAAACAATGCGATCTGATTTTTTAAAGTTTTATTCAGGTTTAAAAAGTAAAAGTAAGCAGATTTACAACTTCAAAAAACGTTTCACTTGATCCACTTTGTTGGAATCCTTTTTAGTATTTTCTAAAAAATATTCCAACTGCCACTTCTGAGTCTTTTTGGCCTGCTGATTGTAAGTAACATCCCAAGAAGGGTAAACCCTAAATCCTAACTTCCCTTCTTTATTTCCATTTAAAATTCCCTGCTGAAGTAAAACATCTTTTGTAAATATAAACTGTCCTGTACGATTTTGATTGTAAACATATATGATAAAGTAATCGGTCTCGTCTTGAATATCATAAGGCTGGATTTGGCCTTGACTGTTCCGCTTCCATAGAGTTACAAATTGCCCTACTTTTTTAGGTGTGATTTTTGCCACACGAAAAATGATTTTCCATTCCCCCAATTCAAAACTACAAGCCCCATAATCGGAACCTTCCTTTTCTAAAACCAGATTTTCTATTAAAACACCGCAGGGCTTTAATACATTTTTTTGAAAGTTGTCTAAAATTTCGATCAATTCTAATTTCATTTTGATTCTGAATCACGAATGTCCAAAACTCAATGCATTTTATTTCGATAAAGTACATTTTTAATTAGGAAGAATACCTTTTATAAAAATTCGCTTACACGTAAATTCAAAATTGTTCCGTAAGGATGAGTAATATCTCCTAAAAGTATATATAAAATTTATAAAGTTCTAAAGTATTATCCATTCTAAAAAATCGGATTGAAAGTTTATTAAAAAATAAACTACTTTTCACACAATTCTTTGAGAGACTTCAAAGCCTTAGGCCACATCTCTTCGAACATGGTTTTATATTCTTCGATCGTTTGCATTTCTACAATCAGCTTTATTTTTCCATTGGATTCGTCCTGAAACGTATAATTTTCAAAAGCGGGGGTCCATTTTTTTACTTCCTCGCTTTCCGTATCTACAACTCCACCAGATATGAAACCTATGTGTTCTATGGAAATAAATCGATATGGTACGTTTTCCCGAATGATAGCATACATTCCTTGTAACTTTCCATCATCATCCTGAGATAAAAAGCGCATTTCACTTCCTTTTTCCCAACTTCCTTCGAAATAAGAACCTTCATGAAACTCTTTGGTCCAAATTCTATAACTCGAATCTTCCAACATTTTATGCCAAACGACTTTTACGTCTGCGTCGATTAAAATCGAAAAACGAATGGTTTCCATACATCACTCCATAGATTCAAAAAATTTTTTAGTATCTCATAGGACTTTTATAAACTTATAAATGACAATCTTAAAATCAAATTTTTATATAAGACTTTCACCACAACAGATACATTGAATAAAAATTAATTTTAAAATCAATTACTGTATTTTTTTATAAGAATATTATAAATTTATACTTTCTAAAAACCCATAAACATTCTGTATTTGCAAAATCTTCATTACTCAATTTTTATAGGAATCAGTAATTGAGTTGTTGAAAAAATCCATATTTACAAACGTTTTTATCCATTTGTTTTAATGAAAAAGCAAAAGAAAATTAATTTTTCAATAACTCTAATCTAAGTTCAGAAGACTTAATTTTATAAGATCAACAATGTATTACAACTTTGATTGTTTTCAGATCTTATAGTTAAGTTCTCAGAGTTTGACTTTCAAACCTCTAATAATTTCGCTTCTGTTATATTTCCTTTTTCAAATGCGATTGTATACGGTGTTTGTCCTTCGGAACTGATCAATTTTTTATCCGCTCCTTTTTTTAAAAGTAACCGTATAATATCCTCGCTTCCGGATCGACTTGCGGCGATGTGCAAAGGTGTAATTTCTCCCGGATTTTGAAACGAGTTCGGATCTGCTCCTTTTTCTAAAAGAAGTTCCACGATTTCTTTTTTTCCGGTCGCTACCGCGGAATGTAATGCAGTATTTCCATAAGACAACTTACTTTTAGAAGTAAGACTAAGATCAGCCCCTGAGAATATTAAGAATTTTGCAATTTCTAAATGACCGAAGTAAGAGGCGAGATGTAACGCGGACCATCCGTCTGTAGATAGGGAATTGACCACATCCGTTGATTTGGAAATTATTTTTTTTGTCTCTTCTAAATCACCCAAGGCTACGGCTTCGAAAAGATTTCTACTAGGACTGATTTCATAGATCTGTTTAGAAATATCTAATTTTCCGTAATAAAGAGAAAATAGAACGGGGGTGATCCCCTCTTCGGTTAAACTTTGAAAAAGGTTAGGATCTCTTTTTAATAGTCCGATCACTTTCGCTTTTTGGCCGCTTGCTATTGCCTGAAAAATTTCCTGCATAGATCACCCTTTCTTTTTTGAAAGAGGATTAGATTCGTTTTTGGAAAAAATTCAAGTGAATTCTTACAACTTACATTCAACGTGGCTAAAAAACTGTGGAAAAAATTTATTTCGAATATCTACGATTACCTTTTCTAAAAGAATCGAATTTGTTTTTATAAAATTTAATTTTCGAGAAAAATAAAACGGTTCGATTTCGCCTAATTCGTATTCCATTCAATTGAAAGTATATAATGTAATTTTTTGAATCTTCGATCAATTGTAATAGTTCCCACAATTTTCAAAGTTTAACCGTAAATCCATGATTTGTAGTAGTTCCCACAATTTTCAGAGTTTAACCATAAATCCATGATTTGTAAGAGTTCCCACAAAAAATTTTTGCATTGCAGAATTCTCACACTTTCCAATTTACTCAAGGACTTATCATAAAGTACCCGTATTTTGATTTAAAATAAGGTTTTATAATGAGAACTTACGACACTCAATTTTATTGGATCAGTAAGACAAATCTCATAATGAATGTACGTTCGGCCATAATTCTGAAAAAAAAGTTGGATCTCAAGTTTATAGGATTGATTCTTAAAATGTGGGAACTAACACAACGTAGGTTTGTCTGTAAAATGATGTGAGAACTAACACCAAATTACAATTTTACGAAAAAATTTCAAAAGTGTAGGAACTCATACTTTTAAAAAATTTTTACTCGCGCCGAACTCACTTTAAAATGGGATTTAAATTTTGATGATGGCCGCAAAACAGCGGTTTTGTGCAGAAATCTGATTGGACAATAATTCTTTTTGTATTAGTTCCCACAATTTTCAAAGTTTAACTGTAGATCCACGATTTGTGAGAGTTCCCACATCTATTTTTTACGAAAAAATTGACCTATTACGTCCTGTTCACGTTAATTCTATAGAGATGAGTAAACCTCTTATAAATAGTAGACGTAGATTTTTTAAAACTATACTACTTTAGATTTTCAATCTATTTTAATTCTATAATATCATAGGGTTGAAGATCGACCGAAATCGGAGTGGGAGTCAACAACTGGTTCCCTTTTTCGGTATCGAACATAGTCACTCCAGGTTGCTGAAACTGAGTATTTCCCACATATAAAATTTGATCCGACGCCAATAGAACACTGGAAAGACTCGCGTCGTAACTTGTAGGAATCGTAAGTAAGGTGGAAATTTTTTCTCCCGTATTCGGATTGAATACTTGTAAGGTTTTAGTAAAACCGGAATCCAATACGGCTACATAACCCATCGTGTCCGATTTGATCTGAACAGAAAGTATATCTCCTCCTGCAACCGTCTCCGAATATAAAAATCTAGAAATAAACGTTCGAGTTGATAACTGAAACGCACTCACTCCTCCGTCAATCTGACTTTGAAAACCCATTCTAGCTGGAGTTGCAATTACAAGATGAGGTTCTCCGAAAAGTTCCACAAGTTGCGGTTTTCCGACCGGATTAGAACTTGGGAAAGTATAAGTTCCGACCACTTGATCAGTAGAAATATTTAGTTCCAACAAAATAGAATTCGTGTTAGGCGGAAAATATCCGGATGGATCATTTCGATCTAATCTTTGTAAACATACAAAAAGCGAATCCCCTACTATTTTTAATCCGCTCATTTCGGGAATTCCGTCCGGAGAAGCTCCTAAAGAAAAAGATTCCGCATAACTTACTAAATCGATAAAACCAGTGATTGTCATATAGGTCGGATCTACGATCATCAATCGATTAGATCCGTATAAACTCACATAAGCTTTGGACGCACTTGCAAATTCCATATCCACAGGATTGACTTTGGAACCTAGTGAAAGTTCAGAAGTGGTGATAAATCCGTAATTCGGGTCCAATACCTGAATACTATCCCGATTCAATCGATTTAATACATATACTTTACCATTTCCAAATCGGGCGACCGCATCCGAATGGATAGGAGTTAATCCGGGATAAGCGTAAAAAAAAGTCGGATTGATCACTTTAAATCGCCCTCCTCCTCCAAAGTCGGTGGTAACCACTCCTATGTTTCCAGGTAAATTTTGAATCAGAAGCAGACTTAAAAAAGAAGGCCTTTCAATATCTCTGCAAAATACATTCAAAAAAAAGAATAAAATAAAAACCTTAAATTTTGTCCTCATTTTAAAATCTCATACTCAGCGTTGTGTACCAACTTCTTCCAGGCAAAGGATAACCAATCAAATCGGATATTCTTTTATCCGTAAAATTTTTGACTTCAAAGGTTAAAAGAATCTCTCTCGTTATCTCCTTTGAATTTGCGTTCACATCAGAATCTTTCAATTCAGAATCAATCACCCAAGTGAAAAAATAATTCCAGATCTGTCTTTCCGGAATATAATTGATGTACTCGTTGGTTCTATCTCTGAACACGGCTCCTATATACAACAATTCTATTCCGGTTTCCAGTTTTTTTCCTTTCCAAGAAAACGTGCTGGAAAATTCGTGTCTGGGTCTTAAAGGAAGTATTTTTCCATGTAAATATGGAGAAGAAGAAGTATTAATCGCTTCCTGATACGTATAGTTGAATAAAAATTTAATTCCGTATTTCCAATCTTCTCTATGAGAAAATTCTAATCCTCTAATTTTAGCGGAATCCACATTTTCCGGTCTAAGTGTAAACTGGGAATTGGGAAGAAACAAAATCATATCTCTCATGTCCTTTGTAAAATAAGAGATACTCGTTTTTGTTTTTAGAAATGAATGATTTGTTTTATATATAAAACCCCCGTCTCCGTTTTCGCTTTGTTCTGGTTTCAAATTAGGATTTGCAACAATACTTCCCTGTTCTCCAAACATTTCTAAAAAAGAAGGAATTCTATATTGTTTGGATACGTTCGCTTGAAACTGAACATCCCAACTTTCTTTTTCAAATATCTTCCAAACAAAACCTAATTTAGGATTTGTGAATGTAGTTTTTTTTAGATCACTCGCAAACGGATCCTGTCTTCGATACCAGGGTTCTTCGGAAGGAAAACGATCCTTATAGTGATCCCAGGTCACTGAGGGTATCAAAAGTATTTTCGAGTTCCAAAAACGGATTTCGTCTTCCAGACGAAAAGAAGAATAAGTTCTTTCTTTTTTAGGTTCTACCCTTCCTACTACGTTAGAAGAGGTTAACCTCTCCCGATCGAAGGATTCTTTTTCCAAGGACACAAACCCTCTCAAGATCTGATGATAGTCAGTTAAATACAAAGTAGGCATGATCTGAAAACCGGCTTGTCTAATTTCCGCTCTGGAATTCGGAGTTCCTTTAGAAAATTCAGAAAGAGGATCGTAAAGATCATCTCTAGCCGCCGTATAAAAACTTCTGGTTTCTAATCGAAAGGAATCGACAAACAACCCTTTAGTGTCTGTGGCAAAAGAGCCCGTATTTCGATCGTATTTTCTATGCACACGATCGGCTTGATTAGATCCAGGTCCGGGAAGTCCATGAATTCTATGATTGAAATCGTTTAAAAATTTCAGCTCTGTTTTTCCGATTTGGTATTTTAAAGATCCAAATAAAGCAGCTCTTTCAAAGGCCGCATTTTTTCTTCTATCAATTGTATCGTCTAACGTGTTCAAAACGACGGTTCCGTGATCGTTTTTATAAGAAAAATTCTGGTCAGATTTTTCACCTAACACTAAAAAACTGGTTCCTATTCCTTTATAGTTTCCAGCATGAGAAACACTCGCCTTTCCAGTGTTAAATGATCCTCCGCCTAAATTGATTCTAGTTTTAGGTTTCCCCGAATCCTTTTTGGTCACCAGATTGACAGAACCTCCGATCGCAGATCCGGAAAAACCGATCGGATTTCCGGATCTATATACTTCCACACTTTCTAAACTATCAAAGGGAAGATCCGCGAGATTTACTTCTCCTCCTTGTGAATTGTTCAAAGGAATTCCGTCTAAATAAATCCTAGACTGATTTGGATTTGTACCACGAATAGAAAGTGTAGAATACGATCCTAATCCTCCGAAAGACCGAACCCTAAGTCCTGCCTCTCTCTCCAATACCTCTGGTAATGACGTATAACGCGCAGAGGTTTCGTCTAACTGAATTGCGGTCTGAAATCCGCTCGGATTGGAACGGAAATTTTGGGAACCGGCATCGACCGGTTTTCCGACCACATTGACGGTTTCGGCCTTTTGAACCGTCCCCGTTTTTGTAACAGGAACTATATTTGGAGTACGATCCTGAGCGGCTAAATTTCTACCTAATACGAGGAAAAATAGAGTTACAGAATATTTTAAAATTTGAATATATTGATTTGATCCCATTTTATTTGGGGCAAGGGATCGAAAAATCGGTAATTCCCATTGGGAATATAGTAAACGTGGGCCTATTTTTCAAACCCGACCTTAACTCCCGAAAGTCCCATAAGTTTGTATTTTAACTCGTTAGGTCTTCTGGCTTTCGTCGACTTTGCACCTTCCCGTGAAAATCACAGTGGTATTGTTGCAAAGCCTCTTACGACGATTACAGCTGCGGGTTCAGCTCCGGACTCGAACCGGATTCCCTTCCTCTCGTAAAGAGGACGAACAAGTTTCCGTTCCAGGTTTTCGAAGACTGGTTGGAGGAGCAAGAGAATTCTGCGAAACGGTATCAAAGATTTACGGGCAATATGCCATGAATTTGCATATTGCAAGATTTATAATTTCTGATTGTTTAAGAAAATTCCCGTAAAATATATTCATTCAAAAATGAACCAAACATTTCGGAAGCAACTTTCGAATTCGCTTTTTCTCATAAACAGAAAGAGGATTAGAAATCAAATTCAAATCCTTCATATTTTGAAGCTTTCCTATCTCTTTGGGAAGTGTTGTAAGTTTATTACCTTCTAGATCGAGCACTTTTAAATTCTGAAGTTGACCGATTTCTTTCGGTAGAGTTGTAAGCGAATTATACTTCAAATCCAGTTCCTCTAAATTTTGAAGATCGCCGATCCATTCCGGAAGAAAAATAAAAGTGCCATGATTATAAGACAAATTCAGCGCTTTCAAATTTTGTAACCGGCCAATATTTTTTGGAAGCGTTATCAGAAGATTTGCCTCTAAACTTAATTCCTTTAAATTCTGAAGTTGACCGATTTCTTCAGGAAGAGTGGAAAGATGATTTCTATACAAGAAAAGACTTTGTAAATTATGCAGCTGCCCGATTTCGTTTGGAAGAGTTGTAAGCGAGTTTGCAAACAGATACAACGTCGTTAAATTTTTTAAATTTGCGATTTGTCTCGGAAGATTTTTGATCATCTGATCGTTTAAATTTAAAACATGAACATCGGAAGGATTTTGAAGAGCTTCCGCTAAATTTGTATAAACTTTCTCTTCGATCTTTTCATTTTGCGGTTCGACGTCCCTGTAGAAAATACAAAAAAGTAAAAGATACATTCCAACTTTTTTTAAACGAATTAATTTTGCATAAAAGTCCATCAGACGCCCGGAAGAATCGTACCATCGCCCGAGATCTTTGGACCCTTGCCCGGAAAATCTTCCTTGGTAAGTTTTTTCATCAAATCGATTGTTTTCTTTTCTGGATCGTATTCTGGAATCGAAGCGGAATCCAGTTGTAACGGTATGATCTTTCCTTTTACAAACTTTCCTTGAGAATCTACTTCTACTTCAAGAACAAGAGAATAACCTACGATCCCTCTCGAAGATAAGGCTCTATAACCCATAAAGTTTCCAAGTGAATAAGCGATCAATCTTCCCTTATATAATTCCATTGCGCGCACTAAATGAGGACCGTGACCGATCACTAAGTCGGCACCTGCATCTATCAATGAGTGACTGAACTCGACTAAGTTGCCTCTATATTCTCCGTAAAAACGTTCCATCTGATTTTTTACGTGAAGAGCGGGGCCCCCTTCCGCACCTCCGTGAAAGGATATAAAAACGAGTTGCGCCTTTTTCTTCGCTTCTTTGACCAGTGCTACTCCTTCTCCGATTTCATTTACGTTGTTATGCGATTTTAAATGCGAAAACCCAATCCAAGCTACGGAAATATCTTTCACATTCATATATGTAATCATTCCCTTCTTTCCGGTATAATGAATTCCCACGTCTGAAAGATTTTTTTGAGTATCCACAAACCCTTGTTCGTGAAAATCCAAAGAATGATTATTAGCGATACTTAATATATCAAATCCTACTTCCTTTAAAACCTTAGCGTAAGAAGGAGGTGTTCTAAAAGCAAAAATCATTTTTCTAGAAGTATCCTTGGAAGTACTCGGATAATTGGTGAGGGTACTTTCAAAATTTCCGAAAAGTATATCCGCACCCTTTAAATAACTTTCCACCTTTCCAAATAAAAACGATCTAGGGTCTTGTATGTTCAAAGGTTGTGGAAAATTCGTTCCAGGAACCATATCACCCACTGCTTTGATTTTAATCGTCTTAGAGTCTCCTAAAAGCCCAAATGAAGAAAGAAATAAAACGGATAAAATGAATATTTGTCTCATGCCATTTCATGAGTTTCAATCGAATGCCGACCGTAAAGCAGAATTTCTATCAAAAGAATTTCAACCCTACCCGATAAAATAATAGAATGGAAAAAATCCCTTGTAACACTTGTGGCTCATCAGAATTCAAACCTCTCTTTTCCAAATCCAATCATAAGAACGAACTATTTCACATCGTTCAATGTGTACATTGCTCTCTTGTTCAAGTGAGCCCTCAACCTTCTCCAAAAGAAGTAGCTTCTTATTATTCGGAAGAATATTTTTTAAAAAGAAGTGATAGAGGTTATGATAATTATTTTTCGGAAGGAATCAGAAACGAAATTTCCAGAGTATTCGGCCTTAACTTAAAAGATTTAGATTTCCAAACTTGGGAAAAATCTCTCCCTTCCGCCAAACGCTGTTTAGACGTAGGTTGTGCCGCCGGCTATTTTGTAGACTATATGCAAAGTAGAGGATGGGATTCCTACGGAATAGACATTGCCCAAACCCCCGTAAAATTTGCCCGAGAACGACTCAAACTCAAAGTGGAACAAGTAGACTTTTTAGAATGGAAACCAACTAACGCAGATCAATTTGACCTAATTACACTTTGGGCTTCGATTGAACATCTTCACAAACCAAAAGAAACATTAGAAAAAATTTATACACATCTTAAACCGGGAGGCAGAGTGATTCTTTCCACTTGTAGATGGGGAATTTTAGCAAAACTACAAGGACCGTTGTGGAGATATCTAAACGTTCCAGAACATCTATACTACTATTCTCTTCCCGGAATTGTAAAACTCTGCCGTTCTCTCGGTTTCCAAAAGAAAAAACACGTCACTTACGGAAGCGGACTTACCTCAAAAAAGAATTCTTCTCTATTTTATAAAATCTTTAAGTATTTTGCAGATCCTACTGTAAAATTTTTAGACCAAGGTGATATGATGGCTATTTGTTTTTTTAAATAACTTAAATTCTGGATAACAAATCAAAAACGTTTTTCGTTTTTTTAAAAATAAAAAAGGTTGTGCTCCAAGATTTACTCAAGGTTATATAATAAAATTTGACATTGAAGCGGTGTTTTGCGATAAAAATTAACAGTATTCAATTTTATAGAGTTCAGTAGAACAAACCCTAACACAAAAAATTAGGCGCTTAGGATGATCAGTTTGATCTTTCTGATCGAATAGAATTTAGATTTCATAAAAATCGGTTTTTCTAAAATACGTTCTGCAAAACGAAATCATTCGTGGCATATCCATAACAAGATCAAAATTTCCCGGGTCCATCTTTCAAAAAATAAAATCAAACCGGTATAACTCTACTTTACAAATCATCGATAAATTTTAATAAAGCCGTAAAAAAATTACGAATTCAAGCGAATATAAAAGAAATTTTTTCCAGATAAAGTTTCGTCCAATTATTTCAGAAAAACCTAAAGTGTAAGCCTTCAAAAAATACAATAAATCAAAAATGGCCACTTTGAATTTTTTCGTAGAGTAAAATTTAAATCTTAGAACAAACCGTAAATTTGAGCCTTATCAATCAATAAGTATACAGAGTCAACTTTAACGGCTCGTTTGTTGGAAAAATTTGGGCTTTGAAATAAATAGAATTTTTTCTTACAATTCCTTATTTTTAAGAAAAAAAGATTCAAAAAAAGGAAAGTAGTTTCAAGTATATCAAGAAATTAGAATCCGATTTTTCGCACAGAAAAGAATGGATGCAGATCGGCATATTCTTTAAACTCGCATTTTAGGGTTTAGATTTCCTTGAATGAAAAAATTTCCAATATTAGACATTTGGGGTATTTCCTTTGAAAAATAAAATTGAAAAGAATATCGTCTACGGATTAATCGTAATTCTTTTTCTAAACCTCATCATGACCGGATCTGCATATTATACCCTACAACAATCTTTAGAACTTAGAAAATGGGAAACACATACTCAAGAAGTACTTTTAAATTTGGAAGAAACCCTTTCTTCTTTTAGGGAAACTCATTCCGCTTTAAGGGCTTATATTTTATATCGAGATAAAGAACTAATAGATTCTTATTTCAAAAACAAAAGGATAGTTTTAGAAAAGATTCAAGAACTGAAAGAAAAAACGACCGATAACCCCGTTGAGCAACAAAGGATTTTGGTTGTAGAATCCAACTTGAGCGAAAAGTTTTCTTTTATGGAAAACATACTTTTAATCAAAAAATACAAATCTCTTCAGGATTATATTAAATCGTATCGTTCTCCTAATGGATACACTTTATCCGAAAAAATCAAATTTCTACTTCAAGAAATCAAAGATGAAGAACTTAGACTTCTAAATATACGAAAACACAATTCTAAAATTAACATGACCATATCGGTCACTCTTCTTTTTTCCGGAATTGCACTGAATCTTTCCTTCATTCTTTTACAGAACTGGCTCATCTATAAAGAAAGTCAGCGTAGGCTAAAAATGGAAGAAGCATTGGAAAAATCCAATCAAAACCTCAAACTCTATTTGGAACAATTAGAAAGATCGAATAGAGATTTAGAAGCTTTTTCTTATTCGGTTTCTCACGACCTTCGTTCTCCTATTCGAGGAATATTAGGATTTTCTAAAATACTACTTGAAGATCACGAAGCGGAACTCGGAGAAGACAGTCGTAGAATTGTAAACATCATCATTCGAAACTCCGAAAACATGGGGAAACTCATAGACGATCTTTTGGAATATTCAAGGCTGGGAAGAAGAGAACCCATGTTCTCCATCGTAAACATGAAAGTTTTGGTGGAAAAAGTGATCGAGGAGGTGACAAACTATTATCCGGATATGAAAGCAGAAGTTTCCGTGGCAGAACTTCCTTACGCTAATGCAGATACAAATCTTCTCAAACAACTTTTATTCAATCTAATTTCCAACGCTTTTAAATATTCACAAAAAAAAGAAATTCCTAAAATCGAAGTCGGATCGTATCAAAACGGAGAAGAAACCGTCTTCTTTGTAAAAGACAATGGAGCAGGATTCGATATGAAGTATCAGCATAAATTATTCAATATATTTCAAAGATTACATCACGCGGACCAATTTGAAGGAACCGGAGTCGGACTCGCCATCGTCAAAAGGGTAATAGAAAGACACAACGGTAGGGTTTGGGGAAAAAGTAATCTGAACGAAGGCGCTTGTTTTTATTTTACGTTAGGAGTAAATGATAAAAATGTATAATCCTCGGGATGAATTGATAGAAATTTTATATGCGGAAGACAACCCTCAGGATTCCGAACTGACTCTAAGAAGTTTAAAAAAACATAATCTTACAGATCAAGTCAAACACGTACGGGACGGAGAAGAGGCTTTGGAATATTTATACGCAACCGGACGTTACGCAGATCGAGATAAAACACGAGTACCTTCCCTTATTCTTTTGGATTTAAAAATGCCTAAAGTGGACGGTATCGAAGTATTAAGAAGAGTAAGAAACGAAGAAAATACAAAGATGCTTCCGGTAGTTATACTCACTTCTTCCGCCGAAGAAAAGGATATTATAGAAAGTTATAAGTTAGGGGTAAATAGTTACGTAGTTAAACCGTTTGAATTTGACAAATTTGGAGAAGTAGCCGGTAAAATCGGATTTTATTGGGTTTTAATAAACCAAAGTGTAGGTCGTATTTGAATCGTTCGATCTCAAATATTAAGCTTAAGTTTTTAAAAAATATTTTATATATTAAATATTATAAAATTTAAATATTATAAAATATATAAATCCATCTTTTTTGTTTTAGAAACCTATGTAAACCAAAACGTACACAACCGTCCAATTCGAAAATGGACTGTTTAAATTCTCAAACTAATTTCTCTTTTTGCTTGTCAATTCGCGCAAATCGATCGAAATCTGTTTTTCAAACGATGAAATTCTATTTTTGGCTTCTTCCCATTCTGATTTCCATTCTAAGATGCGCCACTTACTCCACATCCAATTACTCTCAATTCGAACAAGAAAAACTCGTAAATCTAAGCGGTGTGTCTTCCAACAAACTCAGTCTTTTGACCGCACGATATTTAAAAAGTAATGATCTATATGATAAGTTCAAAGAATCTCCGTTAGTTGTTATCTACGACTTAGATTATGAATTGATGGCAAACAAATCCAGAAATCTTACATACTATCTTTCCGAACTTTGTTATTTTACCGGAAATTCATTGGATATGGAGGACCCACAGTTTGCAAAGATGTATGCTTCCGCTTTGGTCTATTCATATACCTATTTGTTCGATAAAAAGGCGACTCCTTCGCCTGATCCTTTTTCCGCAGAATTTAGATTCGCTTTGTTTACCTATAATCGTTCTCTTGCTCAACTTGTCCGATTTGCAAAAAAAAATCGCAAACTAACTAACGTCACAGACCTAAGTCTTCCTCTAATTCGAGGAACCTTACAGATGTTAGGTGCTGAAGTGGAAACCGCTTGGAGACCTCAAAATTTTCTACAGATAGAAGTCGCTTACGACTATCGCGTCAAAGGATTTTCCAATCAGATCAGCAAGTATGGAATCGGAACCCCCGTAATACTCAACCGTAAATTTCCGGAAAACGAACCTCAAGAAAGAACCAAATACGAATTTATCAACGGAGTCGGACAAGCCTATCCCGCCACCGCCTTTGTAAGTTTAGAAGAATCGTATCTTGAAAATAAGGATCTTCTAAACTTGCCGGCAAAAATTCACGTCTATGATCCTGTTTTTCGAGATCGTATTACGTTAGACGGAATTAGTCTTCCGATGGAAAGTGATACTACTACCCCTCTTGCTTATATGCTAAAGATAGCGCAGCAAAGGGACAGTTTATTAGCAATTTTTGATGGAGAGACGAGTATGTCCAGAAAGGGACTTTATCTCGTATATCCTTATCACAAGGATAAAATACCGGTTATATTTATTCACGGTCTTGCCTCTTCTCCTTTTATTTGGTTTCCCATGATCAACGAACTTCTTTCCGATCCCGAAATTAAGTCAAAATACCAATTCTGGGTCTATTGGTATCCTACCATAAATCCAATCCCTCTGAACGCAGCAGACTTTAGAGATACGTTATATGATTTGAGAAAGATTTACGATCCTAAAAACGAACATAAAAGTTTTGACCAAACCGTTTTGATAGGCCATAGTATGGGAGGATTGATCGCAAAACTCTCAGTAACACGAAGTAATAAAGAACAATGGTTAAATGCAGCCGAAATTCCAAATTCGGTATTTGATACGATGAGCGAAGAAATTAAAAAGGAAATTAGAAGACTTTTCGATTTTGAACCAGTCCCATTTGTAAAAAGAGTCATTTTTATAGCGACCCCACACAAGGGTTCTAACTTGGCAGAAGGAATCTTAGGGTCAATCGCCAGGTTTCTTTTTATCATCCCCAAAGAAGTAACTAAAAAATTCGAGGAAGGTTATAAGTATTTAAGTGCAGACTACAAGAAAAAAGATATAGTTCCAAAAGTGTATGGAGTGGATGGACTGGCTCCTAAAAGTCTCTTTATGAAAGTAACCGGCCATTATAAACCAGAAGTAAAATTTCACTCTATCATAGGAAATTCCAAGTTAGTAGACTTGGATTGGATCAGCGATACAGTGGTACCGTATGAAAGTTCCCATTTAGAAAATCCGGAATCGGAAATGTTGATTCAATCCGAACATTCAGTCCAAACCCATCTTCCTACTTTTTTAGAAGTAAAAAGAATTTTAAAGGAACATGTTTTACATTAAAAAAGTCGAATCCGTGGGAACTACTGAGTTTTACAAATCATTCTAACTAACGTGAGTTCGACGTAAGAAAATTGGGGCGAATAATAAACTCAGGTGCAACGACTCCCTGAACGCCGACCCGTTCACTGAGTTTCCCGGGTCGTCGTCGCAGCTCGCAAATTTCATAGTTAAAATGGCTCACGACCTGTCGAGCGCCAATAGAAGAGTTAACGCGACCCATAGGAAAGCCATAACCTTTACCCACAAGTTGAATAGGATTTTAGAATCAAAATCGAACTCAGCAAAACGCTTTCCTAAGGGTCGCGTTTGAAACTCAACACAACGCTCTCTATGAATCGCGTTTTAGGCTCAAAAACACACATTTTTCAAGTGTTCCGACAAGAATGAGTCTTTTTACTTGCAAAAAGTATGTTTTTCTGATAGAGAAAAATCTTCCGAACTTCTCCACCTGAATTGCGACCCATGGGAAGCAATTCATTGAGTTACCCCCCACCCAAAACGTGGGAAAACTCAGCAGAACGCTCTCGACGGATCGCAGCATAATAATCGCTTTCGCATTTGTTATGCCGAACTCACGTTAACTAAAACCCAAATGATTTTTAATAGAATTGTTGAAAAAATTTATATCTACAAACAATTTGACTCATTCGTTTTAATGGAAAAATAAAATTAATTTTTCAATAACTCTAATACAACGTAAACAGGATATAAGGAATTCATTTTTTTGAAAAAAGTTGAGATCTGAACCTTATTGATCAATTTTTAAATTGTGAGAACTCATACAAAAAGTAAAAATTTGTAATGTAACTTAATTTGTAGGAGCTACTGTAAATAACGATTTTACGAACCAATTCTAAAATTGTAGAAACTCACTTTTTGAAAAACACTTCCTTACGTCGAATTCACGTTAGTTAACTACAACGTATTTTAAAATACAAATCCATAAAAAAAAATCCGTAGAACGGAAAAATTAAATATTTATTATTTAGAATATTATTTTTTTCTTAATTCTTCTGCTTTGTCGATGCTTTTCTGGCGATTTTCCAACAAGGCCTTTTCCACCATCAATCTGGCTTCCTCAAAACCTTTTTCATCCAAATTTCTAGGAATATAAATCGGTTCTCCGTAAGACACTACAAAGGTGGTAAATGGTTTTGGAACTCTATGTTTGTCCCAGGTTTTTTCGGCAATCCATTGGCGGGTACACTCGTAATGGAATGAAACGATAGGAGCCTGGGAAACCTGAGCAGCAGCAATCAAACCTGGCTGCACCACAAGCGCAGGACCTCTAGGGCCGTCGGGAGTAATCGCCGCAGGAAGATTTTTTTTAAGATGAACAATCATTGCCTTTAAAGCCTTAGAACCACCTTTGGAAGAACTTCCTCGAATACTACAGTTACCAAATCTATGAACAACTTGATTGATAAAGTCTCCGTCTTTAGATTCCGAAATGAGAACTGCCATCTTCTCATTTCGATTGAGATAAGGAGAATATAAAACGTTTGTATGCCAGCCAGAAAGTATGTAAGGTTTTTTTTCTTTACGAATTTTGCGAAGGCTTTCGTCTCCGATATTGATTCTGCGAGAAGTCAACCCGATCAATTTTTGTAAATTGACCACAAGAAACGGAATCAGCCATATTAAGAACTTTCTTTTAAAAGATCGTTTTTCGTCTTTATGAGAATCAGAATTTTCTTCCATGTTAAGCACGAGAATTTTTTAAATTCGAAAATTCATCATCTCTTTTTCAGAGTTAAATACTATCGAAGGTTATACACTAAAAAAATTTTTAGACTGTAAGTAAAAAACAAATCTATATTTCGGTTCTAAATCATTTTCTTTTTAACAAAAAAAGAGAGGGTGGCAAAAGAAAACTGTGATTCTCTAAATAATTTCCGGGTAAATATTCTATTTGGGTCCCGAAAATGTCGCCAAACAGAACTCAGTTTTGAGACACATTATAAATTCGTTTTTTTTATCCGCCAAGTTTTTAGAATCGATCTTAAAAATAACCTATATTAATTATTAAAACCGTAACATGCGGTTTTTTAAATCTGTCACTTATAATATAAGAAGTAAAATTGAAAGAATTCAAAAATTCTGTAGACTTAACATTGGAACTAGATTACAAAGTTCGAAACAAAAATAGGTCATAAACAATGGAATCCAATTTACTAACAACTGTATTTCTTCCTATCGCGTTAGGCATCATCATGCTCGGAATGGGAATGGGGCTTACGATAGAAGACTTCAAAAGAATTTTCGTTCTACCAAAGGCCGTTATCACCGGACTTATTTTGCAGCTATTCCTTTTACCTTTGGCCGGATGGTTGATTGCAAACGTTTTTAAACTTCCGAGCGAACTATCGGTAGGGCTTATGTTACTTGCAATTTGTCCCGGAGGAGCTACTTCCAATCTGATCACTCACTTAGCTAAAGGAGACGTGGCGCTTTCCATAACATTAACCGCAATTACTAGTTGTATCACGGTTCTTTCAATTCCTTTTCTACTCAATATGTCTATGCACCATTTTTTAGGGTCTGGACAAATGATCGAACTGAATATTCCTCAAACCATATTACAAATTTTTATGATCACCATATTACCGGTATCCATTGGGATGATTTTAAACTCTAAAAAACCGGAACTCTCCCACAAATTCGAAAAAGTCGTAAAAGTTCTTTCAGGAATTTTTTTAATAATGATTATCTTAGGTGCAATCGTTCGTGAAAGACAAAATATAATTCCATATTTTATCCAAGTTGGTCCGGCTTCTTTGGCGTTAAACCTAATTACTATGTTCTTAGGTTATCTGGGAGCAACCTTGATGAAGGTCACTCATCCACAAAGAACTTCAATTACGATAGAAGTAGGAATTCAAAACGGAACCTTAGGGATCACAATCGCAAGTGCAATTTTGAACAACCCTACAATGGCAATTCCATCAGCGATTTACAGTTTGATCATGTTCGCCACGGGAGCAATTTTTTCCGCTTGGACAAATAAAAGTTCTAACTGAAATTTTTAAAAAGAGCTTATTCCAAAACCTCAAAGAATTTTATGCGATAGTTCTTTAGAAGTTTTTAATAAATTAGAATTTTTGAAAAATGAATCTCCATCTGTTTTATGGAAACGGTCGATTGAAGAAGTTTTGTTAATTTGAATTAACACGAAAGGGATCGATTCGAAAAAACTCAGCGTCTCACTTCTATGGTCGCTCAAAAAACTCAGCGTCTCACTTCTATGGTCGCTCAAAAAACTCAGCGTCTCACTTCTATGGTCGCTCGACAGGTTTGACAAGCTCAAAGTCTTTTCTACCTATCAGAATGGGCTATGTTAAAACCAAAGTTTTAAATTTATAACTTCAGTCACTTTATGATCGTGACAAAAAGATCATCCTTGAATAAAAAAATAATTAGAATATTATAAAATAATAATTATATTAACAAATCCTATCAACTAGGAAAAACAGATTGGACCGAAACTGCGGTCACGATCAGATTTTTTACGTCCATTAATGTGATAGGCTTCTTGTGAAAGGAAAGTTAAGCGACACCAAACTTGTAGGAATCGTATTCGGAATTTCTAGTTTTTTTAGATTTTAGAAACCGTGAAAACACAAACGAAACCAGAGAGTATAGTTTAGGTCAAATTAGAACCGTTTTACACTGGTTATCGGAAGAGACCAAAAACACTTTTAATATACAAGTGACATTTTTTAAACCGTAAACATTCCTTCTTTTTAAGTAACTGTTACTTAAAAATACAAAAAGTAAAAGAAAAAATCTGGAAATCGGAAACCAATTGACCAAAAAAGAAAAATCTTTCTAAAAATCCCTTAAGAATCAGAGATGGATTTATGGAAGTCTCCGAATCCAAATGGAAACCGTTTTTAGGAACCTGTATCGTACTGACGGGAGCGATTTTTTTTTCCGCAAAAGCGATCTTTGTAAAATTGATTTATCGATACGATATTGATTCGATTACTGCGCTCACGCTGAGAATGTTATTTGCGATCCCGTTTTTTGCCTGGATCGCCTTTCGTTCTAAAAATACAAAAACCTCTACAAGTCTCACAAAAAAAGATTGGGGATTCATTTTCTTTTTAGGATTTTATCTCGCAAGTCTATTTGACTTTATAGGTTTGGAATATATCTCCGCGGGTTTAGAAAGGCTTACGTTATTTGTATATCCCACGATCGTTTTGATCATCGGTTCGTTTTTGTTCAAAAGAAAAATTAAAAAAGCGGAAGTGTTCGCAATTTCTTTGACGTATTCCGGAATCTTAGTCGCATTTATAGGAGATATCCAAACCGAAGGACCGAACGCAACCAAGGGAGTTTTGTTCGTACTTGCATCCGCAATTTCTTATTCCTTATATTTGGTAGGAAGCGAATCTTTGATTCCTAAACTCGGTTCCGTTCGATTTACTTCCTATCTCATGCTTATTTCTGGTTTGATTGTAGTGATCCATTTTTTCATTGTTCGAAATCCAAGTTCTCTGATCCAACCGCCTAACGTGTATTTATACGGTCTGGCATTAGGAATTTTAACGACTGTAATTCCGGCTTATCTGACTACCGAAGGAATTCGAATGATAGGTTCTGGAAGAGCGGCGATCATAGGTTCAACAGGACCAATTTCTACAATTTTACTCGCGTGGCTTTTTTTAGGAGAATCAATTACTTCTTCAGGAATTGCTGGTACAATTCTCGTCTTAATTGGAGTCCTTTGGATCGGTAGAAAAAAAACGGACTTGAAAAACAGCTAGACTTGTTGATCATCTAAAAATCAAGACTACCGCTTAACGTGAGTTAAGTGTAAGAGTTCCATAATTCATTTTTTCTGAAGTTGGAATCTGAACTTTACAGATCGATTCCTAAATTGTAGTAACTCATACTGTTTAAAAATTTGTAATGTGACTTAAAATGTGGGAACTACCAAAAATCAGGGTTTACTTAAGAACTAGATAATTTTGTAAATTTTGGGACAAGCTCAAAGTAAATTGTGATCTTTCATAGAACTGTATAAGGTTTGAATCGTTACTTTTAAGATCGCTGCGATCGGAACCGCAATCAACATTCCTACAAGTCCTAAAGCAGTCCCTCCCACTGTAACCGCACCTACGACCACAATGGGATGTAAAGAAACGGAACCAGAAATCACGATCGGCTGAATCAGAAAATTATCTATTACTTGAGCTATCGCTACCACGATCAAAATTGAGGTCAAAAGTTCCGTAGTTCCATCCCCACCAATCACAAGAGCAAAAAACAAAGGAGGAATCGCTCCCATAATCGGACCAAGATACGGAACCGAATTAGCGACTCCTAAAAACAAACCGAAGATATAAAAATACGGAAGCCCTATAAAATAAAATCCAATACCGGACACTACACAAATGATCGCACCTTGAATCATTAAACTTTTGAGATAATTTGTAAGTTGTTCATTGATCTTATACGTAACCATCAAAGTCATTTCAAAATAACGATTCGGAATCAAAGAGATCATACTTTTATACATTCCATTTCCATTTAGTAAGAACAAAAAAGCAAACAAAGGAGTGATGATCAAATAACCAATCAAAGTCGGAATATAAGATACAAATGCCTTCACTTGTTCGTGCATCAACTCTGCGATTTTTTTAATGAGTTCGTCAGGACGAATCGTTTCGTTCCAACTCGATGGGAATTCGTTAAACTGTAAATTGACGGTTACGGTTAAATACTTGAACTTTGCGTCGTCCAGATCCTGTTTCCAATTTTTCAAAAGAGGATTTAAAGTAGAAACAATCGGAGGGGCAATCGAGTTGATGAAAAAATAAATCGGAACACTGATTGCAAACATTAAAATCGCAATGGAAAGAATCCTAGGAATTCCTAAACTTTCTAAGTTATTGATTGTTCCGTTAAATGCATAAAAAATCAAAAGAGCCATTACGATCGGAACCGCAAGTAAATGAAGCCCCCAAAGAGAAACAACAATCGTAAAAATAACGATCAGAAAAAAACTAGTCCGGATAAAATATTCGGAAAGTTCTCTTCTTTCTCCCTCACGCATTCTTTTGTTTTCCCCGGAAATACGCCTTTTCCAAAAGTCCGTTGGTTCTATGTAATCTTTCCACGATCACGGTAGATAAGCTCATTAGAATTTCGATTCCGATCCTAGGTTTTGTTTCTATAATTTCTTTAAGATCCGGTTGAAAAAAACCAAGCAGAGTCGTCTTTTCAAGAGCGATCGCACTCGCAGTTCTTCTTTCTTCCGTAAAAAGAGAAAGTTCTCCAAAAAAAGCGTGTCTATCCAAATGAGCCAGATCCAATTCAATTCCATCCCGAACGGAACGAATTACTACCGAACCTTCATAAACTAGATAAAAACCGGCTCCCACTTCTCCTTGTCTAAATACGGTGTCCCCTTCTTGATATTCTCGAACGTGAATCATCCTGGCGATTTCGATCAAGGTTCTCTTTTTCATCCTTCCAAAAACAGAAGTTTCCCTTAGAAATCGAATGATCTCCTGATTATTCGCTTCCTTACGAAGAAATAATTTTTTCCAGATAGGAAGATCAAGAGCCTTCAAAAAATTATTTCTCCTCTTCTAGTTTCATCGTAAAGATCAAAATTGTAAGACCGATCGTTACACAAGAATCGGCTACGTTAAACGCGGGCCATCTAGAAAACAAAAGAAAATCAGGCCAATCAAAATCTAAAAAGTCTACGACTCCGATATACTCTCCCATATTGGGTTGAAAACCAAAACGAAATCCAGTACCTGGAATTTTTACAAAAAATTTATCCAAGAAATTTCCAAAAGCTCCCGCCATCACCAAATTCCATCCCCAAGGATTTCCTAAATCGTGATTTTTCCATCTATAACCAATCAGAAACACGATTGCAATTCCAGTAGCAATCAAAGAAGGAATCGCGTTATCCTGAAACGCGCCGAACACAAAACCGGTGTTAAACGTAAGAGTCATTCTAAAAAAACTTCCGAGCACTTCCAGATAACGGTGAGGTTGAAAGTAAAGAATGACTAAAAACTTAGTCACAAGATCCAATACGATTCCTAAAAAAATAACTCCCAAGTAAATAGGGCGATAAACGTCTAAAAATCTTTTTTCAAAATATTTCACAAAGAGGTTCCTTTCTTTTTAAGTTTGTTTTTCCAAAATGAATAGATAAGTATCAGCCCAAAAACCGCCGAAGATGTAAAAAATCCCCAGCTTTGAATTTCCATTCCTTTTTCGAGATAATCATTTCCAAAATGAATTCCTGCAATTAAGAATCCAGAATATAAAATCTGATGTCCCAAAATGTACATCTTCCGAGTATGCCTTTCGACTTCCCGGAGTTGAATTCCCTGCTTTCCTCGATTGATGTTCTGGAGTACTTTATAAAATTCTCCTGGAATGGAAAGTGTATTGCCTAAAAGATTTTTATCTTCGTTTAACAAAAGAAACTCCAGTCCGCCTTCTTTTCCGGAGGCGACGTTCCGGAACGGTTTTTCTCCGTAGTCTAAAACGGTTCGATAAGGATCCAAAATCGAGGTAATGCCTACCAATAAACCCAGGACGCGTTCTAAGAAAATGAAATTTTCAGGAATCTGAATCATTCTAAAAATTTCTTTCAAACTAGAATTGATCTCTTTTAAAAAAAGTTGATCTTCTCGAGTGTGAATTTGGCCCAGTGAAAGATTTCGAAAGTAATCCGTATCCGCTACAAACCTTCCTAATTTCTCCAAAGAATAACGAACCACTTCTTCTAGTTTATCTCTATCCGCAGAAGCAGACAAAGCTCCCATTTCTTCCAGACCGTCTACTACCCCAAAGTAATCTTTGGCAATCGCACATAAAAAGATTTTTTTAAGAGCATACACTCCTCCAGAATTCATCTCTCCCACTGCTCCGAAATCTAAGAAACAAAGTTTTTCTTCCGGTGTGTAGATTAGATTTCCTGGATGTGGATCCGCGTGATAAAAACGATACTGAAAGATCATCAAAACGTAAGCGCGGACCAAAAGTTCTACCGGCCTAGACTTTGCCTGACCTTTTAATACCGGGGCCGCTCTTGTAATCTTGACCCCTTCTATAAATTCAGTTACTAAAACACTTTTCCCAGAAAATTGACGAATGACTTTTGGAAATATATAGTCTGGTTCTTCTATAAAAAATTGTCTCATCCTATCGTAAGAATCCGCTTCCAGTTTCAGATCCGTTTCCCTTGTAACCAGACTAGTAATCTCATCGTGAATTTTCTTATATTCAAAACGAAATAGATATCGATTGATCCTTTTTAAAAAAGAACGAATGTTTTTGAGATCGTTTGCGATCAACGTTTCGATTCCTGGATACAAAACCTTTACCGCAACTTTTTGACCACCTATCGAAGCTACATGAACCTGAGCCGTAGAAGCACTTGCTTCTGGAACGTTGGAGATATTTGGAAAAACTTTTGTAATTTCTTTTCCAAATTCTGAGCGAAACCTTTCTTCTATTTCCGAAAACGGATGAGGAGGAACTCTGTCTTGAAGATCCTGCAGAGATTCTGTAAACGAGTCCGGAAAAATATGAGAAAGGTTCCCTAAGTATTGACCGAGTTTAATATAAACTCCACCCATGGATAAAAAGAAACGACGACAATCTTCGCCTAACGTACGAAAGAACTTTTCGTGAGCACCCGTATCTCTATAAGAAGGAAAGAAAATTTTTCCTAATTTAAAAAACCAGAATATACTCCAAATTTTTTTCCAGACAAAAGAATTAGCGTTCCAAAATCTCCAGGAACTACTGTGTAACTTGTAGGATAGAGTTTCCTGAGGTTCGCTGCTGGTTCCGGTTACGAGCATGGTGAAACTTCTAAACCTCTAGGATTCTTTTTTCGGCTTTTCTCCGGATCGTATCCAATAGGGTGAGAATTTGAAGATTCTCTTCTATATCCCCTGTAATTGAAGAAGGTTTTCCAGACAAATGTCGGAAAATAGAATCATATAAATTAAGAAACGGATTTGAGCCTGCGGAAGATTTTTCGGAAATTGAAACCGGAGTCAAACTTTTAAATCCTTTGTATTTTCGGGAAGGTTTGGATTTCCAAAAACGAACCTCGTCATTCCCAACTAAAAAACGTGCGTTTTCTGTTTGAATATCTAGTTCGAATTGAAAATAATTTCTCATTCCTCCTGCTTCTAAAAATACTGTTTCTCCTTGGGGATAAGTCATAAACGCCAAAGCCTGCTCTTCTACGTTAGAATGACGGTAAGATCTTAAAACAGAAACGACTCTGTCTGGCATTCCCAAATACCAGATCAATAAATCTACTGCGTGAGTTCCGTCATGAAAAAGCGGACCGGTTTTATCTAAAACCGCACGGCCTGGATCTCTTGCAGATGTAAGAACGGAGGCCCGTATGGTTCGTACCGGACCAAATGTTTTTTCTTGGATCCATTTGCGGACCTGGATATAAAGTGGATGGTACCTTCTTTCATGATTTACCCATAGACCCGTTTTTGTTTTTTTACAAAGTTTTGCTAGTTTGCGCGCAAGAGGAAGAGAATGACAAACCGGTTTTTCTACTAGCAAACGCCTGAATCCAAAATCGATCGCCGTCTTTGCAAGTTCGTAGTGTGTTTCAGACGGGGTCGCGATAATGACGAGACAGGAAGCAAGGTCGATTTTTGTAAGAGAAGAATTTTTGCCTGTGAATTCTATTTTAAATGTTTCCCGATTTAAACTCTGGGAGTTCCTACTTTTTGAATCGAGGGCTGCGTCGAAAGAACGAAAAAGATTCTTGTCGGAATTCAACGTATTTTTCTCGGAGTGGAGTGAAACTTTCGTTCTCAGGTTTGACGAAGTTCCGACTTTTTTGGAAGAATCCCTTTGGAATTCCGATTCAAATCCGAACGACCATTCCTGAATGTCGGAAAAACATTTGTTTTTTGGAATATTCCAATCTTTGCAGAATGTGTTTCGTCGTTCTTCTGACGGGTCAATCGCTCCTAAGAGGAAGAATTTTTTTCTTCCCCAAGGAGAAAAAATCGTTCCAGCATGCGTGCAGGGATGATTTCGAAGCGGATCTTTTTCGAGGAGAGAAGCGATTCTTCCGAGACCTATGAGTAAAACTGGAATCATAAGTTGAACAAACCATTTCCCGGATTCTATCCAGAATCAAGAGTTATTTTGACTTGAACAGGCCGGATTTTAAAGCGATTCCTTGGATGATGTTTGATACATCGAGGGAAATCATCACACGGTGACTCCAGCCCCACTAGCACCCAAAGACTTGTAGGGAAACTCTTTCTTACCATTCAAAAATATTTGGAAAAACATCCGTCGGGAAAACAAGAGATCTGATCTCCCATGGACGTAATTTTAGAAGAAGAATGCAACCGGATTTTATATTTATAAGAAATTCAAGTTCAAGATTGGATCAATGTAGTAATAGAAATCGTTACAAGAGATATTGTAGAAAAAAAGCAATCTATGGAACTCTGGCTGTATTTCCAGAATTACAATGTATTAGAATTGTTGAAAATTCCATAGTAAAACTGCTTCATATCCATTTCAATGTAACAAAACAGATGGAGATTCATTTTTCAACAACTCTATTGAAATATTTTTTGCGAGAATGGACTTATTATCTTCATTCTTCTATGGATCCTTCTCCATCCAAAGCAAAGTCAAAATTTTTAAAATATTTGGGCCTTATCCTGGAGTTCGATTTCCAAATGAAACCTTTTTAAAAAACGGATATAAAATTTAGATCTAAACTTTGAAACTGTGGGAACTATTACAAATCAAGATTTCACGGTTCAACTTCGAAACTGTGGGAACTATTACAAATCAAGATTTCACGGTTCAACTTTAAAAATGTGGGAACTATTACAAATCAAGATTTTACGGTTCAACTTCGAAAATGTGGGAACTATTACAAATCAAGATTTTACGGTTCAACTTTGAAACTGTGGGAACTATTACAAATCAAGATTTCACGGTTCAACTTTAAAAATGTGGGAACTATTACAAATACATTGAACTTATATTAAAATTATTTTTTCTAATTCATTTATGATTCGACCAAGGCGAAACCTTTTCCAATTGAGAACTGAGACGAAATAAAATATCTTCTCTTCTTCTAGCCGCAGTAAACAAAATACCCAAAGGAAGTTGATCGTTCGTCTGACCCAAAGGAATTGAAACCGAAGGTTGTCCGGTAAGATTTGCAAGTTGAGTAAACGGAGTTCTGGAAAGACTTTTTTCGACGAGTTCATCCACGAGCCCGGAAGCGAGTAGAATTTTCCCTAAACCTAAATGGCCAACTATTTGCATCGTAATCTTTTCGCCTAACTTTGGTTCTAGTTCACCAATTTTAGAAGGAGGCATTGCCGTCGTAGGAGTTAAATAAACGTCGTAGGTTTCATGAAAGATTTCCATTGCAAGAGCGGCCTTGTCCCATTCCTGTAAATTACGAACAAACTCACCCGCAGAAATAGTTCTACCTAAAAGGCCTAAGATCCAAGTAACAGGTTCAACGTCGCTCATCCTAACCTTACGTCCAAGTATCGTTTCTAGGTTCTTTAACTGGGCAGCAACCTCACCGAAATACATCGTGATAAAAGCTCTTCCGATCGCCTTACCATCAATAGGTGCATCCTTTTCTTCTACCTTATGACCGAGAGAATGTAATAGTTTTGCGGTTTGAATTACAGACTCCACACAATCCGGATGCACTGAAGTCCCGATCGGAGACTGAGTGGAAAAAGCAATCTTGAGTTTTCCTGGAGGTTTTTTAATCTCGGAAAGATAATTCATCTTCATTTCCTCAAAAGAAAAAGCTCCCGATTTTTCAATTCCGCATAACGTATCTAAAAAAGCTGCGCTATCTCTAACAGATCTAGAAAGAACGTGATCCACAGAAGCACCCTGCCAAAACCTACCAAAATTAGGACCAACTGGAGTTCGCCCTCGGGTCGGTTTCAAACCGAACAAACCACAGTAACCAGCAGGAATTCGGATCGATCCCCCACCGTCAGAAGCGGTTGCAACCGGAACCATACCAGAAGCAACCGCGGCCGCAGAACCTCCAGAAGATCCTCCCGGAGTTCTATCTAAATTCCAAGGATTTCGGGTCGGACCGTATAACTTAGGTTCTGTGATTCCCATAAGAGCAAATTCAGGAACGTTCGTTTGTCCTAAAAAAATGGTTCCTGATTTACGAAGCCTTTTTACAAATTCAGAATCTTGGGGCGAAACATAATTTCGAAACGCTTTAGAACCGCAGGTCAAAGGGGCGCCTTCAATTGCGTGAATTATATTTTTTACAAGAATAGGAACTCCTCTAAAAGGACCGTCTGGAAGTTTGGACTTTGAAGTTTTTTTTGCTTCTTCGTAAAAACGAGTAATTACAGCGTTGAGCCTGGGATTTATGGATTCAATTCTTTGGATGGCAGATTCGACGAGCTCAATAGGATGAACTAATTTTTTGCGGACCAAAGCAGCCAGTCCCATAGCGTCGTAATATGTATATTCCGAAATAGGTTGAGGCATAGAAGACTCCAAATACAATTTAGGAACCTCAAAAAGAAAAGAGGGTCAAGATAAAAAGGGCGTTTTAAGATTCCTGTAAAAAACAAGTTCCCAAAATGTGGATATATACGTCGCAAAAAATTCGATTCAATTGTTATACGAGTATCTTACGATGATTTCCAAAATTCATAACATTCCCTACTTTTTTTTAATGGTTCCGTTTTTTCTATTGGCTGATCCGATTTTGGACAACGAGTTTCTAAGATCCGTTCAAGAAGGAGACCCTAAAAAAACACAACTTTTAATCCAGGCGGGAGCATCTGTAGACGCAACCGATTCCAGAGGAAAAACCGCTTTGATGCTTGCAGATCATAAACCAGAAGTAGCCGAGGTTCTTATCCGCGCCGGAGCAAACGTAAACGCTCAGGATAAAGACGGGAATTCCGTATTGATGGAAAGTTTATCCGGACTTTTAGACGTAAAAGTATTAGATATAGACGATCTCGCTGTTCCCAAACGATTGATCGAATCCGGAGCCAAGTTAGAATACATTTCTAAAATCAGCGAGACCAAAACTGTTTCAATATCGATTCTAAACGTGGCCATTCGTCGTGGAAATTTTGTGTTGGTACAGTTTTTAGTGGATAATCACGCGGATGTAAACTTTGACAAAGGAAGTCCGGAAGAATTTCCACTCTTTCTTGCATGTGGAGCCGGTTCTTCCGCGGCTAATTTTACAATCGTAGAATTTCTTTTAAAAAACAACGCGAAACCAGATTACACAAGTCGTCTTCAGGATAAAAACCAAGACGGCAAACAAATCCAAGTGGGAGTTGACAATGCTCTTCATTTTCTTTCGGAAGAATCCAATATAGATCCAAGAATTCCGGAACTTCTAATAAAAAGTGGAACGAACTTAAATCATAGAAATGCGGAAGGGATTACACCTCTATTGAAGTCCATACTGAAAAAGAGAGTTTCTTTATCCGAAAAATTACTCGAGCTCGGAGCCGATCCGAGTATTGCGGACATTCAGGGAAGAACTCCATTGGAAGAAGTAAGAAAACAAAAATTGACCGACTTAGAAACCTTGATTCTGAAAAAAATTGGAATAAACGAGAAAACTTCTCAATAGTTTTTAAAAAGAATTTTTATAAAACCCTAATATCATTTAACGTGAGTTCGCCGTAAGAAAATTAGGGCGAATAATAAACTCAATGCAACGAAACTCCCTACCATAACCTTACCCACAAGTTGAATAGGATTTTAGAATCAGAAGGCTCAAAAACACACATTTTTCAAGTGTTCCGACAAGAATGAGTCTTTTTACTTGCAAAAAGTATGTTTTTCTGATAGAGAAAAGTCTTCCGAACTTCTCCACCTCCGTCCCCACCCAAAAATAAGGGGGGGAACTTAGTTTTACAGAGGATTTGTCGTAATTCCCACAGATTTAATATTGAGATCCAAATACTTGTGGGTAAGGTTATGACTCCCTACGGGTCGTCGTCGCAGCTCGCAAATTTCATAGTTAAAATGGCTCACGACCTAAAACGCGATCCTTAGAGAGCGTTTTACTGAGTTCTTTTCGCTCCAATTCCTTCGGAATTTTTCAAACTCAATGCTGCTCACTATGGATCGCAGCATAATAATCGCTTTCGCATTGGATTATACCGCATCTACCTGAAACTGACACCTTGAGATAAACATTTAAGTCTCAATTTGATAGAGATGAATCAGTTTCCACAGAAATCATCACATTCTATGATTTAACAAATCTTTAGCATTATAGTTTTTGTAATAGTTCCCACAATTTTGTGAAATGAAAGCACTCTCTATTTGTACTTGGGAGTTTTTTGAGACAGCTCTTGATAAAGATTTTCTAAAAGGTATTTTAAAATAAAAAATCCATTCTAAACTGTAGGAACTATTACAAATCGTGGATTTACCAGTTAAACTTTGAAACTGTAGGAACTATTACAAATCGTGGATTTACCAGTTAAACTTTGAAACTGTGGGAACTATTACAAATCGTGGATTTACCAGTTAAACTTTGAAACTGTGGGAACTATTACAAATCGTGGATTTACCAGTTAAACTTTGAAACTGTGGGAACTATTACAAATCGTGGATTTACCAGTTAAACTTTGAAACTGTGGGAACTATTACATTTTATAAAAAATTGATTCTAACTTTTTAAACAGAACAAATACAAATTATTTTAAAGTTTCAACACTTAGATTCTTAACGTTCACTTTCAAAATTTTTGATTTTATTTTCATATATTCCCATTGAACCGTAAATTCTTCCTCATAGTTTCCAAGTAATCATGCCATTGAAATTCCCGTGATGAATTGGTGGAATCGTCTGTTCATGGTTGATAGCTTCTAAACCGTTGTAAAGTTTCATAGGATTGTCCACCTTTCCATTGAAATAAAAATTTACAAACTTAGATCTGTTCATAACGCCTAAATCGGGAATCGGATTTTTACTTTGATTCGAAACTTTTATTTTAAATTTAATCGAAGTCTTGTTTGAATTCAATTCATACTTAAAAAAAGATACAGAGTTTTCAACGGAAATTGAATCATGCATTGTAGAACAAGATACATTCAAAATCATAAATAAAACCCAAACCGAACAAATCCAAAAAGAATCAATTCGATAAAAAATTTGCATCTAATCTTCTCTACCACCTATCCAACAACAAAAAAGCTATCAATCTTATATTTAGATATTATAAAAATCTAAAATAACCCATTCACACCGTTAATCGTTACGGTTTTGATAACTTCTTTGTCTTTTTCGGATTCTGCCACCTTCCAATTGATACCAGACGAAGTGGACAAAAGACTTCTACCAACACAACTACGATTTAGAGCGGAGCCCACTCCGCCAATTCTAGCAATAAAAATATCGTATTCGGAAGAAAGTTTAACATAGTGTTCCAAATCCTGAGCGTGAGTAGAATCGGCCTCTAAAGTAAAATCAACGTGAAAAAGTAAATTTACGTTTTGAGATTTTAATTCTTTCAAACGATCCATATTCTGGATTTCTTTTCCAACCACGATCCCAAAACGAAAACCTCCCATAATAAAAATCGTTTCCGAATCTCCAGCAGAGACGAAATTTTCTTCCGAAAAAAGTTCCCGTTTATCATACCAGTCTACGATCATCAAGTCTTGAACAATCGGAACACCGATTCTCAGAATTCCAGAAGAATCTTTCCTAAACATGGAACCGCCGATAATGATACCTTTATAATATTCAGAAATTTGCAATATCTCGTCGGATAGAATTTTGGATTGATCAGAAAGATTTTCGGGAGAAGAATGCAAATCGTAAAACGGAAAAAATTCCGGTAAAAGTAAAAAGTCAGACTTTTCCTTGGAAAGTTTTGACTTCTGTTCGTTCGAAACGGGACGATTGATATGTTTTTGAAAAAGTGTGACCTTTGCGGATACCAAAATAAAATCCGCCTTTTAGTCTTCTAAAATAGAAGGGTCAATACCTAAAGAATCCGAATCTAGTTTTTCGGCAGTTTCCATAGACTCGCCCCCAGTTCCGGCCACTCCTAAGTCCGATTCTCCAGAAGAAGGTTGCTCCGTTTTGATTCCAAATTCCTTTTCCATTTCTTCCGGAGAAAGTTCAGTCACACCTCCAAACAAATCTCCGTTTTCAAGACGGCCAGCAAACGCAATTGCAAAACAATACGATTCCATAATACATTGTTTGATCGGTTTTTTATTTAACCTTCTCTTAGATTCCATCATGTCCAAGGTTATAATATCTTCCATGTTGGTTACGATTTCTTTTTTGGATTTCATATCCGCGATGAGTTTTTCCAAAATTTCCGCGGTCTTTTCCACAAATTCTTTAACGGTAACTCGAACATTTCTAGACTGCTGACTTCTTTTTGTCTCTAAAGCAGTGGTTTTTTTAGAAGCCTCGATATAATTGGCTCCTGGATTTTTAAGATGATTCTTTAGTTCTTTATAATATTGATCATAAATTCGAAACTGTTCGATCGAAGCTCTGGTAGTTTCATAGTGATCGATCATTTTCTCTCGATAATCCACCTTGGCCCCGTTTACGATCGTAGGTTTTATATCTATCTTTTTAGTAGTCATCACAAAAGAATATTCTGTGTCGAATTCTTTAAAGAAAAGCCAGGTTAAAAACGCCTTATCTGCGGAAGGAATTACTTCATATTCTCCCCTTGGATCGTGTTTTTTACGAAGTTGGTCCAAAGGAAGCATCCTCATCAATTTCAAACCATATTTGAGTTCTTTACTGAGAGAATCCTCAGAATTAGTTTCTTCTTTTTTTTCTTCTTCTTCTGTGGGAACATTTTCTTCTGGAGTTGCACCTCCGGAAATTTCATCTAATTCTTCTCCTTGTTGTCTATGACCCGGTTTTTCTTCTGGAAGAATTCCCAAAACTGCTTCCATTGAATTACTTAAGAGAGGAATATTTTTATTTTCGTTTCTAAGAACCACAAGATAAAATTTTTCGAATAGAGTGCCAAATAGATAATCGAACTCTTGGAGAGCACGTTTTTTCTTAGTGTTATAAATGGTGGTAGGTTTTCCTTCTAATTTTTCCAGAGCAGAATATCCTAAATTGATAGCCTTAACATAACTCCCCTGAAACGGATAAACATAGTATAATTTTCTAAAAATGGAATACAATGGATCTTTGACTCTAGAAATCGAAACAGGCAAATCAGGAGCAGCGTTATGCGGTTCTATTATTTGATTTACTTCTTCGTTGTCGTAAATCTTATGCATTCTTCCTAAAAGTTCGATATAAATCGGGTTCTGAGCATCTAGTTCTTTAGCGATTTTACCGGCATAAGCAGGATTTCCAAGTATATCGTTTCCAACAAAATTCAATTCTAAGAGAGATTTTTTACCGGAAAGATTAAACTCGGATAAAAAGGAAGGTAATAAATCAGAAGAAGAAAATCCTGTAACCCTACCCATCCAACATTTCAATCGAACAGAAAGACGATTGATAAAGTTTCCCATTTCGTCTTCGATCGCTTTTCTGTCTTTAGGGCCTGAACCTTTAGAAACCGATCCACCTTTTGTAGAAGAAACTCCGGAACGTCCAGATCCACCACCTTTTCCACCTGCTTGACTTCTCTGCCCTTGTCGAATGTTAGGTTGTCTACCAGACGTAGATTCCTCTTTTTTAGGATCCTTTTCACTGACAACTTTTCCACCGGCAGATTGGAATTTATTAAACATTTCTTTTCTGGCTTTATCATCCAGATTATTAACACCGATAGAACGTTTTGTTTTATCAAACTCTGCCATATTCAATCCTTGCGTCTTAGTTCAAATTTACAGTTCTAAGAAATAAATCAAGAAAGTTACTACTTCATTTTACTTCTTGACAGACCTTTCTTCCAGGTGTTTTTTCGATCTGATGCTAATCCGAAGCGAGATACGAGAGAATCATATCGTTCTTACGGTTCTTGAAGATATTCTCATGGATAACTCTAGGGATTTTCATTCCGAATTTGAAGAATCTATGAAAGCCGGAAATCCTGAAATCATCAGCTTTTTTTTAGGAAAGGTTAAATTCATAGATTCCTCAGGGATTGGCACCATTATTAAAGTAAGAAATCAAATCCGCGAAAAAAACGGAATCGTAAATATTTTCGGCCTGAATAAATCCCTAAATTCGGTGTTTCGGTTATCCGGTTTAGACAAAATTGTGAACCTTTATACCAGCGAAGAATTTCTAAGTAAGTATCCTATTTTTCAAGAGTTTGTGGATCAAAATTACAGATGAAACATACATTCAAATTTTCCTTTTTAATTTTTATCTTTTGGTTCGTTCAGTGTTCCTGGGTTCAGGAAAGAAATTCTTTCTTTTGGCCAACCAATCGAAATCTAATTTATAATTCCGAAGAAATAGCCTATTTTCACATTTCACCTTCCAAAGTGGAACTATTCGAAACCCTAATCGCACCCGGACCTTTCACCCATCCTACCCAACTCACTCCTGAGCAATGGAAGGATCTTTTAGGAAATTTAAAGTATATTAAAAAATCCTCACTTGGTTTTTTTACCGATTACACATTTTCGGATGGAGAATTAGAAAACATAGCGAGAGATCTACCTTATGTTTTAAAATCTCTGCCAGAAAATAAAATACTCGTATTAATTTCAAAATACGATGACGTTCAGTCTGTCATATCCTTAGAAGAAAGAACCACCGCACTCATTTGGGGAGAAAAGGATAAGATCAATTTGGTTTTTGGTAAAATCAAAAGAGAAATTGTAGATAAGTCGGTCGGATTGGACTTTGCGCTCTGGACTGATATAAAAGCAATCAGCCTCGCTCACATATCCGATGGCACTGAGATAGCAGACAACGGAACTGTACAATTTCAAACGGTTCGAAATATTCTGAACCGAAAATGGGTAATTTTTAATTCGGAGCAACTGGATCAATATAAATTTAAACCTAGAAAAAGAAACGAAACACGCAAACTTACAGACGAAAACGATCGCCCAGGCGGTTAACTTTTTGTTAAACGACATCGATTCTTACATTTTTTATAAAACTCTACAATAAGTTTTTAGATTTCTTAAAATTTTGTTCTCTTATTGAGATTTATTTCAAAATTCATCATATTCTATTTTATAGAAATCTGTTAGAACCAAATAGCGTCTCATTCAAATGAGAAAGTTTCTTCTACAAAATCTTAAAAAATAGTCATACAATCAAATTTTTATAGTAAACCTTCGTTTTACGGATGACTTTTACAAAAATGAAATAAATTAACGTAAAAGATTCGTTTTATAAAAACTTAATTTTTCCATAAAAAATAAATGTTTAAAAATTTGTAATGCAACTTAATCTGTGGGAACTCTCACAAATAAAATTAAGCCGAGTTTAAAACACTGAAAATGAAATTATAAACCTATAACAAAACATAATACAATTTTAATGTATTTCAAAGAAAAGCAATATCTGTTTTTTTACGCCTGTTCCTGAATGTGTAGAGATTAACCAACCACCGACTTACAACGACTGCAAAGATCTCCTTCTTTAAAAATATCTTCCGTGTGTCTCCAACAACGAGGACATTCTGTTTGAGTCGGTTTTAAAACTTTTACGGAAAATTTTTCGTTTTCATAAAAGGATAAAACGTCCAAACCAGGATTTTTTTCGTGAACTTGAGAAACCACAAAAAGAATTTCTAAAGTTTCTTTCGGTAACATTTTGGTTAAGTTCATTCCGTTTTTAGATACAATTTCCAAACCGGCCTCAAGAGACTTACCCAACTTGTTTTCTTGTCTTGCAATTTCCAGAGCTTTCTGAACAACTTCTCTCGCTTGTAACACAGATTCGAACTTATCTTCTAAGTTTTGATTCTTCCAAAGTTTCAAATCTGGAAAATTTTGTAAAAATACGGAATCTTTTTTTCCATTAGAGGCCCATACTTCTTCTGCGGTAAAACTAAGAATAGGCGCCGTCAAAATACATAATATTTCCAGAATATACTGAAGTGCCGTTGCAGAAGATCTTCTAGTTTTGGAATTTCTATCGTCGCAGTACATTCTATCTCGGATCATATCAAAATAATCTTGGGATAAAGTTACTGTACAAAATAAAATTAATTTCTGATAAATCTGATGAAACTGATAGGTCTCGTAACTAGCACCCACGTCTTCCACAAATTGAGAAAGTTTAGAAAGATAAAATCGATCCAATTCTTCCAATTCTTCAAAAGGAAGATTTTGCTCCGAAGTATGACCATCCAAATTTCCCAAAAGATAACGAAACGTATTTCGGATCTTACGATACTGTTCGGAAACGATCTTTAAAGATTCTTTACCTACTTTAATATCATCTCTAAAATCCAGAGAACTGACCCATAAACGAAGAATATCCGCTCCGTAAATTTGAATGACGTCCGCAGTAGGATCAATTCCGTTTCCGAGAGACTTGGACATAGGATGACCTTTTTCGTCCAAAACGTAACCGTGGGTTAAAACTGTTTTATACGGTGGAATTCCTCTAAGCGCCATAGAAGGCCAAAGGGAAGATTGGAACCAACCTCTATGTTGATCCGAACCTTCGAAATAAAGATCTGCGGGAGATTCGTTTTTACGTTCACCTAACACTGCAAAGCTGGAAACACCAGAATCGAACCAAACGTCTAAAATATCATTTCCTTTTTTGAAGGAATCGTTTCCACATTTCCCACACTTGGTTTCCGGAGGAAGAAGATCCGTTGCCTTTTCGGAATACCAAATTTCGATTCCTTTTTCTCTTACCATCTTTGTAAAAAATTGAATCGAAACGTCATCGATATGAGTTTGCCCGCAGGATTCGCAAGTAAACGCAGGAATCGGAACTCCCCAATTTCTCTGACGGGACAAACACCAATCCGGTCTTGCCTCCACCATAGAACGAATTCGAGTGATCCCCCAAGAAGGAATCCACCTAACATCGTCTATTGCGGAAAGTGATTTTTCTCGTAACTCGTTAAAATCCATTTTAAAAAACCACTGAGGAGTCGCGCGGAAAATTAGAGGTTTTTTACTTCTCCAACTATGAGGATAAGAATGTTCAAACTCGCTGTGATGCAAAAGTAAATTTTTGTCTTTTAAAAGTTGAATGATTTCCGGATTTGCATCGAAAACTTTTTTTCCCTGCATCAAAGGAAATTCATCGGTATATCTTCCGTAATCGTCTACAGGAGAAAACGGCTCCAACCCAGCCGCCAAACCTACTTTATAGTCATCTTGGCCATGTCCGGGAGCAGTATGAACACAACCCGTTCCAGCGTCCAGAGTTACGTGATCTCCAAACAAAGGAATAGATATACGATCGATAAATGGATGTTGAAATTTAAGAGCAGAAAGTTCGTCCGAAGAAATCGACTTTACCTTGTTAAACGAAACTCCGGTCGCAGAGGTTACGTTTTCCACAAGACCATCCGCAAGTATAAATTCTTCTCCAGATTCCATTTTAAAAATAGAATATTCAATTTTTTTGTTAAAGCAAATTCCAAGATTTGCAGGAAGTGTCCAAGGAGTTGTAGTCCAGATCAGACAGAATTTTTTTTGTTCTCCTACAATCGGAAATTTTACATAAATAGAAGGAGAAACGTGAGGATAATATTCTATTTCCGCCTCCGCGTGAGCAGTCGCCAAATCGATCGACCAATAAACAGGCTTTTTCCCTCGATAAACATAACCTTTTTGAAAAAGTTCTCCGAATACTTCCACGATTTTCGCTTCAAAATCGGGGGACATGGTTTTATAAATTCTATCTTCTTCCCAAAAGCATAAAAAGCGACTTAAATCCTCTCCTTGTTTTCCTACAAATTCTTCAGCATAGTTTCTACAAAGCCGTCTCAGTTCTTCCGGTCCAGTTTCACGCGCCTTCTTACCTAAATTTTTTAAAACCTGAACCTCGATCGGAAGACCATGACAGTCCCAGCCAGGAATCATATCTGCATAAAAACCGGCTAAAGATTTGGATTTAACGATGATATCTTTCACGATCTTATTGAGTGAATGTCCAAGGTGAAAATTTCCGTTCGCATACGGAGGGCCATCGTGAAGTACAAATTCTTTCTTTCCTTTTCTTTGTTCTTTCATTTTACGAAAGATTTGTCCGGACTTCCAAGATTGTATCTGAGCCGGTTCTCTTTTAGCCAGATCTGCTTTCATCGGGAAATCGGTTTTCGGAAGAAGAATCGTGGAAGAATAAGGATTTTCTTTTTGGGTTTCGCTCATAGTTGTATCAATAATCTATTTTTGTATTTGGGAGAATTGCTTGTAGTTTATCAGCGTCCTCTCCCTTCAATAATGTTTTTTTAATATTCAATCTTTTTAAATGAGTCAAGTTTTTCAATTTATTATAGTTAGAAGGAAGTATTTTGATCCCAGGATTCAAATTGAGATCCAATTCTTCCAAACCGGAAAGGGAAGATAAAATTTCAATGTCCGTTTCGGTCAACGTAAGTTTATTCTGATCAAAGTATAAAGTTTTGATCAAAGGTAAAAATAAAAGTTCCGAAGGAAGAAAAGTAAAATCGTTATTTCCTAAAAGTAATACTTTCAAATTCTTTAATTTAGAAAAAGAAGATGGAACCGTAGTCAAATCGTTCCCAAAAAGATTAACTTGTTCCAAGTTTTTACAGGTTCCGATCCAATCGGGAAGAAAATTTAAACTGTTCAAACGTAGATCCAACTGAGTCAAGTTTGGAAAAGAACAGACTCCTTCTGGAATCGAGGTTAATTTTTGCATTCCTAAATCTAAGATTTGAACTGATTCAGATTTTCTTTTTGCTTCTTCTAAAATTTCTATCGCGCTTTTTTTACAATCGATCCAAAAAATTGAAATTAAAAAAAAGAAATAGATCCTAAAGATTTTTTTTAAAGATAGGGAATTCATTGGTTTGATCCTTTTTTATAATGCAAAAACCGTCTCCAAACCTCTTTCATAAGATTCGTTTAATTCTTGGAAAGAAACTCTAATATCGGTGTCTTTGATTTCTAAAATTCCGGAAGAATTTGTTTTTCCTATCGGATAAAACTTTAATCCTCGAACTTCGGTTTGTTTAAGAATCTCTTCTTTTGAAGAAGAAGCAAATCCTATCAAAACCGTCGTCGAACTTTCTCCAAAAAGGGTTAAATCCTGTCGATTCCGTCTAAGAGCCGTTAGGTCTGAATCGATCCCTAACCCCGAAAAAAGAACCGTTTTAGAAAGTGCAACCGCAATCCCTCCCAAAGAAAGATCTCTCGCGGATTTTAAAATTCCATTTTCATTTAAAAAAAGGATTAGTTTACAAAGTTCTAATTCTTCTTTGATGTCCAGCTCCGGAATACTTCCGTTGACCTGACCGTAGATTTCTTTCAAGTATTCACTTCCTCCGAGAGAAGGACGAAAATTTCCGAGAACCGCAAGCTCAATTCCGACCTCTTTCGGAAAATTGAATATAAGTTTTTTCTTATCTTGTAAAATTCCCACCATACCAATTGTAGGAGTGGGAAAAATCGGTCCTTCCGGAGATTCATTGTAAAAGGATACGTTACCTCCAGTTACCGGAAGACCCAAAAAACGACAAGCATCCCCCATTCCTCGGATACATTCAGAAAACATATAGTAATTTTCCGGAATATAAGGATTTGCAAAATTAAGATTATTAGTCACTCCGTAAGGAGTTGCACCGGTCACATATACATTCCGAGCCGCTTCACATACTGCAAACTCCGCACCTTTATAAGGATCCAGATACGTATATCTAGAATTACAATCAGTTGCAGTCGCAAGCGCCTTGTTCGTCCCAGGAATAGCGGAAAGTCCTCCGTCTAAACCAGGACCGATCAGTTTTACTAAACCGACTTCGCTATCGTATTGTTCCGTGATCGGTCTTCTGGAACATACATTCCAAGAAGAAAGAATTTTGAGTAATATTTCTTTTGAATTGGTCACGTCTGGAATTTCATCCGGTTTCCAAGTTTTAACCACATCCAGATAAGAAGGACGTTTGGTTTCTCTTTCGTAACGAGGAGCTCCTCCACCTAACACGAGTGATTCGGCGGGAATTTTAGCTTTTAGTTTCCCGTCCATATAAATTTCAATCATTTCGTCCGCTGTAACTTCTCCGATTTTAACAGCGTTTAAATTCCATTTTTCGAATATAGATACGAGTTCCGATTCTTTTCCTTTTTTAGGTACAACCAACATTCTTTCTTGCGATTCGGATAACATCGCTTCGTATGCGTTCATTCCGGTTTCTCGAAAAGGAACAAGATCCAGATTGATCCTCATTCCAGTTTTTCCTTTGGCACTCATTTCGGAAGTGGCGCAAGAAATTCCAGCGGCACCCATGTCTTGAATTCCGATAAGAAGTCCTTTTTGAATCGCTTCTAAACTTGCTTCCATCAATAGTTTTTCCATAAACGGATCACCTACTTGAACCGCGGATCGTTTAGATTCTGATTCTTTAGAAAGATCCTTAGATGCAAAAGAAGCTCCGTGAATTCCGTCTCTTCCGGTCGTAGCTCCTACAATGTAAACAGAGTTACCAACTTGTCCACCCGTGGTCGCACTTGCCATCTGATCGTGACGAACGATTCCTACGGTCATTGCGTTTACAAGTGGATTTTTAGAAAAACATTCATCTATAAATAGTTCTCCGCCCGACACTGCAATTCCAAGTGAATTTCCATAATCTCCGATTCCTTTTACTGCACGAGAAAGTAGATATTTATTTCTAGGTTCATCTGGATTTCCAAAACGAAGTGAATTTAGAGATACAATTGGACGAGCACCCATCGTAAAAATATCTCTCATAATTCCACCTACACCAGTCGCTGCTCCTTGATATGGTTCTACAGCCGTAGGATGATTATGACTTTCTATTTTGAAAACAACTGCTAAACCGTCGCCTATATCCATCGCCCCGGCGTTTTCTTCTCCCGCTTTTGCAAGTAGTTTATCCGAAGTTGTCGGAAGAGTTTTTAATTTTAAAATTGAGTTTTTATAAGAACAATGTTCCGACCACATTGCGGAAAAAATTCCTAATTCGGTAGAATTTGGAATTCTTCCTAAAATTTCCTGAATCTTTTGAAATTCTTCTTTGGTAAGCCCGTGTTCCAGGGCGTCTTCTAAGGAAACGACGTCTTTTTCCATCGTTTGTCAGTATTTTTTTTAAGTCGCACTCTGAAAATCAAATATTCCGTAAAATTAAGGTGTAGTTCCGACCAAATTATTTTGTTCTGGTTTTGTAAAGTAAGTCTGTTAGATCTTGAACTTGTTAAAGTTCCCACAATTTCAAAAGGCAAGCACTTCTTGTTAAAAAACGACTGTGGATCATATAACGTAAAGTAGATTCATTGAATTCTAAAAAGCTTACAGATTTTTAGAATTCAACTTTTTAAACCAAGATCCATTTTGTCGAAACAAGTTAAAAACAAAACACTTCATAAAATCTAAATAACATACATACTGCTTGTAGCAAGCCGGATTTTCTTACGTCCTGCTCACGTTAAATGTATCTACAAATTCTTACCCAGAACTACATAGTAGAATTCTCGATAAAAATTTAAGATATTCAATTTTATAGAAATGAGTAATACGATAAGATAATTTGAATTTTAATAGAACTTTTATTTGGACGCAAAATTTTAGATACTTAATTACTTAGAAATTTTTCAAAACTACATAAAAAATTATTAATGTTTTTACTGAAACAAGCTTTTATGATAAATGGCGATATTCCATTACATAAGCACTATTCAGTAAGAGTAAAAGCAAAACTGTATAAAATCATAGTTATACGAACTTCATTAAATTAAAAATTCAATCTATCTGTATAAATTCGGATTCTTTAAAGTTGTTTTAAAATTTGGATCATCGTAGAAGTGTCTTGATAATCCGTATTCTTATATAAAAGATTTCCATTGGCGTCCAAAATTACAAAAAACGGCAAACCTATTTTCAGTTCCTCAAAACGTGGATCTTTTGCGTACGTTTCAAAAATAGGATCTTGGTCTTTAATTTTCAAAAGAACAGCACTTTGTAAAGCATAGTTCAAAGCGGAATCATTTTGAGTAAGTTCCTCGAACGTTTTACAGTTCGTACACCAATCAGCATAAAAATCGATGAACACTTTTTTTCCGGTTTCTGTTCCTTCTGCATAAGCCTTAGAAGGAATTCTATGCCAGGAAAGATTTCCTTTCGTTTCCATTTCTACAACAGAGGCGGAACTGCCCCCCCCCAGACTATACGTCACTAAAACGATAAGCCCAACAGCGGACAATACTACCCCTCCTAAAAAGAGAGCTTTTTTCATTCTCACATAACGATTCCATTCGTCTGGAAGAAAAAAATAGAGACAAAAAAATAAAATTAAAATTCCAAACGCCACCAAAGGAATGAAAGAATCCGGAATTCCCCAACTCGAAAGAGATTTTTGAAAATACGTATAAGAAAAGTATAATACAAATATTCCTAAAATCCACTGGACCCAACGCATCCACTTTCCTGATTTTGGCAGACTCAAACCAAAAACGCCTATCATTAAAAAAGGAAAACCTAAACCGATTCCAAACAAAAACATCTTAAAAGAAGCAAGAAACACAGAACCAATCGAAATCGCTCCAGCCCCCGCGGTGATTTGCAAAAGAATCGCCACAACAACCGGCCCTACGCAAGGAGAAGAAAGAAGCCCCGCTCCCATTCCCAGTAAGAAAGTTCCACCACAACCTTGTACTGTTTTTACTTCTTTAGATTTAAAAAGAGGAAGATGAATCAGGTCCAATGATCCCAATGCCAATAAAAAAATCAAAATGGAAAGCCCTAGGTTCACGATAGGATAACGCAGAACAACGTTAAACGCTCCTCCGCTAAAACCTGCAATCAATCCAAAACAAGAATAAGTTACAACCAAACCAAGATAATAAATCGCAGGATGGAGAATTTTTGGAGAACCCTCTCCCCTGGCTCTTACGATTCCCACTGTAATCGGATATAAAGGGTAAACACATGGCAATAGACTTGCCAAAATTCCACCCATTACCAAAATCAATCCGGTTGTTGGGCCTTCGCCAGAAATACCTTCTAAAACTGTTTTTCTAAGAGACTCAGATACGGCCTCCGCAGAAACAGGAAATACAAAAAAGCAGATGTTCAAAACTACAAAACGTATTAGAGAATTTTTATATATTAAAATTTTAGATAACACAAATAAAAAGACCAAAAAAGAAATCTGGTTCCGAGAACTATGCTTCAATTAAAAAAACTGAGGTCAACCTCATTCCCATCAAAGTAATTTTCGAACTCGTAGTTTAGACTTGGAACTAATTTTAAAAAATTATTTTTTTAGTCGGCGAATCCTATAGAATTCGCCACGACCAATGACCTCAAAACAAAAAAATATAGAAGTTCTTATAAATTACATCGATCCCGATATTTAGCGCAAATTCGGAGGAAGAAATCCGTTTTATCATAGGTCAATTTTTTCGTAAAAAAATAGATGTGGGAACTCTCACAAATCGTGGATTTACCAGTTAAACTTTGAAAATTGGGAAACTACTACAAAAAAAATCATCGTTTGTTGCACAAAATCGCAGTTTTGCGGCCGTCATCAAAATTTAAATCCTATTTTAACGTGAGTTCGACGCGAGTAAAAATTTTCTAAAAGTATGAGTTCCTACAATTTCAGGAATCGATCTCTAACTTTTTTCAGAACCATGAGTTCATTCACGTTAATTGAAGAAAATTCGATCCAAAACTCTATTACTTTTTCAAGATTCCGTTCTCACCTAAAAATCGAAATTTGCCGAAAATTATTTTGAATGCGAGTGGGGATAATCAAACCAATCTATTGTATTTTATTCGGAATCCTTTTGAGTTTTCCGATTTCACCAGAAATAGACTTAGATTACAACTACGAGTACGAAAAAAACGGTCCTTATACTAAATTTTCCGATTGGGTGCCTTATAAACTTCATAAATGGGAACCCAAATTTTTAGAAGACTATTACCAACTCTACGGCCTCAAACTTCACTACGGCGAAAACGAACTTAAAAGAAACATTTACTTTTTAAAGATAGGACTTAAGAAACGGTTCAGACATCCTAAAAACGCTCTTTGTCCAGTTAAAGACGAAGACGAATATTATAAATATCGCAATCTTCTTTTTATGCACATTAATCTTCAGATTATGCGTTCTTATATGAGGATCGCCTCTCAATTTGATAAGCGACATTTATATTTTTATAATCTGGATTTTGCATACGACTTAAACCGTTCTTTCGAAGTGGCCGATGGTTTTTATAAAGAGGCAATTCCCTATTGGAAAGAAGCCCAAAAATACGCCGATCGTTCTTCCGAAATCGATTCTGATCTGGATCTAGGAACAATAGAAACGGAACGTTATGAAATCATCACAGGCAAATTGGATTTCGGAACGATCATAGAGGATCATCTTTCTCGCTTGGACAAAAAAAGAAACACGGTTCGGGAATATTTAGCCAAACATCCCGACGCGAACAAACCGCTTTTAGAACAGTAAGACGAAACCTTGTCGTATCTCCGAAAAAACCAGAGCGCATAAAAAAAGCCCGAGTTAAAAAAACCGAGCTTTTTTAAATTCCATTCCAATTCGAAAATTTTTTAGAACACTCCCCAAAAGGAGCGTTCTAAAAATTGACTTGAATCAGCAGGAATAAGTAGTCAAAAATTCAAACGGATGAGGTCTACCTTCCCAAGGCCAAATTTCTGTTTCAAACTTATATGCTTTGTAAGTTTGAATGAACTCTTCCGTAAACACATCACCTTTTTTCAGAAACTCTTTATCAAGAAGCATGTGCTCGACGGATTCCCTGAGAGTATGAGGCATTTGTTGAATTCCTTTTTCGCGAATTTCATCCAAAGAAAGTTCAAAAAGATCTTCCTCCCGAGGAGGTCCCGGATCCATTTTCTTTTGAACCCCATCGATACCCGCCATTAGCATCGCAGCAAAAGCAAGATAAGGATTTGCGGAAGAATCCGGAAAGCGGAATTCGACCCTTCTTGCCTTGTCTCCGTTTACAAAAGGAATTCTACAAGAAGCGGAACGGTTCTGAGCCGAATAAGCTAAAATAGAAGGAGCTTCAAAACCAGGAAGAAGTCTTTTGTAAGAATTTGTAGAAGCGTTTGTAAACGCAGCACAAGACTTAGCGTGAGAAAGAACTCCACCGATATAATGCATTGCAGTATCGCTTAAATTTTGATAACCTTTACCTGCAAAAAGGTTCACACCGTTTTTCCAGATGGATTGGTGACAGTGCATACCGTTACCGTTATCTCCATAAAGAGGTTTTGGCATGAAGGTTGCGGTTTTTCCGTATTTGTGAGCAACCATCTTTACGATGTATTTTAATTTTTGAACGTTATCCGCTGCTTCAATTAAAGTGCCGAACTTTACACCAATCTCACCCTGACCCTGAGCCACTTCGTGGTGAACTACGAAAGTTTCCATTCCAATCTGATGAAGAGTTTTTACAATATCCGCTCTCAAATCCACTTGAGAATCAACGGGAGCTACCGGAAAATAACCTCCTTTAGTACCAGGGCGGTGACCCGTATTGGTAGAACCAGGAAAATCAGTATGAGAATTCCAAATCCCTTCGGAAGAATCAATTTCATAATATTGAACATTGATCGCATCTCTTACTTTGATATTATCAAAGATGAAAAATTCATTTTCAGGTCCGAAATAAGCGGTATCCGCAAGACCAGAAGACTCAAGATATTTGAGTGCTTTTTTTGCGATGGATCTAGGGCATTTTTCGTAAAGTGTACCTTTATAAATATCGAATACGTCGCAGAAAACTACAAGTGTAGAATCGGCAGTAAAAGGATCTAAAAAGATCGCGCTTGTATCCGGAATCAGTTGCATATCGGATCTATCGATCGGTTGCCAAGCTGGAATGGAACTTCCGTCAAACGGTAAGCCTTTGAAAGAATCTTCGTTAATGGAACCGGCGTGATACGATACGTGGTGCCAAGCTCCTTTGATATCCGTAAAGCGGAAATCATAGAATAGAACGTTATTCGCCTTTGCATAGGCAATAACTTCACTAGGTGTTCTGGACATTCTGTTCTCCTAATTGTTTTCGATTATAATCATGAATCTCTAATTCAAGCGTAGAGTAATTTACACTTTTTTTGCAAATATTGTACCAATGAACTGAAATTCGATGTTTTTCAAGAAAAAGAAAGAAACTCTGTTTCAAGATCGAATTCGAAATCAAAGTAAAATTCCTTGAAAGACAGGCAAGCTCTAAAATACACTACGGTTGCAGATTTTATCGTTTTTCCAGTTCCATTGGCAACTAGCATAAATTTCGTACAGAGTCCGTACCGATAATTTACATTCTGCATAAATATTATTCAGCATTTGAGAAACTCATGAGACAAATTCATCTTTTAACCGAAACGGAATTAAAACAAAGATTCAATCCAGAAACTCTCGAGTCTTTATTTGAAAATTCTCACCCGTCTGCTTTGAAAGAATTTTCAATTCAATTAGAAGTTTGGGCTCAAGAAAGAAATGCAAAATATTGGATCGAATTCCCAGATTCTATTTTTGATAAGATACAACTTGAGAAGTCCGAAAAAACGTTTTTTCGTTCTATCTCCCGACTTGGAGAAACCACATCTAAGTTTCCATCTAAAATTTTTCCGGCCTACGTTTGGGAAGAATCACTTCATTTTCCATTTGTTTCGAACGAACCTACAATAGTTTCTAAAATAGCAAAAATAGAAGAAACCATAGAACAAGTTTGTAAAAAAAAGAATCAAAAAATAAGAAACACATTCAAACTTGAATTTCAAATTTTATCCGAAGATATTTTAGATCTGGAAAAGATATTAGAATTTCCGATCCCAGAAAATTTTACGGAAAAGATATTAGAAAAACAAGAAGGACTTTTTTTAGTCACTCCTAAATTAAACGGAGTTCAAAGCCTTTTTGCAATCTATCTATTCTCCAATGTTTCGAGGAAAATCAAATTCAATTTTTCTAAACTAATTATCGATCTTTCCGAAAACAGTGAAATTCTACCTACTTTATTTTCTCGCTCTGGTGCAGTTATTTCTGCAATAGACTTCAAAAATTCTCCTAATTTTATCAAAGACGAAAACGGAAATTTTTCTTCTTTAGAGATCTCTGTTCCACCTTGGTTGAGTCCTTCGTTTTTATTTTTGGTTTTAGATTCTACTCTTTTAGATGTTTGGGAGAATTTAGATCTGAATCTAAAAATTCCTACTTTTTTCCCTAGTTTCCAAAGAAACGAATCTTGGAGAGAACTCACCGAACATAGGTTTGCGTCCCGAATTTCTAGACACGTAGGGGAAGAAGAATCCTTTTTTCATTCTATTCTACAAAGTGAATACAATGTCGCCAGAAACGCCCTTCTTTCTATTTTAGAAAATAAAAAGAAAGAATTGGAAGAATTTGATATTCCGGAATTATTAAATCGTTTGAAATCGATCCAGGAATTACTAAGAATCTCTTTGGATACAAACATTCAAAATGACTGGGAATCGATTCAAACCGAAATCTCAAATTCACTTTTGGAAAAGTGGAAAGAAAAAAAGGAATTAGAAAACAAAAACATAGGTGAAACTTTTTCGGTATCCGCTTGGAAAATTCTGTTTGAAATCTGGACGGAAGGAAACCTTGACAGTGCAATTCCCTTGAAAAAAATAGCACTGGAACCGATTAGATCGGGTCTTATCAAAGCGGCGACGTAGCTCAGCTGGTTAGAGCAACGGAATCATAATCCGCAGGTCCGGGGTTCGAATCCCTGCGTCGCTAATCGTTTCAAAGGAGAATGACGTTGAAATATTTTTTTCTATTGATTCTTTCTTTTCTAATTTTGGCAGGTTCTCTATCTGCTCAATCCGCGTCTTGTAATGAGATTTGCGGTTTTTATTCTGGTTGTGTAGATCAAAACGCGCCTAGAAAACTCAGCGCCGAAGAAAAAAACAAAGTGAAAACCGGCTGTCTCAATTCCTGTAAAAAACACAGCGCCGCCGTTGCTGCTTGTTTTGAAAACCACAAGAGTCAGTGTAAACCGTTCAACGAGTGTATCGTAAGCACTTACAACACGAATAAAAAATAAATCTCAACCTTTCATAAAACTTTTAGAATATAATAAGTTTTTGATTTTCCTAAAAAGAGCGGATCTTCCGCTCTTTTTTTATCCTAAAACGCGATCTGTCGAGCGACCCATAGGGAGTTCATAACCAACCCCACAAGTATTTGGATCTCAATATTAAATCTGTGGGAATTACGACAAATCCTCTGTAAAACTGAGTTCCCACCCCACAACGCGATTCATAGAGAGCGTTGTGCTTTAGTTTCAAACGCGACCTGTCGAACGACCTAAAACGCTTTCGTAAAAAGCGTTTTGCTGAGTTCAATTTTGATTCTAAAATCCTATTCAACTTGTGGGGTTGGTCATGATAGGGAGTGAGACGCTTTAGTTACTTCGAACGACCTGCGGAGCGCGACCCAGGAAACTCTGCGAATGCCGCACCTCTTCTTTACAGTCGTCATCCATCACTGAATTTAACACTCCCATAGAAAAGTAGTATCGTTAAAGTTTATCAACAACGATCTGCTTGTTAATCGATCAATTGCAAAACTTACAAGTGTAGGGCTTTTACAATCATTAAACAGAGAAAAATTTACAAAAGACTATCGATTTAGATTTTAATCCTCTCGTTTTTTATTACGAACTGATCAGAACTTTTTTGTAATACTTTAACGTGAATTCGGTCTAAGGAGAGATTAAAAGTTGTAAATTGTCTTTAGATCTCAAATTCAAAGACGGTTTTTTTGGAAAGAATGAAAATGCAACTAAACCACTTAAAAGATTAACAGCCCAATTGCAAAAACTCCGATGTCTAGTATGTTGAATTTGGCAGATATTTTTAAGTTCATCGTTAACCGATTCAATGATAGCTCTTTTTCTTAGAAGAATTTTATCAACCAAGGGCATTAATTTATTTTTCATATTCTTTTTAAGTTTTGTAATGAGTTGAATTCCCTTTTCATAAAGACTTTCAAATAGAGATTGACTGATGTATCCTCTATCTCCGAAAAGTTTATCGTAAATCTTTTTAACAAGTGGGAAAGTCACTTTCGAGTTTCTGTCGTCGACGTTTCCAGGAGTGACCATAAATGATAATATTTCACCTTGATCATTTACGATTAAATGTAATTTAAAGCCGTAAAACCAGCCTGTGCTTGATTTCCCTCGTTGTGCAATGTTTTTAAATACTTTATGAGAATGGATTCTTCTGTTGTCGCATACTTTGAGAATTGTAGAATCAATGAACGATATTCCGGAACATTTTCCCATACAAGTGTTGGATAGAAAGGAAGCTATAACAGCTAACACGTTAGGCATCAGTTCAACGAAACGATTGTAACTTACCGCTTTTGGGAATTCGGATTTCAGATTCTTTTTTATTTCTATCAAATAAAAATTTTTAAATTCTCTATAATGAGAAAGATGAAAATAAACTACGATTGTTGCTACCTCACTCAGGCTGAGCTGAAATTTACGATTTCTTTTTCCTGCCACGGGACTCAATATTTTCCCGTTCCAATTTATTTTTTGTTGTGTACAATAATCGTCTATTGCACAAAATATTGATGTCAGATCCATATTGAACTCCTTTTTGCTGAAAGTTTGGTTCAATATGGATCTGGCGCTTTTGAGTACAAGATCTTTCTCTTTTTTCCCACCTTACGCCGAACTCACGTTACTTTAAAATAATCTGAGGTCAGTAGAATTTTTTTAAAATGTCAGTTTTTATATCCTGAAGATTTATCTGTAAAATCGCAATTTGTGGTAATTCCCACATTTTACTTTTTATGGAAAATTTTAGTTTAACGTGAGTTTGGCGTAAAGAAATCTGGGTAAATAAAAACTCAATACAGCAACTTCCGGAACTCAACAAAACGCTCGCTATGGATCGCATTTTGGAGCGTCGCTGCAGTTCGCAAATTTCAAAGCTAAAATGGCTCACGACTTGTCGAGCGACCTAAAACACTTTCGTAAAAAGCGTTTCATTGAGTTCTTTTCACTCCAATTTCTTCGAAATTTAAACTTAAATGTACTCTTATGAGTCACAACATAATAATCGCTTTCGCATTAGTTATACCGAACTCACGTTAGTTTAGAAAATTTTTATAAAGAATCTGTCCTAAACTTAAGAACGTGTGAACGCACACAGAAATTTTTTTGTTTCTTTCAAAAATTTTTTCTATAAATCGTTCCGCTTGGAAAGTTCGCAGAACCGTTTTCTAATATGGACATTCTTTTATTGGACGATAGTCAAAAAATTGAATCTGCTTTGGTAGAAGATTCTGTTGGTACAGATTCTCTTTTGGTTCCAGATGTTTATTGGAATCGTTTGAATCTTCAAGAAAGAAAAGCACTTCGGGACAAACTCCCTCTTTTACTGAGAAAATATTCTAAGCAGATCGTTTCTATGAAACGTCTTCATAACCGGGCGGGTAAAATCAAATACAATCGGGACGTTGGTAAAATGAAAAAGTTTAGTATTCGGGTTCATACTGGTGTTTGGGCGACTTTAGGCGTGTTGGCGGCGGCCCATGGGGTTTCGAGGTGTTATCTTTTTAATTACATGCTTTGGCTGGAGGACCTTGGTGGAAAGGAGGATTTTTTTGTGAAAAGTTTAAACCGGGGAGTTCCTAGCTTTCACTGGACTTACAAAATGACTTGGAAGATCAACAGGAGACAAAATCTCATTTCAAGAGAATTACAATTTGAACCGAACCCAATGACAGATAAATACCCATACTATCTAAAGTTGAGTTCGATGTAAGAAAAAAATTATCGTACAAAAAACGAAATCTAAACCACAGCCTCTGCTACTTTCTCGGCAATCGTTGCTGCCTCGTCCAGTTTCAAAGAAAGAATCCTAGAAATCCCCGGCTCTTCATTTGTAACACCAAAAAGAGAATTAGCTCTATTGATCGTAGACTGAGCGTGAGTAATAACTATGAACTGAGACTTGTCCTTGAACTTATCTAAGATCTGACAAAACCTAAGTTTATTCGCTTCGTCTAACGCAGCATCTATCTCGTCTAGAAAACAAAATGGAGAAGGTTTGACCATATAAATCGCAAATAGTAACGCGATCGCTGTCATTGATTTTTCACCACCAGATAAAAGTCTCAGATTTTGAACGTGTTTTCCGGGAGGTTCGGCCATAATTTCAATACCGGCATTGAGGCTATCTTCGTTTTCAGTCAGTTCTAGTATAGCGCGTCCTCCATTGAAAAGTGTGGAAAATGTTTCCTGAAAATTTTCTCGAATCTTTTCAAACGTCTCACGAAATAACTTTTCAGATTCTTCGTTGATTCTACCTAGAACCTCTTCCACGTCCGCTTTGGATTTTTCTATATCTTCTTTTTGCACACGATGGTGTTCGTAAATTTCTTTTACACTTCTATATTCTTCGATCGAAAGAGGATTAATCGAACCAAGCATTTGAATATCGGATTTTAGTTTTTTTAATTTTACTTCTTCTTTTGTTCTTTCCAAGTTTCGATTTTGAAATTCGGAAACGAGTTCTTGTTCAGAAATAGAATAATCGTTATAAAGTTCTTCGTTAAAAGAATCTATCTGCACCTTTAAACCAGAAACAGTCCTTTCTTTTTCTGTTAAGACCGGGATCAGATTTTTAAAATCGTCCTGATTTTTTTGAATGTCGTGTTTCAGATTTTGAATCTCTTTTAAAATATTTCTAAGAGACTCTTTTTCGGATTCCAAAGCACGACTCATATCTAAAAATTCGTTGTAACTGGATTCGATCTGTTGTTCTAATTCGAAAACTTCTTTTTCAAATTCTTGTTTTTTAGAAATTACATTCTGAATAGAATCCTTTGCATTTTGAATTCTTTTTTCGATCTCTTCTTTTCTAAGTTGAATCGATTTACAAATTTCTAATCTAGAATTTTTCTCCGAACTAAGTTCTAAAACTTTTTTTTCTAGAAATACGGTTTGTTCCTTATTGGCTTCTAAACTTTCTCTCAAAGATTCTATTTTAAAACCGGAATCCTTAATACTTCTAGTCAGATTTTCATTTTCTAAAATTAAATCTTCGATTTGTTGATCCAAGGTTTCCTTTCTAGATAAAAATCCGTCTCGATCAAAAAGAATGTTTCGAATCATATCTTCTAGATGAACAAATTCTTCTAGTTTAGATTGAACTTCGCCTAATTGTAGGGTTTCTAAAACGATGGCAATCTTAGATTTTTCGGAAAATTCTAAATTCTTTTTCAATTCTTCTATTTGAATAGAACATTCGGATATTTTAGAAAGTAAGAATTCTTTTAGTTCTTTTCTTCTATTTTCTGTATCGATCGCTTCCTTTTTTCTGGATTCTAGTTGGCTGATCAGTTCAAAGATAACCTCTTTGAGTTTTTCACGAAGTTCATTGTGAGACTTATCGTTGTTTGCGATCTTGGATTCTTTTTCAAGAACGGAAAGGTTTTCGTCATCAATCTGTTTTTCAAGTCCAGATTTAGAATCTTTTAATTTTTGGATTTCTTCTTGAAGAAGTTCTATTTCCCCTTCCAATTCGAAACATTCTTTTTGAATTCTTTCTAAATCGATAACGAGTAAACTTAAAGAAGATTCTTCTCCGTTCAAGGTCTCGATCATTTCCGAAATTCTTTCTTCATATTCTAAAATGATCTGTTTATTTTTTTCTATTTTCTCTTTTTGGATTTTTGTCTGAGATAAATGATCGTATAATTTTTTATCTATTTCGGAAACTCTCTTTTCAATTTCCGATTTATCTTTTTCTAATACTTCAATTCTACTAGTTTCTTCTCCGATCGTATCGAGTAAAATTTGATTTTTATCTTTGATCCCCTGAAGTTCTTCTTCGGAAGCTTTTAACTTTTTAGTAAGAGTTGAAAATTTCAAATAACGTATAATTTTATCGGTTTCGTCTAACTCAGATTTCAGTTTAAAATAGGCTTCCGCCTTCTCCGCTTGTTTCTCCTTGATTTCCATTTCTTTTTTCATGGAACTCATGATGTCTTGAATACGCAGTAGATTTTGTTTTGTATCTTCCAAACGTTTGAGCGCTTCTTGACGTTCCATTTTAAATCTGGAAATCCCAGCGGCTTCTTCAAAGATAAGTCTTCTTTCTTCCGGTTTGGAATGTAAAATCCGATCCACTTTACCTTGTTCCATAATCGAATAAGAAGACTTACCGATCCCAGTATCCATCAGAAGTTTTTCTACGTCCTTTCTTTGAACACGAGAGTCGTTGATACAATATTCATTGTTTCCGTCCATGTAAAGACGACGGGTCATCTTTACAGTCGGATAATCCATCTTGATGAGTTTGGAAGAATTATCGAAGATAACAGATACTTCTGCGTAACCGGCCGGTTTACGAGCTTCGGACCCGTGAAAAATCACATCGTCCATTTTGTCTCCTCGAAGACCTTTTGCGGATTTTTCTCCGAAAACCCATTTTACTGCATCTACGATATTCGATTTACCACTTCCGTTTGGACCTACGACCGCCGTAAATCCTGGATCGAGTAAAATTTCGGTTTCGTCCGCGAACGTTTTGAATCCAACAATATTCAGACTTTTTAAATACATAGTTTTTGTGTTTTTCATTTCTGGATCATTCCAGAAAATCGTTTCCAATTGACCAGATTTGGGCAGGGAATAGAATGCACCCTGGATTATTATGTCTCACAATCTCTCTGAAAAAACAAGAGAAATATTCGGTAAAAAGCCGTACTTATCTCTGTATTTCCAAAGACCCATAGATCCGGGTCGTAACTTCGACCTCAAACCAGCTAAAAATCAGGAAGAATGGTTTTTAGAACTCAACGGACGAGCACTTTCCAGCACAATCGCTCCTCGAACCCAAGCACAAAGAATTCTACAAACTCAAAAAATTTCTTCTACGGATTTAGTTGCAGTAATCGGTTTAGGAAATCCACATCTTATCTTTGAGGTTCATAAAAACCTGGAACCCGGACAGGTTCTACTTTTGGTGGACGAACATCCGGAACTTATCTTTCCTCTTTGGAATGGAATTTTAGAACCAGTGATGGACGTTCCTGGCAGACATTTGTTTTTAGGCCATTCTGCTCTCAATCTTCTTTGGAATTATTTGGAATCTCTTCCGGTCGAACGAGTTTCTGGAATTCGTATTTTTAGAAACGCGGCAAGCACCTCTCTCAACGAAGCCTATTACGGTGATTTGGAAATTAAAATTCGTAAAATTCTTTCTTCTAAAATGAGCGACCTTTTGACTAAGTTTGAGTTCGAAAGAATTTGGGTTCGGAATACTTTCGTTAACACCGCAAATTTTCCAAATTCTAAAAATCCAAGAACTAGAATCGAATCTTTAAAAGGAAAGTTTTTAAATACTCCTGCTATGCTTGTTTCCGCGGGCCCTTCTCTTAGAAGTCAGTGCGAATGGATTTCTAAAGTGAGAGATAGAGTTTTTTTATTTTCCTGCGATACTTCCTTTAAAGCCCTTTTGAAATTTGGTATTGTCCCAGATGGCGTAATCACCTTGGACGCACAAACTCATTCTTTCTTTCATTTTATGGGAGCAGAATCGTCTAACGTGCCTTTGTTCGCGGACTTAGTAAGTTCCCCTTCCATTTTGAGATCTCAAAAATTTACTAAAATTGTACATTCTTTAACCGCCAAATACGTCATAGACGCAAGCGGTGAACTTAAACGAGAAGTAACGGCCGGTTCTAAAACCGCGGAAAAACTTTTAGGCACAATCGGAGATATTCAATCTGGCGGAAGTGTAGCTACCACTGCATTTGATCTTTTACGAAATCTTGGATGTAAACCTATTTTTTTAGTGGGTCAAGACCTCGCTTATTCCGGAAGAGAAATTCATTCTACGGGTACTCATCATAATGAAAAATGGCTCACTTTAATTCGAAGAACACAAGGTTTAGAAAAAATCAACGAAATGATCATTCGAAAAAGGGATACTCGTTTTGTTCCGTCCGCAAAAGGTGGAACAGTTCTGACCGATTACGTTTTAGATCTTTATAGACATTGGTTTGAAGAATCGTTTAAAACTTTAGACTTTCCAGTCTACAATGTAAATTCTCGCGGTGCCAAAATTGCAAACTGCGAAAACGTTTCTTTGGAAGAAGCGGATCAAATTCTTTCTTCGTTTCCAAACCATAATTTTTTTTGGAAAGAATGGATTCCCTGGAACGGCTACAATTCTCCCGAAATCAGTTTAGAAGCCGCAGAGGATTTTCGTTCTAATCTTTTGCTAAAGATTCAAAAGATTTTGGAAGAATTTTCCGATCCTTCTATTCGGGAAGTTTCCTACGATTCAGTTCTTTCTAAATTTAAAATTGCTACCTACAACTGGGAAGATCTTAACTTTTTAATTCGCAAAACCGAAATTTACATTTTACGCCATCGAGATACATTAGACGAAACCAGAAAGAAAAACTTATTTTTAGGCGCCGTTCTAAAAGAATTTTCAGGATTAAAACGGAAACTTTTGTCCGGAAATCGTTCATAAATCATTTATATTAGTAATATATAATTAACTTAAATCCTTTTTATAGTTTAATCTTTCTGCGAAAAATGATGCCTATTTCTATATTAACGTGAACAGGACGTAAGGAACCTATGATTCTGAAAAAAGTTGAAATCTGAACTTTATAGATCGATTCCTTAAATGTGAGAACTACTACAAAATTTCGTTCGGAAAGGTATAATTTAAAATCGCAAAAAAGAAACGTAATCTATGGGAACTACCACATTTGATTTAAAAATCTATGATAATTTTTTTCAGGCTTTGGAGCGAATTATAAAATACAAGTGAGTTAGTAAAAGCTATCTCAAAAATACTTTAACTTTGTTTAAAATGCCGATGATCCTAAGATATTTTTGAGATGGTTTTAGTACAATTATCAGATATTGTAATTTAAAGATGAGCTGTTAAAGACAGTAATTTTTTTGAACTTGTAAGAGTTCCCACAATTTAGAAAAAAGTCTGTTAAATCTCGAACTTGTGAAAGTTCCCACAGTTTAAAAATCCTGTGTCATTGCTTGGCAAGTTCGATAAGGAAAATGACACTGTCTTGTCTCTTCCGCTTTATTTGTTTTGAATAAGGTCGCGATAAAAATTTAAGATACTCAATTTTATAAAGATTTGTAATAATAAAAGCTAAGGATGAATTTATAAAACCTATATAAAATAGTTTTCTCATTTTTGTGATAGCACCAAACGACAATTGAATGTAAAAATTTAACTGGAAGAAGATTTTTTTGGACAATAGGAGACCCCTATTGTCCTTAGAACCTAACCACTATAAATATAAGACTACTTTATTTTTATTATAAACCTAACAGCAAATTTCCTTTATTTGAAAAAATGAACAATTAGGCGTTTAAATCGATCAGATAACCACGACGAACCGCTTGATCGTCCGTATTCACTCCTACCTTCGCGATATTTCTTGCTCCAGAGTTTACGCTTTCTAACTCGGAAAGTGGATGTAAACGATCTGGCATGTTTCTAATCGTAAATTCAGACTTTGAAAATTGTCTGGCCCCGGTAGAACTCTGAAGTGCGAAGTTAATTTCTTTGAGCATGGCTGCGAATTTCCTTTTTGTTCAACTGAACACTAAATTTAAAACCTTGTAAAGCAAAATCAAATTTGAATCCGTTCAAACCAAATTCAAATTTATTTCTAAAGTCCGTCAAAATTGAAATTTTCAGGAATGACTACCACTTCGTCTTCGTCCATTTCTATATTATCAAAACGGACATGGTGCCCTTCTCTAGAATGTTTTTTCTGAATGATAGGCTCTTCTGCTTCAGTTACAAAAGTTTGTTTCTGTTTAGAATCCGATTCGTTGTCTTCTTTTACATCTGTCAAAAGCGAAAAACCTTTTGGTTCTCTTACAAACTCCGGAAAATATTCGTAAAATAATTTCGCAGATACGACCCTAAAACTTGCAGGATACGCGTTCTTATAAGAACCAGAAACTTCCACATCTGGCAACTGTTGAAACCCGATCCGATCTTCAAAATCGTTAAATTCTTGTTTGGTGAAGACAGGCATTCTTTCTGTAATTAAATCCTTAAGGATGATCCAATCTAACTTAAATCTCATCCTATATCCTTGAAACGCCGAAGACCTTTGAATCAAATTGACCAATCGTTTGAGTGGATAATCTCTTTGTGCATAAGGACTAAGATAAACGAGTAAATACCTTTGGGAAAATCCGAGAGGTTCCCAAATACGATCCGGATAAGGTTTTCCTTCCTCCGATTTTAAATCGTCCAAAATGGATTGTAACTCCGGAACTACTTCGGTTCGATCGGAATAAAATTCTTGTTTTTCAGCTTCTCCAAATTCTCCGTAATAAAGCCATTTATATAAATCAGCGATTTCAAATACCGGATGATATTCAAGATACTGTTCTAAAAATCCTATCTTTTCTTCTTTGGTTTTGTTATCGTCGATTTCTCTCTGAATCACCGTCTTGCCCCTCACCTTTGACCGCGAACAGTTCTGACCTGTTTAAGATCCGAATGATATTTTCTCGATGAGTCAGTATAATCCCTAACGAGATAAACACCATAGTTCCTAAAATCCAATACGAAACTTCTTCGTGTAAGAATAGGATCGTGGAAAAAGCATAAACGAGTGGAAGAGTAATGGAAGCAAAAATCGATCCGAGAGATACAAATTTAAAAAATTTATATATTACCCAAAAAACTAAAACCGCTCCTAAACAAGCAATCGGGGTTAGTACTAAAAAAACTCCGAACGTAGTCGCAACACCTTTGCCTCCTCTAAATCCCAAAAAAGGAGAAAACATATGTCCTAAGACTGCAAAAACTCCACAGAGTAATTGGAATGGTATCCCTCCTTCCGAAGCATAAACACCGGAAAGATATACCGGAAGCATTCCTTTTGTTATGTCCAAAGCCAAAACTATAAAACCGAACTTCCATCCGATCAAACGACCTACGTTAGTCGCTCCTATATTCTTACTTCCTAATTTGCGAATATCCACTCCTGCAAATTGAAGTGCAATCCAATATCCGAAAGGAACCGAACCTGAAATAAAACTTAACAATACAAAAATTGGAAAATTCATTTTCGATCCGATCGAAACTCCAATCGAACCGGAATTCCTTGAAGGTCGTAGGTTTCTGTAAGTTTCTTTTTTAGAAACGAAACCAAATTCGATTTAAAGTATTCTACGTGATTTACAAACAAAATGAGATGAAAAGGAGAAGTGGACACTTGTGTACAATATAACATCTTAGGAGGTTGATGTGCGGAGAAAGATCTTCCTGCAAGTCCCATCCAGTTTTTTAGATTTTTATTAAGTTCGGAAGTGCTTACCTTTCTATGCGATCTGGAAGCCAAATCAAACGCAAGATCCAAAAGTTTATGAACCCTGAGTTTTTCGGTAGCACTGATCGTAAGAATGGGTACTTCGTTTAACAACGGGAAACGACTGTATAATTTTTCTTTGTATTCTTTAAAAGTTTTATCAGTTTTGTCTTCGATCGAATCCCATTTGTTAACTGCAATCAAAAAGGGTTTTCCTTTTTCTTGAAGGAGCGAGGTGATCTTTTTATCAAAATCCCCAAACCCTTTTTTTGCGTCCAAAAGATGAATTACCAGATCGCTAGACTCGATCGCCTTTAGCGTTCTTTGATAGGAATAAAACTCCAAAGCTTCCGCAGACTTGCTTTGTCTTCTGATTCCGGCCGTATCGGTTAACAACAAACGTCTATCACCAAATTCTAATAGAGTGTCCACCGAATCCCGAGTAGTTCCAGCGACTTCGCTTACCACCGCACGTTCGTAACCGCAGATAGCGTTTAAAAGACTGGATTTTCCAGAATTGGGTTTTCCAACAATCGCAAGTCTAAATTCGTAATCTTCTTCCGCCAACGGAAGGGGTTGTGTATCTTTTTTTTTGGAAGCCGAAATTTTTTCGATCCAGACCTTTCCTGGTTTTTCATTTAAGAAAAATTTAATTTTCTCAAGTAGAAGTCCTAGATTTTTTCTACCGATCGCAGAAATAGGTAGCACTTCCGAAAGCCCCATCCTATAAAATTCTTCTAGATCGAACTCATCCAGTTCCTTATCCGCTTTATTAACACAATAAATGATCGGTTTACCCGCTACTTTATCTTCTCTTCTTAAATAATTAAGAAGGCTATGATCGGCAGATGTAATCAAATTCTTATCCAGTAAAAACACAATCACATCTGATTCTCTTAATTGTCTATAAGCAGATTCTAATATAGATTGAGAAAGCAAATCCGGATTTTCTATGTCAAGTCCAGGGGTATCACAGAGATAAAAATCTAGATCCTTGTCTTCTTGATAAATCCTAGCAGAAAGAACGTCACGCGTAACACCTGGATAGTCTTCTGTAATCGCTAGTTTTTTCTTTAAGAGAGAATTGAATAAAGTGGACTTACCTACGTTCTGTCTTCCCACGATCGACACAACGGGTATTTTTTCTCCTGGTTTTTTTCGGGGAGCTTTGATAGTTACAACTTCTTCGGAAGTTTCTTTTTTTACGGCTTTAGCCATTGTGTTCCTAACTTTAAATCGTGTATCACTCGTAACGATTGGATGACTTTAACGCTCGAGCAATTTCTTGTTGTGCGTCTTTTTTCTGCAGATCGTCTCGTTTATCGTGTAACTTTTTAGGTTTACCCACTGCAATTTCCACTTTGACCCTAAGATTATTTTTAAAATAAACTTTAGTCGCAACTAATACCAAACCCTTCTCCTTTACTTGACGTTCCAGCTTTTCAATTTCCTTCTTATGAAGTAGAAGCTTTCTAGGTCTGATCTCTGGATGATTTGCATATCCTCCGTTTTTATACGGAGCAATGGAAAAATTTTCTAAAAATACTTCTCCGTTTTTGATCTTTGCAAATGCGTCCGTTAGATTTCCTTTTTTATCTCGTAGACTTTTAACTTCGGATCCAGACAATACGATCCCCGTTTCGAGGAACGAAATCAATTCGAAGTTGAACTTTGCCTTTTTATTGACCAGAGGGGAATGCCCAGATTCTTCTTTTTTCTTTGCCATATCTTTTTTATGAAACCGGCGGTTTAATTTGTATCAATTTCAGGAAAGAAATTCTTTCCAATGTATCGTTACATAACCTTTATAAAAACTCGTAAAAAATTGAAGTTCTCGATCTTGAAACAATTTCGGTTGATTCAATTTCCTTGTTTCTGTCAGTTATTTTAAATCTTCGCTAATAAAACCTTATCGTGAGAGTTCCCACAGTCGCATCCTTTTTTTACGATTACGGAGGGTGAAATTCGGGAAATTATTTCTAATTCAAAGAATCTCAGCTCGTAAATGATCTTCGTTTTTTAGCCGAGTCCTTTTTTGATTCATAGCGGTTCGACAAAAATACGTCCACTTTAGATCTTATATTTTAACCGATCCTGTCGATAAGGTTACTATGTCGTTTTTCGCCCGCCTTTTGTATAAAAAAAATCGATTCTTATTCCTTTGGATCCTTGCGATTTTTATTTCCGAACAAATATTCGGAACTCCCATCATTTCCAATGCGGATCGAAAGATCCTTTCCGCCGCGATCAACGGAAACACTAGACTGGCAAAAAAGGCTCTACAACAAGGCGCATCTGTTCATGCGAGAGATCCGCTTGAGGAAAATTTTGGAGAAACGCCTCTCCACAAAGCTTCTTACAACAACGACGTTTCTTTGATACGATTTCTTTTGAGTAAAGGAGCGGATCCGAATATTTCAGACGAAAGAGGAGAAACGCCTCTCATCCCGTTTACGGCCTCAGTTTAGAATCCGTATCTGCATTGTTAGGTGCAAAAGCAGATCCTTATCTAGAAACAACATCTGGAATTAACGCGGCTGTTTTGGCCACAGATCTTTGTTCTCTTCCTATCTTAAAAATATTAAGAAATTATAATGTAGATTTAAACCGACATTCGAAAAAAGGTTTTTTGCCCATCCACACCGCGGCGGGAAGATGTAATGGAAAATTTCTACAATTTCTAATCGAATCCGGAGCCGATCCAGAAGCCACTACAAAAATTGGAACGACTCCTTTGATGCAAGCGATTAAACTCGGAAACTTAGAGCCGGTCTCAAAACTACCTATCAAAAAAGTTAAAAGCAATGATAGAGCTTGCGAGATAAAGAGATGCAAGATAATTTTCAGATTTTCTTTCCCAACGAATTAGGTTAGCCCTGAATCGATTGTGCCAACTGTTAGTTCTTTCAACGACAACGTCTAGGTTTTCCTTTATATTTACCGATGAGAGGCTTTTCACCTTTTTTCCGAATATGAGATTGAATGTTTCTTCTTTTGATTAAAACTTCTATATCTTTGAAATCATAACCTTTATCTAAACAAATATGTTTTGGCTTCTTTCTTCTTTTTCCGGAAAATATTAGGATTGAATTCAACGTATCTTTTACACCGTGTTTGTCATGAACGTTAGCTCCAGTCAATGTAATTGCCAAAGGAATTCCATTTCCATCTGTAAGAATATGCCGTTTAACCCCTAATTTGGCACGGTCTGTAGGGTTTTTCCCAGTTAAGCTCCCCCTTTGGGAGCTTTAACCATTGCCGAATCCATCGAAGCCCAGTCCCATGCTATTTGATTCTTTACATCATAATATTTTAAAATAGATTTATAAATCTTTTTGAATACTCCTGCTCGTTCCCATTCTTGAAATCTTCTGTGACAAGTTTGGCCTGATCCAAACTCATTCGGAATGGCACGCCACTGACAGCCTGTTTTCATTCGATAGATGATACCTGACATTACTACTCGTGTTGGTACTCGATTGCGACCTCCTTTCGGATTTACATTTTCTTTCGGGATTAATGGGGCTATTTGTTTCCAAAGTGCATCCGGTATCTCTGAATAATATTTGTCCATTTCACATTGATATTATTACCCTTTCTCTCTACAAACAGTTTTGAGACCGGCTCTTAGACGCGATTCATTTTTTATTGGAGCAAAATGTTTCCGTTTCTTCGACGGATCAATACGGACATGACTCTATGTTTTATCTATTTAGTAGAAAAAATCCGTATCTAAGGTCTTGGGATCTATATCTCAAAAACAAAGGAAGGAGGAAGGACGTCATCTTACGGTTGATTGAAAAAGGAGCTCCTCTTTATCGAGAATATGAGGACGGAACAACCCCACTTTTTTTAATTTTAACGATGGAAGATGAATATTTAGAAAAATTTTTTTTCGACTATTTTAAGAACCATCAAATCGACCTGAATGTACCCAATCGTTTCGGAGTCACTCCGCTTAAATATTGCTGGATGAATAGAGAATTAGAATTGTTCTACTATAAACAAGAAGACGATGAAATAAGAAAAAAATTTAAGGATGTCGTTCCACTTCACACTCCACCTCAATATTGTCAGATGAATCAAGAATTAGAATTGTTCAGCTATAAACAATAAGACGATGAAATAAAAAATCGAATCAACCGTTTTCTTTTGGAACGAAATTCGGAAAATCCTATATTCTCTTTCTATTATGTGTATCTTTTAGAAGTCCACTTTGGTTTTGACGGCGTTCAAGATGCCACACTCCAGAAAATTTATAATTCCCTTCTTTCCAACCCCAAACTTCCAGATTTAAAAAATTTGGAGCTGGAGCTTTGGGAACAAATATTTGCCATGAAAGATCCCGATCTGAAAAAAAAGTTACTCTCTCGATTGAAAGACCCTCCTGCGGGTTTTTGGAAGTGGCTCGAGCTTCCGGATTCGTCTTCCAATCCTGAAGGTTCCGATCTCTGGGTACGCTCGATTCAAAAAGGATTGGAAATTTGTAGATCCAAATACATTTTGGAAAAAATATTGGCCTCCTTGTATGACCGGAGAGAAGGATGAAAAAATCGTATATCGATTGTTTCAATCGACACCTTCGGAAAAAATCGTCTCTCCTTTGTGTAACGAGATAGACATTCTTGGAATATTTGCCGACGAAGAAAAAAACGAAGAACGTCAAAAACAAATTCATCTCTTGTGGGGACGCTCGGTGGAAGTCGCGAAAGAAATTGAACGAAGTAGAAAACGAATTTTAAACTTTGTGAAAATGGGCGCCAAACCAGATTGTCGTTACGAGAGTTCGCGCCACCATAAACCAATTTTATCCGCAGCCTTGACAACAGTACGAAAGTACAAACTTAAGGATTTGGAAAAAATCATTATTTCTTTCCATGCAAAAGATCCACAAAAGATTCCGCTCCAAAAAGCAATTGTCGCGGGAGATCGAAATAAAATTCAAAATTTACTCGAACAAGGTGCAATCATTAACGTGGAAGTATTAAAGCTGGCACAAAAAAATCCGAAACTACTTTCCTATCTTTTGGAAGAATACAACTCTTTCGATTCCCCTCCTGTATTCGATTTAATCGATCACTTCAAAGAGAAAGAAGCAGAGACACTTTTATCTCTTTTGATTCAAAAAGGATTTTCTCTCAAGGTCCTTTCTGTAGAAACAGAATCCAAAGGCGCATACCAAGGTAGAAAGGATTGTGCGATCGCAGGAATCATATTATCTAATTCTAATATTTTGCAGTCCTTATTACGACCGGAACTTTTCGCCGGATATTCTTGTAGAGGATTCAATCTCGATTTTCATAAGTGGCTTCACCCGTCCATTCCGAGTTCATGGTCGCGCGAGAAAATCAAAACAAAAATCAAAGCGCTAAAAATAGAATCCGTTTTTCCGGACCTTTGGGAAGAATCCTATCTGTTCAATCCAAAAGCGCCTGAGTAAAATCGTAGTTTGGCGACGATCACAGGTACTGCTCCGGACTCAATCTAGTTCGTTTGTATGTGCCGTAGTTGATGGTTCTTTATCCTCTTTTGGTCTTGAAACTCCGGAATAGTGGCCCAATCCAGTTCACACGTCCGAGACGTTATTCATTCCAAATACAAAGTATACCTGGCAGTTCCTACTGAAATCATCCGTCTGGGTTCCGCCACAATTTCATTGCCTTTTTCGTCCGTCTTTATCAAAAGAAAAAGTCGACAAACTCGATTCCTCAGATGAAATAACGTTCTAGTTCACCAAAAATGAAAAGAATACTCTTTATCATTACCAAATTGATTGTTTCTCTGATTCTACTTTTTGCGCTATCCATCGTCTTATTTTTTGCATATAAAGAATTTCAAAAAGAAAACCTTAAAAGAAATTATCGATCCGCTTCTAATCTCAATTTTTCTTTCCAAATTTGTAATACTAATGGAGGACGTATTTTTGAAGACCGAATAGAATCGGTGGACTGGATAAACCCGCATACGGTTCATGTTAAAGCAAAAGTCTGTTCTAACTGCGGGGATTACGATTGGGTGGGGGACTACAAAGAAATCGGCAATTCAATCAACTTACTTTACAACACATTCAGTGACGGCTACGCGGCTTGTGGCTGCTGTCCGGTAATTATGAAATTCGAAATATCAAATATAGAAAAGAAAAAATACAAGTATAGAATACAAATGAAAGAACGAGTTTTTTTAAATACGAATTAAAAAAACATTCCCTCTCGTTTCTTTATCTTTAAAATTTAAAGTCCCGCAGAAAACCAACTTCAAAGTCGTATTAATTTCTCATACTATGATGAGTCAAAATCAATCGACCTAATTCTGTTCCGATGAGGTTTGGCATATTGTAAAAATTATCCGAAGTGATCTGAATGGAATCCTGGAACAGATGTTCCGCAATGTATCTTCTACCGAGGCCCACTCCCAAAAATACGTAGTTGCGGTTTTGGTTTTTTAGAATTTCTGCATGTAATTTGCGGTTGTCTCTGGAATTGATTTCGTCTGACACTTCCGCCTTTCCTCTTTGTCCTCTAAAATCAGAAATCATTACTACAATTTTAGTTTGTGCTTCCGGAGAAAAATACGATTCTACTTTTTCGAGAAGCTGATATTCTTCTACGGAATCGCCTTGCCAATCGGTTCTAAGATAATTGAACATCTCTTCTTCTTTGGCTTCGTCGTAAACTTCATCCAAACGTTTGATCGGAATCAGATCAATTCTATCTTTTTTATTGTTTCGATCCGAATACGCGTGAATCGAAAAATCCACTTCGTGTTCAGCCAAAATATAAGCCGAAGAAAGCATCGCAGAAATCACCGCGACCGCATATTCAAAGTTAAAGATCCTTCTGGATTTAGAAACAAGAAAGGCTACTTCCACACCTTTTAGTTTTTCTTCGTTCTTGTCTATGATCGTACGATCAAATACTTTTGAATCCCCTCTACCGGATAAGAAGGAAATATATTTTCTACTATCGATTCGGTTTCCTTCGTTTCGATACATTCTAGTAATGTCTATCTCTGGATCAAAAAGTCGGTCTAAATTGAGTTCTATATCTTCGAGACTTTGTCCGAATACTTCTTTAAACTCTTTTAAAGAAACTTGGATCGTGTACTCCCAAAGTATTTTACGTTTTGCAAGAAATTGTTTATAAAGTTCTTCCGTGCGATAACCCCAAGCGCCTCCACCTCCTGCGGGCTCTCCTTGCCCCTGATTACCTCGAGTATCTTGCCCGTACCAAGCGTCTGCTCCTTCTTTAATTTGCCCTCCCGTCGGAGGAGTATCGATCTCGATTCCTCTTTTAAGTGGATTACCAGAGTTGAGAAGTTTTGCTTTTCCGGTTAAGGCTTCTCTTTTATGAAGTTCCGGATCCCACCAACTTTTTTTTTCAATGTCTGTGGCCGTTGTCAGAGTTTTTTTTTTCTTATCTTCAAGAACCTTGAAGAAATCGGATTCTACCTCAATTCCAGAAATTTGGAAATCTAGAATTTTTTCGAGTTCCATTCTTTCCTTTGGATCTGCAATCTGATTTGTATAAGCGATCTTTCCACCTCGAACCGCGGTTTCTTTCAAACCAACTTCTCCGCCCTTCTCTTCCGCATAACGTAAAATATGATCTTTCCAAAAAAGAAGATTAGAAAGTCCAAATAAATACGGTAATAAATTGGCGGAACCAATCGTTCTTTTTTTGGCGAGATCTCGGATCTTCATGTGAAAGTTCACCATCTTCAAAATCAAACTGTTGCCCGGAAGATAAAAAGATAATATTTCGGTTAACGTTAATTCATCCTCAAGATCCGGGAACAATACACTCGTAAAACGATTCCTAAATGCTCTGGAAATTGTAGCGGTGGATTTGGATTTACGGAAAAGTTTTAGAGCAAAAATCCTAGAATGATCCGTCAGCTGAACCGGTTCGTTACTCCCGCTTTCTGGAGGAAGAGTAAGCGAGCGAGCGTCGTCGGTTAACATATTCAATTTTTCTACTAGTTCCGCACCGGCCGCCTCTAAATTGGTAATGAGTATATTTCCACCTTCCCGAATTCCACGAGTAAGCGGACCGTCCACCCAATCCACCTTAGAACCATCGATAGGTTTCAAAGCTCCTATGATGTCGGAAGTATGAATTCCTTTACAAAGACTTACCGTTTCAAGAGGAAGTCCCGACATCTCCGCAAACAAAGGAAGAAGAATCTGAGGGTCCTGCTCCTCCGAATATTCGATTAACACATTTTCCTGAAATTGAACCGCAGTAAAAATTTTCTCGGAAAACGCTCTGAGTTTCAAAGGAAGGGGGACTTCGCTTAACAATTTTTTTGCTTTGTTTTCATCAGCGACAGGAATCATTTTATCGTTACAATAAAGAAATCCTTTATGAACCTGAAAACTAGGCTCTGAAAATTCTGGAACCACTTTTAAACCAGATTCGCCTAACAATAATTCAATCTGAAATTCTCTGTCTTCCTTCTTACGAAATGGTTCCACATAAAAATTCCAGAATTCTCTAAATTGAAGTTCGCTCGTATCCGCTTTTAAGCCGATGAGACGGTTACAAAGTTTTTTTAAATTTCGAATATTAAAATGATATTTTTCGAGGTCGCCTTTTCCGAGTTTACCGGTTACGACACGACTTTCCGTTTCTAAAGAAATTCTAATACAAGATCGAAGCAAAGACTCGCTTAAAACCGGATATAATTTTTTCAAGATAAACAAAATTTCATCAGGAGTATGAGGATCTATAAAAACGACTGAGAAAAAACGAGTAATGTCAAACGGAAGAGGTTTTCTTCCTTCAAAACCTTCCGAAGGATTCTGAGTTCCTATAAAATTAAAACCGTCCCCGCAATAAATTTTAGAACCATCCCCTTCGATTAACTCTAAATAGGCGGACTCATAAACCGTAGAAAATCTTTTGATGATATGAGGAGGACAAAGATTCATCTCGTCGGCTACAAAACTATGACCAGAGCGAATCGCAGAAGTCAAAGGTCCGTCCGACCAAACAAATCCTCTTCCATCCATCAGAATTCTATACGAACCGATAAGATCTTCTGGAAGTGTGTCTTCGTTAAAACTAAATCTTGAGGTGGGATGTTTTCTTTTGTGGTTAATGTAATAGATAAGAGCGTTCTTTCCTACACCCGCGTCTCCAATGAGAAGGATCGGTTTACCCTCCAACAAAGGATAAAGTATATTGTTCAAATTACGAACGGTAGAGTCGGTCTCGACTAGATCCGATCCGAGACCAGCTACTTTAATTCCAGATTTTGAAACCGGAATATTCAGTCCGGCGATTTTTACGGTTTCCATAACTCAAGTATTCTTCTACAGGAGTCTCTGGCAACCGGAATTCTTAGTAATTAAAAAACCAAACATAAAGAACAGACGGGAAAGTTATGCCCTATGATCACATTCTATTAAACAATTTAAAGGATAAATTTAAAATCGGTATCATAACTAAAAAAGATTTTTCTCAAAAATATTCCAAATAACACTCTATCACTTTTTAAACAAAAATTCAGTATTTTTAGAATAACTTCTAATTGATGATCCATACAGACTACAAACAGAAAAAATACATTCCAATTTTATTATTAAGTTATATCTTATGATCTGCAAAAGTGTAAATGATTTTTATTTTTGAGTTCTACTATAAATAAAAATTTCAACAGATATATTTTTATGAATTTGATTCAAATTTAGTCTTCTGTAAAAATCTGAATATAAGGTAATTCTAGAGTTTATCGATTCTCAAAAGTAATATCGTTAAACTACACTTAGATCTCTAATTTTATATAAAACATTGACTACCAGACCTATCTTCTGTTATCAGTTATTCGTATGTTAGAATATATTTTAGCTAATCGTATCCAAGGTCTGGATACTTCCGCAATTCGCAAAGCTTTTGAACTTGCAGGAACACTGAAAAACCCAATCAATCTTTCCATAGGACAACCTCATTTTCCCTGTCCTTCTAATATCATAGAGGCCGGATCAAAGGCTTTGAAAGAAGGTAAAACCGCCTACACTCTTACCGGAGGAATTCCGGAATTAAAAAGTGCACTTTCCGAAAAATATAAAAATGAAAATGGGATTTCCTACGCAAAGCCCGAAAGAATTTTAGTCACATCTGGAATCAGCTCTGCGTTTCTTCTTTTATTCAACGCATTGTTAAACGAAGGAGATGAATGTTTGGTAGTAACTCCTCACTTTTTGATGTATCCTGCCTACATTAAAATTTACGGAGGTAAGATGAATTCGATTCACGAGTCCTTTGAACCGGAAGAGTTAAAGGAATTTGCAAATAAAAAACTTAAGATCATTATCTATTCTTCTCCTTCCAATCCTACTGGAAAAATTCTTTCTAAAAAACAACTAGAAGCTCTCGCTGAACTTGCCGAAAAAACGGGGGCTTATCTGATTTCGGACGAAATTTACGAAAAATTCGACTATGATAAAAAATTTATTTCGGTCGGATCTTTTTACGAAAAGACAATTACACTTTCGGGTTTTTCTAAAACATACAGTATGACCGGACTTCGTTTGGCTTCTATACTCGCTCCAGAATATATTACAAAAATATTAACTACTCTACAACAATACACTTTAGTATGTGCTCCTTCTGTAACTCAGTGGATGGGAATTGAAGCCCTAAAAACCGATATGAATTCCTACATTGCAGACTACAAAGAAAAAAGAGATTTCGTTTTTGAATCTTTAAAAGACCATTACGAAGTCGCAAAAAGTGAAGGTGCGTTCTACTTTTTTATCAAAATCAAGGAAAAGGACGAAGACTTTATACTAAAAGCGGTCAAAGAGAAAGAATTGATTTTAGTTCCCGGTTATATTTTTACCAATTCTAAAAATTACATCCGAATCAGTTTTGCATCCGAATGGGAAAATCTAAAACGAGGAATCTCGGCACTTGTCGATCTTGCCTGATTATATATTCTTTTGGACCATTCTTGGTTTCGGAAGTTTAGGAGCGGCTTCCCTGGGAAGTTTTTATGTTACTTTAGGTTTTAGAATTTTAGAAATATATTATGGAAAAACAAGAAAATCATTTTCATTTTCCAAAAAATGGAAATACATCTTTACCAGACCTAGTTCTTGCGACCACTGTGGTAATATAATACGTTATCCGGAATTACTTCCGGTAATTGGCTTTTTTATCTCCAAAGGTACATGCAAGTATTGTAATGTAAAAATCCCTATTTTGTTTCCTTTGATCGAATTTTTATTCGTTTGTATTTTTGTCTTTTGTTTTATTATAACAAAAAATATTCCATTTAGTTTTATATTTCTTTTTTTATGTGGGCATCTTCTGATCTCTTGTTTGACAGACGCATTTCACTTTTCCTTGGATTACGAAAATCTTCCCTGGATTTTATGTTTTGGAGTTATGTCTATTTTTCTTTTGGACGGTAAACTTCCTGGAATAAACAGCTTATTTGTGTTAGTCGGTTTTTTATTTACGTTTTTGGTTTTATTTTTTTTCTTTCCGGGAGGAATCGGATTCGGAGACGTTTTATTTGCACCCGTTTATGCTTTTCTTGCGGGTCACCCCTGGTGGATGTTTTTTTTAAACGCTTCTTACATTCCTGCAATTTTATTCACAGTTATACTCAGAGAAAAAGGAAAAAGTATTCGTAAAACTCCAATTCCAATGGGATTATATTTCGGGATCGGATTGTTTTTTACTTTTTTGAGCAGAATTTTTTTTGAATCTGATCTTGCCCCGTTTACTCTATTTTCAGAATATTCAAATCCTGATTGATTCTTCAATTTTTTACTTAAGAAATATATTAAATAATACTAATATTTTAACCTAAATAACGTAATTACCAATACAAAAGCAATTATTAAGATTTAGTTACTCAAACAATTCGTTCCATTAAATTCAAAAAGCAGAATTGAGTTTGATCGCGAGCGAATCTCTATTTTTTACGCCGAACTCGCATTAAGTAGGATTTTGTATCAAAAAATTATGACACTCAATTTTATAGAGTTCAGCAGTATATTGAATTTTAATAGAATTGTTGAAAAATTAATTCTCCACTCATCTTTGTTTTATGGAAGCGTTCAATTGAAGAAGTTTGTTTATCTAGACTATGGAATTTTTAAACAACTCTAATATTCATTTATTTAGAAATCCTTTTTACAATCAACCAGAGTCTTTAAAAATAAACAACTCTAAGATCTAAACCACCATGAGTTACATGAATCGTATCCGTCTTAATTCCCATATTACGAATCAAAACGGACCAACAATCTTCATCTGGACAAAGTATTAAACCGCTTAATTCACAGGGAAGTTCCCACCAATGTTTGAGCCTTTCCCCCAATTTTCTATAAAATCCGATCGAAGAACCTTTTTCTAATCTAAGTCCATATGGAGGATTCAGTAACATCCAAACTCGCCTACACTTTCCAGAAACTTTCCAAATATCTTCGGCAGAAAAACTAAAAAAATCACCTTTATTTTGGGTAAAACGAAAAGAATCAGCAAAACCTAAATTATTTAAAAAATCTTGATACTGTTTTATTCTATTTTTAGAATATTCAAAAATATCATCTTCTAACTCGTTCCACCAGACCCCGATTGGACTTTCCAAAGAATTTTTTAGAGTTTTCTTTTTTAAAAAATCCCAAGTCGCACTTGGAAATTCCTCCATGTCTTGAAATAAATAATTTCTAATATAATGAGTAAAACCAATTCCCAAAACAGAATCCACAGCCTCGCGTACAAAAGTTCCAGTTCCAGCAAACGGAACAAAAATCCCATCCGGATTGGGAAGAATAGAATGCAGTTTTTGGATTATAAATCTGGCAAGATCTTCCCGAATCGGAGCGGATTTAGAAAGAGGTATAAAATTTCCCCTTTGATTAAGAGGTTCTCCAGAAAGGCTGATATTCAAAACAATTTCGTTTTCTATAAGAAGTGCGCTCAGTTCCGTCGTTGAAATTCCGGAAGACAATGGAAAACTTGATTCCCAAAGCGCTCGTAAATCATCTCCAGAAGCCCATTGATTTTGTACTTTAACTTGGGAACGAAATCGAAGTCCCCACTCTTCCGGAAGAATATTCGATTTTCTTAATGCGTTTTCAAACCCTTCAAAATTAAAAGATTTTTTAAACGGGAACATTCCCAAATTCAATCGAAAATCTCTCACCCAAGGAATTCTCACTAAAAGTTCAAGTGCTTGTCTGAAGTTAGCGTTTTCGAGTAAAATTTTTCCGTGTTGAGTTTTCAAAAGAGGAATTTGAGTTTTGGGAAGATAAGAATTGGAAATAATTTCTTTAGTAATTCTATCGGTTTCTTTAAAAGACCCAGTCGGAAGTATATATTCCCACCTTCTAGGCAGACCAGCTTTAAACTTTGGAAAATTCCAACGCATAAAACATAGAATCAAAGGTTAGACTTAGAAAGCCTATCTGAAAATTTTTTCTATTGTAGGATTCTAACGAGCCGTCTTTGTGCTTTTTTTAATCGTTTCAAACTCTTTTAAAGAAACGACCCTTCCGTCCACAAGATGAATCTGTCTTTTTGTTTTAGAAGCAAAGTCTGGATCGTGAGTTACCACAAGGATGGTAGTTTTGATTTCCCGATTTACTTTTTCGAGAATATTCATAACTACTTTTGTATTTGTTGAATCCAAGGCTCCGGTTGGTTCATCCGCAAAAATATATTTAGGATTCATTACAAGCGCGCGTGCAATTGCTACTCTCTGCGCCTGACCTCCGGACAAACGATTGATCCTATAATTCATCCGGTCTTTTAAATCAAATTCTTCTAAAAGATGTTCCGCGTAACTCTGATATTCTTTTAAAAGTCCTGCTTTTCTTGCAGGCATCAATACGTTTTCGATCGCAGTAAATTCAGGTAATAGATAATGAAATTGGAATATAAAACCCATCCTTTTATTTCTAAACTCGTGGATTTCCTCTTCATTCATTCTATAAATATTTTTTCCGTCTATTTCGATCGTCCCGGAAGTAGGAGGATCTAGAGAACTGATCATATACAATAAAGTACTTTTTCCAGAACCTGATTTTCCAGTAAGAGAAACATAATCCCCGTCCTCTATATCAAGTGTAACACCTTTGATAATTTCGGAATTACCAAAAGTTTTTCTAAGATCACTTACGGAAATTCCGGAATCATTGATTACGGCTTGCATCTTATTCTCCACGTATAATTTCGATCGGAGAAAGTTTTCCGGCGGATCGTGCTGGAATCCAACTAGCAATCAAGGTAGCTGCCATAGATTGTGTAAACGCCTGTATATAAATCGCCGGAGCAAAAGAAATTACCATATTTCCGGCGCCTGCCGAAAAAAGAGGGTTAGTAAAAGGAAGAGATTCAATTCTTAAACAGACTAAAAAACCCACCAACAATCCAATCAAACCGCCTGAAATTCCAAGAATCAACCCTTGCAAAAGGAAAATAGTCAAAACTTCGTTCGGCCTATAACCTATAGAACGAAGGATCGCTATCTCTCTTTTTTTCTGATTAATAATTACATTCAAAATATTATATATTCCAAATCCTGCAACTGTTAAAATCGCAGCGGTCATAGAGTAACGGATCGCATCCTGTAACTTAAAGATCGCAAAAAAATTGGAATTTGCCTCTTCCCAACTTAGAATTTTATCGTCGCTGATACTTTTCCATTCTCCTGCTTTTTGAAGAGAAAGATTTACGTCCTTAAGACGAACGGCTATATCGGTAATCATCCCAGACTGAGTCGTCAAAAGTTGAACTTCGGATAACAGTCCGTAGGCGATTCCGTCATCCAAAGCCTTATTTCCGGAACGAAAAATTCCAGAAATTCGAAACGGAGTTTTCTCCTGAAGTCCCGAAGTCAACCAGACCGTTTTATTCAATCCAAGTCCGAGAAGTTTTGCAAGTCCGTCTCCTAAAACAATTCGATTTCCCGCCGAAAGAGATTCTACACTTCCCTCGATGATATAATCCGAAAGAGGAGTAATTAAAGTTTGTCTGGATGGAATGATCCCTATAATTTTTCCCGCCTCTTGATTAGAACCAGAAAAAAGAAAAATTCTTCCGCTCACTTGAGGAGAATACGCTTCTACTTCTTTATCTTGTTCTAATTTTTCATACCAAAGGCTTGCGTTGTTTAAATGATTAGAACCTCGTTTTCCAGAAGGTGGAGAAATCCAAAACACATTTTCCCCAGGAAATAAATCGTCCATAGAATCGGGTTGAATGATTTCCTGTCTGGAACTAATCCGAATGTGGCAATCAGAATTGATCAACTGATCGACTAGATAACCTCTAAATCCAAGAAGAACTCCGGATATGATGATAAAAGCTGCCGTTCCCAAAACAATTCCGGAAAGTGTAGTCAGAGTTTGTTTTCCTCTGACTAACATTTGTCTGATCGCGATAAACCACATTACGGAACCTCCGAAAGTTTATCCCCGGCTTGTATATCTCCGTCCCTTACCTCTACAAACTGTTCCGATTTTAATCCAGGTTTAAAGGGAACTGAAACTGATTTACCATTTCTGAATATTATAACTTTCTGTTTCTTTTCGTATTTTCTAGGAATCAGAACCACATTTTCTTTTTTGCCAATTTCTATCGCCACGTCAGCGGTCATTCCGGGCAAAACCCCTTCGGGAAAATGAGTCACTTCGATCCTCGCAAAAAATTGTCCTGCGTGGGAAAAAGTTCCTCGAACCCGTCCTTGAATTATTTCGTTCGGTTTTCCTTCAAAACGAATCAATGCGTTTTGGTCTTTACGAATCGAAAGAAGAATTTGTTCGTCAAGAGCAACAATTAGATATTTAGAACCAACTCCTAAAACTTCAATTGCTAGAAAATTTTGAAACGCAACTTCTCCTTCATGATAACCGACTTCGGAAACGATCCCGTGAATTGGAGAACGAACGATCGTAGATCCTTCTAACTGAAGTAAACTCTGATTAGGAAGGACTTCATCTCCTTCTAAAACGTAAACCTTTGTAATTTTAGTAGGAACTCCGACTCTAAATCGAAACGTATCTAAGGAATGAACGGTTCCAAGTCCGTAGGCTTTCTCCGCAATCGGACCGATAACCGCTACATCATCCACTTTCTTTTTACCTTTCATAGATAAAGATAAAAACAAAACTAAAAACGGAATCAAAGGTAAAAGAATCCGAAACACAAGACGTAGAGATCTATAAACCGCAAACCAATATTTTATTTTACTGATAAAAACATTCATAAAAACTCCCGATCAAAATCGATTGCGATTTTAAGATCTCTTCTTTTTCTTTTTTACCTTAGTCGTAGTTTTAGTTTTACGAACGGTTTGTTTTTTCTTAGGTTGAGATTTTAAAACCGGAGCGGCCTCTTGAATTTTAGGAGCCAGTCCATTTGCAATAAACTCAATTGTTCTTTTTAATTCTACTTCTTGATCCCAGCCGTCTTCTTCTGGTTTAGGTGGATAAAAAATTTCCGTAAGTAAAACAAATCCAGCGAGATTCACCGCAACCAAACGAAACGCGCTACTGATCGGAATTTCTTTGGAAATCATTCCTGCGTCTTGAAATTTTTTAAGATGTTCTTGAACCAAAGGGGCCAGCCTCTGTCTAAAGACTCGTTCTAAAAGACTTCGAACTTCTAAAGTGACAAAAGCTTCTTGAAGAATAATTCGCATTAGATTTTTATTACTTCGAACAAACCCAATTCTTTCTTCAAAAATAGCCGTTAAAAATTGTTCAAGAGAAGTAAACTTTTGTGAAAAGACCATTGTTTGTAGTCTTTTGAGAGTAAGCGGGGCAAAAAACTTTTCTAAAATAGGGGAAACCAATCTTAAAAGAAGTTCTTTTTTACTTTTAAAGTGTTTAAAGATCAGTCCTTCCGCAACGCCTGCTTTTTTAGAAATTTCTATCGTGGTCGCTGCAGAAAAACCTTTTTGGGCGAAAATTTCAATCGCCGCAAAAAAGATTTTCTTTTGTCCTTCGGGCCAGTTTGAATCCAACTCGATACTTTCATGTATTTCTTGATTTGGTGAGTTCATAGTGAGTGATCACTCACTTATAATTTTACACCAGGAAATTTGTCAAGATTCAAATTTTTTAATTTTTTAGATAACGTGAATCTACCGCAAATGATACTTGCGTCATTGAATTTTTAAAAGACAAACCACTTTTGATCAACTCAAGCTCACTTCTTACAATCCCAACAAAGTTCCAGACAAACGAATCAAAAATCTTTAAAAACATTTACCACATTCTAATTGAATATAACCAACTCACTTAAATCACACAATTCATAATACAATACTACAATTACTGAAACTGAATTGCAAAACTTAAGTTTTACTTTTACTTTGAAATTTTCAATCTTACTAAATTTTTAAATTAAAAATCAAAACGATAACTTTATAAAACTAAACCTTATTTTTAATTATTTTTGACTTGAGCCTTCGGCTTCATTTCAGCCTAGTATAGTTTTGAGAGTTCAAATTTTTAATTCCTATCCTATTTAAAAAAGAGTCAGAATGTTTCAACGTTTGCCATCCCACTTTAAACTTATCTTAGGTTATGTTCTCTACTTTGCTTTTATACTTCTAGTTTATAAGATCTCGTTTCTTGTGGTCTACTCTTATAGACTTCAAGGAGTTCCTTTTCAAGAGTTTGCATATGCATTTCTATTAGGTTTTCGTTTTGATCTAGTAGTAATCGGAATGATACTCGGATTATTTGCATTCCTTTCCGTCTTGCCCTACTTCAATCGATTTAAGTTATATCGTTTTTTTTGGGGATACACTCCTCTACTTTTAGGAATTTGGATGATAGCACATCTGATTGCAGACATCATCTATTTTGAAAACGCAAACAAACATATAGGTTACGAAGGATTTGTATTTCTCGGAAAGGACCTGGGCGTAATTCTTAAATCTGCATTAGAACAAAACACGATTACATTTTTAATAGGGGTTGTATTTCTACTCGTCTTTCTTCCGTTATCTACTTGGTTATTTCTCAAATACAATCCGTATCGCTATCAAAAAGAATCCTGGAAATCTACAACCATCCAAATTGTACTCGTATTGATTATAACGATCATTGCAATCCGAGGAGGAATCCAAGAATCACCTATAAGAGCAACTAACGCAATTGTTTCCGGAAATAACTTTGTAAACAACATTGCATTGAACGGAGTATTTACTTCGATCATGGATTTAAAAAGCCAGTCAATTCCTAAATTCCTCAAGTTGGAAACACAAGAAGCGATCGCAATTGTACGAAAAGAAACCGCCTATGCGAGCGCGGAATTTATCAGCGATAAATATCCGATTTTACGAGTTCAAAAAGAAACCAATCCAGGAACACCGCCTAACGTAGTATTAATTATGTTGGAAAACTGGACTGGAAAATTTATCAACCCCATTTCGAACGGACTCGTGGAAGGAAAAGAGATCACTCCGTATTTCAACCAACTTTTAAAAAAAGGAAGATTTTATAATCGTTTCATCGCTTCGGGAGGAAGAACAACTAACGGAATGATGTCTATACTTACCGGAATTCCAGATCGACCCGGATTGACCGTTGTAAGAACACATCAGGTTTTAGGAAATTTTTCCGGAATCGGAAACATATTCAAAAGAATGGGTTATGATACGTATTTTGTGACGGGAGGTGATCTGAGTTTTGATAATAAAAGCACGTTAATGCCTCATTGGGGTTTTGATACAGTACTCGGAGAAAAGGAAATTACAAAATTAGGAAGATTTAAATTAGGGGCTTGGGGGTACGACGACGCAGATGTATTACAATTATTGCATGAGCGGATTTCAACTTCCAAAAAACCAATCTTAGGTTTAGCTCTGACGCTAACTACTCATTATCCTTATAGAACCCCTTCGGAAAAATTTAGAATTTTTGATCCTTCTACAAGAGACTATGATTTCTTAAACGTCTACAACTATGCGGATTGGGCCGTTCATAACTTTATCACTCAGGCAGAAAAATCTGGATATTTCAAAAATACAATTTTCGTTTTTGTGGCGGATCATACTCACCATAGATATTTAGATTACTACGAAGATAGAAATGTACCTTTTTTAATCTATGCTCCCGGAAAAATAGAACCAGCATTAGACGAAACCATAGCTTCTCAATTAGACATTATCCCGACAATTTTAGGACTTGTAGGAAAAAAAGCCTATTTTTCTGCGATGGGCAGAAACCTGTTAGCCCCGGAAAGAACTCAAACCGCTTATTTCGCATACGGAAACTTATTTGGGTGGATCGAAAAAGAACTTTTTTATCTCAGATTTTTTGATGGAAAGGAAGATCTTTCTTACAATATCAATCCTCCTAGAGAAAAAAATAATTTCTGCGATAAGGCCCCCGCAGTTTGTGAAGAAATGAGTAAAAAAGCAAAAGCTTACTTGAATCTAAGCTACGAATTATTAAATCGAAATATAGTTTTTCCTTCGGATACAGAACTACAAAAAATAATATCTCCTAACACAATTCCATGAGTAAAACCTAAACCAATCGATTTATAAAAGACATTGATTTATAAGGTTCCCCACAATTTAAAATCTATTTTCTTGAATATTAGCATATTAAACTGATAGGGAACTCTTACTTTTACTCAGAACTACATAATAAAAAACCAAATCCAATCAATCCTGTAAATTCAGCGTAAAAAACCGGGGAAATCAGTATCCCAACCGCGCTTTCAGTCACAGTTAATAAATTGCATGAAAAAAACGTAATGTTTCGTCTTTAGTTATAATTCATTAGAGTTGTTGAAAAATTGGTAAAATTCTTGTACCGATACCTGAAGATACAACTCTATGTGTAATGATATCGAAAGAAAAAGTTTTAAAGAATCTTAGAATGTCGCAAGCCTTGCTTGGTGTCTCCCATCAAGAATTCAAAACACTCTGCGTACCCTTTGGCCTTGCGTATTTATCTTTGAAAGAAGAAATAAAACATAATTTTACCAAAGGTAGAAAATCAATCTTACAGGATATAGAAGAGAATTTATTTTTTATTCTTTTTTATCTAAAAACTTATCCGACCTACGACGTCTTGGGAGCGGTATTTAAAATGGATAGGACTACTGCTTGTAAGTTGGTAAAGCTTTTGGCGGAAGTTTTATTTCTTTCACTTGGTTCAATGAATACTCTTCCCGCAAATGAAATTTCCGATCTCAAAAAAAAGTTGAAGAAGTTAAAAAAACTGAAGTATGTAATCATAGATGGAACAGAAAGGCCCATCAGAAGGCCAACAGGTAAGGATTTACAAAAAGAATTCTACTCTGGAAAAAGAAAAGACATACGATTAAAAACTTAATTTTGACAAATAAAGATAAAGCAATCTTATTCTTATCGAACACGATATCTGGTAAAACGCACGATCTTAAAGTTGCGGAGAATACGATGATTACTTCTGCGATTCCTAAAGATGTGGTATGTATCCTTGACTCCGGTTTTGAAGGAATTGAAAAGACATCAAAAAAAGTGAATATTATCAAACCGAAAAAGAAACCTAAGAAAAGAGAACTTACCGCTACACAAAAAGCAAAGAATACAAGAATTAGTAAAAAAAGGATTTTCGTAGAAAATGCTTTTGCCGGTATTAAAAGATTTAGAATTACATCGGATGTCATTAGATGTTTTAGAAAAGACTTTAAACATCTCGTTTTTGTTTTAGCCGCAGGGCTTTGGAACCTTCATTTATTTTTTAATAAACGTTTTAATTACTAATTTTTCAACAACTCTATTATAGAACACGAGTTACTTCGAACGACCTGCAGAGCGACCCAGGAAACTCAGCAAATGCCTCTCTAAGGATCGGCATCCAGGAAGCGATGCATTGAGTTCAGGAAAGTGGGACGCTGAGTTTTCCCACGCTTCAATCGCTTTCGAAGCAGATTATACCGAACTTACTTAAAACAGCACTTTGTGATAAACGTTTAAATATTTAATTTTATAGAATTCAGAAATACAGCCTAAAACCATAAAGCCCACTCAGTGCATCAAGTTTTTAGAATATACCACTTCCAAAACAATTCCCGAAAGAAAATAAAAACGGCAGGATCAAAGTAATATGCTGCAACCGTAAAAGCAACATTGGATTCAATACAACATACAATAAATAAAATATTCTGTTTTACTACATTACTTCATGTCACTTTGAATTATTAAAGTAAAGATCCTAATTTCAGATAAGTTTTATAAAAAATAAAAACAGAATATATAAAAATCATTAACTACAAAAAGCCTATTCCCCTAAAGCCACTGCACAAAACAGAAGGCCGTCACTTGGATCCATACAGACAAAATTCAAATCATTTGCGCGAAAATAAATTCATATATATGTTCAAAACGAATATCAACAAACGTCCCTACATAATCATTTGATACATCAAATTTTCAAAATACAATGTTTATTGAATGTTTTAAAATAATACAAATATTATATTTTACGAGAACATAAATAAAGTTGTTAAATAATTCCATAGTTCAGATTAACAAAATTACTTCAGTCGACCGTTTCTATAAAACGGGAACCGATGGAGATTCATTTTTCAACAACTCTAATTTACAATTTCAACTTCCACTGGTTCGGCCAACCTCTGGATGTATTTTTAATCTTTAGAGTTTAATTCCGGAAGCAGAATATAAGTCGTAACAAAGACTACATTCATCTAACTGTTTACGAATTTCTCTCTTTTTTTCTAAATTCAGAACAGGCCAGAGATTCTCTTTCTCATAAGGATCTGTTTGAATATTATAGGCCTCTTCATCGGGAGGAAACGAATTGAGACGAAGCATATAATGTAAGTTCCCTTTGATATAACTCATCCCAACTCGATAAAGAGAAGTTTCGTTATTATTTGCGATAAAAATACGACGGTCCTCGGTCAAATCGGAAAAAAGAGAACGTCCTTCTAATTTAGAAAGATAACCTTTTACATCTGATTGATTGGAAACACCTAACAATTCCACAACGGTCGGGATTAAATCCGCATTAGAAACATTCTTATTTAGATTCTTTTTTAAACGATCTCCGAAATGATTTTTTAAAGAGTTAGGCACGAAAAAAAACATAGGAATCGCCAAAGTTTCTATATGATTACTTTCTATATGGCCAATATAATCGTGTTCAAAAAGGGCTTCTCCGTGATCGGAAGTAAAAATTACAAGAGTATTTTCCATTAAGTTTTCTTGATTCAAAAAATTGAATACTTCTTTCAGAAGAAAATCTAGATAACGAACAGAATTATCATAGGGAGCTTGTGTATCCTTACCAATCGGAAAATGAACGAACTCTTCTGGGACGATATACGGAAAGTGGTTTGTATTTAAATGTAAAACTCCTGCAAATCTGGAATCTTTATTTTTAAGAGACCTGACGTGATTTTGAAATTCGGCAATCGTTTTACGATCATCGATTCCAATATCATTGAAAACTCTAAGTCCACTGATTTCTTTATTCCATAAAAAATCGATCCCCGCGTTTCTAAAAAAACCGGAAAAATTATTCCAACGAAAACTATGACTCGAAATATAAAAAGTAGAAAGACTAGCAGCCTTACCATATTCCCAAAACAAAGGAAAACTATGAGTCATAGAAATAGGTTGAATCGGAGAAACGCCGGACAACAAACTTGGAACGGAAATTAAAGTAGAACTCGAATTTGAAAAAGCTTTTTGAAAAACCACAACAGAACCTTTCGAAACGTTTTGAGTCCAATGACTTAGAAAAGGAGTAGTATCTTTATGATAACCGTAAAGAGCCATATTCTTTCTACGAAGACTTTCACTTAAAATGATCAAAACGTTTTTTCGAAAGGGAACCGCCCCTCTTTTTAAATTAGGCCTATTTCTAGATTGCAGTCCTGCAGAACCGAGTCGATCTCCGGTAATTAAGTTGTATAAATTTCGATTGATAAATGAAATCGAATTCACATCCGAAACATAAATCTGATCGTTAAAACGGGTATTGTTATGAAAAAAAGCAGAGAGAACAAGAACCCCAACAACTAAACTACAATAAATACTTTTTGCAAATCGAACCGGTTTAAAATTTTGTGAAGCAATTCTTAAACTCACTAACAACAAAATCCAAAGAAAAAAGAAAACGATCCAAACCCAAACCGTAAGCCCAGCACTGAGGAGCGTCCAGCTATTAAAAGGTTCTTGAAAGATATATGAAAAAACAAAAAAATTCGGCATGATTCCGGTATATATAAAATAACCGTAAGAACCAATCATACAAACCGAATAACACAAAGAAGATAATATTAAAAGAATCCAATATACCTTTTTTTTCGAAACAGAATCCAGTAGAGAAAGAGAAAAAAGGAGCAAAAAATAGATCAAAATCGAATAAAAGAAAGAAAGAAGATAATAATATACCTGCAAGGTTTCCATGTGACTCAAAATCTTCCAACGCAGCCCTAAATCTAAAAATAGAATCAAAGACGGCACAAAAAAAAGAGAGAAAAATCTAAATCTTGGATTGAAAACGAAAGAATTTAAGTTCTGTAAAAAGAAAAAAACCAAAAAAACACTCCACATCTTTGCTGGAAAATAAGAGAATTTTACCTCGTGAGGAGGATTAATTTTTCATTCAAATCATAAATCGAACGGAAAGAAACCTCCTCAGGTAAGCAATAACTTACATGTTTATTAAGAGGAATGTATTAGAAAATCAAGTTTTTTTCGAAAAGAATTTAGAAAAATCTATTTTGGATCTATAAAAATTTGAGTATTTTGAAAACGATTTAAAGAAATCTGATATTCTAAAACTGGGTTTGAAATTTCCAGCGCTCAGAATTTATTCTATTCAAAACTAATACAATAAAGTATTGGAATTCTGCCTCTAAAACTGGGGTTCAACTCAAAATTTATGATACCCTATTTCTATACGAATCAATAAACTGAAAAAATATCCATAAGCTACATTCTAATTTTAACTTTGAGCAGATCCGAAAAACTTATATCATCCGAATATAAGCAAGAATAATCAAGATTCACGCCGGTTATGGAGAAATAGATTTGGCAATTCAAGCCTTACTTACTGAAATGGGAATTGTAATGAATATTGAACTCACTCGGGACCAATACCAAGCTCTATTAAAATCTCTAGCGATCACACGATTTTTATATCATTCCATTCTGGATGAAGAGGAACCAGCCGCGGATAGATTGGATTCTTACGATACATTCGAAGATATGGAACAACAAATTTTATCTTATGCAAAAGCAGTAGAAGCTTCTCATTTGGTAGCATATGATAAGGAAGAAGAACTTCATTATCTTACCAGAGAATTTGAAGAAAAAACGGATATTTCTGATCTCATCACAGAATATCAGGATAGTATTTTTTGGGATGAACTCATTCAAAGACTAGCCGTAAGAGACTTTTTAAGAATCTACGACGAATCCGAAATCAAAGCAATGGCAATCGAAGAAAGAATCGAAAAAGAAGCCCCTTTCATTTCAAAGTATGAAGAAATTTTTACAGAATCTGGAATTGAAAACCTAGAAATTAAATGAAAAATTTATTTTCAAACCCAAATCATTTTTAAAAAATAATCTTTGATTGCCTTATAAGACTAAGTATTTTAAATTTTTATTGTAAAACCCTATTCTAAAACAAAATATTATGTATTTTGTCATATAATAGAGTTGTTGAAAAATTTCATAGTGACGATCAATAAAACTACTTCAATCGACCGTTTCCATGAAACAGAAACTAAAAGTGACGATTCCATTTTTCAACAACTCTAATTATGAGTAAAAACTTAACAAAATCGCCACTCTGAATTTTTTTACCGCCTAACATTTTTCCAATTAAAATCCAAATCGACGAGCGGGGCTGAGAAGATTTATTAACGTAAGTCGGGGTAATTTTCCAAAAATACGAGTTTCTACAATTTGTTCGTAAAATCGTGACTGTGGTAATTCCCACATTTATTTTACTTTTTCACTATAAAACGGATTTCTACTGTTTACCTGAATCATTAAAACAGAAGTAACGTTTTTTGAGGCACAGAAAGTTCTTACAAAATACTTAAGTAAAAGAATCAGAATTGAGTAACATTCAAAATCGATTTGAACACCAAACATTACAATAACGTCTGCACATAATAAACCAAATCAAAACCTATAATATTTGATATTTATAATCCTCTTTTATATGGAAACATCATATCTAAAATCGGCTATGAATTTCTCTTCTATAGTTTTCTATCAGATATTTTGAAAATAAAACTAAATCATAAAAATAGATCACGAAAAAAAGAACGGTTCCACTTGTTATATTTTTTCATCATCAATTGATCTAACTTTTTTATTTTTAAAATTTAGAAATAGTTTCTTTAGTGTCTTACACTCGAGCGCATGAAGATAAATACTATAAATTGTTTCTTCTAAAAAAATTAGAATGTGGGATTTCCTTCAAAAAACTATGAATTCCAGGTTAGGCGCAATTTTTGAGAACTTCTACATCTCCGCAAAATCGCCGTTAATTTTTGGTACTATTTTCATTCGTCCGAGTTGTATGTGTTTATTTTATTTCATTTTTAAAAAACCTAACATTTTGTCTAAAAAGACGTTTCTTTTGATATATTTTATTGGAGGAATTACGACTATCGTCTTGAATTCACACTAAATCTTATTTATAGAAAACAAAACAACGATTAGTTTTTGTATACGTATCATTTTATATGGTGATTGATTGCTATCAGATATTAAAATTCAAAGATATTAGGACTTACTGAAATTTTCCAAAAAATGCATATTTCTAACAACCAAATTCATTTTTAAGGTTGTAATAAAAAGGGCGTTCATTACATATTTTAGTAAATTTATAAAAAAGGATCTCTATTTAAAAATTGAGTCAACGTTGAGTATGGCAAATAAAATTATCACAATCCCTTTGGAAAATATAGATTTTTCTTCGCCGGGAAAGCGACTTCGCTACGCTATAAAAAATATATTAGCGATGAATGATGAAGATTTTGCAACTTCGATCGGCAAATCCCAAAATTACATCAGTTACATTTGTAATGATAAACGTCCCTTATTAGATAAACTCGCGGCTGATATTGAAACTACACACGGTATTTCGGGTCTATGGTTAATTAAAGGACAGGGAAGTCCCGAAGTAAATTCTTCCCTAAACGAAAATTCAGGCACCGTCAAAAAAATGAAAAAAAGGGATTACCTTTGGAATAAAATATCCAACGATAAAGCGGAAGACATTCTGATTTCTTTCTACGATGACATTCCAAATGAAACCCGTAGTTTAATTTATCAGATGATCGTTGCAGTTTCCAAAAATAGTCGCTATAGCTAAGATCTTTTTAAATTTAGAAGACAAATCCGAAAACATACCGTATACTTTTACCTGGAAAACCTTTTCTTATAATATTCCATAAATTATAACCTTGTATTAAAAATTTCTTAATCTTTAGATCTAAAAGGAAACTATAATTTTTTAAGCACCTCTTTTCTAACATCCCAAATTTTGTGTTTGTGCTGTGTTAAAGAAATCCATTTTACAAACAAAGAATTTAGTTTTTAATCCTTTTTGCAAAATTAAATATTATATTTTTTAAGATCAGCCGCAATTCGATCGTTGATCTGATGTTGTGCACATTCAACCGCAACCCGAATTGCACTCTGAACCGCAAGCGCATTAGACGAACCGTGTCCAATCAAACAAATTCCATCCACTCCTAATAAAAGTGCGCCGCCGTATTCGGCGTAATCCAGGCGTTTTTTAATAGCGCCTAACGTAGGTTTTAACAGTAAGGCTCCGGTTTGTGCAAGACTAGATTGTTTGATACCTTCTCGTAAAACGTTAAAGATAGATTTAGAAAGACCTTCGGTTGCCTTCAAAACGATATTTCCAATAAAACCGTCGCAAACTACTACGTCTACGTCCTTGCCGCTACCATATAAATCTCTTCCTTCCACATTGCCCACAAAGTTGATAGGAAGTTTTTTGATCATTTCAAAAGCTTTTAAGGAAACCGTATTTCCCTTTTTATCTTCTTCTCCATTGGAAAGAATACCGACCTTTGGATTCAAAATATTGAATATTAGCTTTGAATAAATTTCGCCCATCACTGCAAACTGAGCCAAATAATCGGGTTTACAATCCACGTTCGCACCCGCATCGACAAGCAACATGGGCGGACCGTTTTCCTGAGGAATTGGTGCCGCGATCGGAGGACGCAGAACTCCCGGAATTCTCCCTAAATACAAAAGAGCTGAGGCCATAGTGGCCCCCGTATTTCCGGGAGAAAACATTCCCACGCAGGTCTTATCTGCTACAATTTGTGTGGCTTGAACAACGGAAGAATCCTGAAGAGTGCGCACAGCGATAGAAGGAGAATCGTTCATGTCGATGATCTCCGAAGCGTGTTGGATTCTTACTTTATTTGTGTCGTATTCGAATTTAAGGAGTATTTCCCCGATTTCTTCTTCTTTGCCAACTAAAACTACATTGGCTCCGTCTTGATTTACGGCATTTACGGCACCTTCAATGATTTTTTCCGGCCCGTAATCGCCGCTCATTACATCGACGGCGACCCACATCATAGAAATTAATTTTCTTCTTTAGGCTTCTTAACTTTCGGTTCTAAAACGATTCCAGTTTTATAAAATCCGCAAGTAGGACAAATTCTATGTGAAAGTCTATACGAATTACAATTGGGACAAGGCACCAAATTCGGTTTCCCGATCGCATGATGAGCACGTTTTGTTCTAACTTTTGATTTCGATTTTCGTCTTTTGGGAACTGCCATTGCTTTCCTCTTGGGAAATTGAATTGTTAGACTATCCTTTTTGGAGGTCGGTAATCCTCAACAATTATTTCGATTCAATACGAATAAGAATCTCTTTTGGAAACAAAAATGGACAACTCCAAAAACACAAACACTTATAGATTACTGCAAAAACGATCAGAATACCTCTGGAACAGTATCCAAGAACACGATGGTAGCATTTTGAGTAGAAAAGCATTCGTTAAGGTCTTCACTTCATTCATAGAAGTTAAAGTATTTGTTAAATTTCTCCGGATTGCTTTGAACAACTCAAACAAACACTTCTTATCAATTCCGCGTTTTAGATTTTAGAAAGAGAATCCATAAATTCAACCGCTTCTTTTCGTTTTCCATAAAGAGAAGAACGATTGAAAACAAGACGAGCGGAAGATTCTAAAATTACATCCAGTTCTTGAAGTCCGTTTGCCTTAAGTGTTCCTCCAGTAGAAACTAAATCTACGATACAATCGGAAAGACCAACGAGAGGTGCGAGTTCTATACTTCCATAGAGTTTAAAAATTTCACAGGAAAGTCCTTTCAAAAAGAAAAACTCTCTGGCTAAGTTTGGATATTTAGTAGCCACTCGAATTTTACGATGATTTGCTTCTAAAGTAAATCCACTCGGAGCCGCAAGAGAAAGCCTACACTTTCCAATTTTTAAATCCAAAGGAGTCGCTAGATCATAACCTCCTTCTTTTAAAACGTCCCACCCACTGATCCCAGCATCCGCTGCACATTGTTCCACATAAGTAGCAACATCTTGAGAACGTACAAGTAAAATTCGAACTTTTCCCTTTGGGTCGTTGTAGATCAGTTCTTTAGAATTAGGATCAGGTTTAGAAGAAAGCCAACCTCTGGAGATCATCAGATCGATGCTCTCCTCGGCCAATCTTCCTTTAGGCAAAGCCAGAGTTAACATCAACCCTTTTGGTTGAGTTGTATGAGTAAAAACGTAGCGTATTGTTTTACGGTATTATAATCCGTAGCAGGAGTTTTAATTTCCTGATCCAAAACCTTTTTTAGAGATTCGGTCGCTTCCGCCTTTTTACCGTTCTTTACTTGAAGTCTGCCGGTTTGATACAAACTCCAAGCTAAAAATCCGTTGGCTTCTCTTGTATTTGCAAGAAGATTTGCGGAAACGCTAAAGTCTGTTTCGGCTAACGCCAAATTTCCTTCTCTTTCTCGGAGATTACCCGCAAGATAAAAATAGTACGCCTTTACTTCTGTAGGCTCTTCGATTTTTTTACCAGCCCATTCCAATTTATCTGCGGCTTTTTGAAATTCTCCGTTACGGGAATACAAATCGGAAAGAGTTTTTGCGAGCCTGAGTTCTAATTTTTTAGAAGAATACTGAGCAGAAATTTCTTCGTAGGCCTTGATCTTTTCTTTCAAATCAGTTGTTGGATTAGTACGGAATTTTTTTTCCAGAATCTCCAGAGCAATGGTTCCCTTTTCAAATTGAGAATCCTGATATTGAACATAAATGACTACCGCAAGAACAATTACTAAAATTGCCCCTACGCCAATCAATACTTCCTTGATTCGAAAAGAAATTGCTCTGAAAAATTTGGCGAAAGCCAATTCCATTTTGCTTCCTTGAAAATCTGCATATGGATCGACTTTTACTTCTTTGGCTGTCTGACCGATCTCGTACCGTTTCATATCAATCCTTCATTCTAAGATTTTTTATCTGAGAGAAGTGTTTAAGAAACTTCCTAAACTTTCTCGAGAAGGTGCATCCGAAGTTTTCAGATATTTAGACATTTCCTCTCTTTCCAAAGCCTTATCAAAATCCTTAATGGAAAGCGAAATCTTTTTGTTTTTCACATCCACCTTAATCACTGCGGTTTTTACGATTTCATCCGACTTATATAACTCTGCGAGATTGACTTCTTTTCCATTTGGTATTTCGGAAATATGTACTAACCCTTCAATCCCAGGAGCCACTTCCACAAAAATACCAAATTCCTTAATAGACTTTACTTTTCCTTCTACGATCGTGCCAACAGGATGTTCATTTCTAAACACATCATACGGATTTTCCATCAACTGTTTGAGGCCACAGGAAATTCTCTGAGCATCCAAGTTCACGTCTAAAATCATATATCTTACAGTATCACCTTTTTTAAGTTGAGAAGTAGGATTTGACACCTTTTCATCCCAGGTAATATCGCTGATGTGTATGAGACCTTCGATTCCATTTTCCACTTCCACAAAGGCGCCGTATTTAGTTATTCCGGTAATCACACCTTCTAAAACATTTCCTCTGCGGATTTCAGGACCAAGTTGGTCCCAAGGATTTGGCTGTAGTTGTTTGAGTCCTAAAGAAAGTCTTCTGTTTTTGAAATCTATATCTAAAACCAGAGCTTCCACTTCTTGACCTTTTTTTAATATATCTTTCGGTTGTGGTGGTTTTTTAGACCAAGCAAGTTCAGAAGTATGAATTAAACCTTCCAAACCTTCTTTCAATTCTACAAACGCCCCGAACTTAGTAAGAGAAGTAACGGTTCCTCGGATTACCATTTCTTTTTCTAAAGAACGTTCTGCCCAAACCCAAGGATCTTCGTAGAGTTGTTTTAAACCTAACGCGAGTTTGTTGTTTTCCTTATCGAGTTCAAGAACTACAAGTTCCACTTCTTGACCGACTTGAAAGTATTGTTTAAAAGGAGCGTATTTTTTATAAGAAATATCTCTCTGACGAAGAAGTCCTGTAACTCCGTCCACTTCGCAGAAAACTCCGAAAGAAGCGATCTTGCTGACTACGGATTTAACCTTGTCGCCTACTTTCAATTTTAAAAGAAGAGCGTCCCATTTTTCCTCGTTCACTTCGTCTAGAAGTTTTTTTCTAGAAACAACTCCGGAACGAGTTCGATCGTTAAGTTCTATAATCTTAAATTCGAGTTCTTTATTTTTGAAGGTTTCCCCTTCTTTAAATTTATAACTGAGTTGAGAAGCCGGAAGAAAAAGTTCAACACCTTCTACATTTACGATATAACCTTTACCTTTGATTTCGTTTACTAAACGACCGGTAACTTGATAACCGTTTTTAAAAGCTTCTTTTACAATTTCCCAGCCTTTTCTTTGATCAGCCTCTTTTTTGGAAAGAATACAACCAGAGTCCTGAGATTCTTTTCTTTTTACAATTGCAGAAACGTAATTCCCTCTTTCTGGGGCTTCATCGAAATCTCCCCTTGGAATACGACCTTCTTGTTTGAGCCCTTCTATCGCCACATAAACGTAGTCGTTATCTACGGAGACGATTTTTCCTTCAACGACTTGATCTTTCCGGAGTTCCGGTTCTTCGTGTATTGATTGTTCCCACTGTTTGAATACTTCTGCAAAAGTGGACTTCTCTTCCTTGTTTGTCATGGGGCGTAGGTTACTCGGCTAATGGTATTGGATCCGTCTGAAAAATTAGGGGTCATTGATCCAGAATTTCAAGGATCTTGCTGATTACACTATTTTTAGAGAGAATATCAGTGTCAATTAGGATTGCATCCTTTGCTTGATAAAGAGGAGCAATTTCTCGTTCCATATCCGATTTATCTCTTAAGACAATTTCTCTTTCAATCTCGTCCCGATCGGCGGAGATTCCCTGTTCTTGCAATTGTAAAAATCTACGTTCCGCTCTTACTTTCGAAGAAGCAGTCAGATAAAATTTAAATTTTGCATCTGGAAATACTTCGGTTCCAATATCCCTCCCGTCCATAATCAATTTATGAAGTTTTGCTAGGGAATGTAGTTCTTTATTTACGAAGTCTCTGTAAATTCTGCGGTTTGCTATATGTTTGATTTCTCTTGTAATTTCCGGAGTTCGTATCGCCAAAGAAACATCTTCTCCGCCCAGTAAAATTCGATTTTCATTTCCGGCTGAAAATTCGCATACAATTTGAATTTCTGACAAACTGCGTTCCGCTTCCGGAGTCTTTACCCAATCCTCAAAACGATTGTTAGGCGAAGTTTGATACAACCGAAAAAGATACAAGGTCAAGGCTCTGTAAAAAGCACCCGTATCTAGATAATTAAATCCTATTTTTTCGGCGATTTGTCTTGCTACCGTACTTTTGCCAGAACCTGCGGGGCCGTCCAAAGCGATTACGTTTTCATTCATACAAACAACTCTCGAGTAATTTTTCAAAACCGGGAAACGAAGTTTCGATCCAAGAGGTTTCGTCGATTTGAAGATCTAAACCGGAAAGTGTTTTGAGTATCAAAAAACTCATTGCAATTCTATGATCCATATAGGATCGAATCGGAACTTTTTTTCCATCGGAGAGTCGAGTCCATGTTTCCGAGGATTTTTTAGAAGTACCATCAAACGAATATCCGTCCGGATATTCTTCTACCTCAATACCAAGCTCACGAAAATTGGAAACCATTGTATAAATCCGATCGGATTCTTTTGCCCTAAGTTCTTCCGCGTGACGGATTTCAAAACCACCTTCCGCAAAAAGTCCAGCAACAGAAAGGATCGGTATCTCGTCTATAATAGAAGGAATTAAGGATTTTGGAATATTCGTTTTTTTTAAATGAGAAGGATACGTTTTTAAGTCTCCCACAGGCTCGCCACATTCGATACGTTCGTTTTGGATTTCTATTTTTGCTCCCATCGATTGGAGAGCGGTTAAAATCCCTGTCCTAGCCGGATTGAGCCCTATGTTTTTAATGAGTAAATTTCCCTCTTTTGCCAAAACTCCGAGAACTAAAAAAAAAGCTGCCGAGGAAATATCACCCGGCACTTTAAATTCTCCACCGTTCAAAACGTAGGGAGGTCGAATTTTAAAATGAAGAGGAGATATTTGTTCGATCTTGTTTCCTAAAAACCGAAACATGTTTTCGGTATGATTTCTGGATAATATATTTTCCGAATATTCCAAATCTGTTTCAGACGAAATCGCAGCCAACATCAAACAAGATTTGATTTGTGCGCTTGCAATCGGACTTTCGTACCGAAATCCTTTTAATTTTTTTCCTTCAATTTTTAAAGGAGCAGTTTCTTTTTCTCCAAGCCCTGTGATCAAAGCCCCCATCGAGCTTAAGGGTTTTATAATTCTTACCATTGGACGTTTTTTTAAGGAATCGTCTCCGGTTAAAGTAGCGTTTACACCGGGTAGTCCGCAGATAAGTCCCGCAGACAATCGAATTCCTGTACCTGCGTTTCCAAAATCCAACTCTACGTTAGGCGAAATAAGAGAATTTTTTCCAGGACTTTCAAATTCGTATTCTCCCGGTTTGACCTTTTGAACCTTTAATCCTAGTTTGGTGAACGCAGACATTGTGTTCAAAGGATCTTCTGCTTCTAAAAATCCGGTCACCTTAGATCTTCCCTTGGAAAGTGCCGCAAACAAAACGGAACGGTGAGAAAGTGATTTATCTCCCGGAACTTCTATTTCTCTAGATTTGAGTTTAGTTTTTTTTGGAATCATCCTGGTTCTTCAAAATAAAATCCCTAGATCTACGAGAAATTTCCATAAATCTTTCCCATTCTTTCGGATCTAGAGTATTTTTTGGATTCAATTTTTCTAATATAATATCAAGCCTATCTCTAAAATCGGATAACGAACGAAAAATTTCCTCTTGATTAGAACCAAAAATAGCGGCCCACATCTTTGGATTGGAACCTGCAATTCGAGTCATATCTCGAAATCCTCCTCCGTTTAAAGGAATTGGAGAAAAATCTGTATAACGTTTTACCGTTTTTTGATTAGCTGCCCAATCCGCCATAATCGAGGAAAGTATATGAGGAGAATGTGATAGATACGATAAAATAGAATCGTGTTCCTCCGCTGGAATTTCTATCGTTTCGGTTCCAACAAATTTCCAGAAGTTTTTTAAACGATCTAAAATTTCCGGTTTTGCATTTTTGGGAGAAGTCAAAATACACAGTCGTCCTTCGTATAACGACGAATTTGCGAATTCAAGCCCTGATTCCTCGGAACCACACATTGGATGAGAAGAAATATAATTGTGTTCAGACGGGAAACGAGTCTCCACCGCACGAATAATTTCTTTTTTAGTAGAACCTAAATCGGTGATGACCCCAGAAAAATCGGCGGGTAATTCTGAAATCAATTTTACAGTAAGATCGACCGGAACTCCAAATATGATAAAATCGTAATTCTTCCAACCTATAGTAGAACTAAATTCTTCCGAGGTTAAAATTTGATCCGCAGATTTTAAGGATTGCCCCTTTGTTTTGCTTTTAGCAGATCCCACCACTCCAGTAATATTCGCGGAAATCCCCTTTTTTTTAAGCGCCAAAGAAAGTGAGGCTCCCATCAAGCCTAATCCATAAATTAAAATATTAGAAAATTCTAATTTCACAGGCTTTGTGGGGACATCGGATAAGAACCGAGTATTCTCAGAAAAATAGTATTTTCTTTCAGACCGGCGAGAACGTTTTGGATCGATGGATCTTTTTGATGACCGTAAAAGTCTATAAAAAAGTTATATTCCCAGGAATTTCTTCTTGTAGGTCTAGATTCTATTTTACTCAGATTGAGCTGATGATCAAAAAAAGGTTTTAATACACGATAAAGTGCTCCCGGTTTATCGGGGCAGGAAAAAACGATCGAAGTTTTATCGTTTCCTGTAGGAGGACATTGGTTTTTTCCTATGATCAAAAAGCGGGTAGTATTGTCTGGAAGGTCTTCAATGGATTCACGAATCAAACTCAGTCCGTAAATTTCCGCAGCAATAGAAGAAGCAACCGCGGCACAAGAGTCTTTTTTTTCCGCTACGATCTGAGCCGCTTTGGCAGTGGAAGAAGTTTCTGCAATTTCTACGTGAGGAAGATTGGCGGCGATCCAATTTTTACACTGAGAGTTGGCGATTTTGATTCCGTATAACGTTTTGATTTTGGAAAGATCGTGTTCGAATCCAAGCAGACTAATGTTAATTCTTAAATAGTGCTCCGAGTAGATAAGAAGATCCGAAACTAAAAATTGATCCAGAGTAGAATTGACCAAACCTTCGCTGGAATTTTCCACAGGCACAACTCCGTAATCGATCTTATCAGTTTCTACGGCGCGAAAAACATCCGGAATCGAATTGAATTCCAAAGCATTGATCGAAGCTCCAAAACGAGAACGAACGGCTTGGTTAGAAAAAGAACCCGCAGGTCCTAAATAACCAACTTCTAATCCTTTTTCTACGGAAATAGAGCCGGACATGATTTCGCGATAAATTGCAAGTAACACTTTATCTGGAAGTAAACCGGAACTAAAAGACTTTATCTTTTCGTAAACTTCCTTTTCTCGATCTGGTCGGAAGACCGGCTCGTTTCTTTCTCTTTTGATTTCACCAATCTTAGAAGCAAACTCTGCACGAGCCTGGATAGACTTTACGATTTCTCGATCCAAAGAATCGATCTGGTCTCTAAAAATTTTTAACTGTTGATCTAAATCACTCATCTTCGAGTAGATCGTCCAAATTTTCGAATTTCAATTCTTTTACTTCCACGGGAGCGGGAAGATCCGATAGTTTATTCAATCCAAAATGAATCAAGAACTCTTTCGTAGTTCCATACAAAGCGGGTCGTCCGGGAACTTCTTTATTTCCGACCGGTTTGACCAACTTTTTAGAAATGAGAGACGTAACCATAGCACGAGAAGAAACTCCTCGAATCTCGTCTATTTCTGGAAGTGTGATCGGTTGTTTGTAAGCGATGATAGCCAGTGTGTCTAAACTAGACTTAGAAAGTTGTTCCCTTCTTTTTTCTTTAAAAATATTTCCGAGTAGTTCCGCAAAACCTTCGTTAGTTACAAACTGATAGGCTCCAGCAATTTCTTTTAGTAGAAATCCACCGTTCTTTTCGGAATAATCCAAAACGAGTTCGTCTAAAATTTCACGGGCCTCTGTTTTTTCAATTTCCGCAGATTTGGCGATACTCGCCAATTTTAGGGGTTCACCGGAAACAAATAGTAAGGCCTCGATCAATCCTTTGATTGTTGTTCTTTCCCGTTCCAATGTCCCTCTACCAGAAATAAACGGATCTCTCCAAACAATTTGTGTTGTTTGGCACGTAAAATCCTCTGCTTACTTAGTTCCAGCAATGCCAGAAAAGTGGCAACGATTTCTGCTTTTTCCGGTCGTTCCCGCTCAAATAATTCCGGGAAAGAGACTTCTTTTTTTTCCCGAAGAGTAGAAAGTATTTTTTCCATTTTTTCTTCTACGGTAAAACGATGAGGTGCAGTGAGTAAGGTAGGAATTTCCGCTTCAACCGATTGAGATTCTAAAATTTCGTGAAATGCAGAAATCAAATCTAAAAGAGAAACGTCCAGCCAATTGTCTTCTTCATCCAAAGTGACATTAGATTCCCTTCTAAAAACTCCAATCTGAGTCTGATCTATTTCCGAAAGTTTTTTAGCCGTAAGTTGAAACTTTTTATGTTCTAAAAGTTTTTCTACAAGTTCAGGAGGAAGAGGAGGTTCGTAATCTTCTTCTTCAAATCCTGGATCAGGCAATAAAGCTTTGGATTTTAGATAGATTAGATTGGCGGCCATTAAGGCGTATTCTGCGCTGAGTTCCAAAGAAAGAGTTTCTGAAATTCTGAGAAAACTTAAAAAATCCCGGGTGATGCGAGAGAGAGAAACATCAAAGATGTCAACCTTGTAACTTTCAATCAAACTCCAAAGGACAGATAATGGGCCTTCTGACAAACCGCCTTCCGAATTATTCCATTGAACTACAAAGGACTTACCGGATTCTTCATTCTCCATTCAAAAGAAATCTACCTTTACGAACTGAGCGCCTTGTCCGCAGCTTGTTGTAACCTTTCCGGAGAAAACGGTTTTACTACGAAATCCTTAACGCCCATTTTGATCGCTTTCGCTAGTAGATCTTCCTGACCGAGCGCCGTTACCATGATGATTCTAGCCTTCGAGTCCATCTTAAAAATTTCCTGAGCAGCTTCGATCCCATCTTTTTCTCTCATGGTAATATCCATAGTGACCAGATCCGGTTTTAGAGTTTTATATTGTTCTACAGCAATATTTCCGTTTTCTGCTTCTCCCACGATTTCGTGACCTGTTTGGGTCAGTGCATCTTTTACCATGGTTCTCATAAATTTTGCGTCATCCACAACGAGAATTCTGGCCATATTAAATTCCTCTCTCTTTCAAAATGATTTGGATCCTATTGATGATTTCTGTAACAGGCTCAATATATTCGACGCCTCCCATCTCTACGGCTTGACGATTCATCCCATAAATAACAGAGGTTTGTTCGTCTTGTGCAATCGTAGAGCCGCCTACTTCTCTGACTCTTACGATGGCCGCAGATCCGTCTTTACCCATCCCAGTCATAATCACGCCTATAATTCCGCTTTTATATTCTTCAATCGCGCTGTTTAGAAGAACTTCGATGGAAGGTCTGTGTCCATTTACAGGGGCTTCCCTGTTCAGGGCAATCCATTTCCTCCCTCCTTTAGATTGAATGGAAAGATGTGCGTCACCTGGAGCCACATAACCGGTGTTCGGTTCTATCGGTTCACCGTCCTCTGCTTCTTTTACTTTGATCTTTGCGTGATCGTTCAATCGAGTCGCAAACGCTTTTGTAAAACCTGCGGGCATATGTTGAACAACTAAAATCGGCAAAGAAATGTCCGCTGGAATTCTAGAAAACACTTCTTGAAGCGCTCTAGGTCCTCCGGTGGAAGTACCGATACAAATCGCATGGATCGGAGATTTTTTTAAATTTGTTCCGGCTGGAACCTTTGAATAAGCAGGAACCCTTTTTAAAAGATCTTGGGAAGGAATCTGTACTTTACTTTCGAAGTAGGCTAAAATTTTAGATTTTAAAATGTTACCAATTTCTTCCGGATCAAATTGAAAAACACTGGAAGGTTTAGGTACAAAATCGATAGCTCCGTATTCCAAAGCTTTGAAAGTTGCTTCGGCCCCGTTCTGGGTCAAAACGGAAAGCATAATAACAGGAATTCCTAACTTCTTTTTTTGAAGTTCATGAAGTGCGGTAAGACCATCCATAACGGGCATTTCCACATCGAGTATAATCACGTCAGGATTCATTTTCTGAGCAAGATCGATACAATCCATTCCGGTTTTACCGGTCGCGACAACGTGAATTTTGGAATCTTTTTGGATCTGGTCAGAAATGATATTTCTGACTAATAAAGAATCATCGATAATAACCGCTCGAACCGGATTCGGAACCATCGGAATTAAAACCTCGGAATTAGTTGAAGCAGTTCGTCAAAATCCGGAAGGAATAATAACACACCTAATAGATCGTTACCCTCGTGATTGAATTCGGTAAGCATACTTAAAAACTTGGTCCGTTCTGGTTTGACTACGTCCAAAACCTGCATAAAAGTTCCTTCCAAAAATTCTGGAACAGAAGGTGTAACACTAGCCTTCGCCTTATTCGATATAGAATTCATTACGGAAGAACAAACTATATTTGAAATTTCACTTAACACTGATTTGGCGTCTTCGGTCAAATTTTCCCCCGGAGAAGTTTCAGAACCCAAAAGTTCTTTGGCAAGATTTGCAGCGTTTTCACGAGAAAACATCATCAAAAGGTTTCCGTTCAGATCTCCGTTCATTCGAATTCTTAAACCATAAAAATGATTTTCCGAAAAACGAATCTCTTCTGCGAGACCGTCTCTGTCGTTCATAATAATTTCCGGAATAAATAGATCGATGTTCTTTTTCAAAAGCTGAGAAAGAACCATACCGGCATTCATCATACCAGTATTGACTACGTTCTCCAATTTTTTGAGTTCCTCTTTGGACAATGCGCCTTTAAAATCTTTAGAAGGAGCCACGGACATAGTTCTTTCTTTCTTTTGAGTCAAAAAACTTTCTATGATCGCTTTAGCACGTTTTTGTTCGTCTTCGCTCGCGCTCTGATCCAATGCAATTTCCGTAATATGAGAACGATATTCTTCTTCTGAAGAAACGAACGGTTTTTTAGGATCTTCGGAAGAATACGAAGTAATCGCAGTTTGCGGATCTTGAGTTTCCGATTCTACGGGAAGAGGAAGTTGTTTTTCTTGAGGGGCTTTCATTTCAACACTAAGAGCCACAGCGGCGGCTAATTCTTGTTCTCTGAAAACCTCTTCTTTTTCTGCAACGATCCGTTTTAAATCTCGAGACCTTTCTGTCTTTTTCTTTTTCAGACGTTCTCGGTTCGTGATGTCGTGTAACTTGTGATTATAGACGTTTGTAGGATTTGTAGTTTTTTGAATATAACGTTCTTCTTCTCTTTCTGCAGAATGAATCGAACCGATTCTTCTCATCGTTTCCAGATGATAGTGAACTACTGTGCCCATATCTTCCAGCTCGGAAGCGATTTCTACAATTCCAGGAATATCTAAAACCATAATGATGGTTCCGTCTCCCATAATGGAAGCCCCGGTAAGACCTCGGATATTTCTGAAATTTTTTTCCAAAGATTTGATCACCGTTTCGTGTTTACCTACGAGCTCATCCACCATAAATCCAATCTTACGACCCTTATACTGAACGATTACGACCGGAAATTCCTCCCGATCCGTTTTATCTTGAAGGCCTATGATCCGATTGAGTCTATAAATCGGAAGAACCTCTCCTCGAAGATTGATGATTTCGTTTCCTTCAAGAGTTGTAATTTGATCGTTGTGAATTTTAATCGTCTCGTTGACTTCGGAAAGAGGAAAGGCATATACTTCTTCTTCCATAAGAACCAGAATCGAAGGAATGATCGCAAGAGCTTGCGGAAAAGACAATACAAAAGAAGTTCCCTGTCCTCGAACACTATTGATGATAATCTTTCCTTTAAATTCCTGAATAAGATTGTTTACTACGTTCATCCCAACGCCTCGGCCAGAAATATCCGTAATTTTCTCGGCAGTGGAAAATCCAGCTTGAAAGATAAATTGAAAGATTTCCTGCTCGGAAAGATTAGAAGCCTCTGTTGGATTTACGAGTCCCTTTTCAATCGCCTTAGCGAGAATTTTTTCCGAGTCAAGACCGCGTCCGTCGTCTCGGATCTCCACCATAATATTACTTCCACCCTGATAAGAATTCAATTCCAACGTTCCGGTTTCCGGTTTTCCGGCACTCAATCTTTCCGCAGGAATTTCAATTCCGTGATCTACCGAGTTGCGGATGAGATGAAGCAAAGGTTCGCCTAACGCGTCTATGACTTTTTTATCGAGTTCGGTAGATTCTCCCGAAAGAACTAAATTTACTTTTTTGCCAGTTTCTAAAGAAAGATCTCTTACAAGTCTGGAGAATCTTCTAAACACGGTGGAAATTTGAACCATCCGTATATTCATAATTCCGGATTGAAGTTCTTTGGAAATACGATTGATAAGATCAATTCTGGATTTGAGATCGTTGAATAGTTGATCTTCTCCAAAAATACGAATCAGATCGTCGTAGATTCTTTGAAAACCAGAATTTGTAATGATGAGTTCTCCCACGTTATTCATCAACTGGTCTAGTTTGTCGGAAGATACTTTAATACTTTTTAATGTAACCTTAGATTCCGAAGCGGCCATATCGTCTTCGATCTTAAAATTTGCGGCGGCCACTTCCTGAACAACTGGAACGTATTCTTGTACGTCCAAAAATTCCACCATATCCACGTTAGTTGCGATTCTGATTTGTTCTAAAGACTCGGAAGAAAGAAACAAAAATACAACAGAAGAAACATCCGCTCCTTTTTCCAATTCTTCTAAATCTGGAATGGATTTATAAACGACTCCTAAATTCTTCAGATTCTGGACGATCAAAGAAAAACGAAGTCCTTTCATTGGAGAATCTTTTCCAAGAGTTACGGAAATTTTCCAACACATACCAGACTTACGAATTTCTTCCTCTAACTCTTTCACTTCTTCCGCTTCAAGACGAATTTCCAATCCGCTATAAGCCACCGGAGCCACAACATTTGTAACTTCTGTAGATTTAATTACAGGAGAGGCCTGATTTGAAACCTCAGCGGGTTTAGATACTGCAGTTGGTTGTGATGGGGTCGCTGCAACACCCGAAGAAGAATCTTTTTCGTAAGAGTCCAGCTTTTGAATCATTTCCGTAAAAGGAGTATCGATTTTTTTTCCTTCGGCCACATTTCGGATAATGTATTTGATCAGGTCAAAACATTGAAATAGAAGATTGACGAGAGGAAGTTTAACGTCCAGCTTGCCGTCCCGGATCAATTGAAGAAGATTCTCCATTTTATGAGCAAGATCCGAAAGATTGTATAAACCGACAAAGGCCGCTGAACTTTTTAAGGAATGTGCCGCACGAAAAATATCGTTGATAATAGAAAGATTTTTATGATCTGCTTCGAGCTTGAGTAAGTTTGCGTTTAGTTCCTCGATCTGATCTTCGGATTCCTCTAAAAATAGTTCGGTATATTCCCCTAAAATTCCAGCCATTTTAGATAACCTCCTGTTCAAAGTTGATCAGGACGGATAAATTTAAATTGAGTATCAACGTTTCGTCCGCCTGGCTGACAGATTCTATCAAAGAACTATAATTGAGAGAAAGATCATCCGTAGCTTTACTAACTTTATCGAATTGAATTTTTATAACTTGTCTCACTGTATCGACTAAAATCCCGGCGCGTTTATCCTCGTGAACCACTACGATAATTCGAGTAGAAGGCATAATGTCGCTATATCCGATTCCGAAAACCTGCTTTAAATCTAAGATCGGAATGATCTCCCCCCTAAGATTAATCACTCCTAAAATATAATCATCTCCGTTTGGAATTCTAGTGATCGGAACCGGTTTTAGAATTTCGTGGATTTTCAGAATATCGATTCCAAAAATCTCTTCTTGCACGTTGAAAGTTAAGTATTCCTTTTGAGATTCCGTAGTTTTATCTGCTTCTAAGGATTCAAGATATTGTCTATTATCGAATGAGGCCATAATGTTACCTAGCGGTTCTCCATAAAATCCAGAATCAATCTATAAAACGGATCGTAATCTGTTTTTCAAGAACAATCGAAAGAAAGAGCTTACTAAACCTACAAATTCTTACATTTTTTCACAAGCGAAACTCTTTTTTCAATAGAACTTGAGTTACACACACAATTGTTAACATAACCCAAAAATCGAACTTACGTCCAACAGTTCTAAAAACTTTAACGGATGCTCATAAAATCTGTCGTTAAAAATTAAAGTGCCAAACTCAAGAGACAGTATAAGGTATAAATCTTTTGGGAGCCATACTTTCACGTTTGTTTTAGTCCACCTAAAGATTTTTCAAAAAGAAGCAACCTTTGAGACGAAGAAATCCGACTAAACCAAAGTAAACACTCAGATTTCACCTACTCTATTTTTTAAATCTTAAAAAAAGAATAAATTAAAGAAAGCAAATCGCAAAACTCCAAAAATGAAAAGATAGATCCTATTCTTTTTACTCAGGAATCTTTCGAACACATTCTTTCACCTCCTAAAAGCCATATTCGGTTTTATACTCGACTGACATTTGTTACTGAACTGCTGCAGATATAAATAGACAAGATTTTAGCGTTTTTTCAGACGATTTGATAAATTTTTTTCTCTGTAACTACCTGACCTACTCTTATATCATGATCTTCCTTTGCAAAACTTGCCGGAAAAAGTTCCTCATAAGTAAGTCCGATCAATTTTGCAGAATCCATTTCGCAAAGGGTTCTATCATAAAAACCTCCACCACGTCCTAGGCGATAACCAAACTGATCATAACCTAAGGCAGGTACGATGATCCATTCCGCATCTTTAAAATTCAGAGTTTTAGTACCTTTAGGTTCTAAAATTCCGAAGGGCCCGCTTTCCCAGGCTTCAGGAAGAATGAATTCCAATTTTTCGCCTTGGATCTTTGGAAAATAAATTTCTTTTCCAGAATGATCCCAACCCAAAACTTTTGGATCCACCTTTACTTCCCATTTATCGGGAGAATAAGCGATGATCTTTCGAGCATGGAACGTAATTTCTTTTAAAAATCCGAGAATAGAGAGGTCTTTTTTTTCTCTTTCTTCCAATAAGGTAAGTAAAGTTCGAAGTGCATTTCTAGATTGAAGTTTCAAAGAGGATTCCTTTTCAAACAAAAGGAAAATCAAAGATCTCCAATGATTCCTTCTTCTAACATCATAATGAGTTTACGGGTTTTTTCTTCTATTTCTATCTCTCCAATTTTGGTAGAAACGGAAGTAGGTTCATTTTTAATTTCTTTTGCCTGGTGTAATTCATCTGCAAAGTTGAGTGCGGCTAAAATAGCAAGTTTCTGTCTAGAAGCTCCCGGCATTCCTGCTCCTAGTTCTCTGAGTTTACGATCTACCTCTTCCGACAGAGAATAAATATAGTCTTCTTCGGCTTCGCTGAGGATCGTATATTCCTCTCCGAGGATTCTGACTTTTACCCTACGGAGGTCCATTTATAAACTCAAGCTTTAGGATCGTCCTCGATGATTAGAAAATCATCGTCTTCATCCGCATCAAATACGCTGATTGAATCTTCATCGTCTTCTATGATAATATCATCATCTTCATCCAAGGCTAATTCGGATTCCTGGTCATCGGAAATTTCAAGTGCCTCTTCATCTTTTTCAGGGACTTCTGTGATCAAAGAAATGTCGTCATCATCTTCATCCAGAAGAATGATTTCATCATCTTCGCCAAATTCATCCTCAGCGGAAGCCGTTTCTTTCACTACATTGGAAGCAGCAGCCGTAGTCGCCGCTGCAGCAGGAGCACCACCGCCATAATGGGGTGAAGTCGAAGCAGAGGTTGCAGGCAAGGAATCCAATCTTCCCAAGAGTTGATTGATTTTTCCTTCTAGTTTTCGTTCTCTTTCTTTAAGATCATTTAATTCGTTTGTAGTCTTTTGTAATTGTTCCCTAAGAGAAGAAAGTTCTTTTTCTTTCTCCTCCATTGCCAGTTTCATCTGGTCGTTTTCCGCTCGGAGAGCTTCGTTTTCGGATTCTAATCGACCATTTTCAACGCGAAGATCAGCGATGAGTTCGAGGGCTTTTACGACCTTGCTTTCTAATTCTTCAATGGTCTCCATGGTAAGCATAACCTGATTCTCCCTTAAAAAACATTCTCTGAAAACGAAAAAAGGCCCTGTAAATTACAGAGCCGTCAATTTTAGTAAAGCTGATTTGTTATCCAGCTACTTTGATTTTTTCAACCAAGGAATTAAATACTTCTCTATCGTTGAAAGCCAGCTCTGCCAAAGACTTACGATCCATATGAATTCCCAATTTCTTAAGGGAATTCATAAATACAGAATAAGACAAACCATTTTCTCTCGCAGCGGCGTTAATTCTGATAATCCAAAGTTTACGAAAATCTCTTTTTTTTGCTCTGCGATCTCTGTAGGCCCACTGACCCGCTTTCATCACCGCACTTTTGGCCGTTCTATAAAGTTTAGAACGAGCTCCGCGGAATCCTTTTGCGTCTTTTAAGATCTTTTTTCTTCTATTTTTGTGGATGGTTCCATTGACCGCTCTAGGCATTATCTTACTCCATAAGGCATTAATCTGACAATAGATTTCCAGTCAGAGTTATGAACCAAAGTCAAACCACGAAGACGTCTTCTTCTTTTAGGTCCTTTTTTGGTCAAGATGTGACGGGTATTCATACTTTTGCGTTTGATTTTGTTGTTTTTTGTGAACTTGAAACGCTTTGCAGCGGCTCTGTTCGTTTTCAACTTTGGCATCTTGGGTTCCTTTTTTTCGGAAATTATTTCGGATTAATAATTACTACAATCTGTTTTCCGTCTTGAATCGGATCCCTTTCGGCGGTTCCGTGTTCTTTCAGGTCTTCTATCATTCTATAAACTACTTTCATTCCGAGGTCGGAATGCATCATTTCTCTACCTCGAAACCGGAGACTGACTTTTACCTTGTCTCCTTTTCCTAGAAACTCTTGCGCGTGTTTCTTTTTGATTTCGTAATCATGACTTTCAATTCGAGGACGAATCTTAATCTCTTTCACATTGATTACGTGTTGTTTTTTCTTTGCCTCTTTACTTTTTTTAAGTAACTCGAATTTATACTTTCCATAGTCTATAATCTTACAAACGTGAAGTTCTTGATCTGCTGATACTTCTACTAGATCTAAATTTTCCTCTTTTGCTTTTCTGAGTGCTTCTTCAAAAGATACGATCGCTACGCCGTCATCCGACACTAGCCGAACTCTGGAAACGCCTGTTATTTTCTCATTGACCCTATGGTTAAAAAGCTTATCAGTTGCTGATTTTTGACTCGGTTTCCTCTGCATTCATTCTCCGGCTAGATTTCCAAGATTTTATCCCTAAGCGCGTTTTCAAGCGATTTTTGACTCCATTTCGGTGAAAGGAAGCTTTATTGCAAGTCGATTTTACATTACTACTTCAGTGAACGAATATATTATATTTTTATGACTTACAAAGTCTCCTATCTATTAGGGATTCAAATTTTAAAGTCAAATGGAATTGATCTGGCTGTTCTTACGACCACTATAATTTAGTGACAACAAGTTCGGAGGAAGAAAATGAGAAAGAATTTTCTAAAAGTATGAGTTTCTACAATTTTAGAATTTGTTTGTAAAATCATGATTTGGGGTAATTCCCACATTTTAGGAGTCGATCGTAAAATTCAGATCCCAAATTTTTTCAGAAAAATAAGTTATGACCGAACCCGCGTCAGTTTAAAGGAATTTCTATAAAATAATTTTTTCATTTTATGATGGCCGCAAAATGGCTATTTTTATGCAAAATTTGATGAAGCTTTAGCATCGGGATGCTCCATTTTTTTAATACTCAACTTTCAACATGCGGGAACTCTCACAAAACTGAATGATTTCACTGTTCAACTTTTCAGAACGTGGGAACTCTCACACCTCACATTCTGAAAGTTTTTAATCGAAAAAATCATTTGTTTTCGAAAATTGGGAACAAAATTTGGAGGAGTTCCTAGATAGAAACAAATTTCTCAAAACGATTCTAACAAAACTTTGCCTTTGGTCAGAAAACCCAAAGTTATTTCAACTCGTTTTGATTTCATCTTGAAGATTAGAAATAAACCCCGTCCAGGTTAAAGTTTTGGTCTCTTCTTGACCTCGCATTCTCACCGCGAGTGTGTTTGATTCCATTTCTTTTTCTCCCAATATCAAAAGATAATTCGCTTTTTTTAATATAGAATCTCTGATTTTAGCTCCGATTTTTTCGTTTCGAGTATCCAACTCCACTCTAAAACCAGAGTCGACTAACTCTCGATAGACGCCTTTAGCGTAATCGGTTACTTTTTCGGTTACGGTTAAAATTCGGATCTGATTTGGAGAAATCCAAAGAGGAAATTTTCCTTCGTAGTGCTCAATTAAAATTCCTATAAATCTTTCTAAGGAACCGTAAATCGCTCTATGAATCATCACTGGTCTTTTTTTCTGACCGTTACTATCCGTATAATCCAAATCAAATCGTTCCGGCATAGAAAAATCTACTTGAATCGTTCCACATTGCCAAAGCCTTCCAATTGAATCCTTAATATTGAACTCTATTTTTGGTCCGTAGAACGCCCCTTCCCCTTCTTTAATTCCGTATGGAATTCCTTTTTTTTCCAAAGATTGTTTTAAAGTGTTTGTAGCAAACTCCCAATCCTCGTCTTTTCCTTGTGATTTTTCTGGACGGGTTGCTATAAAAGTTTTAAATTCGGAAAATCCAAATTTCTTATATACTGTAAACGTAAAGTCTATGATGCCCATCACCTCAGACTCTAAATAATCCAAAGGAGCATAGATATGAGAATCATCTTGAGTAAACGCCCTCACTCTAAAAAGTCCGTGTAATACACCGTGTAATTCGTGTCGATGTACACTTCCAAATTCAGCAAATCGAAGCGGAAGTTCCCGATAAGAATGTAGATGATGTTTATAAATCAAAGAACAACCCGGACAATTCATCGGCTTAAGTGCATAATCCTCTTCGTCTATGTCCGTAAAATACATATTTTCGTGGAAGTTATCCCAATGACCGGACTTCTTCCAAAGTTCGGAAGAAAGTACCGCAGGAGTTTTGATTTCCTGATACCCTCTTTTGTTACATTCGGATCGAAGATATTCCGCAAGTGAATTCCAAAGAATCGTTCCTTTTGGATGCCAAAAAGGAAAACCTGGACCTTCCTTTTGAAAAGAGAATAGATCCATTTCTTTTCCGATCTTTCTATGATCTCTTTTCTTAGCTTCCTCAATTTGAAAAAGATACTGATCCAATTCTTTTTTTGTCGGAAATGCAACTCCGTAGATTCGAGTGAGCATCGAATTGTTTTTGTCCGCCTTCCAATACGCACCCGAAATTGCAGTTAGTTTAAAAGATTTTAATATTCCAGAATTAGGAACGTGAGGCCCGCGACAAAGATCGAACCATTCTCCCATTCCATAAATGGAAACTTCCTCACTTGGTATTCCACCTATGATTTCTATTTTATATTTTTCTCCTAATTTTTGAAAAGTTTCGATTGCCTCTTTTTTAGAAACCACCTTTCTCCAAACTGGATGATCCGCCTTTACGATCTTCTCCATCTCCGCTTCGATTTTAGGAAAGTCTTCCGGAGTAACAATTATTCCTTGAAAGTCTATGTCGTAATAAAAAAATCCGGGACCGTTATCGATCACAGGGCCTACGGTGAGATTTGCATTTTTATATAAATTCTGAACCGCCATTCCAAGCAAATGCGCTGCGGAATGTTGAAACGTTTCCCAACCTACTTTTTCAGAATAGGTCAATACTTCTACGTTTGAGCTTTTTTCCACAGCCCTGGACAAATCTAAAATTTCTTCACCATTCAATCGCACTGCAAGAGCTTTGTTTTTTAAAAAGGGTAATTCTTTTTCGATAAAGTCGCGGTATGTGAAACCGGACGCGACTTCCTTTACTGATTTGTCCGGCAGAGTTAGCTGGTACATAAACTTATCCTAAGATTCTATTTTTTTCTTGTGAGAAAGAATTTGGCATAAACTTAAAATTTTTTTGCCACCGATCCTATAATCTCGGAAACGTTTACCAAGTTCAGGTTCTTAAAAAACGTGAGTTCAATATAACCAATGCAAAAGTGATTCCAGTGAAAATCCCACCTAAGAACTCAACAAAGCGCTTCCTGAACTAAAGCAACAGGATCAGGTTTTTCCTCTCCATTCGCAAAAATCGTAGGTATTTTTCAACCGATTTGTAGGAACCCAAGAAAAACCTGTGTTGACTGTACTCAATACCTCATCGAGTTTGTAATTGATGAAAGCGTTCTTAGTTCTTGATAATGGAACAACCTTCGAAGGTGAATCCTTCGGCTACGAAACTGAATCCGTTGGAGAAATTGTTTTTAACACTTCTATGGCGGGTTATCAAGAGATTCTAACGGACCCTTCTTATTGTAATCAGATCATTACACTGACTTATCCTATGATCGGAAACTACGGAATCCATCCCGATAATATGGAATCTTCTAAAATTCAAGCGAGCGGTCTGATCGTTAAAGAATACGTGGATCTGCCTTCTAACTTTAAATCCGAAAAAACTTTATCTCAGTTTCTAAAAGAATATAAAATTCCAGCCATCCAGGGAATTGATACTCGTAAATTGACCCGATATATCCGTACAAATGGTTCACCCAATGGTGGAATTTTTGTGGCTCCAGAATATTCTCCTTCTTTTTTAGAAAAGGTAAAATCATTTCCCGGAATCATAAATGCAGATCTGGCGAAGGTAGTAACTACTTCCAGTAAATATATTTTTGGAACTCATACCGGTAAAAAATTCAAACTCGCAGTATATGACTATGGTGTAAAAACAAACATACTACGTCTTTTAGACGCGAGCGGTTTTGCTGTAACGGTTTATCCGGCTCAAACGTCCGCAGAAGAAATTATGAAAGAAGGAACCGATGCATTTTTTCTTTCGAACGGTCCTGGGGATCCCGCTCCTCTAAACTATGCAATCACTGCTACTCAAAAGATTATGGAAAAAGGATACCCACTTTTTGGAATCTGCCTGGGCCATCAAATCATCGGACTTTCTTTAGGAAAAAAAACGGAAAAAATGAAATTCGGTCATAGAGGTGGGAACCAACCAGTCAAAAATCTTGAGACTGGTCAGGTGGAAATTACTTCGCAAAATCACGGTTTTGCGGTAATAGACGACCAGAAATCGGATGAACCGATTTCCTTTCTGAACTTGAACGATCATACTGTAGAAGGAATTTTAAAATCCGGTTATCCTTTATTGACCGTTCAGTATCATCCAGAAAGCGCTCCTGGTCCAAACGATTCAAGGTATCTATTTCAAAAATTTTACGATCTAGTAGAAAAAACAAAAAGAGGCTAAAGACTTATGACAGAATTTCCACAACTCCCCGACAGAATTTTAGGACTTCCCATTGGTAAAGATTTTTCAATCGAAGCCTTGGTCAAAGACGTTTGGAATCCGGAAACGGACGATCTATTCCCTCCAAAAAATTTTTTAGGTGTTGGTTACGGTTTGAACTTCTACGCAATTGCTAGAAAGACCGGACTTCTATAAGATTTTCTGAGCGCTCGTTCTTGCATGGGCTTGGTTTCGTTTTCGTAAAAAGAATCGAAAGCGTGTATAACGTTTTAGGTTATCAAAACGGATTTTTGGATTCGGAGAATGTCCATGAAAGAAAATCATAATATTCTAAATCTTCCTCGGGATCTTGTCGAGGATCTGCAAACGGGACGAAGAATCAAAACCAAGTCCCAAGGTTGGTTCGATATCGCGTCGATCGAAGAAGTCCAATGGCGCTCCGTCAAAATCGGACCGTTTACGACAAAAGAAGACGGTCAGTATTACACGAACTCGGTCGGTCTTATCAAAAATTCCGAGGCTTACGATGACTGTCCGGAGATACTCGTATGGCTTCCACGTTTGGGACTTTATGGAACCTGGGATTCCAGTCACGACGAACTTCATACATTCCCGAATCAAACTTGGACGAGCATGAAATCGAATTTGGTTCCTTTTATAGAAGCGCAATGGGGAAGTTACAAAGGGAATAACAAGGTCAAGCATGAAACCCTGGAAAGCGCAAACACTTATGCAGAAGCCTTCGACTTTATACCTTACAACCTAAAAGAAACGGTAAAGAATATTCCGGACAAAAGGTTAACCGAATTTCTTAAAAAATACGAAACCGCAATTCTTCGTCATCCCGATATTTACGCTTTAGACGACGCGTATTTCGCATTAGCAGAAAGCTATTTTCGTCTGGGCCAAAACGATTCCGAAGGAGAAAAAAACTGGAAAGAAAAATTCCTGCAAATTTTGAGTTATTATCCGGAAGGCAGATTTCATCATGAAAGAGCCGCCGCGGAAATGTATGTTTGGGCCTCCCCGGAATTCGGATTGGAAGTTTTTAAGAATCTACTCGAAAAGGATAAAAGACAACCGGAATACGCGGGCGGCGCGGATTTGGTTTCGGCGCTTTTGATCCATCACCCGGATTGGCGAAAATCCATTTTAGAACTTTCTAAAGTAAAAGAGAATACGATCGGAGTTCTTCGTTCCTCGGAAGTAGCAAAACGACGGGCGCTCACTTCAGGCGACTCTCTCAACGTCAAACTCAAACAAAACGCCAAAGCGATGGAAGCCGTCACGGAACTGATCTCTCAGATCGACGAGATCGTTCTTTCCGTGGCGTCCGGAGAATTCTCCGATCAAGACGTTCATATCTCACGACACAAAAAAGTGGCCGATCGGATCGCTCAAGGCTGGGAATACTTAAGGAAAAAAAAATATTCAAAAGTCGAAGAATTGCTCGGCTCCATATTTGCGGATTACGAACACGACGCGGAAGCGCTTTTCTTGGAAGCGAGATTCTTTTGGCTGAGGTCCGATTCTCCCGAAGAAGGAATGAAACGAGCCGAAAAGAATCTCCTCTTAGCCGCGAAAGGCGATCTCGTTGGAAGAAGCAGACTTCACAATCTGATCGGATGCGCGTTAGACGAAATGGGTAAACTAAAGGAAGCGATCGAACCTTTCAAAAAGGCGGAAGAATTGTCTCCGAAAGATTCGATCTATTCCGCAAACCTCGCGGAAATCCATTGGAAACTGGAAAACAAAACATTGGCGGTCCGTTACGCGAAAAAGGCAAAGAATATGGGAGACAAATCGCCGATCGTGGAAACGATCCTAAAGGACACGGCTATAAAAAGTTAATCCTGTAAGGATCCGCACGTGGATACCTTTTAAAGAAGCTATAGGACAATTGCTTTAACGATGTCTCCAAGGTTCCAATCAATATTTGTGAATGATCGGAACCTACTTTTCGAATAAAATTCTCGCTAAAAAAATCCTTTTTCCCGGTATCAAATATATTGATTCGGAGTGAATCAATTTTTAATCCGATATCCATACAAGTCTTTCGTCCTTTCCTATGTCACTTGCCCAAAAATTATGAAACAAAATGGTAACCAAATCGGTGGATATCCACGGATTTTTAAATTGAACGACCACCTTGAACCCATTCCTTTTCTTTAATGTTTCAAATTCTTCAAAGTGTTTTGTCTTTTCTGCGGCAATTCCTACATAGTATGTGAACAGACTTTACTGCAACGTCCGAAACAAGGTAATATACATCCCAATTTTTATCCAAAAAAGCAGAACCAGCTTCGTTCAAAATCTCACTCAACTCTTCGATATTGAAATTGACTTCGTTGTAATCTTGATCTATACCAACCGTGATACTAGTAGATTCGGAAATGCTAAATCCGCTTTTGGTGGTTACAGGCGTATAAACTAAAACACCCGAAGACTTTTCGTCACCGTATTCGACACTTTCGTTCCAATCAATCCGTTCGAGACGTTCCGTATAAGACCGAGATAAAGGATTTTCTTTTGCCTTTTCCAAATGTTCGGACATCGTTTTCGTAAATAGATTCATTCGGAAAGTTTCCTATTTTTTGTTGAACAACCGATCGCAGTTTACAAAATCAAGAATGTTTCGTTAATCTCGATTTTAAAGTTTTACGTTCGGATTAATTCCGATTTTATCAAGGCGAACGATCGAATTCCATTTGAAATTTTTCGGAAGCGGCCTTAAGAATTTTATCCGCCTCGTCCATTCTTAGATGAATCTTATAGTAAGTATCGCGGATTTTCTGGGACTCCTCCGCCTTTTCCGATCTCAACAATAACATTAATCTTTTATAATATATAATCACGTGATCCGAAAAAATAGCCAGGACATATTCGTTCGAATCCCTAAAAGAAGAATCCCCTCTAAAATTTCCGATTTTGTGTATGTTTATTTTCGCACTCAAGATTTTCTTTTCCCAAATCCGAGTTTTATTCTCCGCTTCCGCGTAATCTTTTTTTTTCCAAGGAAGAATCGATCGACTTAGCGTCCTCAAAAATCCCGTCTATCACCAACAACATTCTATGATTGTATTCGATCGGATCCTGTTTGCATCCGAAACAAAGGAAGAAAAATACTCCGATCGATCCTAACGTTATATTTTTCCGAGCGTTCTTTGATAACATGCTCTGCAAATTAGAAAATTGAAAAATAGAATGCAATCAAAAACGAAAAGTCCGGTAAGTGATGCTTTTTAAAGTTATAATTTTAAGACCAATTTATTATCCTTCTTTATAATGAAGTCGCCTGGTTTGAACACAAAACGATCGGAAAGACGATTCTCCTTTTGGGAATTTTTTTTTATAACCCGAACGGAATAAATTCGGATCGTATTTTATTCTTCTTATAAGTTCTAAAACCTTCGTCCAAAAGTTCGAACCGATCGCGGAAAAATTTACGATTGAAAATTCGAGAGCGCGGATCGACTCAGTTTCAGTTTAGAACCAATGGCGAAAAAACGAAGTTCTCATGAAAAAACGAAAAACGTTCCTTTTAACCGTTCTGATTCTTTGCGGCGCTTGCATCTCGGTGCGGCAACAAACTCTTTCCTCGGAAATACCCGAAGTAAGCCGAAGTCGAAACGCGAAACTTCTTTCCGCATTTTTCGGATTGGACAACGCTCTTCCGTTTCAATCGCTATTGCGGGGATCATAAAACAAAATATAAGATTCCGATCCAAAATCGACATAGAATCCTTGTAATTCAATTCTTTCGATAAACCAAAAAAACGATTTTATCGGAAGCACACCATAAACATGAAAGAAAATTATAATATACTCAATCTTCCACAAGATCTAGTTCAAGACCTGACTGCGGTGAAACGAATCGAAACTGATTCTCAAGACTGGTTCGATCTGGCTTCCATTTGAGAAATCCAATTCAGCTCCATAAAAATCGCCCCGTTTAAGACAGAAGAAGAAGGTCAATATTATACAAATTCTGTCGGTCTCATACTGAACTCGGAGGACTATGGTGAAAGTCGCGAACTACTCGTATGGCTTCCTCGTTTGCAACACTATGGGACCTGGGATTCGAGCCGCGACGAACTACATATATTTCCGATCAGACCTGAAATCAGACTTAGTTCCTTTTATAGAAGCTCAGTGGGAAAGTTACGAGGGAGACAATAAGATTGTTCATTTGACTTTAGAAAGTCCGGATGATTATCTAGATGCTTTCGACTTTATACCATACCGCTTAGAAGAAATGGCGGAAAAACTCCTCGACAAACAACTTCCCGAGTTTTTAGACCGATACGAAATTATAATCCTTCGACATCCCCAATGTTTCCGACTTAGATGAGGTCTATTTCGCATTAGCAAAAATTTATTTTCACCTGGGACAAAAAGATTCGAACCAAGAAAGTATTTGGAAAGAAAAATGCTTGCAAATTTTGAATTATTATCCTAAAGATTCGTTTCATCGAGAATGAGAAGCTGCCGAAATTTGTGTGTGGGTCTCTGTTGAATTTTTGGACTTAAGACTTTTATAAATCTTCTGGAAAAGGATAAAAGACAACCGGAGTATGCAGGAGGAGCCAGTCTTGTTTCTGCATTTCTAATCTATTTTAGAAATTTCTAAAGTGAATACGATTGGTGTGCTATAACCGCAAGAATTTGGGCTATCAATGTAGTCAATGAACCTCTTGCTACCAAACTCAAACAAAATCCAAATACTATGGATTCAATTTCCAAACTTCTGGCTCAGATCGAAGAATTTGTCCTTCAGGAGAATTTCCCGAATTGGAAATTCATAAAATTTTACACAAAAAGGTAGTAGATCGTATCGCCCAAGGTTGGGAATATTTAAATAAAAAAGAATATTCTAAAGTAGAAGAATTGTTAAGTGCTATATTCTCGGAATATGAAAAGGATGGAGAAGCGCTTTTTTTGGATGCAAAACTTTTTTAGTTAAAAACCAGCTCGGCGGAAGAAGGTATAAAAAGAGCCGAAAAGAATTTATTCTTAGCATCCACAGGAGACAAATCGGGAAGAAACAAGCTTCACAATTTGATTGGTTGCGCATTAGACGAAATTGGAAAATGGGAAGAAGCAATTCCGTCGTTTCAAGAAGCAGAACGTTTATCTCCTCAAGAATCTATTTATCCGGCAAACCTAGGAGAAATTTTTTGGAAATTAGGAGATAAAACATCCGCCAACCGATATGCTAAAAAGGCCAAAAGTTTGGGGAATAAATCGGAAATCGTGGAAACGATTTTTCGAGAAACGAAGAAAAATTCCTAAAAAGAATAGAAAATAATTTTCGAAAAAACGAATTGGAACGTAGAAAAATTTGGTTCTCGAAAGTAACGAAGTTATAGTCCTGCAAAAAATAAGACATAAAGGGCCGGACTACCGACCAAAAAATTAGAACATTTAAAATTTTCGTTTTGAGCCATCGTCTGTCTTAAACCTTAGGATGAATCATTTTTGAATCTTCAATTCAATGTGGCAGTTCGCGCAAAAGCTGTTGTATTGTATAATTTAACGTGAATTAACGCGAAAAGGATCGATGCGAGGTAACTTAGCAGAACGCTCTCTCAAACTCAACGTCTCACTTCTATATTGGAACTAAAAACGATATGCCGTATAACGTTTTCTGCATGCAATTGATTGACCATAGCTGAGGGCCAGGTCCCAAACTTTTTTATGCAGAATTTATATGATTGAAGTGTAAACGATTGTGTATTTTATAGTTCCGACTAAAACATCCTGCTTCGATAATGGCCCAACAGCTTTTGCCCCTGACTCTGAGTAGATAAATTCATTTTTTTGAATATTATAAATAAACTAAAACCAATGTTTTGTTTAATTCAAATGTCGAAAAGATATTAATCTAATTCTAACTTATATCCCAAAGGATTATTAAATAAGACAGCAAATTTAAATTTGTCGTTCTACAAAGGTTTCATATTAGCAAAAGTTTAATTCAACTTACGTGGATCATCAATCTACTTTCGGAACATCTTTACAGCGGACCTCAAGTATTCGTCCGCGAACTTTTACAAAACGGAGTAGATGCGATCCAAGCCCGCGTCTATCTCGAACCGGAAAACGAAGGAGAGAGCCATCTTGAAATCGTTCCTGGCGATTTCCAACTCTTATCTTTACGGATAACGGAGTCAGATTAGTGGAATCGGAAATCCATGAGTTTTTGGCGACCATAGGACAAAGTTCAAAAGGTGGAGAATTCCAATCTCCGAAAGGATTTATCGGTCAATTCGGAGTCGGCTTACTCGCGTGTTTTATCGTCAGCGATGAAGTCGTGCTCGTAACTCGTTCCTACAAAAACAAAACACAACCCGCTTTCGAATGGCGCGGGAAACAAGACGGAACCTACTCAGTCAAAACCCTCGGAAGCGATTTACCCTTCGGGACACAGGTCTATCTTCTTTGTAAGCCGGGTTTTGAAGAATACTTCGAACGAGAAACGTTATGCGATCTTGTAAAAAAATTCGGCGGTCTGCTACCTGTACCGCTTCGATTTTTAGAAGGAGAATCCACCGAGCTTTTAAATCCAGAACCTGCTCCCTGGAACCGCGTGTATAAAAGCAAAACACAAGAACGAAATACATTTCTTGATTTCGGAAAGAAGTTATTTGAAACTTCATTTTTAGAAGCAATCCCGTTGACTTCCGACACAGGCAAGGTACATGGTACTTTACTTTTGCCCCTGCTTCGTCTCAACCAAACGGAAGAAGCAGCTCGACTTCATAAGATAGGATATAAACTGATTTCAAATTCGACAGCCTTACTGGGAACAATTTCGGATCATCTCTTATTTTTAGAAATCACCGGAGAAATTGCCAAAGTAATTAAACTATTAGAGAAACATTTCACATCCGCTTTGAGAGCGCCCTCGTTTTCAGTTTTATAAAGCTGCTAAATTTTTAATGGAACGTCTTCTACTATCAAATCTAAAATCGATAAAAATCAGAATGTCAAAAATGTTTCCGGAATACAAAGAAAGTGGAAATTATACCATAACCGATCTGAATTCCTGGTGCGGTAAAGAAGGGTCGAGACTTGCTTCTCAATTTGATAGTCGAAACGGTAACGATTATTACGTGAAAAACCTAAACCTAACAGCACTTCCACGAACTGGCTCAAAAACATTCACAGGAAAACAATCAGTAAATTAACACAAATCAGCCAAATTTAAAAGTTGAACCTTGTTCAGAGCATTCAATTTTACTAATGTTCCTCCTGTTTGATCGGAACAAAAGAAACTGTAAAATCGGAAAACTTAGTTCTTAAAATTAAATCCTTTTTCTTTTTTTCTAATCTTTGTATGTCCAAAGAAACCTTGTGTTGTTTTATCAGCAAGTGTCTTCTCTCCCTTTTGGGAAGTTTATCTTCTTCAAATAACTTTTTGTATTTTAAAAGAAATTCATGATCAATCTCTAGCCTTTTCGTATATTCTTCAAGTGGATCGGTAACATCGTTGATCGTTTCATCCACTTTTTCTACGAGTTCTTTATTTCTAAGTTCGATCAAAAAATGATCTTGGCTGGCAAATGGTATTTTAAATTTTAAATTCGAATTTGTACTTTTTAAGATAAAACCTTTATAATGATGAATCAGATTTTGAATTTTTTCCCGAGAAATGGATACCTTTGCAGATTCAATTTTTATACGAAGAGAATGAGAATAAAATCTTCTTTCTAAGTTTGTATGATCCGCATTTGTTATCGGATTTGCTACGAGCGAAAAGCCGAAAAAAATAGATACAAATAGAATACGATTCAGTGTCACAGTCGGCATTGTAAGCTAGAATAAGAAATTTTCGAGTTTCGTCAATCTCGCTTTTTATTGTTTTACTCTAAGACTATTGAACGTAATTCGACATAAAGAAAGGAATAACTTTCTAAAAGTAAGTGTTCCTCTTTATTTTTTAAATTTTACTCCGTGATAGTTCCCACAAATTAAGTCGCATTATTTTTATTACAGATTTTGTTTATGTGCAAGTTCCCACATTTTCAAAGAAATCTTATTCGATCCAAAAACTCGAATTCAAAATATTAAGTTTTTTTGTTTTTTAGATAGGTTCTTTTCAGTTTTTTACTGAATTCTTATTATTAAAAAATAGATTCGTTTTCATTCTTCAATGAGAATTCCGTAAAATCTCCGAGTTTACTTTTTTTATAGAGCGAAGTGACGCCTGGAGAATTCCATAAGAAAATCCTCGTTTAAAAACAAAAAAGCCCTAGATTTACATCCGGGCTTTTTACTTTTAAAGTTTCTTCGCGATTGTATATGCTAAAATTATAAAATTCTAAAACAAAAGTTTTTCTTTTTATAAAATTGATGCTCGAAAACTCTTACGCCTGAAATGCGTCCAAAACAAGTTGATCCTGTTCTTGAAGGTGTAACTTCATATGGCCAGCGGCTGGACTAGGAGATTCGTGTCTTCCCGCATACACAAGACGAGTATTTTCTGGAAGAAGTCCTTCGATCCTTTCTCTAACAAAAAACCAAGCTCCTTGATTTTTTGGCTCTTCTTGGCACCAAACGAATTGTTTAGCATTTTTGAAAGTTTTAAGAGAATTTTGGATCTCTTTTGCAGGAAAAGGATAAATTTGTTCCACTCGAACCAGAGCAACGTTTTTGATTTTATTTTCATCTTTGTATTTCATTAAATCATAATATACTTTACCTGCTGAAAATACCACTTTTTCGATTTTATCCGGTTTAGACCCACTATCATCAATTAATATTTCTCGAAACGCGCCTTGTAGAATATCTTCCACCGGAGAAAGTGAGGCAGGAAAACGTAGTAAACTTTTAGGGGTTACAATCACTAAAGGTTTACGATAGTTTCTAAGCATTTGTCTTCGGAGCAAATGGAAATATTGGGCCGCGGTTGTTAGATTACAAACTTGCATATTGTCAAGAGCACAAAGTTGTAAAAATCTTTCCAATCTCGCGGAAGAATGTTCCGGTCCCTGACCTTCATATCCGTGAGGAAGAAGCATAATCAAACCGGATAATCTTTGCCATTTTACTTCCGAACTGGAAATAAACTGATCAAAGATCACCTGGGCACTGTTCGCAAAATCTCCAAACTGAGCTTCCCACATCACAAGGGCATTCGGATCCGAAAGAGAATAACCATATTCAAAACCTAAAACTGAAAATTCAGAAAGCGAAGAATTGATAATTTCCGCCTTAGCCTGTTTAGACGAAATATGATTGAGAGGAATGTATTTTTCGTTTGTATTTGTATCTACAAGTACTGCGTGACGATGTGAGAAAGTTCCTCTCTGAGAATCCTGACCGGAAAGACGGATTCTAAATCCACTTTCTAAAATAGATCCAAAAGAAAGAGCTTCCGCAAATCCCCAATCCACCGGAATTTTTCCTTCCGCCATTTCCTTTCTACTCTGCAAAAGTTTTACGAGTTTAGAATTGGGAGTAAAACCCTGAGGTACGCTAGTCAAAGCTTGAACGATTCCATGCATCTGTTCTGCGAGAAGTTTTGTGGCTGGTTCTGAATCTAACGAATCCTTAGAAAACTTAGACCATACTCCTTGCATTGTATCCACACGAATTTTTACGTCCTGTTCCTTGGCTCTTTGGAAAGAATCTTCCAACCCGTGCATCGATCCGTTTTTGATAAAATCAATATCTTCTTGTGGAATGTCCCCTTCTTCTATAAGTCTTTTTTCATAAAGTTTTACAGTAGGCGGATGATTCTTAATGATGGCATACATTTTCGGTTGAGTGAATGCTGGTTCGTCCGTTTCATTGTGACCCAGTCTTCTATAACAAACCAAATCTATAATAAAATCTTTTTTGAATTTTTGACGGTATTCCATTCCTAGTTTTACAACTCTGTAAACTGCTTCTGGATCGTCTCCGTTTACGTGGATGATTGGAATTTGGAAACCTTTTGCAAGATCGGTTGCATACAACGTGGATCTAGATTCATCCGGAAGAGTAGTAAAACCGATCTGGTTATTGACAACGATATGAAACGTCCCACCGGTAGTATAACCCTCTAAATTCATCAGGTTGAGAGTTTCTGCAACTACACCCTGACCAGCAAACGCGGCGTCTCCATGAATTAAAATCGGCATATATTTGGAACGGTCTTTGTCTCCGATCAAAGTCTGACGGGCTCGAACCGATCCGGTTACCACAGGGTCCACACATTCCAAGTGGCTTGGGTTGAACGCGAGTGAAAGTTTCACTTCTTTACCGGCGGTAGTCATCCTGCTATTGGAATATCCCAAGTGATACTTTACATCCGCATAACTTAAGTTATCTTTGTCCGTTTTTTCTTCGAACTCTGCAAAGATGAGTGACGCAGGTTTTTCAATAATATTCACAAGAACATTCAGTCTTCCTCTATGCGCCATTCCGATCACGAGTCCATCCATCTGATGATAACCCGCTTCTTCTACAATCGTATCTAAAAGTGGAATGAAGGATTCCCCTCCTTCTAAAGAGAATCTTTTTTTACCTACATACTTTTTAGCGAGGAAGGTTTCAAAATAATCCGCCTGAAATAATTTTTCGAAAAGTCTAAGTTTAATTCCTCTAGGCAAAGGCGCCAAAAATTCAGGAGATTCCATCTTTTTTTGAAGCCATTCTCTTTCTTCATCATTTACTAAATAGAAATGTTCGGCTCCAATCGTATTACAATATACTTTTTCATAAAGATCTACAATCTCGGCAAGTTTTACTCTTCCGAGAGTTTCACTATCTACAACAGTATCTATATCTGTAGAAGAAATATTATGAAGTTTAGAATCGATAAAAGTACGATTCGGTTTTTGAATTCCAAGTGGATCTAATTTAGCAGCAAGGTGACCCTGTCTTCTATAAGCATTGAGTAGGTTGATAATCCCCATCTCTCGGATGGAAGCCGCCTGTGCATCTGTAAAAGAAGTTGCCACCGCGGATCTGCCATTGCCGTTTGTATATCCACTTCCGTTTCCATTGGTGTCTACTTCTTGAAAGAAAGACTTCCATTCTTTGTCCAAAGTTTCTGGATTGAGTTTATATTGATTATAAAGTTCTTCGAGGAGAGCGCCGTTCTCTCCATAAAGCGCCATGAGTTTTTCTATCTTCATTTTTGAAACCTACCTAATACGATTCACGCGTGAATCGCCCACTTATCCACCGCCATTGCCGCTTCTTTAATCACTTCCGACAAGGTCGGATGTGCATGGAAACTTCTCGCTATATCTTCCGCGGAAGCTCCGAACTCCATAGCCACTGCAAGTTCTGCCACCATATCCGAAGCCCTTGGGCCAAATACAAAAGCTCCTAAAAGTTTATCCGTTTTTTTATCGGCGAGTATTTTGACTTGCCCTTCCGCTTCATTCATCGCTTTGGAACGAGCATTGGGTCGAAATAGTGATTTTCCTACTTTATATTCAATTCCTGCAGATTTCAATTCTTCTTCGCCCTTTCCCACCCAAGCCATTTCCGGCCAAGTATATATGACGTAAGGAACTGCGTTGTAATTGACGTGACCAGATTGACCCGCAAGAAGTTCCGCAAGAGCGACTCCTTCTTCTTCCGCTTTGTGTGCGAGCATAGGTCCATCGATCGCATCTCCGATTGCATAAATTCCAGGAACGGATGTTTTAAAATGTGCATCTACTTGGATTCGTTTGCGTTGTGTGAACGTTACGCCTGCTTCTTCCAGTCCCACTCCTTCTAGAAAAGGTCTTCGTCCGACCGCGACAAGAACTAGATCCGCCTCTAAGTCTTTAGACCCTCCTTTAGAATCTTCGATCTGAACCTTTACTCCGTTCTTTGTAGTAGTTGCACCTTTGACCTTATGTTCAAATAAAAATTCCATTCCTTGAGAAGCAAGAGAACGTTCTAATAATGAACCCATCTGACGATCTACATTGGAAATGAGCCCGGGTAAAAATTCAACCACGGTCACAGAAGTGCCGAGTCTCCCCCAAACGGATCCTAGTTCGAGTCCGATGACTCCGGCTCCGATGATAATCATCTTTTTAGGAAGTTTACGAAGTTCAATCGCATGATCGGAAGTGATGATATTTTTTCCGTCCACGGTTAAACCTGGAATATCGATCGGCACCGATCCAGTAGCGACTACAATGTGTTTGGCGGAGATAGTTTCTTTTTTTCCGTCATTCAAAGCGACTTCTACTTTTCCAGCGGACAATACCTTTCCAAAACCTTCGTAACGTTTGATCTTATTTTTGTTCATAAGGAAGTCCACTCCGTCCGTGACCTCCTTTACGATCTGATCCTTACGATTCATAAGTTTGTTCAAATCCAGATCTACTTTTCCGACACTGATTCCGTGAACTTCCAGTTTGTGTAGAGTTTTATGATATTCTTCGGAAGAATCTAAAAGCGCTTTAGAAGGAATACAACCCACGTTCAGACAAGTGCCTCCGAGGGTTTTTCTTTTTTCGATAATTGCGGTTTTAAAACCGAGTTGTGCGCAGCGGATGGCACAAACGTAGCCCCCCGGTCCCGCGCCGATCACGACTACGTCAAATTCTGCTGACATACTTCCTCTTTCATTAAAGTTCTAGCAAAAGCCGGCTCGGATCTTCGATCGCTTCTTTGACCTTTACGAGGAAAGTAACCGCTTCCTTTCCGTCCACGATCCGGTGATCGTAGGAAAGTGCAAGATACATCATCGGACGGATCACAATTTGATCGTTTACCACCACTGCACGTTTTACTATATTATGAAGTCCTAAAATTCCACTTTGTGGAGGATTGAGAATTGGAGTGGACATCATGGAACCGTAAATTCCTCCGTTGGAAATCGTAAAAGTTCCACCTTCCATTTCGGAGAGTTCGATTTTTCCGTCTTTGACTCGGTTGGCAAGTCTTACAATTTCTTGTTCTACTCCCGCAAAACTAAGTAAGTCTGCGTCTCTTACGATCGGAACTACAAGTCCTTTCGGTCCTCCGACAGCAACTCCTACATCGTAGTAGTTTTTATATACGATATCGTTTCCACGAATTTCTGCATTGATCGCTGGAATCGTTTTGAGTGCGTGAATTGCAGCCTTGGTAAAAAAACTCATAAATCCAAGACCTACGTTATGCGTCTCTTTAAATCGATCCTTATAACGGTTTCTAAGTTCCATAACGGCGCTCATATCTACTTCGTTAAACGTGGTAAGTATTGCGGCGTTGTGTTGTGCAGACACAAGTCTTTCTGCAATTACCTTACGAAGTCGAGTCATAGGAACCGAATTTTCTCTTGGTAGATCCGTTCTTCTTGCAGCCGGAACCGCTTTTGGAATTTCAGGAGAAGTCAGCGCCGTTTTGACCGCTGCTGGAGTTCCTACATTTACAGAAGGATTTGAAACAGACGATTTGGATTCAATTGCTTTTAATACGTCTTCTTTTGTGATTTGTCCGTTTTTACCGGAACCGGAAATTGAAGTAGGATTGAGTCCGTTGTCTTCGATCAACTTACGGACCGCAGGTGGAAGAGTTTCGTTAATGTTGCCGTTTCCGGAAAGTTGTGCTGTTTGTGTAGTAGAAGGAGAAGATGGGGAAGAAGAGACAGATGCTGTGGCGTCGATAAGTCCGATGATCTCCTTTACCTTTACCGTTTCTCCAGCTTTTTTATGAATTTTCTGAAGAACACCGGAAGAAGGAGCCGGAACTTCCATAGTCGCCTTATCCGTTTCTAGTTCTAACAAGATCTCATCTTGTTTTACGGACTCTCCTTCTTTCTTTACCCAGTTTGCAATCGTAGCTTCCGTAATCGATTCCCCCATTTCGGGGACCTTAATTTCTACAGACATGAATGATTCCTTTCGAGAGATTTAGAAATATCTAAATGCAAGTCTCGGTTTCAATCCTTCTAAATGAAAAAATTCTGTAAACGAAATTCTCCAAAACGAAATTATTCTGTTCTAGGTTTAAATTTTCGATCCGTTTTTCCTAATTCTTCATCGCTAATTTGATATTCTTTCTGTAAGAATTCTCTAAAATCCATAGACTTATGATGATCTCTTTCTCCATCACATTGACGATTGCCCATCACGGCCTTGGTCACTCCTGCTACTGTGATCGGTTTGAGTGTCAGATTTTGAGTTACGGGACATACTCCCGGTTTTGGTGAAAGTCCGTTATAAGCACAAGTCCCTCCTCCTTGTACTTCCTCTGGCAGAATGTCTTCGCCAAACGAAGGATAGTTTTGTCCTCCGTAAAATCGATTGTACATTCTTCCCCAAATTGGAACCGCAAGTACAGAAGCAGCCTGCCCCCTTCCCAAAGAAATAGAACTTTTATCAAATCCCAACCAAATTACAGTCGTATAATTTGGATCAAATCCACAATACCATGCGTTTGTAAAAGAAGAAGTAGAACCAGTTTTTCCAGCGGCGGTTCCTCTATAATTTCCTTTTTCCGGATCTCTAAGTCCCATTGCGGCGGTTCCTGCCATAGCCACATTGGTTAACATTTTTTTCAGAATGTAGGCGGTTCCTTCCGAAATGACTTGGATACTTCCATCTTTTGCTTGTCTTTGTAACTCTTCTTGCACCTTTATTTCTTCGTTATAAACTACATTTCCACTTTGATCGATCACATAACGAACAGAAAACGGAATTACCCTTCTACCATTGTTGGCGATGGTAGCATATCCAAGCGCCATTTCTAGAGGAGTCAGCTCTGCAATCCCAAGCGCAAGAGCAGGACTAGGCGGAAAACGATTCGGATTGGCTCCCAATAATCTGGAAGAGAAATCGATGACCGCATCTGGACCGGTTCGTAAAAAAACCTGCACCGAAACGATGTTAAGCGACAAGGACAAGGCTCTGGAAAGAGGAACCATTCCTAAAAAGTCTCCGTCAAAATCCTGAGGTGACCAACCTTCTCCTTCTTCCGTCAAAGTAGTAAGAGGTGCGTCCATAATTCCGGTTCCACTTCCTACCACTCTTTCCTGAATTGCGGCTCCATAAACGAATGGTTTAAACGCGGAGCCGGTTTGACGTCTTGCCATCGTAGCCCGATTGAACTGATTCTTAGGTGTAAATTCGTAACCACCTACCATGGTTTGTATATATCCAGTAGAAGGTTCGATTGTGATCGCGGCTCCTTCTACGTGTAGGTTTTTTCCGAAGACCGCGGTTTGTTTTTGAAATTCTGAGATTGCAGCGGATTCGTTTTCTCCAGGAGTCAAAATCGTAAGAATGTCCACCGCGTCTATAAGTTCTCTTTCCAGAGCCACTCTGTAATTTGCCTTGTCGTCTAACTTACTAATAAAAGGCATTCCAATCGGAAACACGGAGCCCATTAAATAATACAAACCTACAAGACCTCTATCGGCTCCTCCGGAATAATTGACCGTAATTCCAGAAACAAGGTCATCGTGTTTTTTAATCGCCTTGGATAGTTCTTCTTGAGCAATCTCTTGTTTACGAGCGTCAAGAGTGGTATATACTTTCAACCCTCCCGTGTAAACCTTATCTTCGCCTAATTCTTTTTCTAATTTTTGACGAACATACTCCGTAAAGTGAGGGGCCTTGTTCAAACGATTTCCCCAAGTAGATTGAGAAGGAGATTGAGTGATGACTACGGGCCAATATTTATTCCAAAAATCGTCGTGAATCGTTTGAACCTTATCTGCAGGGATATAACCTTGTTCCGCCATAAGCCTTAGAACGCTTAAATGTGCTCCTTTGGAAATGGCAGGATTTTTAAAGGGAGAATATTTTACAGGAGCTTTAGGCAATCTAGCAAGAAGCGCCGCTTCGGCTACGTCCAAGTCGCTTACATCTTTTTGAAAATATACATCCGCGGCAGAAGCAAGGCCAGTAGTTCCGTGTCCTAAATAAATTAGATTAAAATAAATTTCTAATATTTCTTCTTTTGAATATTCTTGTTCTATCTGAAGGGTAAACAACGCTTCTATAAACTTTCTAGCAAAAGATCTTTTTCTATTTTGTAAAACCGTCTTGGCAAGCTGCTGTGTAAGTGTGGAACCTCCTTGTTTGATTCTACCCGAAATTACGTTTACGATCCCGGCTCTAAGGATCGCCATAAAATCGATCCCAAAGTGATTGAAAAAGTTATTGTCCTCTACAGATAAAAACGCCTGCACCACGTGAGGTGGAATATCTTGGTATTTCAGTAGTTGTTGTTTGTGTTTATAAAGTTCTGCGAATACAACTCCGTTGATATCGTAGAGTCGAGTAGGAGTTGTAGGCTGGTAAGAAGCAAGCATCGCTAACTCTCCTCCTTCGTCCACCTCCGAAAGAATATAACCAAAAAAAAGTCCTCCTAAGAGGGCTATGACGAGCAGGGTTTTAGAAGTTCTATGAAGTCCGATACTTTTCATGTTAATTTATATACGTTTCCTTCGACAGCAAGTTCAATCCTCATGGAAGAGTTGCCGAGCGAAACCGAGTGCGCCCTAGCTTCCTCAAGAATGAGTTCCAACACGTCGTCCGAATAAACGGGTTCGTGATGGGTCAATACGAGAGTTTTTATATTCCAGGCAACTGCACAGTTTACGGCCATTGTGTAGGATGTATGTCCCCAGTCAAATTTTTGGAAGGATTCGTCCAAGGTATATTGGGCATCTAAAATGAGTAAGTCCGCATTTTCAAAAAACGGTTTCATTTCCGAAATAGAATCAAAATCCTCTCCGGTAAACTCAGCATCCGTAGCAAAAATAAATACCTTTCCGTTTTCCTCCACTCGGTAGGCATACGATCCGCCTGGGTGTTTGAGAGGATAAAAACTGACCTTACAATCTCCTTCCAAATCCAAAATTTCGCCGGGATTCAAACAGGTAAAGATTTTCGTAGAGGCAAGTCCGGAAAATGGAATGGGAAAGTATTCGGGAGAATGTTGTTTTTCTAAACGTTCTTGTAGATCTGGAAAAGGTGAATAAAAATGAAATTCATTTCCGGGTATATAGATCGGCTTGAAAAATGGAATCCCTTGGATGTGATCCCAGTGAGTATGCGAAAAAAATAAAGAGAGTTTTCCTTCTCCGTTCTGGAATTCTTTTCGCATCAACTCGTCCCCTAAAATTCTAAGTCCGGTTCCACAATCAAAAACGAATCTTTTTCCGGAAGAAGTTGTGAGCGAAACGCAAGTAGTATTTCCGCCTACTACGCGGGATAAATAGGCGGGTAAATTGGAAATAAATTTCTGAATATCGGTAAGAACTTCTGGATCCTTGTCTCGAACAATTTCCAAAATTTGAGTTACTTTTTGAATGTATTCTCGGGTGCGAAGAGGAGAAGGAATCGAACCTCTGGTTCCATATAACTGAACGATCATATCCGGCCCAGTATTTAACCTTCGAAATTTTCTGTCAAAGATAAGAGAAAGAAGAAATTCCGTTTTACGGTTGTCTTTGAATTCCGAGGAGAAATCATGTTCCTCTATGACAGGAATCTACAATCGAATCGGCCCAGAGCTGACTCCAGTAGCCCGCACCTTATTGATTTTAAACGGGAGTATCTTTGCGGTTCAACTTCTACTTTCCTGGACGGTAGGAGATTACTTAACTATTTATTTCGGAATGACTTCCGATATGGTCACCCATCGTTTTTTTGTCTGGCAACTTCTCACATACGCATTTCTACACTCTGTTCAAAATTTCTTTCATATTTTATTCAATATGTTTTCTCTTTGGATGTTTGGTTCAGTTCTGGAAAACTACTGGGGTAGTAGGAATTTTTTAAAGTTTTATCTATTCTCTTGTTTCATGGGAGGTTTTTTTCCTTGGATTTTGCATAACGTTGGATTTCACCAAGGCACTATCATCGGCGCCTCCGGAGGAATTTACGGTCTTTTGATCGCTTTTGCTTTGATTTGGCCTAACCAGGAACTTCTTTTTATGGGCTTTTTTCCTCTCAAAGCGAAGTATATGGTTGTGATTCTTATGCTCATCATTGCGTTTTCTGGTTCGGGTAGTAACATCGCGCACATGGCACATTTAGGCGGAGCAATCGGTGGAGCGGTTTATTTCTTTTATTATAATAAACTAAAATCTAAAATTCCCCCTTCTTTGTCTCTCAGTCGCTATCTTCAAAAAAGAAAGATGAAAAAATGGCAAGAAGAAATGAATCGTAAGATTCACGTTAGAGAGGAAGTAGACTATTTGTTAGATAAAATTTCCAAATCCGGTATGAATTCTCTTTCTAGAAAAGAAAAAAAATTTTTGAAAGAAGCTTCTAGTAAGTATTATTCGGAAGATTGATTTTTTTCGTTATTTAGATATTGGCATCTCTATAAAATCCAAAGAAAAAGTAAGAGTTCCCACAATTTGTAAATACAACTGTAAAGTCTTAAGTTTGTAGTAGTTCCCACAGTTTTGTGAATACAAATGTAAAGTCTTAAGTTTGCAGTAGTTCCCACAGTTTGTGAATACAAATGTAAAATCTTAAGTTTGCAGTAGTTCCCACAGTTTTGTGAATACAAATGTAAAGTCTTAAGTTTGTAGTAGTTCCCACAGTTTTGTGAATACAAATGTAAAGTCTTAAGTTTGCAGTAGTTCCCACAGTTTGTGAATACAAATGTAAAATCTTAAGTTTGCAGTAGTTCCCACAGTTTTGTAAATACAAATGTAAAGTCTTAAGTTTGCAGTAGTTCCCACAGTTTTGTAAAACGAAAATCTCAAACATTCTAACTCGGTAAAAACGTTCCACCTTTATGATTCACCAAAATTTACTTGTAAGTTTAAAATATATATTTATAAATCTTCAATTTGAACAAATAGCTTGTTCCCAAATCGAAAGATTATAAAAATCTGATGATGGGAAAAACGACTGAGAATTTAGAGATGTGGCTACTTCTATGGAGCTTCAGCATTTTATTAGAAACTTCTAAAGGATTATCGTTTGCGCTTTCAAGTTTTTAAGACAAACTCAAAACAAAATCGAAAACAAACTACAACAATGAAACATCATTTTCCCCCTGAACCTATTTCACTAATCGGAAACAATGTGGAACTTCATCCTCTAAAAATGAAACATTGTGAAGCATTAACCAAAACAGTGTTAGACGGAGAACTCTGGAAACTCTGGTTCACTTTAGTGCCTTCTCCCGAGGTTATGAAACAATGGATCGAAAAAGCTCTGACAGAAGAAAAAGAAAAAAGCTCACTCCCTTTTGTAGTACAAAGTAAAGCAGATGGAAAAATCATTGGAAGCACACGTTATATGAACATAGAAAAAACGGATAGACGACTTGAAATAGGTTCGACTTGGTATTCCAAAGAATACCAAAAAACATTTGTAAATACAGAATGTAAATTTCTTCTTTTAGAACATGCATTTGAAAATTTAAATTGTATCGCAGTTGAATTTAGAACACATAGACTCAATCAAAATTCAAGAAGAGCCATAGAAAGATTAGGAGCGAATTTAGACGGAATTTTACGCAATCACAGAACCATGCCAAACGGAACCCTAAGAAACACTGCCGTTTACAGTATCATTTCAAGTGAATGGCCTACCATCCGATCACATTTAAAATTTAAGTTAAACTAAAGACTGAGTGGAAAAACAGACGAACTTGCAGTGCAAGTTTTGACAGATAACTGTAGTTTGGATTTTAATAGACCTAAACACCTTGTAAAAACAAATCTATATTCGTAATTTAGAATATAATTCTAAAAATCCATTATATTCCAATTATCTAAACTATTGACTCACAACTATTTTCCGAAGGAAAACGAAAGCGGCTTTTTCGCATGTCCGCTCATTTTCGCATGTCCGCTCATTTTCGCATGTCCGCTCAAGTTTCAAAGAAATCCATCTCCGATTTCAGTTTATCCGCTTGTTCATTTAAACGGACAGACAGTCCGTCGATCTGAGTAACCACACTACTTAAAAATTCTGTCGTTTCCGAAATCGAAACAATCGTTTTTGAAAACTCTTCAGAAGTTCTAGTCTGTTCTTGAGTATGGTTTCTAATTTCATCCGAAGAGATAGAAAATTCAGTAAACGCAGATCTTACCTGTTCACTCGCGGTTAACTGAGAATCAGAAAGTAACGCAACTTCCGAAATACGATCCAGAGTAGTACCAACTGTACTTCCGATTCTTTGAAAAACAGTTTGCATAGATTCGATCACTTCCCTACCACTTTTTGTAGCGTTCAAAGCTTCGGAAATTGCAGAAGTAATTCTCTTAGCGTTTTCTTGAGTCTGCTCTCCTAATTTTGCAATCTCTTGTGCCACAACCGCAAAACCTTTTCCGGCTTCGCCCGCTCTCGCTGCTTCAATCGAAGCATTCAAAGAAAGAAGACCAATTCGATCCGTAATTTCTTTAATCACGTTTACCGTGGCGCCCATCTTTGCAGTACTTTCATCAATTGCTTCCATCGCTTTTTGAGTTCCTTTCAAAGCTTCTGCACCACTTTTAGTTTCACCTCTCATTCGGTCCGCGTCCGCTTTGGTTTCCACAAGAGCAGAATGAACCTGACGAATCCTTCCTTCTAATTCAGCAAGAGAAGTTTGCGCTTTTTTAGCAATCAGAGTTTGGCTTTCTGCTCGAGAAGCAGTAGAATGAATCGAAGCCGAAATTTCTTCAACCGCCGAACTCATCTCCTCGGAAGAAGCCGCCTGGTCTTCCATCTTTTTAGATAACTCGTTCGTATTTTCTCCTAAAGTTTTAGAACTTTCGGAAAGTTTAACTGCTTCCTTAGAAACTCTTTTTACAATAATACGAAGTCGCTTAACAAAGTCGCTTAAAGCTCTGGTATTAGAACCTAATTCGTCACTGGAAACGGTAGGAAGAACCTGAGTCAAATTTCCATCCGACATCTTTGCAAAAATTTGAATCATGTTTTCTGAATTTCTTCGAATCGTAGAAGAAAGTTGAAAAGACGCAACCCCAACGGCAATCAGCATAAACATCAAAGTAAGAATCAATGGAATCGTAACATCGCCTAACTTGATCCAACCGGAAGTTTCTTCAAATAGGAGATAACCTAAAATTACGATTGGAAGAATGGCAATCGCAGAAATCGTACTGAAAATTCTTGTATGAATGCCAACGGTTTTTATCTTTTCGGGATCGCTATAAACATCACCCAAACGATCAGACTCTAAAAGAGTTACAAGTGTGGACTCAGTTAAAAAGAAATGAGAAACTCCTAAAACTGGATAAATGATTGCAGGCAAAAAAGCAAACGGAAGAGATTCGATCGTTTTTGGAACAAAAAATAAATGCATAATTCTCCAAGCAGCAAAGATTCCGTAACTCCACTGGATCATATAAAACCAAGAATTATAAAGAGGAAAGTTGAGAATTTTAATTTTAATTTCGGATTTTTCTTTAGAATTTAAAACAAACCAATTTTTATCTTCTAAGTTTTTTAAAAGTTTCCCAAGGATCACAAAACGAACGGAAGGAACCACAAACGAAGTGGTCAAAGAAATTGTGGAAGAAATGATCAAACCTATCGATTGGTTAAAATCGTAACCTCCGGCAGAAATTACAAACAAAACCGCCAGAGGAACCGCCAAAATTGAAGTCAGTAATTCCAAACCTATCGTTAATTTCCATCGCAGTTTTTTAGATTCAAATTGATTCATAATATACTCTACTGATTAAATCGAGTTCGAATGTAAATGGTTTCTCATTTACAAACTATCTATTGAACTCATTTTTTTATACTGCTATGAAAGAAAAGTATCTTCTGAAAATTATTTTTTACTTTATCTCCATAAAATGGAAACGAGTTCAAGTTTAAGAATTTTATTTAGAAGACTTAATTTTTTCGTAAAAAAGCAAAACGTAAGAACTCTATGTTTTTTAGTCTTTAAAAATGCAAAGACCAACATAAAGTTCTCTTTCAGTAAATTACTACTTTTAGAAAAATTTTTCTAAAAACTTTGAAATCGAGCCCGAGTTTAAGATATAAAATTCTGAAACGAAGTTTTTAAGATAGTATGCTCATCATTTTAAAAAATGAATAGTTTTGATTCCAACTTACTACTCAGACGCATGAAAATGATACCAAGTTATTAACGACCGAATTTAGGAAAAAATAGAGATACTTAAAAAATAACGCAAATTCGGGATTTGCGACATTTTAGAGCAGAACCAAAACATTCAAATTATTGAAACAATTTAACCCAAGTATTTTATTTATACGTTCGAGTAGTAAGTTAACGTCAGTTCGATACAACGCGAAATGGATCGATTTTTATAGGTCGTTCGGCAGATTGTGTTCTACAATAAATTGAAACTAAAAAACGCAATTTTGTATTACGTTTTTTTCATACAATTTATTAACTGCCGGTCCGCACACTTAGACGTCTTACGTCAAATTTACGTTAAGTGATTCAATTTGATTGGAATCGGTCAATTTATTTTCTTTTAAAATTGAATTCCAAATCTCTACCGGAGTTCTTCAAGGAATTCATGGTTTGTAAATATAACTTTTTAATCACGGAGGATTTCCAATCAAACCAATTGGAAATCTCTTCGTAAGTATAAATGATTTCGGGTCTTAAAAGTTTTTTTCTGAGTTTTAGTTTCTTTTGAGAAGAAAAGTTTGCTGCGTTTTTTCGATTGGAAAAAATCAGTTGATGTGAGACTTCCATCTTTTCTAAAATCGTAATTTCTTTACATCGAACAGAAGATGTTTTTTCCGCTCTCTCTTTTAAAAAATCTCGAATCGAATTTCCGGACGAAGCAAGAATACTTTTCAAAAGTAGAATATCCTTTCTTTCCAAAAATAAATTGTGTTTGAGCTTAAAAATCAAAACCCCTCTTGGATCTAAATTTTGTAAAATTTCTTGTAAGAAAATTTTATGTGGAGAAGGTTCACAATCATAGTCAGGTTCATAAATCACAGATCCAGGTAAACTATCCGGTTCCAAAAAAATAGGATTTCTTTTTAAAGAATTAATTTCCTTTTTCCATTGATTTAAAACGAGATGTTTTAAAAACACGATCGCAAATGCCGAAAAATTATCGAATTTTTTAGTTTCGTATAATTTAGAAAAATATTCTATTTTTTGAATGAACTTGAGTAGAACTTCACTTCTCTCGTCTTCGCCGAGAGAATACTTACGTACTGCAATCCTACCAATCCAAAACGCTGCCTGTTCAATTAAATTTTTTGAATCTCCTAAATTCTTATATCTTAAATAAGAATTTAGGAATATACGATCCAGTTCTGTTTTTTGTTCCATGGTCGCAAGCTAATTGATTTGCAACTTTTTTGTCTAAGTCATTTATAAAATCAAAATTCTCCGATGAATCAAAATTAAATTGTACCAACCTAAATTTTAAGTTTTTTTGATTGGAAAACGAACTTGAGAAGGATACACTCTTTGGCAAAGAGAAAGAACATGCAAAGATTTATCAAAAAGATTTTAGTTCCAGTAGACGGTTCGGAAAGTTCTAAAAAAGCTTTGGAAATGGGTATTGCGATCGCAAAAGCGGCAAACGCAAACCTTACAATCTTAGAAGTGATAGAAGAATTCGGCCCTCTTCCTGGTTATTACGAAAAAGCTCCCGAAGGAAAGGACAGGGTAAAATGGATTTCGGAACAAAGATTCGAAAAAATTCATTCTCCTTTAGATGAATCCCCAGAAATCAAATGGGATCGATTGGTTCTGGAAGGTTATCCAGCAGACACAATCGTAGAAACAGCTACAAAAGGAAATTATGATATGATTGTAATCGGTTCGAGAGGACTTTCCGCAGTAGGAAGATTTTTAGTAGGTTCCGTTTCCGATCGAATTGTTCATCACGCTAGTTGTTCGGTGACAGTCGTTCGTTAAACTAAGCGGGTAAAACCCCAGGTCCAAATTCCGGTCCCGGTAAAAGAGTAATTCCGGGAAGATTTTTCCAATCGGGATGATCTCCTATATGCCTGTATCTATGTTCCCATACGATACGATCCTGAACTACAAGAAATGCTCCAGGCATTTGTAAAGGATTACTTCCGGGGATTCCATAAAAATGTCCTTTGAGAGTAGCCCTTGCAACTCCCATCCATACTTCAGGACCAGCAAGTTGGATTAAATTTGCATTTTGTAATCCTAAGTCTTGATAAAATTCCGTATTTGGATCAGAAACCACACAAGCATCCTTCCAAACTTCTTTAAAAAATTTTTCGCAGTTTTTTAAATCTTCAGGAAAAAAAAATAAGATCGAAGGAAAAGAAAGAGAACTTTCAAACATCTCTTTCAAATCAGCAATCGCCTCCCTAACAAAAATACATCCTGAATGTCTTAAAAAAACTAAAAGACTAAGACGAGGAGGTAGATAAGAATGAATGTTCTTTCCCCTCAAATGAATTCCGAACGCTTCTCTCGTTTTAAAACTTTCCGGAAGAAACTCCATACCTACAGTATGCCTCCTTAAGTTTCTTTGTAAATCGATTGATTTATTCCTTTTCGAAAAATTAACTGCAAGGATGGAATTACTTTCTCTCGATAAAGTTGTTGCAATTCTTACCCTTACTCTCATGGAAATCGTCTTAGGGATCGACAATATTGTTTTTCTTTCAATCGTTTCCGGCAAACTTCCTAAAAATAAACAAAATCAAGCAAGAAGTCTAGGCCTCACTTTAGCCTTGGGTTTTAGAATCGCCCTGTTGTTCGCGGTTAGTTGGATCGCATCTTTAACAACTCCATTTTTAACAATTGCAAACTTTGCAATCTCTGGCAGGGACTTGATCATGCTCGGAGGTGGTTTGTTTTTAATCGCAAAGAGTACTAGTGAAATACACGGTAAGGTGGAAAGTATCGAAGAGGATCATTCTAAATCTAAGAAGGAAAAAATTTCTTTTTGGAATGTGATCGTTCAATTGATTCTTCTAGATATTATCTTTTCTGTAGATTCGATCGTGACCGCGGTTGGACTTTCGGGCCAGTTTCAAGTTATGGTTGCAGCGGTTATCCTTTCTATGATTGTGATGCTTATATTTTCCGGAACTGTCAGCGATTTTATCAATGAACATCCTTCTATGAAAATTTTAGCACTTTCATTTTTGATTATGATCGGGGCGATGTTATTCGCGGACGGACTTCACTTCCATATTCCAAAAGGTTATGTTTATTTTTCTATGGCATTTTCTTTAGGAGTGGAGCTAATCAATATGAGAATTCGAAAAGCAAACTCTAAGAAACATTGATATCCGCTTTCCGATTCCAAACGGACCACTGCAAATTGTAAAAAGGCGCAAAGGTCCGTTGTAAATTTTTACTTTTAAGTTCGTTTAACAAAGAATTATTCCAAGTATGATATTCCTGCAACGTTGTGCGGATTGCGGTTTCGCTTAACGTGTCTAAAGTTTTTTTACCTTTCTTCTTTTTTAGAATTTGATTCGATTCCTCAAACCACAAATTTTCTAAATCCAGAATCCTTTGTTGAACCGCACGTTTTGCCTCCGGATAAAATCCCTGCACTTCCCGGTAAAATTTTTCGTGAGTCCACCAAAGAGAAGAATCCACCTTTGCTCCAGGTTGTTCAAAGTTTTTTTCCAAAAAACTCGTTCCTAAAAAACCAGCCGGAATAAAAAGCGAAATAGAAGGAATAGAAGTTCCGGTAAACCAAAAACGGTTTTGGGAAACGTTTGGGTTCAATTCGGCTACCATAGAACCGGTGGTTCCGTTAGGCGTAATTGGACCAGTAGCATGAAGACAAACCGAACCCATATTCGATCCAGAAGGAAAAAAAGGTTTAGTAGTTCCCGGTTCTCCTTCTTGCCTCAGGATTTCCATTGCTTCTCGTGGACCTAAATTCCCTTTTTGATCCGCACCCAAATCCGAGGTAATTTTTCTTCGAACCTTACACTTACTGAAAAAAGTAAAAAAGGAATCGGAAAACGAGGTTCGAAATGAGAAAGGTTTTCCTTTTTTTGTCCATCCATTTTGATAAGCGAAGTCGACTGCGTTAGGATGAATCGCGTCATAGTTATCTTCAAGAGTCAGCCCGTTGGAAATGGAATAAAAACCCTCTATTTTTTTCCAAGCCCAGAATTTTCCTGCGGTTTCCAATACGAACGCGTTTTTAAAATCGGCGATTATAAAACTATTATGATAATAAAAAGAAGGATTTGTATAACCTCCACAGGCGTCTTGGCCAAATTTTTCTAAAAATTGAAGAATGGTTTCTCTCGCAGTTTCTGCGTCCTTACTTCTTTCCAATGCAAGTCTGAGCAGATCCATACCGGTCAATCCTTGGTTTTTCTTTTCAAAAGGAATTTTTGTAAAAACCGCTTCGTTTCCGATCACTACTCCAGACTCATTGGCTCCCATTTCAGCGCCCCACATCTGAAATGGTTTTGATAGAATTACTTCCTGTGTTTGTTTTACTCCTGGAACTTGGATATAAGTACAAAACGTCTTAGGTTCTTTGGATCTGGCTGGAACTCTCAATAGAGCCTGTGCCTCGTTTGGTTCTCTGTCTGAATTTTTTCCAAAAATCATGGCACCAGTGCCGGTAAAAGAAGGAGTTGCAACAAAAGTATCACACATGGATTTTGAAGTTTTTCTGTAAAAGCGGATTTGCAAGTCGTTTTTTTACTGGTTAACGTGAGTTGGGCGTAAGAAAATCTGGGTAGATCCCAGCTCTCCACAGACAGTTGGGTCGGACTCTCTGATCAATCAATTGCATGAAAGAAACGTAATATAATGTGAATTCGACGTAAAAAAATCTGGGCGAATAAAAAACTCAATTTTGCTCTCTATATCGAAGCACAATAATCGCTTTCGTAATCAATTTCTTTCGCGTTGTAAAGTAAGCTCAGTGATAAGAACTTCCCGAAAACCTCAAAGAATATTACGCGATCATTCTTTAGAAATTTTTAATAAAATACAGTAGTTTCTACAGATTCAGTCGTTGGCAATTTGCAAATTTTCGAACATCGTTCAATTTTCGTAGTAGATGCCACATTTATGGAACGAAAAAGTCTCGCTTCTATTGCGCTTTACATTTTTTGGAACAAGTTCTAAGTTTTTATAAAAAACTGTGGGAACTATTACGATTCGGAGATCTTACGATCAGTTCTGAAACGATAGGAACACTTACAAATTAGAAAATGGATCTTTTTCAAGTATTCAAACACGACTTTGAATAAATAAATTTTTGTAGATTTCAGGAAGTTGGATCGGCTTCTGAGTAACAAAGTTCAACCAAAGAAATTCTCCGTTTGCAGTCGCCACACAATCCCCTTCTTGATTCCACATCGAACATGAAATTTTAAAAGAACGAGAAGAAATAGAATCTACCTGCATCGTAATATCCAACGTATCTGGATAACGAACTTGTTTTCTATATTCTATTTGAATATGTGTAATAATCGGACCCGCTTGAGCAAACGTATCCGGAGTGTCCCATAGTTTTAAATCGGTGAAATAATTTACCCTTGCATTTTCAAAATACTTTGCATAAATCACATGATTGACGTGCCCAAACGCATCCATATCTCCCCAAGCAACTTTTTGTAAATAAGTGTAAGAATAACGGATCGGTTTTGGCATCGACTAAAATCCTATTTTAAACATGTATTGATTTCAATTTTTCAGATACAAACAACATTTGATTAATTTTACAGTTTCGAGTTTCTTATTAGGTAGCAAGTTTTATATAAGTCTCACATTTCTGATTTTGGAACAAACTCGTCAAGACTACGCCTCGTTCCAATTAAACACTTTAAATTACAATAATAGAATTGTTGAAAAATTTCATAGTTCAGATCAACAAAACTACTTCAAGCGACCGTTTCCATAAAACGAATAGAGAATTGTTTTTCAAAAATTCTAATATGTAAGAACAAAACTAAATTAGAGTTCATTGTTTCGAATCTTTGAAAAGAATCGATTCCTCATTCACTCAATATAAGTTTAAAAAAATCTAATATTAGATTCATTTTTAAAAAAATAAAGTTATACGTCATTATATTCGATCACGTTTATGGATTGTTAGTTTGTTCTAAAATTCGATCCAATTCTTCTACAATTCGGATCTCTCCTCTTTCAAAAAAATATTTTCGAAGAGATAAAACCGTTTTTCTAGATTCAGAAGTAGAAGAGATTTGTTTGAGAAGTTCTTCACTTAACCCGGATTGAAACTTACCAGAAGAAGGAATGTCCTGAAAATTTCCGGTTTCCAATTGTCCAAATAAAGTACCAGCCCTTTCCGATTGATTTTCTACACCAGAACTTTGAATTCGATTATAAGTTACGAATACAATTGCAAATACCAAAACACCCGAAAAAGAAAACTGTAAACCTCGATTAGAAAAAGTGTTTTCCCAAATCCTTTTCCATCCATTTTCAGGTTCGAGTTGAACGGTTTTGAGCTGATTTTTTAGTCGAATTGAAAACTCCTGACTCAAATTAATATGGCTCAATTCCTTGTCCCTAAGTTCGGACATAGTTTTTACAAGCGAATTTTCAATTTTAAGCAGATCTCCGTCTTCCTTTCGAAGGAAAAGCGGAATTCTAAATTTTGAATGTAATTTTTCCATTTTCTTTTACCTAAAGTATCCTTCACCCTTACCGTCTTGTAGAATCAAATGTTTTAGGAATTCTTTTGCCTTAAAGAGTCTGCTCTTTACGGTCCCTACATTCGTTCCCAGAACTTCCGCAATTTGTGCGTAGGACATTTCCTCAAAGTATCTGAGTTCGATTACCTCTTTATAGAGATCTTCCAAGTCGTTGATTTTGCTAATTAGATAGTTGGACTCATCACTAAGTTCAATTTTTTTTTCGAACCCCAATCGATCGTCCGTCACCTGATATTCTTTATCATCCATAGAATTTTCTTTAGCCCGTTTTCGTTTCGCTAACATATCCTTGGATTTGTTAACTACAATCCGATAAAGCCAGGTGTAAACTCCGGAATCCGCTCTAAAATTACGAATGGACCTGTAACCGGAAATGAGAGCGTCTTGAACAATGTCTTCCGCGTCGTCTCCGTCTTTTACCATCGAAATCGCCTTACGATAAAGTCTTTCCCGAAACGGACTAACAAGTTGAATATACGCCTCATCATCCCCTTCTTTGATCTTCTTGAGTAGACCAATTTCAATCTCTCTTAAAGTAGGCTTTTTAGGAACGATTTGTTTTTGTTCCTTTTTTGTAGAAGAATCCATGATTCAAAGATCTTCAAGGAAGCGAATATGGCAATCCGGAAACTTAAAGTAAAAAGCTAAAGGGCTACGGGTCCTGTAAGGAAAGATTGATCAAAACCAGAGACTCGGTTAAAATCAAAGGTTCTCTAAATTTAAGACCGTAGACAAATCGTATTTTATCATCAATCGTTTCTTTGCTGGCCCATACAATATCACCTTCAAATTCGATACGTTTTTCGGATTTCTTTTCGATAACCGAACCTGAAACCGATTCCGTTACATTTAAATCTTCTCCGTTTAGAATCAGACATATTCCGGTTTCGGAAATGTTTCCTATTTTTGCATGAAGAGTAATCAAACCAAATTCAATTTGTATGATATAATCCGCATAAACTCCAGGATGGTATCGATGGCTTCTGGGTTGTTTGTCTGGGTTGCCGGACATATCCGGATCAGAGTCGACGTAGAATGAATGTTTGTCGAGAAGGATTTTATTTTGATTTTTTTTGAATTGAAGTCCTTACCGATATATTTCGTATTAATATGTTTCTTAACTCGCAAACACTTGTGTAATAATAACTGGATGAACACTTACGTGACTGCAACACGAGGCTGGTTCATGCAGCATAACCAAAAAACGAAGTTAGACGATGTACGGCTTTAATCCCAACTTTTCAGCCACTTTACTGATCTCTATCGTCGAAACTATAAAGCGAAAAATTTGAAAACCGTAAAATACGCGACGGTAACGATATAAATGATCTACAATTGGAAATATTTTTTTATCATTACGATGGATCAATGTCTTCATCAACTTTAACTCAATTACATTCGGAAAGAAACTCACTTAACTTTTTCTGTTGTTTAAAACTCGGTGATAACTTTCCTTGGCTTTTAAAATAGCGTCTTGATACGATGATTAAAGTTAATAATGAACTAACTTTAATCAAAACTTCAAATATATTTATATAGTTTCTTTTTATTATTAGTTCAAAATTTTAACGTCTAACATTCATAAGACGAATTAGAATTGTTGAAAAATGAATTCTCCATCTGTTTTTGTTTTATGGAAACGGTCCAGTTTTGTCAATCGCCACTATGGAATTTTTAAACAACTCAATCAAAATTGAAAGTAGATAAAAGGAAGTTCCAGATCCGGAGTCAAAAGAGCCAAACCCACCGCAATCACAGGATAAAAGGAAAACTCAAGCCAAACGGGAAGGTTCCATTCTTTCTTTTTTTCAAAGATCAGATAACCTAACCAATGTCCTACGATCACACAAAGTATAACCGGAATTCCTGTCTTTAACATATAAGGTCGTAAACCTCCTTCGTTAAAAAAGAACATCTTCTTCCACATAACCCATCCTTTAGTGACGGATTCCGCTCTAAACCAAGTCGCTACCGTAACCGAAATCAAACAGGTCAGAAAAATTTGGATCGGAGCCAAAATCCTTTCCGGAAGAATCTGTAAATTTGGAAAGTGTTTTTCTTTGAGACTTCCGTAAATCGCTTCTATCAATAAGATCGTTCCTTGACAACTTCCCCAGATGATAAACGTCCAAGCGGCCCCGTGCCAAAAACCGGCTATAAACATAGTAAACCAAAGATTAAATCTATGTCGAAACGCTCCCGCTCGATTTCCTCCCAAAGAAATATATACATAGTCCCTAAGCCAAGTAGAAAGAGTGATATGCCATCTTCTCCAGTGTTCGGTAACACTTCTTGCAATAAAAGGCATACGGAAATTTTCAGGAAGTTCGTAACCTAACAACAACGCTGAAGCGTAAGCCATATCGGTATAACCGCTGAAGTCGCAATAAATTTGAATGAGAAATAAAGTAACCGCTAACCAAAGGGCCACGGTTCCAAAACTTGTAGGATCTGCAAAAATTTTTTCCACGATCGGAGCCGCGTTATCCGAAAGCACTACTTTCTTAATATAACCTAACATAAAATAACGAATCGCCTTTCTAAACCGAATCTCGGTCAGATTTTTAATCGTATCCAACTGAGGTAAAAAAGTTTTTGCAGTTACGATGGGACCTGCAACGAGTTGAGGAAAAAAAGAAACGAACAAAGCAAATCTTAAAAAACTTTTTTCGGGAAGAATCTGTTCTCGATAAACGTCGATCGTATAACTCAAAGACTGAAACGTATAAAAAGAAATTCCCACAGGAAGAATGATGTGTAAAACTGGAAGTGCATTCTTTACACCAAAATTCCCAAGAAATAAATTGATAGATTCTGCAAAAAAATTATAATATTTGAAAAAACCTAAGATGAATACAAGATTCAAAACCAAACTGGTAGTAATCAGTATCCATCTGATCCTTTGATTTTTGGAAGAATAGATTTTATCGGCAAGTATAAAGTCGATCACCGTGGAAAGTAGTATCAAACCGCCGAATCTCCAGTCCCAGCTCATGTAAAAATAATAACTGACAATGAGTAAAAAAAAATGTGTGAGAGTAAGAGACTTTGTATCTTTTCCGAAGAAATACGGAATGAAATACCAATAAATCAGGAATACGAAGATAAAAAATACGAAAAATTCTAAAGTAGGAAAAAGCAAATCCTTCGCTCCCGATGTTCCCTCTATCTTTTTTCAAACCTAACTCCGGTCAAGGAAATATGCCACGATGATCCGTAGGCTCTAATTCGAATTTCCTTTTTAAAAAAAGAAAAATCTTGCATAATTTTCAGGAGAGGATTCAATTTTCAAAAATTCGATCAAGGAGTTGTCCTTTCCATGCAACAAAACAAATTTCGTAAGGCTATTATAGCGATTCTTATGCCGATGATTCTTTTCGTTTCTTTTGGGAACTGTTTCGGTAAGTTTGCAATCGTTAAAAAAGTGTATGAAGTAAACGATAGTTTTAATATAGGCAGCGGTTTATTGGCTAAATTCATTAAAACTCTCGTTATGTATTTTCCTTTCAGCATTCTTTATTTCGTAGGATTTTTCTTCGATTTAATACTATTTAACTTAATTGAATTCTGGTCTGGTAGTAACCCCATAGGTTACAATGAATATGATAAAAATGGAAAATACGTTAAGGCCTACGAGGAAAACGGAGAAAAACTTTTACTGAGTTATTCCAATTTCGGAAAAAGATTGGACATTCAATTTGAAAAAGAAGGTAACTCTCAAAATCTGATTGTGTTTCGCGCAGAACCTGGAAAATTCTTTGTTGAAAAAGAAGGTAAATTAGAAGAGATCGTAGTATCTTCGGAAACCGTAGGATCAAAAACCATTTTAAAAATGGCGGAACAAGGCAAACTAAAATCTACTAAAGTTGTAGATACAAAAACATTAAACGACTTAGAAGCAAAATTAGTTTCTGAATCTCTATAAACAAAAACCATTGAACCCTAGGAAATCTCCTAGGGTTTATCAATTCATATTTTTTAATATTTAAAATCGCTATCGACTTACACGTATTAACCGATTATTGAACCGCCCTTACCCGTTCCGGAATTTTCAACACTCCGTATTTGCCTATTTTCCTTTTAGTAAACCAACCCTGATTTACTTCCAAGGCATACAATGCTTTTTCGCTAGAATGATACAATTCTTTCGTTTGATTTGGTTTCATATCGTGTATATCGGTGATCCTTCGATCAATGTTAAAATATGCGATACTAAGAGGAATCTGAGTATTTTTCATCCAAAAACTCAAATATTCTGGTTTTGCAAAAACAAAAAGCATACCTTCGTTTTCCCCCATGGATTTTCGATACATCAACCCCTTAGCGCGGTCCGCTGGATTATTTACCACTTCCACAAGTAGAGGATGTTCATCCACATAGATCGTTATTTTTTCTACATCCTTTGAGTATACGTTGTATGAAACAGATAAGGTGATACTAAATATCAATAGAATTTTAATTTTAAATAATTTAATTCCCGTCTTGAACATGGAGAAGATCACTTTCATTTTTATCCGATTGTAAAAGTTTTTTTGTTTTTATGGATTAACATGTGTTTGATGTAAAAACGATTCTTTTTTTTGATAAAAAATTTTTTCAAAAAAAGAATGATCCATGATTAGAGTTGTTGAAAAATTAATTTTCTTTCATTTTTTTCATTAAAACGAATGGATAAAATCGTTTGTATATTTTCAACAACTCTATTTTAAAACATCAAAGTAGAGTTTCTATCATTCTACAAATTGCAGCAGTTCCACATTTTAAAAATTTCAGAATTAAAATTATAAAACTTTATATTTTTATGTAATTTTATAAATTTCTGAATCCTATCAGATTACAAAAAATGACAGCCGGTTCTTTATAAAAAAGCCGTCTCGTTTGTTCTGAAAACTACTTGAAGGAATGATTTTTCCTTAAATTTTTTTGTAGGAACTAATACACAAGTCGAGATTTTACAGCTTAACTCCTAAAATGTGGGAACTAACACAGTCGAGGTTTTACAGCCTAACTTCGAAAATGTGGGAACTATTACAAATCAAGGTTTTACAGCCTAAATCCAAAAATGTGGGAACTAACACACAAGTCGAGATTTTACAGCTTAAATCCAAAAATGTGGGAACTATTACAAATCAAGATTTTACAGCTTAAATCCAAAAATGTGGGAACTAACACACAAGTCGAGATTTTACAGCTTAAATCCAAAAATGTGGGAACTAACGCACAAGTCGAGATTTTACAGCTTAAATCCAAAAATGTGGGAACTAACACAACTTCTTGGCAATTAAAATTGAGCCGATCTTTTTTCCAAAAACGCGTTCATTCCTTCTTTGGACTGACCGCCATCAAAACAGGCGCCAAACGCCTTTTCTTCGATAGAAATCCCTTCCTTTAAAGAAACGTCCAAACCTTGTTGGATCGTCTTTTTGACTCTTTCGATTGCCTGAGGTCCCTTTTTGAGAATCGAGTTTGCAATTGATTTAGAAAAATCTAATATACTTTCTCCCTCTTTTACGAGTTTATTAAGAATTCCGATTCTATAACCTTCTTCAGCAGAAATCATTTCTCCGGTAACTACAAGCTCGATCGCTCTCGCATAACCGATCAATCTGGCCAGTCTTTGTGTACCTCCAAAACCTGGAATCAATCCCAGAGAAACTTCCGGCAAACCCAACTTCGCTTTTTCAGAACCAACTCGTATATCACAGGCAAGAGCAAGCTCCAACCCTCCGCCAAGAGAAAAACCGTTGATCGCAGCAATCGAAACGATTCTAGATTGATGCAGTTTTTGGAATACAGAATTTCCTAATTTAGAAAATTCTTCTCCTTGAGAAAGGTTTAAGTCCTTCATCTCGGAAATATCAGCTCCGGCAACAAACGCCTTACCTTCACCTGTCACAATTAAAACCCTTATATTTTTATCTTTTTCAAGTACATCCACTTCCTGACCAATTTGAGTTAGTACTTCCCGATTGAGAGCATTCAAAGCGGAAGGTCTTTGGATCGTAAGAATTGCGATTTGTCCTTCTTTAGTGATACTGATTAATTTTTCATTCATTACTATTTTACTCCACTTCCACGATCAAAAAAAGTGTATCGTCTTCCAAAGCTACATTTCCAAAAAAATCTTCGACCGTTTTTTGTACGTTCGCTTTAAAGGTGCTCAAATCTTTTTCAAATCGGTTCGCATTCAATATTTCAAGTAGCCCTTCTGTTCCAAGAAGTTTTCCTTCCCAATTTTTGTTTTCTATCAAACCGTCCGTATATAAAAAGAAACGATCCTTTTCTACAAGAGGAAATTTAACTTGTTCCGCAATTGGCTTTTTAATTCCAAAACCTAAAATGGCGCCTTCCGTTTCTACCTCGTGAAATTCTTTTGAAAAAGAACCGTGGATCAAATATGGATGTCCCGCATTCGAAAACGTAACTTCTCTAGAAATAAAATCTAAAAACATATAAATCGCAGACGCGTGATAAGATTGAAATTGTTTATGGAGAGAATCATCTATATAATCCATCAAACGAGAAGGATGTACTTTCAAAATGTAAGGCATTGTAGAAACGATGATCTTGACCATCGAAGCGACAAGAGCGGAGGCGATCCCGTGTCCCGCTATGTCTGTAAGAAAAATTCCAGTGTTTCCTTCCCGGAGTTGTACAAAATCGAAAAAGTCCCCGCCTATATGATTGGGAGCAATCCTCATCACCTCGTAACGAATTCCTTTGATACTCAGTTTTCCAGGAAATAAATTCTCCTGAACCTGTTTTGCCACAGTAAGATCCTGTTGAATGTATTTATATTCCAGATCCAACTCGGACGAAATAGAAATCAGTCTTTTTACAATGATCACAGAGGAAGTACCGATAAATATACAAAGAATGTAAACCACATCCGGCACAAAAAGGATTCTAGAAAAATCGTCCAATCCAAGTTCTATTCTTTTGATAGAAACGAAAAGGATATGCAGACAAATAGCAACCATTCCGGTTAAAAAACAAGAACCTTTTTTTAAACGAAACATTTGGAATATTACAATAAACGATATTAATAAAAAGTAATTATTATAGATCTGAAGACTTTCCAAATCCCGAAAGTGATAAAAGGATTCGTGGAACAAGTTCATCAACAGAAAAATGATGATTATGTTCGAGATATGAATTACCCAAGAAAGAAACCTTTCTTGAAAAGAAAGAACCAGTCCCATTACGTTGACCAGAAAGATAATCCCTAAATAAAGACCTCCTCTTTGTGAACTTCTGACCTCCGGAATCGCAAGCGTAGAATACATCATAAAATGAAGAAGAAACGCGAGTCGTATAAAAGACTGATCGATTCTAGTCTGGTCCTTCCAAGACTGAGCTTCGCTATAATTAAATTCCCTTTCAAAAAAAGTGAAAGGGTTTAAAAAACCGGATTTGAATTTACTGAATCGTTTTATCCAAGTCATAACGAACAATTTCCGATCCGGAAAGATAAATTTTCAAATTCCAACCCGATTCTAAATATTGATCCAGCTTTTCTGAAATTTTGAGCGCTTCTTTTTCATCATTTACCCTGATAAAAAAAGAACTGGATCTAGATTTATAGTTATAAGGGAAACGTTCATTTAATAAAATGGAAACTCTAAAATGATCGGCTCGGGTCTCTATCACAATATGTGTGACGTGTTTTCGATTGATAATTCTTTCACCAATGGGAAGACTCCAAGGATTTGTTTCAGCCGATTCCAGACGACAGAATAAAAAAAGTGTAGGCAACAGAAAATAGAACATCTTTATTTCAGAAATTTCCGCTTCGGGAAATTTGTCGTCCAAGTTTACAAGCATCCTAAATAAGCGCAAATCATTCCGATCTTTTTTTCAAAATCAAAAATCCAAATCCGATTCGTGTTTACTTTTAGGGATTTTAGAAAAATCTTTAACTATGCTCTTAGTAAAACATTTGCAAACGAATTGGAAAGTATTTGTCTTTTTTGGAATTTTATTTTGCAAACCTTCTCAGGGAAACAACCCTTATTATCGGCTATTTAGAGAACATCCAATTACCCAAGCAGAACGTTATTCATCAATAGAAGGTTGGGAACAAAGAATCTCTGGACTAGACTCGGAAGAACAAAACTTCATTCAGGAAATGAATCGAATCGACGGTATTTCCGATTTACCGGAAGCTGAAAACGAATTGAATCTTTGGAAAGAGCGCCTAAACACCGTTAGAAAATCTCTTCCAAATTCGGTAAATACATTGCTCGATCGTTCTCTTTTTAAAGTGGTCCTTTGTAAAAATTTAGGAAGTAGCGGTCTTAGCTCCTTTGTTTATGATAACACCGGACCCAGAGGTGGAGTAGTCTTTTTGGATACAAGACTATTGAACCAAACCGCAAACGAATGGATCACTCAAAAAGAAAACTCACCTTTTACTTCCGAAAATATTCAAATTAAGGTAAGAATTGAATCAGACACAAAAAACAAAATTGAAACAGCGATCGAATACATACTGTTACACGAAGTTGGGCATATCATCTCCGTTCAAGACAAAATCGTGCCTGATTTTAGAGAACAATATAGAGACTTTAGCAAATTTGAATTTTCAAAAGGAATCTGGGAAACCGAAGACATTTCTTACTTAGATTGGTTTTTTCCAATTCGAAAAGAAATTAAATTTTATACATCCAAACCGATTGAACTTTCTAAAAACTGGGATCGTATTTATCCTATATTAGAACAAACTCCTTTTCCTACTCTTTATTCTGCTACAAATGCTGATGATTTTTTTGCGGACTCATTTGTATCTTACATTCATACAAAGTTACAAAAGAAGACCTGGAACTTAGAAATCTTTCAAAACAAAAAAAGAATTTTTACGATGAAAAACGGAATCCAAGAGCCCAGATGCAAAATACAAAAAGAATATTTAGACAATATTTTTTCGGAAAGACTTTGAAAATGTTACGAACTCATTTATGAGTTTAACAATAAAATATAGTTTCAAACTCATAAATGTTGAATCTCTAGGAACTACTGCATTTAATTTTTTTATGAAAAGATTTTAGTTTTTTCACCAAATTCACGTTAGGTTAAAAATTCACAACAAAACTTAAACGTCCGTTCAAAACCTTTCTTGGATTTCATTTTGCAATTATAAAAAAGGATACTCAAATATAATTTTATTCTTAATTTCTAAAAGCGATTCCAGAGACATAACTTATATTTTTAGAAACGATCTTTTGAACAATACTAAGATTTTTTTAGACTATAAATTTTACTTTTTTATAAGTATTAAAAACTCTAAGAAATTAAAAAAATCGTCTTCTTATACAGAGTGCAGCTAATTTCAAAATGGGCTCTCCTCTTAAAAAACGCAAATTTGTCTCAATTCGGTTTTTAGATACATCATCCAAACAAGTTAAATCGAAAAGATTCTATTCTTTGATTACAAAATTTGTTTTTTATAAAAACTACTAGGGAATGCCGATTTAAAACTTAACGTTTCTCTTCAGATTTTCGAAAAATTTTCAAAAATAAAAAAATTAAAAACGTTTTAAAGCCAAGTCAAGATATACTTTACGCTCAAAGAAAATAGGTTTCTTAAGATTTACTTTATCAATCCAATTCAAAAAAATAAAAAGTTTTTCTGAGTTGATTCCTAACTTTCTCTTTTATTTTGTTATTTTTTCCGGGGTCGTTTTGAATTGAGAGTCAAAAAATCATAAACTCGGAAATATTCAATTCTGCTTGAAATTCGAAAAATTAGGAAATAAAAAATTTACAAAGTGGTTAACGTATGAAGCTTAAATCCTATATTCTATTTTTATTCTATTTGTTCTTTTGTTTTGAGTCTCACTTAATTGCAGCCGACATAGTACGTTTAAAAAATGGTTTAATCTATCGAGGTAAAGTGCTTTTAGAAGACGAAGAAAAAGTGCTTTTAGCGGAGAACGACGATTTCATCCGTTATATCAACAAAGAAAATGTAGTAAACGTAACGTATGAGAAACCGCAAGATAAAAACAAAAATACAATTTTCACTTCCGACAAAGAAAAATCTTCAACGACAACTTCAAAACCCGAACGTTCTAATCAGTATTCTGGAATTGCTGCCCCAATAGAAAGAGAACCACCTCATTCGCACCCTCAAGGAACCGATACAACCATAGACGTTACTCACGAAATCGTCACAGACTTCATTTGGAGAGGACTCAGTTTTTCAGGTGAGATGGCCAATCGTCGTAGAAACGAAAATTATCCTTCTACGACAGTGATTCCTTCTTATCAACCTACCATCAATATCAACACACCTCTCAAAGGATTTATGATTCAATTTTGGGGTAACTTTCAGTTAACAGACAGAAACGATAAAGATAACGACGGGCGTATTCAATTGTTTCCGGGCGGGCCGGGGCCTGCTTATCCTGGACAAGGAAATCCATTTACGGCACCGGACCAGATCTTCTCAATCAAAGTTGTGTATATGATACCCAAAATAATTTAATGAATGGAAACGTATCTACTGGGCAAACCTGCGGAGGATTAACTCCAAAACCTTATAAAGAACAAAACGGAATGAAACGAGCAGACGGTTTATTCTATGCGTTTTATTATACTTTCGAAAAAACGAGTTGGGGAAAATTTACCGTCGGAACTTGGTTCTACAATACGTTTCACAAAAACCCAGCTTATGTTTCGACTCCATTAGGAGGTTTTAATTCTCTTGCCGCACAGGGAATTACAAGTTCTAACAATACTTCTAATCAGATAACAAGACTCGCTTGGCAAGAATACTATATCTTTTGGCAACTCCCAGAAATTTCATTTCTTCCTTTTATTGCTTATTTAACTCCTACCATTTCTTTTTATACTCAAATGAGTCAGGAAAACTCTGGTTTGGCAGCGGGGAAAAATTATCTTTCTCTTTATATAAGCCACGAATATTTTAAAGAGAATTTTTTTAGAATCACTCCTGCGGTAAATGTAGGATACGCAATGTCCAATAATATCGTAGATAACCGATACGGAATTCAGGACATCACTAGCAGTTTAACTTTTTATTTTGGAAAATTCTTCATCAAAGGGAACCACGTTTATAGACCCAATCTGTATATGTACGATACGGATAACTATTACGGAGCCACAGGAGGATACGTTAACCGAAATACAAAAGACGGATTGATCGTAGATCCTTCTAAAGTAAATGGTCCTCTCAATCAATTTGTATTGGATCAAATAGCGAGTAGCCCTTTAATTCCGGACGCAGGAGACGGTTCACTCAGACAGATGGTTCGAGAATCGTATTTATTGCAGAAAATACCGGCACATTTATTTTGGTTTAGCATCGGTTTTTCCCACAGTTTTTAAGATACACAAAGAGAGGAGGAAATTCATGAGTATCCGATTTAGAATATCCCTGTATCTTGCCCTTGTACTTATGGCAGGAAGCATCGCAATCACATCCATCAACGCAGTATCAGCTTATTTTAAACTTACGCAGGATATTAATGATTCTTCCTCTTTAATAGCGTCCAGATACGCATTTGAAATCCAAGACTTTTTTGACAAAGCGCTGGGAGGATTGAGAGGATTAGAATTCCAACTTAGTCATTCAAAGCCAAGCCGAGAAGAAACGATAGAAACACTAAAAGACCTTGCAGACTCAGATCCAAATTATTTTGGAGCCTGGTCCGTGTTTGAACCAGGAAAATATGACTCTAACGATTCGCAGTATATAAACAAACAAGGTTACGATACCACAGGAAGATTTATACCTTATTTAAATAAATCGTCTGGACCAGATCGACCTCTCGTATTGGAACCGGTAGTCTACTACGAAAATCAAGACATGAGTGGGTATTTTTATAATATTCCTAAAAAAACAGGAAAGGATTATATTGCAGAACCGTTTGCCTATCCGGTATCCGGAAAAGAAGTTCTAATGATTTCGGTGGCAAAACCATTACGTAGAAACGGAGAATTCGCAGGAGTTGTGGGCATGGATATTGCTATGAAAAACATGCAAGAAATGTTGGCTACAATTCATCCTTATCAAGGACAAGGTTATTTAACTTTAATTTCTCCGGGAGGAATCTACGCGGCAAACGGGTTACAACCAGAACTCGTTGGAAAGGAAATTCAAGACCCAGAATGGAAAAAAATAATCTTAGAAGGTAGTCAAAAAAAAGAAATCCAAATCTACGAAAAAGATAAATCCACACATTTCTTCTATTCCTTTTACTTGGGCAATTACGATAAAAAATGGATTTTAGAAGTAAGCGTGCCTTATGGTATTTTTTGGAAAAATCTATCTATGATCATTCTGGAAACGATAACTACTTCATTAATTACAATGATCTTGATCCTATTTGTATTAAATGTAATATTCCAAAAATTGATTACAAATGGAATCAACACTGCAATCTCTTTTTCCGAAGAAATTTCTTCCGGAAACTTAGTGGTAGCCAATCAATATGAACGTAAGGACGAAATCGGAAAACTTCTTCTTTCTCTCAATCAGATGAAGAATAATATCAAAAAAATCATTTTCGAAATCAAAGATTCTTCTGAATCCCTCAATTCTACCTCAGATAAAATGGCGGAATCTTCTAAAAGTTTTTATGACGTAGCCCAGGAGCAAGCTTCCGCGTCGGAAGAATCTTCAGCAGCAATCGAAGAATTGGCCTCTTCCGCAGAAAACGTAGGTAGTTCTATGGAAAAAGCGATTTCTCACATGAAAGATATAGACGGAAACGTAATTCTTTTGAAAGAACAAATCGCGAAAATCAACGAAGAGATGAAATCACTTTCCTTTCTCGCAAGCGAATCGCAACAACAAGCGGTTACGGGCGAAAGTTCTATGAATCAATCCACAAAAGCGATGGACGAAATAGGAGACAGCGCCTCTAGGATCAACGAAATCTTATCGATCATTACAGATATATCCGAAAAAACCAACTTACTCGCGTTAAACGCCGCAATCGAAGCGGCCAGAGCGGGAGAAGCCGGAAAAGGTTTTGCGGTAGTTGCGGAAGAAATTTCCAAACTCGCCTCTCAAACCTCCAATAGTGTTCAAGAAATCGGACAACTTGTAGAATCCACAAATCGGGCCGTAATGAACGGAACCGGAAAAGTAAAAGAAGCTTCTGAAATTCTTGCAAAACTTAGAAGTTCCGTAGATATGTTCGGAGTTTCAGCAAAAACCGTTTTGGATTCGGTAAACACTCAAGAAAAAAATACTGAAAAAATTCATAGCAGTGCTAGTTCTCTTATGAGTTTTAGTCTTCAAATTGAAGAAGCCGTACAAGAACAAAGACGCGCTTCGGACGAAATCGCAAAAACGATCCTAAGCATTTCAGAAGGAACTCAGGAGATCGCAAGCGGTGCAGACGATTTAACCGGGTTTTCCAAAAACATGCATACCCAATCGGAAGGATTGTTACGCCTTATCAATCAGTTTAAGATTTAAGAATATTCAAGAAACAACAAGAACTCAGTTTAATCCTAAGTTCCGTTTTGTCTCCTTTGAAAAAAACCAGGATCCACGGAATCCAAAATTCTTTTGGATTCCTGATAGATTTCTCCATACTGCATTCCTCTACATACGTCCAGAACCAAACAGGCGTGTTGTAAGATTCTACAGCGGATTTTAAAATCGTATAAATCCTTTCTGGAGTTTAGCGTATCCTTCAAGCGAATTAAATTATTATAATATACTAAAATTTCTTTTTCGGAATAGTTTCTAGTTTCCTCGAAAATTCCGCGCTCCGCCAAAACGACCGGCAAAACCTCTTTTAGATCCGATTCATCCTGATAAGAACCTTTTAGTTTTTCGACCCAAAAAGAAATCGGGCCAGATTTCAAAACTGCCAGAGGGGCAACGGAAGGATCTTTTAAAAAGGCTTCTCTAAAAAGAATGAGTGCTTTTCTTTCTTCGCCGGTTTGAAAAAGAGATTCTGCCCTTAAATAAAGAAACTCAGGAGAATTTTTTTCTACCGAAGTAGAATAGTTTAAGATTTCGAGCGCATTTTTATAATCTCTAAAACGAATGAGTTCTCGTATCAAACCCAACAATGCGGAAGGATCTTGAAAGTGAAGACCTTCTCTTTGAACCGATATTTTTAATTGATCTACCGCTTCGGATAAAACCGATTCTGAAACCGCACGAAAAGAAGAAGTTCCAGTGAATTTTTTTAATTCGAACGTGTTTTGAAATTCCGAAAAATATTGAACAAGAATATAACTTCTATCTCTTCCTTCTTTTGTGTTATGAATCCGATCCAAACGATTGTCCCAATAGGAAGATATAAAATAACCAGCGATCGTTTCTGGGTGTTCTGGGTCTTCTCCCAGAAGTAAATCGAAAACTTTTTTGGCCTTATTAAAATCTCCATCCAATAGATATTGATTGGCTTCTTCGAGTTTTCTGGAAAACGACATTGAACTTCGGATTTTTTAACTTAGAGTTCGGCGAAAGTTTCGCCGAACTACGGATCAGTGATTCGATTTTTTATCGTGATGTTTACTAACTTGTTTAACGATCTTATCTTCTAAACCGTCAATACAAGCATATATATCCTTGTCTGAATTTTGTGCGTTAAATTTATTACCGTCTCCTTGTAGATTCAGGTTTGCGGTGACTTCTCCGTGAATCATTTCGAATGAAATTTCGAAGGACTGAACCGTATGAAGATATTTTGAAACTCGATCTAGTTTGTCATTTGCGTATTTTTCTGCGGCTTTAGAATGATCTACGTTTTTCCAATTATAATTTATTTTCATACGCTGCTCCGAATTATTTTTGTATTTAGATCTATTGAAATAACAGCATCTGGAATTTCAGGTTAGTCTTGAAATGAAGAGAGTCAAATCAAAAAAAATCCCGCCCCTTTCAGGGCGGGTCAAGTCAGTTAGAACTAGAGATGGGATGAATTCGAGACTTAAAATTATTCTGCTTTTGCGACATTCTCCATGTGGATAGAACACGCTTCTTGGTATTTTTTATAAGCTTCTTCTTCAGCATTCAGAGCAGAATCGATGTCTCCAATTTTTTGATAGATAGAAATTACGTTTTTGATATTCTCAAGTGCGAGACAAAACTTTCCTTGGCGGAACTCTGAAATAGATTTGAGATAGAGTACCAAGGCGTAACCGGAAGATTCTTTTTCTCCCATCTGTTCACGAACCTGGAGGGATTGGTTATAAAGATCGATTGCGGAATGATAATCTCTTACTTTTTGTTTCAAAGTTCCCAAGGCGCTGAGTTTATTTGCAAGTTGGATTTCATTCTCAGGTGCAAACTTATTAAGCTCTTCCTCAACCCTAAGGGCTTCTGGAGTAGCATAAAGTCCGGTAAAAATGCTTAAAAAAAGAGCAATTGCCGCAAACTTGTTCATCTTATCACCTCAATCCCAGTGTTCTTGTATAAATATATGCAAACCCCGTGCCAAAATTTATAAAGATCCTTTCTTTTTTTCTCGTTTTGTTTGGGCTTTTAAAAAATAGTTAAAATCAAGCATTCTGTCGGATGATCGCGCTTCTTTTTGAAAACAAAAAGGGTGAGGAAAGTCCGGACACCTGGAAACGCGGGACCGGGTAATTCTCGGAATTCTTTATCTTGAGAGTGATCTCGGGGTAAAGAATATGGAAAGTGCAACAGAAAGGATACCGCCTTGATTCAAGGTAAGGGTGAAATGGTGGGGTAAGAGCCCACCTACGGTTTCGAGAGAAATCGGGAATGGCAAACCCTCCCGGGTGCAATCTCAAATAGGCAGCCTATTTGTAGTTTCCGCAGGGCTGCGGGTAGAGAGCAAGGACTTCGATCGGTAACTTTCGAAGCAAGATAAATGATCATCCATCTCTTCGGAGAGGACAGAATCCGGCTTATAGACAGAATGCCCATAGTTTTTATTTTTAATTTTTAGGAATAGTAGTAGTTCCTAGAATCAATTTCAGAAAACCTAATTTGTTCATCTTTGAGAGAATCTTTATAAAATAAATTTTTATTGGCTGTAATCACCTAATAGTAGTTTTACGAAAAATTTAAATCTTATCTTTTGATTTTATAGTCCTTTTTTCAATAGATTGTAAATATAATAGAACCATAGTATAATTTTGCTTTTAAAACAAAATTTAAGCTGGTCGTAAGTTAATCGGAATAAATCTATCTTAAAAGAGCAAAGAAAAAATATAGTTTTTCGCCTAACATCAGTTAATAAAAAGTAGTAGCTTCTCTATACACTTATAATAACTGCTAAAAACTATATTTCGAATTTTTGTATGTTGTTTCTCAGAATTGATTTGTTAAATCGTAATTTGTGGTAGTTTCTATATTTTTTATATAAAATTTAGTTTTCTATTAAATGTCAAGTTCAACTACAAGATTATTCAAAATCTCTAAATTCATACAATTTTAAAAAAATTTTATATACTCTTTAAATCCTGCTATAAGTTTTCCTTTGAGTAGCCGATCCTTTACAATGAAATGCTTTTTGCGAACCTGTTTCTCCCGATTCTTTGCAGACCTTTCGCGCCCTTGTATTGATTCGTTGTTTGGCGATTTGACAGCTTTGCTTAGCATTTGTTCAGCATGCTAAAAATAGGTTCGCAATTATTATGTCTAGAAAGCCTAATAGAGCTTTTTATAATACATAATTTTCAACCTTATTAAGCCGCTGTTTCTTCTTCTTACTTTAGAGGAAGTGGATTGAAACCTTTATAAATCCCCCACAAACATCTATCCTCTTGCGTTTCTTCTTCTTACTTTAGAGGAAGTGGATTGAAACAATAATTGCAAGATTCTTAATTTCAATTTGAAGATTGTTTCTTCTTCTTACTTTAGAGGAAGTGGATTGAAACTCTTTTGGCTAGGGATATATGTATATCGTAACTCGTTTCTTCTTCTTACTTTAGAGGAAGTGGATTGAAACCGTGAGTGGATCTCGATTTATGCGCCTCACTTTAAAGTTTCTTCTTCTTACTTTAGAGGAAGTGGATTGAAACCATCATCGCGCCCATAGATACGGCCATCCGTTCTGTTTCTTCTTCTTACTTTAGAGGAAGTGGATTGAAACTTGACAATCGTAAGAATATTTTTTTGTAAATTGTCGTTTCTTCTTCTTACTTTAGAAGGAGTGGATTGAAACAACGTAACAGACTCTGAGATCAAACGCTCCGCTTGTTTCTTCTTCTTACTTTAGAGGAAGTGGATTGAAACACGGAAAAAAAGAACTGAAATTAAAAACTTTGAGTTTCTTCTTCTTACTTTAGAGGAAGTGGGATCAACTGAGGAAATTCCTCAGTTGATTTTTGTTCCTTCTTCTTGTTAGAGGAAGTAAACTGAAACTGAACGCGGATTTATATAACGTGAGTTCAGCGTAAAGAATTCATTTTTCTGAAAAAAGCTGTGATCTTAAACTTTCTGAATCAATTCCTAAAATGTGGGAACTCATACTGTTTAAAAATTTGTAATGTGACTTAATCTGTGGGAACTACCTCAGATCGCGATTTTACAAACAAATTCTAAAATTGTAGGAACTCATACTTTTAGAAAATTTTTCTCAATCAGAACTCACGTTAAAATGAGATTTAAATTTTGATGATGCCGCAAAACAGCGATTTTATGTAAAAATCGGATGGGCGATGGACTCTTTTTGTAATAGTTCCCACAATTTTCAGAGTTTAACTGGTAAATCCACAATTTGCAGTAGTTCCCACAATTTTCAGAGTTTAACTGGTAAATCCACAATTTGCAGTAGTTCCCACAGGTTAAGTCGTATAAAAGAGTTGTTGAAAAATCCATAATGGAAATGGAGATTAGGAATAATACTTCAATTTTCCATTTCAATGTAATGAAAACAGATGGGGATATTAATTTTTTAAAAACTCTATTACTAAAAATGAAATCGTTGTTAATTTTGAATAAAAGAAGAGCCGGGCAAATATTTTAGTTCCACAAAAACAAAGCCATCTACATTCATAAAATATAATATTTTATGAATGTAATGTTTTGACGTCTCAAGTTTTAATTACTCAAAGCCGTGGTAATCGTGGAAACCAACTCTCTTTCGTCCCAGGGTTTTTTCAGATAAGAACGGAGATTAATTTCTTTTTTAAGAGCTTCGATAGAAGAATCATCCGCATGACCGGTAACGATCACCTTTTGGATGTCAGGATACTTGTGATGAACCTGTCTTAAAAATTCATCTCCTTTAACGTTAGGCATCAACCAATCAGAGATGATAATTAAAATTCTAACGTCTTCATGAACCAATTCTTCGATAATCTGCCACGCCTCGCCTGCATCAAGCGCGGTTTCATATCTATAACCTTCTCCAAAGTGACGTTTCACCTGAGACTTCATGCTCATTAGGATCAGAGCCTCATCATCTACAAAAAGAATTGCTTTATCCAATTGAAGTACTCACCCTCACCTAATTCATTCGACTCATCAAATCGTCAAAAATCGCAAAGCATTAGATTATTTAGAAAAAAAATAATAACAAGCGAATTTTAGAAAAAACATTTTCATCCTTTAAACAGAAACCTGAGGAACCGGAAAAATTTCAGGCGCAGGTTGCATAATATAATACCCCTGACAATATTCTACACCTAAGGAACGAACCGTGTCAAATTCTCCTTTTCCAGCTACAAATTCGGCAATTACTTTTGCTCCGATACGATGTGCCATCTCCGTCATCGCAGAAGTAAGCAGATAAGGAGTTCTACTCAAATGAATTCCTTGTATAAATTTACCGTCTATCTTGATAAAGTCTGGATCGATTTCCATCAATCTCTCAAAATTAGATTGGTCTACTCCAAAGTCATCTATCGCAATCTTACAACCGGATTCCTTCAATTCCTTTAAGGTTTCAAGCCCTCTCTCCCCTCCCCGTAAACGGTCCGTTTCTAAAATTTCTAAAGTAAATCTTTCCGGCACAATCTCATAGTGTTCTAAACGACCAATAACCCAAGACGCAAAACCTTTTTTTTCCAGATCCGACTCCGATATATTCACCGAAAAAGAATATTCAGGATATTGCGCAAAATACCGGATCGATTTTTCGATCATAATCGGAGTCAAAAGACGAATGATCCCTGTAGATCTTGCGATCGATATAAAACTCGCCGGAGAATATACCCTATCCCCGTCCTGAATTCTCGCAAGACATTCAAATTTTGTAATCTTCTCCAATTGATTGTCGTAGATTCCCTGGAAATAAGGCACTACGTTGCCTACGTGTATGGCGTCGTTTAACTTCCTTCCTAAAATAAGATTGATCTGATACTGATCCCCCTCTTCCATTGTCTGCGAATAATTCATCAGTTCAAGTTCGGCATTTTGAGCCGCGTGCATCATCGCTATCCTGGCCTTATAATAGAGAGAATGTTGATGGGTCGCCACTCCTATTGATACGTTTACTCTAAAAGCAACCCCGTCCGCCTGAATATATTCCGATCTGAGAAGTATTCTAAACGCCACCAAAAGAGAATGAAATCTATCCTCGTCTACGTTGGAAAGTACGGCCACCTCGTCCTGATAAAGATGAAATAAACTGCCAGAGTCTCCCATAAATGAAGAAAGCGCCGCTAGAAGCTGATTTAGTACTTTATGATATACTCCTACTCCAAAATGATGAGTTGTAGCAGTAGAGGATTCGATTCTAATTACGGCAAGAGTAGACTGGGCTCCTTGAGCCTCTCTTTCTTCTAACATTCTTCTTAAACTTTCGAAATTAGGACGACCCGTTTCCCGGTTATAAAGTAAAGTAGTTTCTAATTTTCGATTGAGTTCTACAAGGGAAAGATCTGAAAAATACGATTTTAACGCCTCTCTGATCGTAAGGATCAAATCGTTGGAATCCCAAGGTTTGGATAAATATCTGTATAAATTTGCGTTATTTAAGGCGTTACCTACCGCGTCCGCAGAAGCCTGCCCAGTAAGCATAATCTTTCGTATGTCCGGTTTTTTATTGTGAATCCGAATGAGTAACTCGTCTCCTTTTACTCCGGGCATCACTTGATCACATACTACAACCGGAATATCGATCCCTTTCTCTACGTATTCTTCTAAAATTTCCCAGGCGGCTTCAGCGTCTTCAGCGATTTCAATGTCGTAGTCCTTACCGAACGCAAGTTTGAGTTGTTCTTTGAGTCCTCTCAAGATAATTGGCTCATCATCTACCAATAAGATGATTGGTCTAGAATCCTTATTTTCTTCCTGAGAATTTATATTTCCGTCCATTCGATTTTCCTAAAACGGTAATTCGTTTAACGTTACTTTTACGATTCGTTCAAGCGAATCGTTTTTTAAGAACCTGACCTACCCGAGTTCTTCTATTGACAACCAAGTCTGTAATTCTCTACCATTCCATATAGGACGCCAATTATTTTTTTATATCTCCATCAAATCCGGTAGGTTTTAATGATTCTTGTAAATTTTGAAAACGAAAAAGAAATTAGTTTACCCAAACCTCAGAACCTGTTAGAAATCAGTCTAAACAACGGTATTCCACATACACACGCCTGTGGCGGAAACGCTCGATGTTCCACTTGTCGAGTTTTGGTTTTGGAAAACCCTTCTCATCTATCTCCTCCAGAGCAAAAAGAAAAAGAACTCTCTCAAAAAAAAGGTTTTCCTAAATCAGTTCGACTTGCGTGCCAGGCAAAAGTTTTAGGCGACGTTCGAATTCGTAGAATCGTTTTAGACGAAGAAGACTATAATCTTACAATTCCAGGATCAGTTACAATTTCGGGAGAAGAAAAAGAAATCGCGATCCTTTTCAGCGATATTCGAGACTTTACTCTATTTTCCGAATCACATCTTCCCTACGATGTCATTCATATACTCAACCGATATTTTTATAAAATGGGAGACGTAGTTTTAAAACACGGAGGTAAGATAGATAAATACATCGGAGACGGACTTATGGCTCTATTCGGCGTTGACGGCGGCTCTCCTCAAGAAATCTGTATCTCCGCTCTGCGTGCCGCCAAGGAAATGGAGTTAGAACTTTATTCTCTTAACGAATATCTAAAGTCTCATTTTCATACTTCGTTTCGTATCGGCGTAGGAGTACATTATGGAAATTGTATATTAGGACAATTAGGTCATCCCGCTAACATGTCTTACACGGCTATCGGTGATTCCGTAAACATGGCGAGTAGGATTGAATCTAAAACTAAAAAATCGGGCGCTTCGGTTTTGATTTCTGAATCTATCTACAAACAGGTAAAAGAAAAAGTAGTCAAAGGTAGAGTTTTTTCCACGCAACTCAAAGGAAAAACTGGGAACCATAAACTCTACGAGATTCAAGAAATTCTGGAAAAAGTAGACACAAATCTCTGGGAACAAGCTAAAAATTCTCTCCGAAGAATTATACTCGTTCGAGAAGTAGGAAGTTGGCTGAAACTTGTTTATCACCTTTCTTGCCTTTTTGACGAAAATCAAAACTGGATCGGACTTTCTGCAGCAAACTCTTTTCAAAAGTTTTCCAAACTTTCGGAAAACGGAGATTTGGTTCAAAATTTTTATCAAATCAAAGATACGTTTAACGAACAATTTCAAAACTCTTTTTCCTTTGCTGACTTTGTAGCTCTCGCAGGTGCGGTTGCGATCGAAAAATCGGGCGGTCCCAGAATTCCTATTCAACCGGGAAGAAAGGATCTATTGTTAAACGAAGTGTTTCAAATTCTTCCACTGAGTATGCAAACCCAAAAAGATCAACTTCCTTGTCTTCAAAAAATGAAACTAGGAATTAGAGATATAGTTCTTATATCCGGAGCGCGCACAATCGGATGGTTAGGCGGAGAATCGTTCACTTCCAACCCTTATAATTTTGATAATAGTTATTTTCACGTTCTTCTCAAAGCGGGATTAGAAGGCCCTTTATTGATTCCGAATGACAGAGAACTTTTGAAAAACGACGAATCCAGAGCCTTTGTGTTGGATTACGCCCTAGATCAATCTAAATTTTTCGAAGACTTTACTTATACATATTTAAAACTTACGAGTTGATCTATAAATCATCTTCTGGCTGGAAAAGTTCTTGAATCGCGTCCCCTAACACACGATCGAAATTTTCGAACGACTGGAGTATTTCTTGTATTAAAATCTCTCCGTCTAAAAGATCTCCTAAATATTCCAGATCTTTTTCCTTATTATCTCCGTGAAACAACGAGTCTTTCATTTTTGTTACCAAGCTCTTTAACGAATACCCGGAATTAGAGGAAAAAAAAATTCGGAATATAACGAACGAAATTTTTTTTTCCGAAGTTTGTTATAAATTGATTCTTAAATCGATTTCCAAAATTTTTCCCATCCAAAAGTATGGGAGTGATGATTCCATTTCGATCTATATTGAACTCGCTCAAAAGTTACGAAGCAGGAAAGCCGATCGAACTTGTGGTCCGAGAATTCGGAATTGATCCAAATCATATAATCAAATTAGGTTCAAACGAAAATCCATTTGGCTGTGCAAATTCCGTTATGGAAGTAATTCGACAAGCGACTTCAAAGATGTCCTTTTATCCTGATGATTCTTATCTGGATTTAAAAACAGCACTCGCTTCCAAGTTTGATCTGACTTTGGATCGAATCATTCCGGGCAACGGAAGCGATCAGGTTTTAGATTTTGTATGCAGATGCGTTTTAGATCCAGGTGATTCCGTTCTGATCAATCGAATTACTTTTGCGATGTATAAAATTTACGCCCTACAGTGTGGAGCTAAAATCCATTCTACAGACAGCGTTACTCACGATTTGAATGCATTCATAGATTTGGCAAAATTAATCCATCCTAAAATTATTTTCTTATGTACTCCTTCTAATCCCGCTGGAGATGCCCTTTCTAAATCAGACGTTTATGAATTTTTAAATAAAATTTCTCCAAACACGTTAGTCGTAATTGACGCGGCTTATATGGAATTCGGAAGTAAAAAAAATCCGAATAAGTTTATTCCTGCTAAGGAGGTTACCGATCTTTTTCCGAACGTTTTTTATACGGGTACCTTTTCTAAAGCTTATGGATTGGGTGGAATGAGAATCGGATACGGGATTGGGAACCGGGAACTGATTTCCAATTTATATAAGATGCGTCCTCCTTTTAGTGTAACCAATCTTTCCGCCCTCGCCGCCACGGAAGCGCTTAAAAACGAGTCTCACGTAAAATTGTATCTGGAAAATAATTGGAATGAAATGAAACGATATGAAAAATTCGCCTCAGAACAAAGTATAGAGTTTATCGATTCTTACGCAAACTTCATTACGTTTTTTGCAAGAAAGAGAGGTAAGTCTTCTTCCGAAATTTCCAATTCCCTTTTAAAACAAGGGATCATTCTACGAGATTTAAAAAGTTACGACCTAAACGCGATTCGAATCACAATCGGCAGACCGGAGCAAAACGATCTGGTTTTAAACGCTTTAGAAAAAGAATTTCGTTAAAAAAGTTTTACTATTTGAATGTAGAAAAATAGTACCAAAAATGAAAGATCTGTTACCAAGACGCGGAATTTCTCAAAAATGTGAGAACTCTCACGTGACCTTCTACTCACAATTCTTAAATCGAATTATAATTCTCTCTTTAAAAAAAGATTCAGATTTTTACCAAAAGGAACGAAACATTTATTAAACCTTGCCGGTCTTACGACCAAGGAGAAAAAATGTTCAATTCTGAATACAAATATAAAAAAACAGAAGAGCCGATCCAACACACAGCACCATACCACCAGAATTCGGACTTAAATCGGAATCCGATTGAATCCGAAAATTCAGAATCCAAAACTAAACAAATCAGAGTCGCTCTTCCGGAACTCTACGATAAATAATTAATTTCCTTTTTTCCAGGGAGTTTTTTCCCAAACCTTGTCCAGATATTCTTTCAGTTTTAATTCCACCCCGTTCCCAGTTGGAAAATAAAACTTAGGTGGATTTTCAGAAAATTCATCCGGAAAATAATTTTGTTCCTTAAATCCACCAAAATCGTGTGGATATATATAACCTTTTGAAGCTCCTTCTTTTTTATGAAGAAAGGTAGGAGCGTTTCGGAGCCGATTCGGAATTTTGATTTCCGTTCCGTGTTCTCGAACAAAAGCCAAGGCCGCTCCAATTCCTTTATAACTCGCATTCGATTTTGGACAAGAAGCTAAAAAAGTAGTTACGTGCGCAAGGATCAATCTTCCCTCTGGCATTCCAATTGCATCTAACGCGTGTAAACCGGAAACAGCAAGAGGTAATCCATTTACAGAGGCGTTTCCTACGTCTTCACTTGCGAGAATAATCAGTCTTCTCATAATAAAAAGAGGATCTTCCCCTCCTTCAAGTAAAACTGCTAAATAATACAACGCAGCATCCGGATCACTTCCCCGCACCGATTTTATAAACGCAGAGATCACGTCGTAATGAGATTCTCCACTTTTATCGTATTCGATTACACGACTTTCCAAATATTCTTCCACATCCGATTTGGAAATCGTATGGTTTTCGGGAAAACTAAAACTCAAACCTTCTAAGTTAGAAAGTAGTTTTCTTCCGTCTCCTCCCGAAAAACGAATCAGAGTTTCCTTTGCATCTTGATTTAGATTTATAGAATATTCTATATTTTGAATTCCTCTTTCTAAAAGGGAAGACTGCTCCTCTAAACTGAGAGGTTCTATTTTAAGAATCTGACACCTGGACAATAAAGGCCTTGTAATTCGAAACGCAGGATTTTCGGTTGTGGCACCGATCAATATCAAATGTCCAGTTTCTACTCCTTTTAAAAGGCTATCTTGTTGAGACGCACTAAAACGATGGATCTCGTCCAAAAAAAGAAGGATGGTTCCTTCTCGTTCAGCTCTTTCCAATAATTTTTTGATCTCGGCCACTCCAATAGAAACCGCGTTGTATTCCACAAAAGGAAGATTCCATTTTCTACATAGAATTCCGGATAACGTGGATTTTCCAGTTCCAGGCGGTCCATATAAGATGATAGAAACCGGAGATCGATAATTGACGAGTTGTTTTGTTGCTCTAGACTGTCCGATCACTTCTTCAAAACTGGAAGGACGTATTTTATGAGCGAGAGGTGGAATCGGTTTTTTGGTGAATAGATCGCTCACAAATGTTCCAGTTCATTTTTGATTTTACGAAAACAGGTTCGTATGGTTGCGTTACATACATCACAAGCGCTATGGCAACAGACTAAAGATTGTTCTCTGATATTTCCCTGTAATATGTTTTCGATCAATGCATGGATACGAATTGGAAGATCGAATAAATCCAAATTTTCTCTTATGATTTCTTCTTTTGTTTTTGGAAATAGATTGGGTTGATTGGTTTCCAATTGAGATCTGCCTTTGAGTACAGAATATTCTTTTCTTTTGTTTACGAAAACTCAATTTTTTTGATCTCGAACCTAAGAGCCGGTCTCAAAACTACCTATCAAAAAAGTTAAAAGCAATGATAGAGCTTGCGAGATAAAGAGATGCAAGATAATTTTCAGATTTTCTTTCCCAACGAATTAGGATAGCCCTGAATCGATTGTGCCAACTGTTAGTTCTTTCAACGACCCAACGTCTAGGTTTTCCTTTATATTTACCGATGAGAGGCTTTTCACCTTTTTTCCGAATATGAGATTGAATGTTTCTTCTTTTGATTAAAACTTCTATATCTTTGAAATCATAACCTTTATCTAAACAAATATGTTTTGGCTTCTTTCTTCTTTTTCCGGAAAATATTAGGATTGAATTCAACGTATCTTTTACACCGTGTTTGTCATGAACGTTAGCTCCAGTCAACGTAATTGCCAAAGGAATTCCATTTCCATCTGTAAGAATATGTCGTTTAACCCCTAATTTGGCACGGTCTGTAGGGTTTTTCCCAGTTAAGCTCCCCCTTTGGGAGCTTTAACCATTGCCGAATCCATCGAAGCCCAGTCCCATGCTATTTGATTCTTTACATCATAATATTTTAAAATAGATTTATAAATCTTTTTGAATACTCCTGCTCGTTCCCATTCTTGAAATCTTCTGTGACAAGTTTGGCCTGATCCAAACTCATTCGGAATGGCACGCCACTGACAGCCTGTTTTCATTCGATAGATGATACCTGACATTACTACTCGTGTTGGTACTCGATTGCGACCTCCTTTCAGATTTACCTTTTCTTTCGGGATTAATGGGGCTATTTGTTTCCAAAGTGCATCCGGTATCTCTGAATAATATTTGTCCATTTCACATTGATATTATTACCCTTTCTCTCTACAAACAGTTTTGAGACCGGCTCTAAGTTTAAACTTTTGATTTTTGTAAAGGATCATTACTTCAGAAAAAGTATCTCTAACAAAATAGAGAGTATGATTGAAACAATATGTAGATGACAAAAAAGAAAAGATTTTTTAAATGACCCGAGAATTATGAAAACAATGAACTTACAAAAAATAGGAATTTTAATCCTTCTTTGTTTTTTGAACCAACTACAAGCTAAAGAGAAAGGTCACTATCACAATCTAACCAAAGCTCTTCAAAATCCAATGGATGTCCGGACTTTAGACTTAAGAGATAATCAACTCACAAACTTTCCTAAAGAAATCGGGAATTTAAAAGAGCTACGAGAATTATATTTAAGCGACAATCAACTCAAAACTATTCCAAAGGAAATTGGAAATTTACAAAAACTACAAGCACTATATTTAAAAAACAACAAACTCATAACTCTTCCGAATGAAATTGGAAAATTGCAAAAGCTACACACATTAAATTCATATGATATACCGGCCTTGAAGTCTCAAGAAAAAAAAATTCAGAAATTAATTCCCAAAGCGAGTATTGACTTTATCGACATAAAAAGATAATAACCTAACAAATTACATCTACTATTTTATAAATGTGTTTGATTACTAACGACCTGATCGTGAGGGGACGAACTCTCGCGTATTCTTTAAAATTTAGAATATTATGAAAAATTTATATTCCACCGCCTACCCATCCGAATTGAATCAGATAATAAAATACGATAAAACGCGGAATTCTAAACAGACATCCTTTAAAAAATAGAGAATATTTCATTTTCATCGTCCCAGCCGCAAGTGATACCCAAGAATAAGGAAGAGGAGTCAAAGCAGCCAAAACAACCGCCCAAAATCCGTATCGATGTAGATAGTGTTCCAACTTTTGTTCGTGTCTTTTTACGAAAGTAGAAATTCGTTCCATCTTCGGCAAAAGAATCCTTCCCGTTAGATAAGAAACGGTTCCTCCGATCAAACTTCCAACCGAAGCCGAAACGATCACAAGTATTGAATTGAGTTTTCCGGCCACAGCGAGCATTAGAAATACGTCTGGGGGTATAAACACGTGTAGGGAATCCGCGAGCATAATTCCCACTCCTACCCCAAACACTCCCGTAATTTCTATAAACTTCTGGGACACAACGAGCACCGGTTCCGGAAACACTCTTGCAAGAAAAACGACTCCTAATACGAGAATCACAATTCCGACTAACGTTTGTCGAAATAATTTTCTAACAACTCTGTCCGGTTCTTTTCCGGTAACTTTTTCATTTTCTGTGGAACATTCTTTCGAGGTCATCTCTGCTCAACTTTACTAGGGTAGGTCTTCCGTGTGGACAACGGGATGGATTTTCGCAATAACTCAATCTGTTTAAAATTTCTGCCAGGATAGGATCGGAAAGTTGATCCCCTTTTTTAATCGCAGATCTACAGGCCACACATTTGGCCATAAGATCGTATAACTCCGGTTCGCCGGTTTCTTTTCCTTCGGTTCTATTTAAAAAATCGAGTACAATTTCTTTTTCTTGCCCTGGTTCCATGTAGGCAGGAATTTCCCTTAAAACGACGCTGTCTTGTCCTAAAGGATCTAAGAATATTCCAACTTCCTCATATTCCTTTTTTCGATTTAGGATGTCTTCTTGTTCCTGTTTAGATACGTCGATTCGAATTGGAGTCAATAACGGTTGAATTCCGTAATTTTTCTTTTCGAGTTTTCTTAAAACTTCTTCGTATCGTATCCTTTCGTGTGCGGTATGTTGGTCTATAATATAAAATCCGTCCTCGGCTTCTGCAAGTATAAACGTTTCAAACAAAACTCCGAAATGTTTTTTAGGTACAAAGGAAGAATGTTTGACCCTCTCATCCGTCAATTCGGACAAAGAAGCTCCCGGCCCCATTCGATCCAACTCAAATCCTTCTTGTTTAGAAACTCCGGAAAAAAGTTCACGACTGAGCAACGGACTTTTTCCCGAGTAAGAAGGGGAACGAGTTTGATAAAGAGAATTTGTAGAATGAGTTTCAGGGACTGGTTTTAAAAGTCGTTTTTTCAATTCTAAAAAACTAACAGGAGTACTGGATCTAAGTTCTTTTTGGATCAGTGTAAGAAAGAACCCGTTAAATCCATCTTCATCTAAAAAGCGGATTTCTTTTTTTGCAGGGTGTACATTTACATCTACTCTGGACGGATCAATTTCAAAAAATAAAAAACAATAAGGATGTCCGTTTGGAGGTAATAACTCATCATAAGCTTTTTTTAATAGAACGGAGCTATATTTGATTTCGATCGGTCTTCCATTGATAAATATAAATTGCCCAGTTCGATTGGATTTATAAAAGTCCGGATCACTGATATAACCTGTGGCCCTAATTCCTCCGCGTTCTAAATTTACTTCTAAGAGATGATCTCTAAAATTTTCACCGAATAAATCGATGATCCTTTCTTTTTTATTTTCTCTCGTCGGAAGAACAAATACTTCTTTTCCATCTTGAAAAAGTCGGAAACGAACGTCTTCTCTTGCAAGCGCTTGGGTAATTACTCGGTCTCTGATTTTTTTATCTTCGGAACGAATGGATTTTAAAAATTTTCTTCGAACGGGAGTATTAAAGAATAATTCTTCTACAAGTATTTTAGTTCCGATAAATCCAGGGATCTCTTCTTTTTCTGAAATTTTTCCCGCAACGGAGCGAATTTTCCAGGCCGTCTTCTGTTCTTTTGTGCCGCTCTCTAACGTTAGTCGGGATACCGAAGCGATAGAAGCCAAGGCTTCTCCTCTAAATCCATAACTCAATACACTTTCTAAATCTTTATAGTCTTGAATTTTACTCGTAGCGTGTCTTTTTAAAGCGGGTTCTAAATCTTCCGGTTCTATTCCGGTTCCATTATCGACGATTCTTAATAAAGAAAGTCCTCCGTCTTTGGACTCTACATCTACTTGGGTGGCGCCTGCATCCATAGAATTTTCCATCAGCTCTTTGACTACGGAGTGCGCGGATTCTATAACTTCCCCAGCCGCAATCTGATTGATTAGTTCCGGACTTAGTTCCTGAATTTTTCCCATAGATGTTTCCAGTGTCGGAACTATTCTTAAACCTGTCAAGAACGGGATCTATCAATTTTATTAAAATAGAATTGTTTCAACTTGATCAATCAGTGACAGATTCAAAACAAAACTTTAAAAAAGTTTGTTCGATTTTGGAAGAATTTTAGTTTTTATTCGAGGGAAACTCTATAAAATAAATCTTTTATTGAACGCAGTCAAAAGAGCTATATTTATGGCGCTGGAACCCATTCTGATTTATTAAAATACTTATCTTCCATTTCTCGAAGAATTCCAGACCGACTCAACTCTTGTAAAAAGAATTCAAAATTTCTAATAAACAAAATATCACCTTGAGGAAAAGCCGCGCTAATATCCTCTCTTTGTACTGGTTCCAAAAGTGGCCTAAAATTAGAAGCGATCGATTTATCCTTAAGAAGAATACCTTTGATATAAAATGAATCCGCGACTAAACAATTTGCAGTTCCGTTTTTGACCGCTTCCCAAGCAGAAGATGTATCTACATAGGTAAAAATTCGATTGTTTTTGAACTTCTTTAAAAGATACTCGTGGCGATTGGAAAAAGATCGAACTGCAAAAGTAACTCCGCTCAAATCGGATAAATCCAGAAGACTTCTAAAACTTTGAGTCGTGATAATATTTCCTTCCGGAGGCGGAGGCAAGGCGGATTTTCGAATCAAAGCAGCAGGAGTTGCCACCAAATAAGCCGAACTAAATTTTAGTTTTTTAGATCTTTCTAAATTACTGGAAATTCCGGATAACGCAATATCCGCTTCTTTATTTTTAATCGCTTCTGCAAATTCGTTAAATTCCGGATAAGAAACGAACTTATACTTTACTCCTAAATAATCCGCGTAGGCTTTTCCTAATTCGTAATCAAACCCAGGATACCCTTCCTTTGAGTTTGAGATATAAAAAGGTTCATAAGAAGAATCTCCTGCAACTTTTAATTCCCCTTTTTCTAAAATTTCTTTGAGTCTAGAGGAATTATAATATTTGAATGTATCTTCTTCCGCTTGTAAGCAAAAATATCCGTATAAAATACAAAACGAGCCGATCAGAACAAATTTTTTCCAAAAACCAATTTGAAAACAATTTAAGATATCGAATGATAAATAAAACTGACTAGATAGATTCTTTTTAAAAGTATATTGATCAAAAAAACGCATATTCTTTTCAATGAGAAACAAATGTATCCAATTCATTTCGATTCCTCCTGTTTGTTGGTTTTCTCTTTTTACTCAGAACTACAAAATAAAGTAATCAGTATTTTGCGTTAAAACAGGGCTTTGCAATAAAAATTCACGATACTCAATTTGATAGAGATCACTGGAATTTTTTTCAAACTCAACAAAATAAACATTTTATATTCACACAATAGATTCTCTTTCCAATATTAAATTTGAAAAGTATTTTTGGATTTTGATTTTTAAATTCTAGATGACTTCGCCGTTTTAAGACGACAACAATACTATAAATTTACTATAAAAGACCAATCATTAAAAATCTGCTCCGATGTTAGGACAGAGAATTCTAAGTTCTTTATCGAAAAAATTCAAAAATAAATACAATTCATATGTCTTCATATAAAATACATAATTTGTTCCTAATCCTCTTTCAATTCTAAAATATTTTTATAATATTCTAAACTATCCGGATTACTCAAGGCCTCTTTATTTGTAACCGGTTCTCCTTGTACCGTTTTTTTGACAGCGATTTCTACTTTTTTCATATTGATCGTATAGGGAATATCCGCGACCTCAAGTATTTTAGAAGGAACGTGTCTCGGAGAAATTTTTTCCTTAATTTCTCTTTTTAAAGTTTGAACGAGAGAATCTTCCAATTTTTTTCCAGGAATCATTTTCAAAAACAATACGATTCTTACGTCTTCTTTCCAATCTTGACCAATGATGACGGAGTCCGCAATTTCTGAAAAAGTTTCAATCAAACCGTAAATATCGGAGGTTCCAATTCTTACACCACCCGGATTGAGAGTTGCATCTGACCTTCCATAAACCACAAGTCCCCCGTTCTTTTTTAATTCCGCAAAATCTCCGTGGCACCAAACCGAAGGATACGATTCAAAATAAGCAGACTTATATTTTTTTCCTTCAGGATCTTTCCAAAAATAAAGAGGCATAGAAGGAAAAGGTTGTTTGCACACAAGCTCTCCTTTTTGTTCTATTACGGATTTTGCAGATTCATTCCAAATCTCCACGTCCATTCCGAGGCCTCTGCATTGTATTTCTCCTTCGTAAACTGGCAAAATCGGATTTCCCAATGCAAAACATCCGTTTAAATCCGTTCCTCCCGAAATAGAAGAAAGTTGAAGATCCTTTTTCCAATTTTGATATACGTATCTAAAACCGGATGTAGTAAGAGGAGAACCAGTAGACAATACGGTTCTTATAGAGGAAAGGTCAAGGTTCTTGGGTTGAAATTTAGATTTTTCTAATGTAAGAATATACTTAGCTCCTACGCCAAATACGTTTATCTTTTCTTCGGAAGCAATCTGAAATAAAATCTCCTCTGTGGGAAAAAAAGGATTTCCGTCAAACAGCACTAAGGTGGCTCCAATCGACAAGGAACTTACAAGCCAATTCCACATCATCCAACCGCACGTAGTATAATAAAAAATTCTTTCTCCAGGTTTTAAATCGCAGTGAAGCGCTAATTCTTTCCAATGATTGATAAATACTCCAACTCCTTGAACCATACATTTGGGAAGTCCAGTCGTTCCAGAAGAATACATAATATAAATCGGATGATCAAAACTTGTCTGATAAAATTCGAGCTGACTTCCTTCGTTTTCGAGAAGAATAGTTTCAAAAAAATGAATGTTCTTTTGAGGATAATCTTTTGGAAGAACTGTCACTGTTCGATTTTTAAAATGTAAAATCCCATTTTTATAATCGGATACAATAACAGCTTCTATAGAAGGAATAGATTCAAGAATTTGATTTAGATTTTCTGCAAGAGATAAATCCTTACCTTTAAAAGAATATAAATCTGTGGTAAATAAAATTTTAGGTTCAATTTGGCCAAATCGATCTAAAACCCCTTTTACGCCGAAGTCTGGAGAACAAGAACTCCAAATCGCTCCGATAGAAGTAGCGGCTAACATTGCGATCACAGTTTCAGGTACATTAGGCATCAAACCCACGACCCTATCTCCAGGAACCACTCCTCTTTTTTTCAGATCCTTTGCGATTGCACCTACGTAAGAGCGCAATTCCGCATAACTTACTTCTCTTCTAAAGCCGTCCTCACTTCTATAAACCAACGCGGGAAAAGAATCGGTTCTACGAAGAAGGTTTTCCGCAAAGTTCAGTTTCGCTCCCGAAAAAAATTTGGAGTCGGTAAAATTCGATCCGCTTTGATATACAAGATCGTATTTTTGGCTATGTACAACTTCAGAAAATTCCCAAATACTTTCCCAAAATAATCCGATTTCATTTACAGACCAAACTCTGAGATCTTCAAACGTAGAAAGAAAAAGATTCTTTTTTTCTTTGAGAAATTTTAAATATCGAACTATATTAGAAGACTCAATTCGATCGGAGGAAGGCGCCCATAAATTTTGATCCATGTAAAACTCGATTTCGTTTTTTTAGCTCACTATATCATTTTTTTAGAAAGTTAGGGTCAACATGAATTTTGATTGAGGAACAAACCGCTCCGTTTATGTTTTGAAAAAACAGATCTGAAAAAGAGAAATTCAATTGGACTCATTTGAACATATTCATTTTGCCGAAACCATTTTGATCGTATCGGGAATCATTTATACTCTACACGGTTTGATCCATCAATTGATCGTAGGAGCCGCCGTAGGTTTTTTTCAATATCCGGAAGAAAGACAATCCAGATTGATCCTAATGATGTGGATCACTTCAGGAGCGTTTATGAGTTTTTTAGGAATCCTTCCCGCAATTTTAATTTTATTTTTTGGACCACAACCACCGGTCATAACAACCTTGATCGTGGAAACGGTCGCGGTCGGATTTTTATCGCTTCATATATTTCTTTCCGGATATAAAACCCATACACAACCCATCAAGATCGGTTTCTTTTTAAGTTTAGGTTATACGATCGTTTTAAGCGCTTATCTTTTACATTTTTGGATCTAAAAATTCAATTCAATTTTCTTTTAAAGTATTATGGGTGCTCCTGCACCAAAGATAAAATTCATCAAACAAAAAATTAAAAAGACGCAGGCCGGGCTTGTTACACGAAAAAGGTCTTCGGCATAACTTTTTCTTACGGAAAAAGTTATAAGGCTATCGCCTACGATCGATCAGGCGACCACTTCGCATCCTAACACTCATCACAGATAAAATTTGATTTGAAATACAGTTAAAATGAAATATTTTAAAAAACTATAGTTGTTAAAAATGAATCCTCCATCCATTTCTGTTTTATGAAAACAGTCAATTGAAACAGTTTTGTTAATCTGGGCTATGGAATTTTTCAACAACTCTACTAAAAAAATATTTTTTGCAATTTCAAATAACACAAATAACATTTAAAAAAATTAATATATAAAAATAATCTCCAAATTTAAATTTAGAAAATTTATCTATTCTTGTAAAAAAATCCTTTCAATTGATTTTTACAATGATCTTCTGCTGTTTCAAAAGTATAAGCGTCTTTATAGAACGTCAATTTCAAAGTATCTATATAACAATCTCCAACCGAATTTTGATCAGAACAGACTTCATTCAAACGGACATCCGAATTAGACATCTTGCATAAGATCGAAAACGAATCGGAATAAAAATTTTCATAACATACAGAATCTGTAATACTATGACAGGATGTTTTTTCAGAATTACTCGTTAAAAACAATAAAGAGCTAATAAACGTCTCTCCCCGAGTCGGCTCACAAGAACAAGCACCTAATCCATAACTACAAGGGAGAATTACATAAGCGATCAGAGTTGTAATCGAAAAAACGATCATACAATAAAAAAATAATTTTGATTTAAATTTCATAAAAACACCCCTCCGTTACTTTCACAATTTAATCTTGCGGTTGAATAGTTCCAATTTTGAGGAGCTGTTGCATAATAAAATTTGATCTGAGTAGATTTTGTAGATTGAGAATTAAAAGAACACTGACCTACTTTATTTGTTTGAATACAAGATTGATCGATTTCGAAAATACCTCCCATATTTTTACAAAAAACAGCAACTGTACCTTCATATTGAATTTTTGAAAACTCAAGACAATAACTTTTAGAAGTAGATATACACCTTCCATCGGAAGTAGGCGGATTTAAAAAATACGTAGCAAATAAAACCGCAATCCCGTCCGCATCGTCGTTATCCGGACAATTACAGGGCCTCAGACAGTGGAATAAAAAAAACGTCACAAATAGAAATGGTAAATATTTTACATGTCGCATAACAAAATAGACCTACAAACTTTTTAATATACGAATTGTTCAAATCAAGAAAAAATTAAAAATTTATTTTATAAATATAAGAATTGTTGAAAAATTAGCAATTAAAACGTTTATTAAAAAATAAAGGAAGGTTCCAAAGTCAAACGGTTAAAACAAAAAGAATATTCTAAAATTAAAATATAATCAGGGAGCGACTCTAAATTTTTCCCAAGAAGAGGACGTGTTTCTTTTAAACACAATTCTATCGTGTAAACGGCTGGAACGTCCTTGCCAAAACTCGATCCGATAAGGATAAACCGCATAACCTCCCCAATGATTCGGAAGATCCACTTCTTTATTGTAGTATTGATTGGTAAATTTCTGAAAACGTTCTTCTAAAAATTTACGATCAGGAATTTTTTGACTTTGGGGAGACACTAACGCACCTATCTGAGATTCTCTAGGCCTTGAATGAAAGTATTCTTTAGAAACTTCTCTAGAAACTTTAGTTACGTCCCCTTCGATACGAACCTGACGTTCCAATTCAGGCCAAAAGAAAACGAGACAAACATTTGGGTTTTCTTCCAGTTCCATTCCTTTTCTACTTTCGTAATTAGTATAAAACAGAAACGATTCCTTCAAAATTCCTTTTAATAGAACGATCCTAGCGTCCGGTTTTCCGTCTTGAGTAACAGTTGCGAGAGTCATCGCGTTTGCTTCCAATACTTCCGAGGAAACGGCTTCCTCAAACCATTTTTGAAAAAATAGTACCGGATCGTCTCCTACATCTTCTAACTCTAAAGAGGACAACGTATAACTCTTTCTAATTTCTGAAATTTTAGGATTCATATAGATTGATTTGAAAAGTAAACGTCATTTTAGTAAAAGAAAATTTCTCAAACAAAGTTTCTTAAAAATGTGTTCGTTGCCACAGAATTCATTATTTCTAAATCTTATTCTTTTATCAAATGTAAGAGTTCTCAACATTTTTATGAAACTAAAACATCTGCCTCTATTGGTGCTCGAGAACTCAGCGTCTCACTTCTATTGGCGCTCGAGAACTCAGCGTCTCACTTCTATTGGCGCTCGACAGATCTTAGACAGACTTAAAATACTTCAATTGCGATTAAAGTAAAATCATCCTGAATCGGCGCCCCTTGTAAAAACAAATTTAAATCCTTTTGCATTTTGGAAATCTGATCTTCTGGATTTAACGAGCTGGAAGAATGGATAGAATCTAAAAATCGTTCTTCTCCAAATTCATTTTTATTTGAGTTAAATTGTTCGTAAACTCCGTCCGTAAAAAGAAAAATTCTATCTTCTGGTTTTAATTCCACACTTTCGGAATAATATATAAAATCCTTTTTCAGGCCTAAAATCGCGCCGGTTTTATGTAAAAAGTCAGCCTCCCCATTTCTCCAAATAATCTGAGGAGGATGTCCCGCAGAAGAATATTCCAGAGTATAATCGTTTACATTAATATCTGCAACAACACAAGTTAGGTACAAAGTTTTAAACTTTTCTAAAATTACTACATTCAATTCCTTTAATATATTAGAAGGATTTTTTTCGATCTTTTTAAGGTGTTCATATTCACTTTTGATCGCCATAGTAATCAAAGCGGCCTGGACTCCGTGTCCGGTCGCATCCGCCACAAAAAATCTATAAACACCCGGACGAATTTCGAATAGATCGTAAAAATCACCCCCTACTTCGTCCATAGGTTGATAAGAAACCGAATAAAGAATTCCTGGAAGATTAGGATGATCCGGAAGAATACTACGTTGAATTTTTTTGGAATATAAAAGATCCTTTCGTATGATTTTGAGGGATTGCATCAACTCTTGAGTACGAAGTTCCACTTTTTTTTCCAGTTCGGCGTTTAAACTGGTAATATCTTCATATAGTTTAGCGTTTTCTAATGAAATCGCAGCCTGAGAGGAAAGGATCTCTAAAATTTCCAACCTATGTTCGTCAAACACGTCATAGGTGAGGCGATTTTCCAGATAAAGTACACTCAAAATTTTTCCTTGTTTTGTAATCGGAAAACAAAGAAGAGACTTGGGTTGTTTTTCAATTACGTATGGATTTAAGGAATGAAGAGAATCCTTGGAAGAAGTATTGTTTAATAGTATTTTTTGCCCAGATCGATAACAATAATATACAATCTCAACCGGTAATAACTCGGATGCGGAATCTAAAATCAAAGATTTGGGTAAAATATTTTCTTCCTCAATATCTTGCCCAGTTTCCACATAAAATCCACTTGCTCTAGGAAGAATCAGAAATCCTCTAGTAGCTCCCGCATTCTCCATAATTGTTCGCATTAATTTTTTTAATAACTCGTCTTGTTCTATACTCTCCGAAATAGATTGAGAAGATTTTAATACACTTCTTAGATCCAAGTTTTCTGCGGACTTAAGAATCGTATCTAAAAGAGCTTCTTCTCTGGTATGTAAAAAAATTCCTGCCTCTTCATCTGGTTGTCTGATCGCTTGGATACGATTCGCTTTCGCAGAAGCTCCCCAAGTTCGATACTGTTTTTCCGCAATTTTTAGAAGATAATTGGCATATTGTTTTCGTTCCCTTCCAAACTCCCACATTCCCACGTGTTCATAAACGATCGCTTTTCTCAGGTTGCTATCGTTTTTTTGAAGAGAAGACAAAGCCAACTCGAAAAAAACTTCGGCCTTTGCAAAGTTCTTTTTATATTTATTATATTCTGCTTTTAGAATATGCCAATACGATTCAAAATTATCCGGAAAGGTTTCAGACCAAGTTTTAAATAAAGAAATGGACCTTTTGATAAAATATAAATCCGAAAAACTTAATTTTTTACCAGTTTCCTTCAAACGGATCAAATGAAGGGATTTAAAAAATCTGTATTCGGAATAGATAAAAATGGTCCTAGATCTTTCCAAATCATTTGCAAATTGAGAAAAAATTTTTAAACCTTCTTCCCACTCTCCACGTAGATACGTTTCTTTTCCTCTCAAAACTGCATACCAAGTGTTTGCGGTTCCGTTTGCATTCGGAATCAACACTTCTCGCTCAAAAGTTTCCACGGACATTTCCAAATCTTTGTAAATTACGTTCGGCCGGAAAGGATTTCCCAGACTTCGGATTAAAAAATCGGAACTGGCAGCTATCACGTAAACGGTTTCGTAACCCAATTGTTCCGCTCGTTTTACGTCTTTAGTTAGAATTTCATAATATGATTCCGAATTATCAGAAGAATAAAGTTGATAGATCGTATGTGCGATCAAAGAAAACGCAGCCCAGAGATAGTCTCCGTACTGAATACACTTTTCATAGGCTTCTTCCGAAAGTAATGTCAATTTGGAAAAAGGCACTCTGTAAAAATCAAGCAACATATTCTTTCCAAATAAATATCTACCTTTCACTCGATCCGCATTAAAAACCTGAATGACGTATTCTCCTAAATCCCAATATCTAAGTGCGGTCCGTAAATTTCCAGTCATCGCAAAAAGAAGAGAACCAAAACCAGCATAACCAAAAAAACTGACTGGAGAATTTCCTTCCTTAAGAGTGATATTCATTAGTTTCAAAAAAAGGAATACGAATAACTTACTATCCGAATGTTTTCCATAGTTCAACATATTCGTAAGTATGTTGATGGTTTCTATCTTATAAGGGTTCTGATTTTTTTTAGCTTCCTTCAAACGTTCCGGACTTCTTCCCCTTTGATAATAGACCATCTTTAAAAATTCCAAAACCAGAATCGAAGTCCCGGGTTTTTCCGGAAATTGTACGTTCAAAGATTTAAGCGCTTTTAATCCAACCTTGTAGGCGCCGTCCAAATCGTTTTTTGCGTTCATCACTTCCAATTGCATCAGATAAACGTCAGCGATTTCAATTCGATCGTGAAGTTTAGAAAGTAAAACCTGAACTGCATTCTCGGCTTCAGAAGTTTTAGAAAGAAAATAAGCAGACTCCGCAAATGATTTATAAATCTGAATACATTGATCCTTTCTTTCCTTCCAAGATTCTTCCGTAACTTTTTTCTTAAGAAGAAAAAACAAGTTATAAGCGGTGTTAAACGCCGCAGAAAGTTTTGCTAAATTTCCGGCCAGAACAAGATAACGATTAAAAACTTCTAATTCTTCTTTAGAGTTTATAATCTTTTGAGATTTAACAAGGTGATTTGCAATTTCCTGAATTCTCTCCTGTTTAGAAGAAACTAAATCCGATTCTACTAAAAACCAAGCTAAGTTTTTATGAATTTCGGCTCTTTGATCGGAAACGATTGATTCCACGATTACCTGATTGATTTTATCGTGAGAAAACCGGAACATAATTCCTTCAAAAAGTTTATTCTTATCTAATCCTTCTGCATTCTCTTTTTTTAATATTTGCAAAACTGGATAAAGACTTACCTGAGATTCTTGATAGATTACAATCCCTTGTTTAATACATTCTCTAATTCCAGTTTCTATAATTTCTGGAGAATTTTGAAAGTATTTATATAAAATTCCAAGATCAAAAAGGTTTCCAACACAGGCTGCTACCTTTAAAAGTTTTTGTGTATTTTCTGGAAGTCTAGTAATTTCCTCCGTAAGAAGATCCAATACGTTTTCGGTTACCGTTTTTTTAATGATCTGATCCCAATCTAAACTCCAAATCCCGGAACTCTTTTGGTATTGTATAAAAGATTCTGCATAAAGATTGTTGAAAAACTGATTGAGAAAAAAAGGATTTCCGTTTGTTTTTTGATAGAGAATTTCCGTAAGTTTTTTAGTATCCTCTTCTTGCAGATCCAAACTATCGGTCACATAACTTCGGATCATCATAGGGTCTAAAGGATTTAAGGAAATTTCCTGAAGTAGCATTTCCGAATTTAAAATTCTCTCTCGAAAAGAGTTTAGAAAATCAGAATGTTCTTCTTCGTTTCTACATATCAAAACGAACAACATTCCTTCCCATTCGGTTTGTCTGGATATAAATTCAATAAGAGAAAGAGACGCCGGATCGGCCCATTGAATATCGTCTAATATAAGTAAGGCGGGATTATGCCGATTGAAACAAGAAGATAAAAATCTTAGAATGACTACAAATAAAAACTGGTCATCTTTTTGACTTTGATAATCGGACGAAACAGAATGAACTTCAAGTAAATTGACTATTTCCGGTATAAATTGGGTTAAAAGATGAATGTTATCCCCTAGTTTTTCACGGATTTCTCTTCGGAAAGATCGGATTTCGTATTCGGATTGAGTTAAAAGATGATTGCATAACTCGACTAAAATTTGTCTAAGAGCAAAGTAAGGGATTTCCTTTTTATCTTCTTCAAACTTTCCTTTAAAACTTCGTAATGTATTTAATTCTTTAGAAAGAATTGTATCTTGGATCAAAGAAGTTTTTCCGGTTCCGGATTTCCCCTTGATAAGTATAGCCGCCTTAACCCCGGAATAAACCGCAGAAATTGCCTCCTCTATAATTTCTTTTTCCTTTTCTCTTCCGTATAATTTTTCCGAAATTCTAAACTTATCTTTTTTTTCCGTAAAACCGGGAATAAATTCTAAAACACTTTTTCGAGAACGAATCGAATCGTTTAACATCCTCAGATCGTGTAATAAAGTTTCGAGAGAGAAATATCTTTCTTCAGGCATCTTGGAAAGAAGTTTCATCACTAAACTTGAAATCGGAATCGGTATTTCTTTTCTTTTTTCGGAAATCGCAGCCGGAACTCTGGCAACATGAGCATGGATGATTTCCAAAGGATCATCCGATTCAAAAGGAGGTTTTCCGGTTAAAAATTGATAGAATAAAATTCCGATCGAATAACCGTCCGAACGAAAATCAACAGAACGATTGAGTCTACCAGTCCTTTCTGGAGAACAATAAGCGAGTAACGTAGGAGAAATTTGTAAAGGCGCTAAATTTCCTTTTTCTCCTAAAAGTAAAGAAGAAGAACCAAGCCAAGCAAGTACGGAAGTTTTAGTATCCTTATCATAAAAAAAAGAACTAGGACAAATCTGATTATGAAGAACTCCCTGCGAGTGTAGATGAACCAAATTTCCAGTGATAGAAATGGCTACTTGAAGAAACTCTTCGATCGATAACTGACCCACCTTGGAAATATAATTAGACAGAAGGGAACTTTCTAAATTTTCATAAACGAGACAGTACCGATCCTGAATTTTTATAAAACGTTCCGGTTTTAGAATATGATCGTCTGAAATCAGTTTACCAATTTCATATTCGTTCAAAAAATAAAACGAATCTTCTTCCCGAGTTTTTTCTTTTTGTATCCTAAGAATTTTAGTTTCGGATTCACCTTTTAAAATTCCTCTGTAAATCGTAGAAACGTGATCCTCTAATAGGATTTCCTTTTTATGGAAAGAAGTCTCAGTTCTAATTGACATTTTTATAAATTACTTTCTGGTTTTTGCAAATAGATAAACGTAATAAGCGTCCGCTATAAAAACCAATATTCCAAGACATAAAACAAAATACTCTTTTGGAAAATAGAGAAACAAAAACACGGTAAAAAATACGGTTCCTAAAAATTTACACCACGCAATCGGATAAGAAAATAATCGATTGTCGTTCATAGATAAAAATAAAACCGGATACATTGCGGAAATGAATAGATTGAGTATATAGGCGGAATTAGAACCGGTAAAAAGATCGTATCGATTGACGTAATAAGTATAAATTAGAGCCCCCCAAGACAATAACAAGACCAAAAGTAAAATTCTATATTCTAATGTACTAATAGAAATTTTGAACTGTTTTTGTCCGTATTTAAACACGTTGTAAAAAATTACAACGTCCAAAAGAAACGCAAGTTTATAACCCCAATTCAAAACAATTCCCATGTCTTCTTGGATGACAAATCCCCAAAGAAATTCCCAGACGATGTTCCCACAGGCGATAAATACGGGCATTTCCACAAACTGTTTACGGTTCGAATCCACGATTAACGCAAAATAAACGTATGCCCAAAAAACTACTCCGATCAGTAAAAATACGTTTTCAAGAAGTGTGAACTTTCCTAAATAATAAGGGTCCGTTAAAAATTTTTCCAAGAATCCCATAAGATTTTTATACTCCCCAGTTTCCTTTTAAAGAAGGTGGAATTTCAAACTTAGCCTTCTTACCTTTATAATAAAAATTATCCATTCCTAAGATCAGTTTGGATGAAAAATGCGCGGCAAGTTTTTGGAAATGATCGTTTTCGCTTAGTGTCTTATCGAAACCGGAGATAACTTTTTCTAGGATTTCCCCTAGAATTTCTTTTTCTTCCCAAGGAAGTTCTAAAATTTCACAATTTTCTTTACCTAAATATTTCTGAAGAAAATACAAAGGAACACCGTCCATCAAGTTACCTGGAACCATATATTCCATAAAATCTAACAGAGATTTTGCGAGAACCTTTCCCGCTTCCGATTTTTTTCTTTGATCTTCAAAGATGGAAAGCCCAAGAGCATAAGCATCTTCGTACGTATTGGGAGATAATTCAGGAAGTACTCCTAAGATATAACCCACAACTTTCCAAAGGTGAATGTAAGAATCTTTTTCCTCTTCGTCTAACGTAATTCCAGAAAAAGTCAAACCTTCTAAAATGAGACTAGAGAAAGACTGTAAAGTCCCAGCCATGTCCTGTTGGTTGATCGGCTTTCCCCATTCTTCTTTCCATTGATTCGATTCCAAAATAAAATGACGAATCGAAGCATGCATCAGTCTTACTTTCTGTGCGACTCTGATTCCTTCTCCTCCTTGAGAAAGACCTCCTTCTTTTAAAACAGAAACTACAAATTGTGTAGTTTCCATCAGTCTTCTAAATACTTTTTGTGTGGAACCGTTTTCTTCCACAAGTCGTCCCGTATAAACAAGCACTTCCGCTCCGTTGCCGCAGGTATAAGCCATAGGAAGAGATTTACAACATAAAATCATGAGTATCTGCGGTCCGTATGTAGCAAAGACACGTTCCGCAATTTGAATTTTTTTAAGATCTGCCCACTCTGGAAGAACACTGGTTTTTTCAAAGTATTCCTTGAAGTAAGAAGGAAGTTCCGCCGGTATAGGTCCTAAGTTCTGCGTTAGAATATTGAATAAAGCTAAACTTCTTAGTTTATCTTTATTATCAGATTGAAAGTAATCCTGTATAACCTGATCCGCATAAACGTCTGTTACGGATCTATATTTTATAAAATTTTGCATTCAATTTTCCTCATTGGAGTCACAAACTTTACGAAACCTCCGAAATGTGAAAAGAAAAATAACTTTTCAGAAATTCAAATCTTATAAAGTGTTACACATGCAAAAAACGAAAATCGCATTTCGATTCTATTTTAAAATTTTATTTTTTATCTGGATCGGGTTCATATCCGTAAATTCGTTGTTCGGCGTGGGAGTATTTCAACCTTCTCATAACGCTCGATATGCGGGCATGGCGGGGGTCAATCTTGCAATTGGAGGCTCTCCAATGGATATAGCAACCAATCCAGCAAATTTAGTTCTCAATCCTAAAGGTGGACTTGAGTTTGGAATTGGACTCCCATACATTCGTTCTCAATATAAGGATCGATTCGCGGATACCAATCCAGAAATCGAGTATCATAATTCTCAAAATTATAATATTCTTGCGCCCTTACCTTACTTCGGTTTGACACTTCCGCTCACAGATCGATTGAGCTACGGAGTTGGGATTTATGTTCCGGGAGGAGGAAGTGGTCAGGTAAACGGAATACTCAGATTGACTCCAAACGCTCAATCTCTGAGAGATTGGTCGGGGGTGGACGTTCCCGGACCAATTGGAGATTCAAAAAAGATTAAAGAAGATTTATCCACTACATTTTATGTAGTAAAAGCTACTAACGCTCTAGCATATCGATTCGGAAATTTTTCCGTCGGTGCAGGAATCGAAATGATCTATTCCAAACAAATCGCCAATCAAAAATTTTACGATATTACACATACCTTGGAAATTCCGGGTCAGGGTTTCGATTATAAAAGTAGAAACGCGTATTCTATGGGAGGAATATTCGGATTTTCTTATCTATTTACGGAACTGTTTAGAATTGCGTATTCCTACCAAACCAGAAGTATTCTCCCTTTAGACGGCGGAATGCAGATAGGAATTGGAGACGTCAATAATTACAGAAGAACCGGAGTTTCTGCTACTTTTAATCTTCCCGAAAAACACGGATTAGGTTTTTCTTTTGGAAACGAATCTCTAAAAATCGGTTTAGATTTTTTATATTACAATTACAACTCTTACGATCAAACGTTTAAACAAAGATTAGAAGATCCTTGGTTTCCAACTTTTTTAGGGAAAACAAATACAATCACCCAAAACATAGCGTATCACGACGCTTGGGCGGGAGCAATAGGAATAGAATATAAGTCTGATTCTTTTATTTATAGAGGCGGTTATCGTTATAATACAGGTGTGGTGCGTTCCGAAGGAATCAGCGCTTTACAAGCAGGGATTATGGTCCAACAACTGGCAACTCTGGGATTGAGTTTTCTTTCTGGGAAATGGAGTTTTGACCTTGCAATTAATTATTTATTTGCCAAAAAAATTACAGCAGATCCAGGAAACAACTGGGCGGTATTACATTCCGCGTTTGGCCCGAGCGACATTCGAATATTAAACTATTCTCAATCTTTACAATCGGACGTACCTGCGATATTATTCGGCGCTTCTTATAAATTCGATTGAATAAAAAATTTTTACTTACTATTTGGATGTATAAAAATAATACTTATACTGGATTTGTTTTGTTAGAAAACTATATCTTTGTTAAATCGATTGTTAACTTTTAGTATTATTTTCATACATCCGAGTTAGTCTTAAAAAATCTACTTTTACTAATTTCTATAAAATAGAATATTACGAATTTTAAAACAAATCCACCACATCTAAATCCCATCATTTAGAAAGCCGAGTATGTTTTTTAAGCGGATACTATATTCCAACTTTTGAGACAAACTCATGGTACCCCGACTTCATAACAAATATATAAAAATCAATCAACTTAGGTTTAAGAATCTCTATAAAATAGTTTTTTCATTCTTTATTGATTGATTGCCGCAAAACGACGATTTTATGCAAAAATTTGATTAGATGATTATCTTTTAGATTTTATAAAAGTTTAAATTTCAAATCCATCATTCAAATATTTTTCACAAAACAATCGTTTTGAATCTGAATACAAATTTATCATTTAATCTGTCTCATTCGATAAATTGAGTTGTTTTATAAAAATTGATACGTTACAATTCCAGCTTCTATAGCGCTTGGATCCGATCTATTTTTATGAATATAAAATCTGCATTTTTATTTTTTTCTATAGTATCTAGCTGTATGGTAGGTCCTCCGGATAAACCAGAACCTCCGTTTGCAATCCTACGGTATTTTTTAAGTCCCAGTACAAACGAAAGCGAGGAATCTCAGACAACAACTTCTAACAACACACCAATCACCGTCACACCAGCCCCTAATTTTAATTTAAGCGCGATTAGTGATACGGGACAAACTCAATGTTGGACACCTGGCGGAGTAATCACTGCGTGTTTAAACAGCGGTCAAGACGGAGAATTTTTAAACACTCCAAATTCTCGTTCTTTCACGGGCCCCACACAACATTCACAATATGGAACGGATTATACTACCTTAGACAATATACGAGGGCTTGTCTGGAAAAGTTGTCCCGAAGGTCAAAACGGACCTACTTGTGCTTTAGGAGCCGCAACAGCAATAGATTGGGATACGGCGACTAACGTGGGAGGACCCGGTAGTTGTTCTGACCTAAATAACCGAAACGGAGGAAACGGTTATGCGGGCAGAACCAATTGGAGGATTCCAGAATTTAAAGAATTTATGAGCCTTTATCGTTATTCTACAAACCCGACTCATCCCGAAAATGTACAATTTCCAAATGCGGATATTATCAATAATCTCTATATGACAAACACTACTTATCCACTCAACGTGGCGGAGATTTGGGCTGTTGATTTTTTAACGTTAGGGCTTCCTGCTCAGCCATTTGTAAAAGTAGGTGCGAACGTATTTTTACGCTGCGTTTCCGGAAATCCGTCACCCGTCTTTTCGTTTTTAGACAACGGTAACGGAACGGTTACAGATCAAAACTCGAAACTACTTTGGTCCAAATGTGCATTAGGAAAATCAAATGTAAATTGTACAGCGGGGGTTTTATTTTCAGGAAATAGACAATCCGCTTTCAATGGATGTAATAACTTAAACGTAGCAGTATTTGCAGGAAGAAACAACTGGAGACTACCTAATGCAAACGAATTATTAAGTATTTTAGATCATTCCGGTACTGGGAATCCTGCCATTCCAGCCGCATTTCCAAACTTTCCAGCAAATACTACATTCTGGACCTCCACAACCAATGAAACAACTCTAACCGAGAGTTTAGTGATTAATTTTAATGGAGGCGCTTTATCTAGTTTAACAAAAACTTTGGCAGCAAGTGGAATTTGCGTTACAAATCTTTAATATAGTTAGTTGACTATTTACAAAAAAACTCTTACAATATAAATTTTTAATTCAATAAAAGTCGCCAAATAACGATTTTATGCAAAATTTGTTTAGACAATCATTCTTTTTTAATTTTATAAAAGTTGTATAAAAATAAATAATCACCTAACAAAAGTGGTAGTAGTCCCCACAAATTAAGTCACATTACTAATTTTTAAACATTCGTCCTTTGCGATTCAAATTCATAAGAGTTCCCACATTTTCAAAGTCTAACTGTAAAACCTGAACTTGTAAGAGTTCCCACAAATTATTTTTACAGTAAAACCAGGTTTTATAAAACGAACTTATTACATCTAATTTACGTTAAATTTAACGTGAGCACAGGGCGTAAAAATGAGAAAGAATTTTCTTAAATTAATAAGTTCCTACAATTTTAAATTGGTTCGTAAGACCGTAATCTGCGGTAGTTCCCACATTTTAAGTCACATTACAAATTTTTAAACATTTACTTTTTGTATCAGTTTCCTCATTTTAGAATCGTTCTATAAAGTTCAGACCCCAACTTTTTCAGAAAAATGAATTCCTTATATAAAATTTACGTTAAATTTAGAAAAAATCAATCATCCAGCTAAAACCTGACAAAAGTGAGAGTTCCCACAAATTACATCGCTTAAACGGACTTTGTTCTACTGAAATTTCTGTAGAGTTCCAACACTAGTTTAACGTGAGTTCAGTATAACGCGAAAGGAATCGACGCGGGGAAACTAAAGCAGAACGCTCTCTATGGATCGCGTTCTAAATTGAAATCTACGACGATATGTTGTATAACGTTCTTATATACAATTTATTGACCAGAGCTGAGAGCCGGTCCGGCTGCCTCTAACAGCCGGATTCGCTCAGGTTTTCTAAAAACAGGAATTTACCTCAAAATTTATAAAATCCATAAAAATCAATATTCTACTTTCATAAAATTAGAATCTCTTAAATTACATTTTATAAACTAAAAAACAGAGCATCTCGAATTTTTATTGCAAAAGCTCATTTGAGTGCAAAATATTAAGTATCATTCTGTTATATAATATCAGCAAAACACTACACCCTATTTGTAAAGGTATAACTCAATTCGTCTTTTGGATCAACTCACTACTTAAAAAATTGAAGTTGATTACAAAAACCAAATCTAAAAATTAAAGCGAAACAACTCAAGCCGACAGATCGGTTAAATTGTATAATCCTCAACATAAACCTTTACCTTTTTAAAACGGATATGAACAGTTTCACCGGGAAGTAGATTGAGAGATTGAAACTCGGAAGAATTGAGTTGTGATTCCAAAATAGTTCCGGTATCTAAACGTTTAAGATCTACCTTTACATTTCTACCAGTCGAATGTATGTATTGAATTTCGGCCGGGATCGTCTGCGCTTCGATCGGTTCTCTTAAAATTTCCACATCATATGGACGGACGTAACCAACTGCAGAAGCGTTTTCAATTTCGGAATGTTCCGGAGTATCTACTTTAATTTCTCCAAGTTGAGTTTGTCCTCCTTGAACCCTTCCGTGAAACAAATTTACGTCCCCCAAAAAATGAAACACAAACGAATTTTTAGGATGATTATAAACCTCGTCCGGAGTTCCTACCTGCTCTATCTTACCAGACCTAAGAATGACCACCTTATCAGAAACCTCGAGTGCTTCCTCCTGATCATGAGTCACAAAAACACTCGTAATATGAATTTCATCATGAAGACGTCTAAGCCAATTTCTCAATTCCTTTCTAACCTTAGCATCTAATGCACCAAAAGGTTCGTCTAACAGTAAAAAACGAGGTTCAATAGCAAGTGCTCTCGCAAGTGCAATCCGTTGTCTTTGACCTCCGGAAAGTTCAGAAGGATAACGATTGTGAAAATTCTCAAGTTGAACGAGTTTTAAAAGACTCATAACCTTATCTCTAATCACATTCTTACTCGGCCTTTCGGATCTTTTTCTTACTTCAAGACCAAATGCAATATTTTCAAAAATTGTCATGTGTCTAAACAACGCATAATGTTGAAATACGAAACCCACACCTCTATCTTTGGCGTTCTTTTTACCTACTTCTCTGCCTTCAAAAATCACCTGCCCCTTGTCTGCGTCCTCAAGACCAGCGATGATTCTAAGTAAAGTGGTTTTACCGGAACCGGAAGGACCTAAAAGAGCGACTAACTCTCCGGAAGGAACATCTAAAGAAAGATCATCGATAGCAGTAAAATTTCCAAAACGTTTTACAAGATTCTTAACTTCAATTCCCACGTTATACCTCCTCCTGAAGAAATTCCTCTTTCTTTACGATTTTGATTTTTCTTTCTAAGATCTGTTTTGCAACTAGAGTGATTAAAGATAAAAATACAAGAAGAGAAGCCGCCGAAAAAGCCGCTACAGAATTGTATTCGTTATAAAGTACTTCAATCTGTAATGGTAACGTGTTCGTTTGACCTCGGATATGTCCGGAAAGAACAGAAACCGCACCAAATTCTCCCATAGCTCTCGCATTACAAAGTATAACTCCGTATAACAGTCCGTATTTGATACCGGGCGCAACAATTTTCAAAAACACTTTAATTGGAGAGGCTCCTAAAAGAAGTCCCGCTTCTTCCTCTTCCATTCCTGTTGCTTCCAATAAAGGAATGAGTTCTCTTGCCACAAAAGGAAGAGTAATAAAAATCGTAGCGATCACAAGTCCAGGAGTATTGAATACAATTTTGAAATCTAATTCCTCCAACCAAGGACCAAACCAACCCTGTCTTCCAAAAAGTAGAATAAAAATCAAACCGGAAATAACGGGTGAAACCGAAAACGGAGAATCTATAATCGTAAGTATCCAGCTTTTGCCCGGAAACTCAAAGCGAGTCAACGAGAAGGCGGCAAAAATTCCGAAAATAGTATTTAAAGGAACAGCAATTCCGATTACCAAAAGAGTCAACCTAAAAGCAGAAATGGTATCTGGTTCCAGAATACCTTCCCAATATGCGTCAAAACCTTTAGAAAAAGCTTCATAAAAAACGGTATAAATGGGAAGAATCAAAATAAGACCAGTGAGAAAAAAAACGATACCAATAAGAAAACTTCGAACGATTAACGGTTCTTGTTTCATTTACTTCTCCTAGCAGCGACTGCTTGAATAACATTAATACATAATAATATACTAAATGAAATTACGAGCATTATAAACGCAATTCCGGTCGCCTCTTCGTATTCGTATTGTTCCAGTTTGGTAACAATCAACAAAGGAAGAATTTCAGTTTTACCGGGAAGGTTTCCAGATATAAACACTACGGAACCGTATTCTCCGATTCCTCTCGCAAACGCCATCGCGGCTCCAGTAACCAGAGGGGAAATAAGCTCTGGAAAAATGACTCTTCTAAATATCTGCCAGCGGTTTGCTCCTAAACAATAGGCAGATTCTTCTAGTTCTTTAGGAAACTCTTCTAAAACCGGTTGAACAGTTCTGACTACAAAAGGGAAACCTATAAATACGAGAGCGATTACGATCCCGATCGGAGTATATGCAATTTTAATTCCAAACGGTTCAAAAAATTTTCCAATGATTCCGTTCGGAGTATAAATAGTAGTAAGTGCAATTCCGGCGACCGCAGTTGGTAAAGTAAACGGAAGATCCACTAAAGAATCGAGTAAGGACTTTCCAGGAAAATTATAACGTACTAATACCCAAGCAAATAAAAATCCGATGAACAAATTGATAACCGCTGCCGTCGCCCCCGCTCCAAAACTTAAATAGAGAGCAGCTAAAATCCTTTCGTGAGTAAGTAATTTCCAAAAACCTTCCCAACCAATCCCAGTACTTTTTAAAAAAAGAGCGCCTAACGGAACGATAACTATCAAACTCAAGTAGGTTACAGTTACGCCTAACGTAATACCAAAAGTAGTTTTTCCATAAGGTTTTGTCCTAAAACTGGCCACGTTTTCTCTTTTCAAAATCCAAGATTTTTTTATTCATCATTTTGAAGTAATCTTATCAAAAATGGCTCCGTCAGAAAAATGTTTTTCCTGAGCGTTTTTCCAAGAACCTGCTACGTCTCGAATAGTAAACAGTTTCAAATTTTTGAATATACTTTTATATTTAGACGCTACTTTTTTATCGGTGGGGCGGTAGTAGTTTGTTGCAATCGTTTCTTGACCTTCCGGAGAATATAAAAATTTCAGATAATTTTCAGCGACTTTTAAGGTATTGTGTTTTTCAGCGTTTTTAGTTACGACCGCAACAGAAGGTTCGGCCAAAATACTTACAGATGGAAATACAATTTCTACGTTTGGATTTTTTGCGGTTTCTTGAAGCGCCAAATGAGCCTCATTTTCCCAGGAAATTAAAACGTCTCCAATTCCTCTTTGAACGAAAGTAGTCAAAGAACCTCTCGCACCCGAATCTAATACAAGAACATTTGAATATAAGCTTTTCATAAATGTTTTTGCCTTTTCTTCCGATCCGTATTTTTCTTTTGCATAACCCCAGGCAGCTAAATAATTCCAACGTGCCCCTCCTCCGGTTTTAGGATTCGGAGTAATTACTCCTATCCCCGGTTTTACAAGATCGTCCCAATCCTTAATCCCTTTTGGATTTCCTTTTCGAACCAAAAATACAATTGTAGAAGTATAAGGAGAACTTTGATAAGGGAGTAACTTTTCCCAATCGGTCGAAAGAAGTTTTGTTTTTTCGGCAATTATCTCTATGTCGTGTGCAAGCGCCAAAGTGACTACATCCGCTTCTAGTCCATCGATGACTGCCCTTGCTTGTTTACCGGAACCCCCGTGGGATTGATGAATGACTAAATCTTCTCCGGTTTGTTTTTTCCAATGCGCTATAAATAATTTATTGATTTGCGAATACAATTCCCGAGTCGGATCGTAGGAAACGTTCAAAAGTTTGGTTTCTGAAAACAAAGAAAATGAAACTACAAAACATAGAATCCATAAAGATATTCTTAAAGATCTGGATTTCATTTGGCCCTTCCCGTAAAAAACTTACAACAAAACGAAAAAAAAATCTAATTTATTAGATAATTTGATCCAATATCTTAAGTTGTTGTCTTAAAGTAAAGAATTTTGTGGTGTTTCTAATAACCTTCGGTACGACTTAGAAAAATCACATTGCGAACCTTACTTTGAAAACCTTAAGTAATTGAGTTCAGCCTAAAAAAATGGGAAGAGTATTTTCCAAAAGTATGAATTCCTACAATTTTAAAATTGGTTCGTAAAAATCGTAACTTGCAGTAGTTCCCACATCTATTTTTTTTTACGGAAAAATTGACCTAGGATTTTCTTACGTACTTCTCACGTTGAATCGTTGTGAGAACTACTACTTCTGATACATTTTAACTTAAGTTTGTACAGTGACAGTATTCCCCTGAAACTTATTCTGAAAAAAATCGGCTCATCTTTGTTAATTATTTTCTATTTTTCCTCAATTTGATTCCTTCAACAAAGACTCTTCCATTTATGTTTCTTATTGATGAGTTCTCTTATAATTGAATGTATCGATTTTATCAACAGAGATAGCCTTTACATTCTATTATAATTTTATATTTTAAACCACCTAACTCATATTTGACGTATATTTTTTGTAATGAAGAGCTACTACACCGGATTGAAGAGTTTCCGAACCAAGAAAGTCAAGCCTAAGCGTTTCCTGCAGCTTCATGGTATCAAATAACCGCGGTCCTTTTCCGGCAACAACCGGATGAACCACGAAACGATACTCGTCAATTAAATGGCGTTCCGAAAGTTGGGACGCAATACTCAAACTGCCCACGCAAATGTCTTTTCCAGGTTGCTGCTTCAATGCGAGCACCTCTTCCGCAAGGTCTGTATGCGCAAGTCTCGAGTTTGTTCCCTCAACATGTTTCAATGTGGTGGAGAAAATGATTTTTTCGAGCGAGTCGAACACTCGAGCGAACTCATTGATTGCCTTTGGCATCGATTGATCTTTAGCGACATCGGGCCAAAATGGCACCATCAGTTGATACGTGATCCGACCGTAGAGGAGGAGACTCGCACTATGCAGTAGGCGAGTGAAGTATCTGTGCAACTCCTCATCTGCAATCATGTCCGTGTGGCTGCAATATCCATCAGTGGTAATATTGATTGCGAAAACAATTTTTCTCATAAACCCGTTTATATAGCGTTCTCTGAAAAGTTCAAGCACCATTAATCGGCTTTTTATTTATCAGCACGGGCTGGGATGGCCGCCTAAGTACTAATTCACGAAAGTTGCATAATTTACAATCGTCAAACTAACATGAATTCAGATAGAAATTTATCTAATATTTTATTAAAATATCAATATACCTTTAATTGCTAATGTATTTCTGAGGGATCTCACGAAAAATTATACAAAAGGGAATCATCATCGTGTTTTGAACGAACTAAATTATTTGAAAGATAAAGGTTATATCGATGGTCATTTAATAAGTAGATTAGGGTTCCCGTCATTAATTCAAAATATTTCCTTGACGCATGTTAATTTAGTTCATGAAATTTTGGAGAAGAGAAAATTCAATTGTAATTTAATACGATCTCAAAACAGCAAATCACTTTTTGATGCAAAAAATAAAATGAAAACATATTCCCGTTGTCGAATTTGTGGGTTTAACGCTGGATATTTTCCTTGGGGCGCAGATGGGAAATCTCCGGATTTCACATATTGTTCTTGTTGTGGATGCGAATTTGGATATCAAGACAGCTCACTTGCAGGAATAAGAAACTGGCGAAAAGAATGGGAACGGAGTGGATACGCCTGGAAAGAACCGGACCAAAGACCGGAGAACTGGGATCTTGAGCAACAACTAGCATCAATCGCAAATGAATTTCTTTGAATCATCACACTGCAACTTCCAAAAGTATCGTATCAATGATGTAATGTTATAATATTAACCTAATAGTCATTAGAATAAATAAGGGTTTTCTGTATGATTAAAAAGATTTTATATCCTTCATAATTATCAATTGATTGGTCCTGGGATGAGACCAATCTCTTCTCAAGTCGTTGGTAACACTATTTGCTTTATTTAGCAGAACTTGCTTCAAAAACCATAAAAAAATCTCTATAAAATAGTTTTTTATGAGAACAGCAAAACGACAAGTTAATCCAAAAATTTGATTGGGCAATTATTGTTTTTAGATTTTGAACTTGTCCCAAAAGCTTATAATCAACCCTCTTTGAATCCCTAACAAAAAGTGTTAGTTCCCACAGAAACCACCATATTTACTATTTTTTAATATTATAGTTACTGTATGAGTTCCCACATTTTTGTAAAATGAAAACATATCGTTTATAGGTTCACTCGGCAATTTTTGGAATAGACTCTTTATAGAAATTTCGTAAATAATGTAAGTCCGACGAGAAAAAATTCTTTAAAAGTATAAATTCCCTACAATTTTAAAATTGGTTCGTAAGATCGAAATTTGCGGTAGTTCCCACATTTTAAGTCACATTATAAATTTTTAAACATTAGAGTTGTTGAAAAATTAATTCTCCATCTGTTTCGGTTTTATGGAAACGGTAATTAAAACAGTTTTGTTAATCGTCGCTATGGAATTTTTCAACAACTCTATTTACTTAATCGTAAACTCAAATGAGCATTTCAAATTCTATAACTGGATCCAATTTTTCGGTTCGACAAAAGCGAACGAATTAATCCCCGCTGCATGGATCGCATTTTTGATACGTTCGTGTACTAATACGGTCATTACGTTCTCCTCTAACCGAAAAATAAGAGGAAGGTTCTGTATTTTATTCTCATTCACTGCAAAACCTCGGATACTCGAATCACTGGAATAGTTTCCATCATAACTTTCTATATTAGATTTTTTTAAATCAATAACAGATGCCTTAGTCGTAATATTAAAGGCATAATGTTTGAGCCGTGTACCGGAATCCGTGTATATTAAAACAACTTCGTAAAGATCTAAATTATTCACCCCGTTGTCTTGTAAAATTTTAGCGAGTCTTGGAGATAAGAGACTGATCGAGCCGTCAAAAAAATCGGGAGGTGGTCCATCATAATCAAAACGCGGAGAAACGGGAATTTCTATAGGAACTGTTATGTCAGTATCAAAACGCTTTCCCATATGCCAGTTTATTGACTCCGGTCTTTTAACAAGCTCCTCGTGAATTTCCAAAAATGGACCGTCGTCGTCATCTTCAATGGATGGATTGGTTAAGTAATCAATTACGTAATACAACATCATATCTTGAGCAATTTGAAATTTAAAAAACGACTAAGGTCAAGTTTTTTTCAGGATACCTTTAATTGTGCCTTCCCAAGGTTCTGTGTCTACAGATGTGAAAAAGACAACAATCAGCATGGCGTTATCTGGGCTATTTAAGCGCAAGTGGTTTTGGATTTATACCGCTCGATTGTAATGGTTCACTATACCATACTGATTCAGTTCATCATTCGAGAACGATTCGGGAAAACCACACGATTTGCCCAGGTTTGATTACGTTAAGTAAATAAGGACAAACATACTCTTAAAACAAAGGCCGATAATCAGTCTTCTAAAAATGAAAGAACCAAAATCAAAAAACTAAATTCAGCCAAGACCTAACATATGGCCAAGCTTTAATTTTTTAGTCATTAGATAACCATGGTTGTCGGAACCAGGTTGAATTTCGATCGGAACTCTTTCCACCACTTCTAATCCGTAACCGTCTAAACCTACAATTTTACGAGGATTATTCGTTAAAATCTTCATCTTACCTACGCCTATTTCTCTCAAAATTTGGGCTCCGATTCCATAATCTCTAAGATCCGGTGCAAAACCTAGTTTTTCGTTGGCCTCAACCGTATCATATCCTTTATCTTGAATATTATAAGCTTTTAATTTATTGATCAGACCGATTCCTCTTCCTTCCTGCCTCATATAAAGAAGAACACCCTTTCCTTCTTTAGAAATCATTTCTAAAGCAGAATGAAGCTGAGGTCCACAATCGCAACGGTTACTTGAAAAAATATCTCCAGTCAAACACTCGCTATGCACCCGGACCATTGTAGTTTCTTCTTTTTTAATATCTCCTTTAATCAAGGCAACGTGAATCTTATCGTCTATTAGAGTAGAATACGCTCGGATCGTAAATTCTCCATATTCAGTAGGTAATTTAGATTCCACTTCTAAACGAATTAAATTTTCTTTGGCTCTTCGATAACGGATCAAATCTTCGATTGTATAAATATTCAGTCCGTGTTTCTTTGCAAATTTTTCCAAATCAGGAAGACGGGCCATAGTCCCATCGTCGTTCATAATTTCGCAAATAACACCCGCAGGATACAGACCTGCAAGTTTTGAAAGATCTACCGCCGCTTCGGTATGTCCCGCCCTTCTTAAAACCCCGCCTGGTACCGCTTGGAGAGGAAATAAATGACCAGGACGCATCAAATCGGCTGAAACGGTTTTATCATCTAAAAGAACTTGAACCGTAATCGCTCTATCCTGTGCAGAAATTCCAGTGGTAGTTCCATGTTTGGCATCCACTGAAACGGTAAACGCAGTTCCATGTTTATCTCCTAGGGAGTAATCGTCTACCATCCGATTCAGTCCTAATTTTTTAAGACGTTCGACTTCCATAGGTATACAAATTAAACCGCGCCCAAAAGCGGCCATAAAGTTGATTTTTTCCTTATCCGCAAATTCGGCCCCAACTACAAGGTCCCCCTCGTTTTCTCGATCTTCCGAATCCACCAGTATAATCATTTTACCGGATTTAATTTCTTCGATTGCATTTTCAATGGGTTGAATCATAGATTTATTCTTACCATCTCTTCTATTGGACTAAAATTTGGCTACAGAAACTTAAATATTAAGTTTATCATTCTCTTTTCAAAAACAATATAACGTTTAGACTTTATTTTCATAAAAACAAAATTTCTAAATTCGAGTTTTTACAACACAAAAACTTTTAAACATAGAAAGGAGACGTAATTTGTAAGAATGATTGTATTTTTATGAACCCTAAATAACCTCCGAAAAACATTTTTAAGACAAGTTCAGTCCAAAAATCACTTTTCTAAAGTAGTAATTTATCCGTAAAATTGAGATTACTTCCAACAAAACTACACTTTTACAGAACACAAACGGAAATTTATAATTTTCTAAAATTCTAAATTTGAATACGTACAATATTATCCCAAAAAATTAACAATAAAATTTCTCTCAGAAAAGGTTAGATTTAATTTGTGGAACGCCTGTGCATCTTTGTAAAATGACTATTTATTTTTGGTATTATTTTTACTCGTTCGAGTAAGTAACGCGAGTTCGGAGTAAGGAATTCATTTTTCTGAAAAGAATTGGGGCTGAATTTTACCGATCGATTCGTAAAATGTAAAAACTCATACAAAAAGTAAATAGAGTTGTTTAAAAATTTGTAATGTGACTTAACTACCGCAAAACTTCAATTTTACGGATAAACTCTAAAAAAATTACTTAAACTTAAGTAATTGCTCCAAATAACGAGCCACAAGATCTATCTCTAAATTTAGAACCGTGTCAGAATTCCAATATTTAGCGTTCGTTTTTTTGAGAGTTTCCGGAATCAAAATCAGATCAAATGTATCGGAACGAGAATCAACTACGGTCAACGAAATTCCATCCACTGTAATACTTCCTCTCGGAGCGATGTATTTCGAAAGAGAAGAATCATTTCTAACCGTATAACAAATTACATTTCCGCTTTCTCTTTCTTCTTTGTTTAGAATTTTTCCGACCCCATCCACATGGCCACTTACTAAATGCCCCCCTAAACGAGTTGAAGGAAGTGCGCTTCTCTCTAAATTTACTTCTTCCCCTTTTTTAAGAAATTTGAAATTAGTAAGTTCTAATGTTTTAAAACTGGCATAAAAACGAAAACGATTCCCTTCCTCATAAAACTCAGTAACAGTTTGACAACAACCATTCACCGCAATCGAATCACCTAACTTAAGATCAGGGAGAATCCATTTAGTCTCGATTAAAAAACCTCTTCCTTCGGTTGTTTCCTGAATTTCAAAAATCCTTCCAGTAGTTTCGACTAAACCGGTAAACATCCGTGCACCTCCCAAATGTCTTTTCCGACATTCGTTTTCCAAATTAAGGTTTCAGAATTCGTAATCAACTTGGGTTTTATACCTTCCGGTATGGTAAAAGTAGATTGAATTTTCAAAATTAAATCGTCATCTCTCATTTTAGAAGAAAAAATTTCATACATCAGATTTCCACCTTCTACCAGCATAAGATTGACTCCTATTAAAGATAAAACGTTCAGACATTCCTCTGCCATAGTTTCCGGATCAAATGTATAAATTTCGTTCTCCGTTAAAGACTCAAGCAATTCCATGATTTTTTTGCTGAACGATTCGTTTCGTTTCAAAAAAAAGAGACATTTTTTAGAATCGTTTTTTGTATTGATTCTTCTTTGTTTTTCGATCCAAGCTTCTGGTATATTTTTTTCTTCGAATATAATAAAAACACGATATGGTTGATAACTTTCTTGATTTCTACGATGAATTTCCGAAATTTCCGGATTAAAACCATATTTTAAAATATTTTTTAAAAATCGGGAAGTTCTTCCCTGATTTGAAATATTCGTAATTTTTGAACTGAATTCCAAATCCTCAATCTTATCTACTTTATCAAAATAAGGCCCGTACTCAAACTTTAAAACTCCTGTCCGTTCCAAATCAACTCCCGTTTCAAACGAGCGACTTATCTCAAACCCATTGTTTTCCCCAAAAATGTTTTCCTGAATAGTTCCCAAATCGGTAGACCAATTACCCCCAATCCTAAAATCTAAACCAGGTAGGTCTTGGAACAAAGTCCTGGGCCCAATAAGCACTGCGTCACATTTTGCTCGCAAAATAGAAGTTAGGCGATCTGATAAATTTCCAGAAAGTCGAACTGTAGCTTTATCCTTGGTGGTAAAAAAACCTTCTTTAGAAACTGCCGATTTGATAATCATAGAAGGTTTTTGTTTTTCGATTCTAGAAATAAATCCAAATAAACTTTCTTCCGCAATTTCTTTTAAACTAAAATCTGAAACCACTTGAATTCCAGCGTTTCTACAAATTTCCAAACCATCGCTTTTACGAACGAGAGGATTTGAATCTTTTAAACCGTAGTAGAGCGTTTTTGGTTTATGTTCCAAAATTAAATCTAAACAAGGAGGGGTTTTACCCTGATGTGTGCAAGGTTCAAGGGTCACCCACACGTTATGTGGCTTTGATAAATACCCATTCTTTACAAATTCATAATATGCATTTCTTTCCGCGTGTGGTCCACCGGTAGGCGAAGTTCTGCCTTTGGCAAATATTCTTTTGTTTTCAACATCCGTAATAAGGCAAGAGACAGGCGGGTTTGGGGAACTTTCCCCCATAGATAAAAAGGAAAGTTTACGCAATTCCTCCCGAAATTTTTCCGGGAGGGAAGTCATCAGCCACGAGCCTTTCGTATAACTTGGTCATAAATATCTACAAGAGGAGCCGCGATAAAAATAGAAGAATACGTTCCGATAATAATTCCAAAGGTGAGAACATAAGCGAAATCAAATAGTTCGGTTGCTCCTCCAATGATAATCGCTATGATGGAAATCAAAGTCGCAAAAGAAGTGTTAAACGTTCTTCCCAGAGTTTGATTGATTGCCGAATTAATCGTCTGTCCAAAAGTTTGATTCAAATTTCCAGCGGCATTTTCCCGGATTCTATCAAATACTACAATCGTATCGTTAATAGAGTATCCGAGTAACGTTAATAAGGCGGCTATGATTGGAACACTCGGTTTAATTTGAAAAAATCCTATAAACGCAACAGTCAAAATGAGATCGTGCGTCAAAGCCAAAATCGCTCCCAAAGCAAACTTAAATTGAAATCGAAAACTGATATAGGCAAGTATGATCGCCATCGTAAGCCCTAACAAAGTGGTTCCAGTAGAGGAAAGTTCTCCTCCTACGATGGCACCTACCTGGTTAGCGCTGAGTATTCTATTCTTATCAATTCTAAAATCTGCGATCAAAATCGAAATCAAAGCGTCGATTCCGGAAAGTTCCACCTTATCCGTAGGTTTTAATCCGTTCTTTTCTCTGTATTTTAGTAAAATTGAATCTACGGAACCTAAACCTATATCGATTTGATAATGATTTTTTTCCTTATCCAAAAGTAGAAGTACTGCCTCGATCTTATTTTCCGCAAAGTAGTTTTCCAACTTTTTACGGTCCGTATTTTGATCAAACTCGACTACAGCTCTAAGGCCTCCGTTAAAATCCAAGGAGTTGGCAAAACCTCCATGAACCGTATACGTATAAGCAAAACCGAATACGATCAGAGCCAGAGAAATACAAATCGAAACATATTTATATTTTATAAAATCAAACATTCTTTTAGGACTCCAATTTTTTAAAGCCGAGTTGGAGTTTCTGAACTCCTAAACGATTGACCAAAAGATCCATCACCAAACGACTTAAGAACAAGGATGTAAAAAGAGAAGTGACAATTCCCCAACACAGAGTAATCGCAAATCCTTTGATAGGACCGTTTCCAAGACGAATCATCAAAATCCCAGAGATCAAAGTAGTTACGTTACTATCTATGATCGTCCAAAACGCGTTGTCAAATCCCTGCGCCACCGCGACAGTTGCGGACTTACCCGCACGTAATTCTTCTTTGATCCTTTCATAGATAATCACGTTAGCGTCCACCGCCATACCTACAGTCAAAATGATTCCTGCAAAACCTGGCAAGGTCAAAGTAAATCCCATCAAAGAAAGAAGCGCACTCAAGATCACAATGTTCGCAAAAAGTGCGATGTTCGCTACCACACCGGAAAGACGATAAATTAAAATCATATAGAACATGACTAAAACAAATCCGATCAGAACCGCCTTCATTCCCACTTCGATAGACTCAATCCCAAGAGTAGGTCCGATAAATCTCATTTCTAAAACTCTCAAAGGAATTGGAAGCGCACCTTCGCTGATCACGTTCGCAAGATCAACGGCTTCCTCTTTTGTAAAAGAACCGTCTATTTGAGCCACACCTCCAGCGATCGCACTTCGGATCGTTGGAGCAGATACTACCTTATCTCCCCAAACAATAGCTAAATTTCTACCTTTGTTTTGGGAAGTGATCTCAAAGAATTTTTCAGCCCCGCTGCTAGTCAAAGTAAAAGAAACGATATATCCAAAAGAATTATTTTCAAAAGAAGGTCTTGCGTCTCTCATATCCCTTCCGTCCAAAGCGATCGCTTTTTCTAAAACGACAAACTTTCGAGGAAGTAAAGGAGAGTTTTGATGATTTCCCCTGGCCCAATATGCAAAAACTCTGTATTTGTCTCTAGGAATTTTATACTTTTCTTCTAAACCTTGCAGAAACTTATCCTGTTCGGCTTTTCCAAGTTTTTGTTTTATAATATTCTGATATTCTACTATATCCGTTTCTTCCCTTCTTTTCAATTCGAGAAGCCTATTTTCTTCCTGTTGAATGATAGTAGCATATGTCAAACCGTTTCCAGCAGAGTTTTCCGGTTCTTCCAAACGATACTCCACGGTTTCAGTATTTTGAATGATTTCCAAAATTTGGGAAGAATTGGTTACACCCGGAAGTGAAACCTCGATGGAATCCTGATCCTTTTGAATTCGAACCTGAGGTTCGGTCAAGTTTTGGCTCGTTAAACGATTGTCTATGATCAGTTTCGCTTTTTCTAATTCTAAAAGTTTGCGACTCGGAGAAAGTTCAAAGTAACTTTCAATTTCACTCAAACGATCCTGGGCTTTTTTCTTTTCCTTTTCGTCTGTAGAAGGGTCCGCTACAGTTTTGTTTAAATTTTCAATTTCTTTAATATAACTTTCTCGTAATTTAGAAGAGTAGTCTTCAAAATCTCCTTTCATCGCAACTCTCATTCCACCCTGCAAGTCCAGACCTAATTTGATCGTTAAAGGACGTCCCTTTGTGATCCACTCTTCTACTAAGGTAGGTCGAAGTTTGTTCTTGGCTTCTAAAATCAGTTCTGGATTTTCCTGAGAGATTTGGTTGATCTTTGCCGAAGTGATAAATCTTCCTTTAACCAAAAGGAAAGATTCATCCTTAAGTTCGGAAGGAGAAGGAGAAATGATCCAATCGGATTGTTTATATTCTCGGTTCCAACGTTCTTCAAAACGGGAAAGGATTGCTTTTTTTTGTTCCGGAGGAATAGAAATAAATTCTTTTCTGATCGCAAGTTCCAACTCCCTAGTCGCAAAGTTGGGATAAAGTATCACTGTGGCCGCCAAAATAATTAAAAGCGGCAAAAAAATCCATGTCGCAGACTTCAAAGGAAACTCCTAATCTCTTCTCATTTTATTGATCGTAACCGGGGATTTGCGGCTGGAACTTCCGCGAGACTTACCCGCTTTCAATCGATATAAAGCAAATAATAAAATAAATACAACTATGATGATAGGCTTTTTATACTCAGAAATAAACCCGGTAAAAGAACCTGATTTTTGTACTTCCTGAATTTTCTTTTTGTTCTCTTCTTTTTTTTTGTCTTCGCCTAACTTGAGTATTTCGGAAAGCCCACTCCCAAAAGAAGAACCACTTTGTTCCGATTTTTGAGAAACAGTATAACCAGGCAAATTGTTAGGATGAATTTGAACTTCTTCATTAACCCAATACGGTTTTGGTAAATCTTTAGAATCTATTTTAGAAGCGTTTGCACGTTGTTCATCTACATTTCCAGATTCAATCACCTGTGTATTGGAAGAACCTGAATTCAAATTAGAATTATTATTTCCAGAAGAAGTTTCGTTATTGTTTGGTATTACATTTTTCTTTTGGGTTTCTTCCAAATTGTTTGGAACGAAAGAATGAGATTTTTTAGATCTTTTCTTTTTAGATCTTTTCTTTTCCTTTTTTTTAGGAGTGGAAGTCCCCGAAGAAACGCCAGACGTATTAGAAGATTTTTTACTAACTGTCTTTTTAGGTTCCGTGACCTTTTCTAAAAAGTCGATCTCTTCCCCATCCTGAGAAAATAACGCCAAATTCCCTAAAAATAAAAAGATTAGAATTAAGACCGAAATTTTTTTCATTTGTCCGTTTGTTGTTTCTTTTTTAGAACCGTACTCGCGGTAAAAGATACGTTGGTATCTTTAGCGATGTTCAGAACGACTACTTCGTTATTGTCTTTGATCTCTACAACCTTTCCGTGAATTCCAGAAGAAGTGACTACCTCGTCTCCTTTTTTCAAACTATCTATCATTTCCTTACGTTTTTTTTCTTCGTTCCTTTGAGGACGAATGACCAGGAAATACATGATCACAAGCATGATAGGGATGAGAAGCAAAGTAGAAAAAGGAGATTTGTCCCCTTCTCCGGCGGCCTGAGCCAACTGTAGTAAAATATCAAATGTCATCGTTTACTTTCCTGTTCGGTTCTTTTCGTCAAATTCTTACCAGTATTTTTCTCGTTTACTCTTTGGAAATTAAATCTTCGAAATACTTTTTTGTTTTTCCGGAAAGAATGGCTTCTTTGGCGATCTGATACCCTTGTTCGATCGTTTCTACCTTTCCCATTACAAAAAGTCCTGCTCCTGCATTTAACGCCACCGCGTGTGTTCCCGCAATCGGTTCCGAATTCAAAACCTTTCTCGCCAAAATTTCTGCGTGATCGCTGGAAGAAGCATATACCTCTTCCTTGTTTAAAGAAGAAAGTCCTAAAACCTTAGGATCAAACGAATGACGACTAATTACACCATTTTCTAAAAAAGTATAATCTGTAGTCTGAAAGATTGAAAATTCATCCAGCCCATCCCTCGAATGACACACCAAAGCCCTTTTCAAACCCAGTGATTGTAATACTTTGATGAACAGTTCCATCAATTCCGGTTGATACACTCCTATAATTTGAAACTGAGGAGAAAACGGATTGGAAAGTGGACCGATCATATTGAATACGGTTCTAAATCCAAGTTCTTTCCGAACCGGACCGGCGTATTTCATAGAAGGATGCCACATAGGAGCGAATAAAAATGTAAATCCTCTATTTACAAGATGAGCTTCCACTTCTTCTTGAGTCGTCTCAGTTTGATACCCTAACCGAGTCAATATATCGCTAGAACCTGTATGAGAAGAAACGGATCTATTTCCGTGTTTAGCCACCTTGACTCCTAAAGAAGCCAAAACGATCGCAGAAAGAGTGCTGATATTGATCGTACCTTGTCCGTCCCCCCCGGTTCCACAAGTATCCAATAGATCAAATGGAAAAACGGTTTTAGGTCGGAGTGCGTTTTTACGAAGTGCCAAAGTACAGCCTAACACCTCTTCTACGGACTCCCCGTTGGAGCGCATTGAGGTCAAAAAAGAAGAAAGTAGAATTTCGGAAACCTCTCCTTTCATCACGTGGTTCATAAAAGATTCCGCTTCTAAAGCGGTTAAATGTTTGCGTCCAATAAGTTTAAGAACGACTGCTCTTGGTTCCATTTTTTTGAAACATCCTTTTGAGATTAGAAGGATAAAGAACTTTACTATTAGAAACTAAATAACGGATTCCGGAAATTACGGTGATCGCGGTAGTAATCAACATTCCCCAATAGGGAACAAACGTCCCTAAGCCGAAGATAAGTCCGGTATTTTGATCTATATTTCCAAAGAAACGAATCGCATTGTCGGTAGCAATTTCAAATACGGTAAGACCATTCGTCTTTCCAGTTGCGTATGTTTCGTTGATCAAAATCCTCTTCTTGCTAGAAATCAAAATAAAAAACACTAGGATCAAAACGATAGCTCCCATTTGAAAGACCGTCTTGACCTTTCCAAGCATTGTAGTACGGATCGATTGTCCTTGGCGAATCGCAAGATAACGAAGAGAAGTGATGAGCATATCTCTTCCGATGATTAAACAAACCATCCAAAATTCTATCTGTTCTTGTAAAAATATAAATGTGATAAAACAACCCGTAACGATGATCTTATCCGCGAGAGGATCTAAAAATTTACCAAACTCTGTTTCCTGGTTCCACTTTCGGGCCAAATAACCGTCTACCAAATCGGTCAGGGAAGCTGCAGAAAAAAGGATCAGAGCCGCAATGTGGTATTCCAATTCCTTTTGAAATAAAAACCATACAAAAAAAGGTACCGCCGCAACTCTTAACATCGTAAGAATATTAGGAATATTGAAAATAGCCTTGTTCATATCCAAGTTCCGTTCATGTCGTATTCGTAAAAGGAATCGATCCGCACCTTTCCGATTCGGCCTGGAATGAGAGAAACGTCGTCCACGTAAACTACTTCGTCCATTTCGGGAGCGTCTTGGAATCTACGAACCACTGCTTGTCCGTCTTCTACTCCATCCACAATTGCATCGTAGGTTCGACCGATTCTAGATTCGTGTATCTCTTCTAAGATTGCCAGATGAGAATCACGGATCAGATTGATTCGTTTCGATTTTTCCTTTTCGGAAACGGTTTGTTTGAGTTGGGCGCCTTTGGTTCCTTCTTGAGGAGAATAGGAAAATAAATTTACTTTTTCGGGTCTGGTATCTTCGATAAAACGTAAAACCTGATCCACGTCTTCGGGTTCTTCTCCCGGATAACCAATGATAAACGAAGTACGAATTTCCAAACCTGGTTTGACTTCCCTGGCAAGAGAAAATAGATCCTTGAAATAGGCACTTTCCCCGACTCGGTTCATTGACTTTAAAATTTTAGAAGATACGTGTTGTAGAGGAGATTCCAAATAAGGAGCAATCTTAGAAATTTCCCCCCATCAGACGAATCAACTTTTCGGTTTTTTTATCCGGATACAAATACAATAATCTTAGAATTTCGAGGGAATCGATCTCTACAACTTTACGAACCATATCCAAAAGTATTTCGGAGTCCTTTCCATAATAGACTGTATCTTGAGAAACCAAACAGATTTCCTTGGCGCCCGCAAGTATCGCACGATTTGTATCTCTCAAAATATCGTCTAACGGAGATTCTACGAATTTTCCTCGAAAAGAAGGAATGATACAAAAAGAACAACCTCGATTACAACCGTCCGAAACTTTTACATAGGCGTACGGTTTAGAATAGTTTTCAATTTTGGAAGATAATTTCCATCTTTCTAATAAACTATCGTTAAACTCCAATTGAGAAGGAGAAAGTTCCGGAAATTTTTCTCGTAGAATTTTTCCCGCTTGTGAGTATCTTCCCGTTCCAAAAAACAAATCCACTTCTGGAATTTCGGAACGAATATTATCCGGATAACGTTCTGCAAAACAACCAACTACGACTAACTTTTGGTGGTTTTGTTTTTTTACCTGGGCCGCCGAAAGAATGGTCTGGATCGTTTCTTCCGTAGCGGATTGAATGAAAGTACAAGTATTGATAAAATGAAAATCGGATTCTTCCGGAAGAGAGGCGGGAGTAAAACCTTCTTCCAAAAGAGAATGATGCATACTCATAGAGTCCGCAACATTTTTAGGACAACCGAGTGTGGTGATGTAGAACTTCTTCTCCAAAAAAAATCCTATTCTCCCAACTCCTTGATGATGGACTGTGTGCTATCATAAGGATTTTGAGTTTTTACAAAAATTTTCTTCACTAATTTACCAGGACGTCCCAAAGTGATTTTAGGTTTTCCGTTTTGAATCATCTCCACTGCAGAACCGTCCCCCACTTTTAGTTCCAAACGATCCTTGGCTTCTAAACTTCTGGTTTCTCCCGTTTGTACAAGACCTCGAAATCCCATCTGACCGTCTATAATGAATTCTGCATAACTAGGTTTGTTGAAAACTAGAGTCACTTGAATCGGAACGTCACCTAACGTTTTTGTGTTATCGACTGAGTTATTATTTTCCTGCTTTTGTTCTTCTTCACTCAACGTAACTAAAACTTTTGCGGAATTTTCAGTCACCGCCTGGGAGATGATTCTAACGTTTCGTCTAAGACTGGAAATTTCCGGAATTGTATAACTGAGTATTTTTTCTTGTCCTTCGCTCAAACGAAATTTATATACGGTAAGTTCCGGATAAACGTTAAACGCAAGTACTGCGGTGTTGACGGCGCCTCCTTTTTCTACGGAGTCTATAAAGAGTTTACACTGTTGATTGCTTACCGAAAAACTAACTCCTTTATCCGGAGTAAGAATAAAAGATTCACTTCTGTTTTCCGGAATGGATCTGGAAAGAAAATCTATGTTTTCCGGGATGTCTAGTTTTTTACCGGATTCTTCCACTGAGTCTTCATCGGAAGAAGGGCCAATAAAACTATCAATGATAAGATACGCAGATATAAGAATGATCAATACAGATGCGATCGTAAAAATTTTGTTTTTATCTACGTTAATTTTTGTATAATACGAAGCGGTAGGACGAGTCAGTTCTTCAAGAGGCGCTTGGGATTCTTCTATCTTTTCTCCTCTATATAAATTGATCAACTGTCCTGTATCTAATTTCAGATAACCTCCATAGTTCTTCAAAAATCCCATGGTAAAAGTTTCTCCCGGAAACTGAGAATAGTCTTCGGTTTCTAAAGCCAGAATGTATTTTACGGAAATATTAGTTTCTCTAGCGACGTCCTTGACACTTAGTTTTTTTTCTTCTCTCGCCTCACGGAGAATCTGCCCAACTCTTTTTTGATTCAACGTTTCTCTCCTTTTCGGACCTATTGTTCCGACACAAGCGGGTTATTTATAATTTTTGCGTTTCCACCGATATGAAAGTTAAATTGTCCGTCTTCCAAATCCGGATTGATTTCTAAATTAGAGAATTCGATTGTAGTTTCTTTTCCTCTTCCGTCGCTTGCCACCGCTTTCTGAATAAAATACGTCTGTGCATCCACATAAAGTAACATCGTTTCAAAACCACCAATTTTTTCTCTTTGTTCTAAATTGAGCACAAAATATTTACGCCCGTCTTTAGAAGAGGTTTGGGGTTGTTCGATAGAATCGAACTTATAATGATATTTTCTAAAAATTCTAGAAAGACCTTCGTCCGTAAAATTGGAAAAAATTGGCCCGGATTTATTCGATTTATTTAATGTAAGATCCTGTTTACCTACCGCATTCAAACGAGCGATGTAAATATACAAAGTTTTTCCATCCGAAACGATTTCGTCTCCGGAAGGTTCGTTAAATTGATACCGGATTCTTCCACCTTTTTTATAAAGACAGACTCCTTTCATATTTTTGCTTTTTTTATTGGAAACCGTCTGAATTTGAAAATCGGCCTTATAGGAATTCAAATCGCTGAACTTCTTCTTTACCTGTTTGACTACTTCGGAAGGCGAATTCCAGTTATGCGCGGGTTGAGCCAATAGAAAGGATTCTAAGGCTAAAAATAGAATAAAAAGAGAAAGAATGATTGTTTTTTTCATGAGAAAGACCGGATCTCCCGGGATTTTTTTACTAAGATCAGATGCCTTGGAAACCTTGTCACTTTTTAAATTCTGAGAGACGAAGGCGGTACAAATTTTGGATCCAAGACAGTGACTAAAAGAGGATACACGACCCTATACAAAATTGTAAATCAATGTTTTAGAGAATAACACTCGATCCTACATCACGCCGATCCAAATTGTTTTTCGAAAAAAGACTCAAGCAGAGAACCCGGTTTACTGGCTCCAGGTTTCCGGTTCTGATCTATAAAGTGTATTTTTACCCGTGGATTTTACGGATTTAGGTTTAGTGCAGTAGTTCCCACATAATAAGTTTTATAGAATAGATTTGTGTTTTCCGATTGATTTTACAAAAGTAAAACTAAAAAAATGAAACTACAGCCTGATATAAGTTTGATTCAACCTTATATCTGAAAAAAGATTCAAAAATTATACTATACTTAAGTAAATAAAAATCAAATTGCGTGCGTCTTTAAGCCGGTAAATTTTCCCTGACCGATAAGTTCTACATTTCTATGAAACTTTTCTCTTTCTCCCGGAAAAGAAGACTTAGCAACCAGCTCCATTCCTAAAATCAAGTTACCTACCTCGTCGTAAGAAAACCAACGGATCGCTCCAAAAACTTTAAAATAACCTTGCATACGGATATAAATGTCGAATACAAATCCAGTGTGTTTAGGAAGGGTTTGGATTAGATGAGGTTCCGTGATCTTAATACAAATACCATTGTTGGAAATATCGATAATCGGAAATTTTTCAGTGGTTAAAACCGTGTTGGATTCCTTGATCCTAGCGACCATTTCTTTGGAAAGTTCGGCCAGCTTTTCGATGGTATTCTTACCGAGAGGTTTTTCTTTGTTTCGAACCCAGATATAACCGAGAGGAATGGATTGTCTAGAATGATTGATATAAATGATAGGATAAATAATTTCTGAAACTATTTTTTCGTCCTTATATTTCCTCATCAAAGAAGGAATTTCTTCGTGGATCTCGTCTTCCACATCCACTTGGTTTTCAAACTTAGATTTATAGGATTCTTCCAGAGAAGTGTTTTCAATGTGAATGTATTTTTTTGTTCGTTTGATCAATTCAAATTTTTCATCTTGATCCGATTTAAAAACGTCTATTTCAACTAAACCTAATTGATCCGGTTTTAATTTTGTTTTATAGTCTTCAAAACTTACCTTTACCAAGGTAGGAATGTTAAATAAAGACGCATCTATAACCGTTTTAGAAGAATTGATATTAGTTACGTGAGCCGCGTCCTCTGCAACTGAATAACGTGGAAAAGCACGATTGGATTTTGCAATGGATACTTTATTTACGACAAACTCTGCAACTCCTGGCCTAGTTTTTCTTATAAAACTACATTCTAATTGTACATACTTGGCGAGTATCCTATATAATAAGATCTCGTCGCTTTCTGAAAAATGAATTTCATCCGACAGACCTACGATGATTTTTTCTCCGGAATCTACGTATTTTTGAATTGTAACCGCTTCCCTATTTGGATCCCCTTTGATGCGTAAACTCTGATTGAGTAGATGTTTTTCGATAATATGTTTTCTTTGTTCCGGAGAATTGATAACATCTAAATCTCGCTCTTTCAATTTTATTCCACCCATCATCAAATCCTTAACTCAAAACAAAATATAAACGTCCTGCGTAGAATGAAATTGATCGCGAATTCGGTAAATATAAAATTTATCGCTTCAATTCTCAAATTATAGAATCGCCTTTTTGATGTGTATTAATTAGAATTTTTTAAAAACAACGTCTAAATTTAGTTTGAATTTCAAAATCCTACTTATGTCTACGTTATTCTATCTTATCCTTTAAAGACAAAAATTTAGGATCTACTTTCAAAACAGGCAAACTTTGTTTCGTTTTAAACTCTCTAAACCTAACGTAATTTTTACGCAAACATTTCAGCTTTTATAAATCTGGATTTTACAGATAAAATTCTAAAATGTGGGAACTATTACATTTTTTAACATCGTACAATAAGTCTTTCATAACCCAAGAGACAGTTTTTGTGGGAACTACTACAAAACTTAAAAATTACAGTTTTCTAACACTAACACCTCATTATAATGTTGAAAAATTCCATAGTGGCGATCAACAAAACTGCTTCAATCGACCGTTTCCATGAAACGAAAACTGATAGAGAATTAGTTTTTCAACAACTCTAATGTAGGAACTACTACATTTTGTTATAAACGATTTATTACTCAGATGCTGAACTTGTCTCAAAACTTAGAATCCTGCAAAAAAACAATTCCGAGTTAGATACAATTTTTTAAGAACTTCTACACCTTTGTAAAATCGACTGTTAATTTTTGGTATTATTTTCATACATCCGAGTAGTAACGTAATTACTTTTTGAGTTTTTAATACAATTTCTAAAGAAATGTTTCTACATTTACAAAAATAGAATTTTACGATTCATCTTCTATCTATTTAAAAACTCAAAAAATATTCCTACTTCTAATTTTATTCCTGCGAAAAATAAATTGAGAACTTGATCCAAACACTAAATATTAAAAAAACTTAATTATAAGAAATACTATAAAGAATCTATTTCAAAACCGAAAAAGAAATCTGTTACAAATCATTTCGTAAATTCATTATAAAATATAGTAGTTCCACAAACTAAGTCGTATTTGGCAATTTGCAAACTTTCGAGCAGTTCTAATGTTGTTCAATTTTCGCAGTAGTTCCCCACATTTTTTATGGAACTAAAGCGTCTCGCTTCTATGGGTGCTCGAAAAACTCAGCAAACACCTTCTTCTACGGATCGGTGTTTAGATTTTGGGACAAACTCTTAATAAAAACCGTCATACTTCGATTTGGCGAAAACTTTGATCGTATTCAGAATTATATATCGAGAATCTTTCTCACAAAAACACATTTGAATTAAAAATATCTAGTACTACCTTATATAACATATCAATAAAATTATAAAGTTCGAATTTAGTTAGAAGACCACTGTTTATTCCAAAAGACTTTCAGGCAAAAGGTGAACCTTATACTTTGAGGCCATTTTTTTTAAAGACTCATCATCGATAGAATGAACGTTTTTTCCGTTGTGATAATTCTCCACTGTAACTACAAAAATTATATATCCCAATTCGAATGCAATTTTAAAGTAAGGCTCCATCTCCCAAGAAAGTGTAAATGTATTGTCCAAAAAAATTTTAGAGGTTCCACGTTCTGCTTCTTTTCGAACACAGTCTTCGCAGTGTTTATATGCAAGATGATTTTTTTTATAATCAAAATTGTATTCTTGAGTTTTAGAATCCGTAAAATAGTCATCTATACTAAAAACCGGATACTTTCCATTTTCGGATAAAAGTTTAGAGAGCCTGCTTTTGCCCGCACCTGGCAAACCTCTCAAAAGAATCAGTGACTTTTCTTCATTCATTCTTTTACTTTACAAATACGTTGAATTTGATTAACCTATTAGAAACATCCAGCAAGAAATTCTTTCGTATTAAAAGAGCTGGAACACTAAAGGATTTAGAATGAAATATTTAGAAACGGAACAAGTTATTCCTTCCAAAGGAATGTCTTATACGATGTATGAAGTGGAAGGAGAAGATCAGATCCAAAAGATGATGACTTACATTCCCAACACGGACGAAATTCATATCTATCCAAAACCTCCAGTCAAAAAATTATATAAACCCGAACTCTGCAAGGTAATAGACGAAGTCGTTTTTTTGGAACTCTGGAAATTAGGGGAAGAAAGAAAGGTGGCTAAATAAAAAGGAAACGAGTTCTGGCCTCGGAGAGAATCGAACTCCCGACACAAGGATTTTCAGTCCTCTGCTCTACCGACTGAGCTACAAGGCCAAACTCAGGGACAGAATAGAAAAACGATCGACACTGTCAACGAAAAAGATCAAAGCCGCTCTTCCCAAACCTATTTAGGGAGACATTATGTTTTCTTCGTCTAAAGTCTGTAATCCGATTCTTCGCGAACAAGAAAGAAGAAGTATGGTCGATCTTCAAATCGTTTCTCGAGGAATTAGAGATAAAAACATTCTCTCCGCAATGCTTTCGATTCCAAGAGAATGTTTTGTTCCAGATTCTCATTTTTTACAAGCATACGAAGATAACCCCCTTCCAATCGGTTATAATCAGACTATCTCTCAACCGTTTATGGTAGCATGGATGTCTTTACTTCTTGAAATACAAAAAGGAGATCGTATCTTTGAAATCGGAACCGGCTCGGGTTATCAAAGTGCGGTTTTAATTTTTTTAGAAGCCACGTTATTCTCCGTTGAGTATTTTGATTCTCTTTCTAAAACCGCCATTCAAAATTTAGAACGCTGGAATCCGGGTTGCACTCAAACAAATCGTTTTATGACCGGAAGCGCGACTGAAATTCTAAAACCAGAACTTCAATTTGATAAAATGATTTCTTGCGCGGCGCTTCCGGATCTTCCAGACACAAAAAGTTCCTACTTTCAATCTCTGATACCGGGAGGAATTTTTATTTTCCCGATGGGAAAACAAGATCAGTCTTTGATCTTCGCAAAAAGAAATCTCAACGATTGGTCTTTTAAATCCAAGGGTGGGGTTCAATTTGTTCCACTACTTTAAGATTTTTTAATTCCTTTTTTAAAGATGTTTTCTATTTTGAAAAAAATCTACGACTTGAAATTCTATCTACTTCAGGATGAATCATTATGGATCTATTGAACCCTAAAAAAACCGAATTTAAACATCTGGATGAAAAATCTAGAAATATCATGAAACGTACCATCGCCTTTTTTGAAAAGAAAGGAAAAAATAAACTAAAAGAAGACGACAGAAATCAAACTTGGTATTCTGATTTTTTAGAATTTCAAAAGAGCGAAAAAATTTTCGCCACCTTGATGACTCCCGCCGGTTACGGAGAAAATGACTCCAGATGGGACACAACTCGAATCTGCGATTTTAACGAAATCGCAGGGTTTTACGGCCTTTGTTATTGGTATACTTGGCAGGTTTCTATGTTAGGACTTGGTCCGATCTGGAACAGTAAAAACGAAGAGATCAAACACAAAACCGCAAAATTATTGTTAGACGGTGAGATATTCGCCTTCGGTCTTTCCGAAAAAGAACACGGCGCAGATTTAATTTCCAGCGATATGTCCTTAGAAAACAAAGGTAACGGCAATTACATCGCCAACGGAAGAAAATACTATATCGGAAATTCCAATAAGGCAGCGATCGTTTCCACTTTTGGTAAGATGAAAGATACCGGAAATTACGTTTTTTTTGCAGTCAACTCCGGCCATAAAAATTACGAATTGATTCAGAACGTAGTCAACTCTCAGAGTTATGTGGGAGAATATGCTTTAAAAGATTATCCTATTTCCGAAAAAGAAATCCTTTCCAAAGACAGAGAAGCCTGGGACGCTTCTCTCAGTACAATCGCAATTTGTAAATACAATCTGGGCTGGGCCTCCATTGGAATTTGTACTCATTCTTTTTACGAAGCGCTCAATCACGCTTCTAAAAGAAAATTATTTAATCGTAATGTAACAGACTTTTCTCAAATTAAACAGATGTTCGTGGACGCCTATTGTAGACTTTTTTCCATGAAACTTTTTGCGGCAAGGGCTAAGGATTATATGAGATCAGCGTCAGCCACAGACAGACGTTATCTTCTATTCAACCCTATGGTAAAAATGAAAGTTACGATGCAAGGAGAAGAAGTAATCAATCTTCTTTGGGACGTGATCGCTGCAAAAGGTTTTGAAAAAAATATGTATTTTGAGATGGCGGCCAAGGATATTCGAGGACTTCCAAAATTGGAAGGTACCGCTCACGTAAACATGGCTTTGATCATTAAGTTCATGAATAATTATTTCTTCGAGCCAAATTCTTCCCTTCCAATAATTCCTAAAATCGATGATTTTAAAAACGACGATTTTCTTTTTAACCAAGGGACTACTTCTAAAGGTTTTGAAAAAATCACATTCAGAGATTATAATGAAGTGTATTCAAGTGTAGATCTTCCGAACGTTAACGTCTTTAAACAACAGATCTTCATTTTTAAAGAATTCTTAAAATCCACTCCTCCTGATTCTAAACAGTCCAAGGATTTGGACTTTATGCTAATTCTTGGAGAATTATTTACGTTAGTCGCTTATGGTCAACTTTTGATCGAAAACGCTGCAATTGAAAAAGTAGATAACGATCTTTTGGATCAAATTTTCGATTTTATGGTTCGTGATTTTTCCAAATACGCTCTTCAACTTTATTCTAAAAGAAGCAGCACGAAGGAACAAATGGAAAAATGTATGTCTATGATTTTTAAGCCAGTTGAAAACGAAGAACTTTTCAATCGTGTTTGTACAAAAGTCTATTCTTACAAAGACGCTTACGAAATGGCCCCCTAAAATTTGGTTCCTTACACTTTTTATACGACAAGGGTTTTTACTTGATATAAGAGTTGTTGAATATGAATTCTCTATCTGTTTCTACTTTAAGGAAACGATCAATTGAAGCAGTTTTGTTAATCTGTACTTCAACAACTCTATAGGAAAGCTCTAGTTATAGATCAGAAAATTTAGATGAATCATAAAAATCCGAAAGTTTTTGTTTATAAAAAAAGTTTAATACTCTAAATTGTAAATTCAAATCAATTATATCGGCTCATGGATTCCATCCGTTCTAAAAAAGAAATCAAATCAATTCTTGCAAAACTTTCCGATTTAGATGAATCCTTTTGGATTTTCATCATTGAATCGGAGCTTTTAAAGAAAAAAATAAAATTTCCTCTGCTTGAGTTTATCGGAAAAGAACTCTATTTTAAAATTCCTGAAATGAATCAGATTTATTTTATGGATCAAATCATCAAGCTTGGACATATGGGTGGTTATGTCATTTCCGCCATCATTCTTCAACTTCGTTCGGAAAAACATTTCGAACAATCTTTCAATAAGGCCGTTGAATACATCCTCTTAGGAAACGAATGGTACGTATGCGACATCATAGGAGAAAGAATTATGGGCTACTTTCTTCTTAAGGAACCAGAAAGAACCTTTCCTATTTTAAAAAAGTACATCCGCCATGAAAACGGCTGGATCGTTCGTTCGGTAGGAGTTGCTTCCCATTACGCGGTCAAAAAAGGCCTCGGAAAAAAATACGTGGAAGATACGTTTTGTCTTCTCTTATCTAAAATGGATACAAAAGATTTTCATACTAAAAAAGGAATTGGTTGGGCGGTTAAAACCATTTCCAAATTTCATCCGGATATTATTCAAAAATTTGAATCTAGTTTATTAGAAAATCCTTATATACAACCATTTTTTAGAAGAAAAATAGAAATCGGACTTAGTAGATCTTCAAAGTATGCCTCAAAGTATTCGAATTAAAAGTATTCTTAATAAAACGAAACGTAGAGATCCTTGGTTTTTAGACGATTATACAATCAATCCATATAGCGGTTGTTCTTTTCGTTGTTTATACTGTTATGTAAAAGGCAGTAAATACGGCTTAAATACAGAAGATAAACTTTCCATCAAAGAAAACGCTATTGAAGTTTTAGATAAACAGCTTTATCACCTTTCTAAAAAGAATCGGCACGGTATCATCGTTCTTTCTTCTTCCACCGACCCTTATTTACAACTTGAAAAAGAACGCGGACTTACCAGAGAACTACTTCAAATAATTCTAAAATATAAATTTCCGGTTCACATACTCACTAAATCGGATTTGATTTTACGAGACCTAGATTTGTTAAGCGAAATTGAGAAAAATGCAATTCTTCCAGAAAACTTAAAAAATCGATTAAGTCGTAAATCGTTTATTACGTTTTCATTTTCTATTTTGGATGATTCTATTGCTAAAATTTTTGAACCGGGCGCAACCCCTCCTAGCCTACGTATTTCTGCGCTTAAAGAAATTTTAAAGAAAGGTTTTTTTTCCGGAGTCAGTTTAATGCCATTACTTCCTCATATTTCGGACACGGGAGAAAATTTAGAATTTATGTTTCAAACATTTCAAGAAATTGGAATCAGATATATCTTCCCTGCGAGTTTGACTCTTTTTGGAGGTAACAATCCTTCAGATCATAAAAATCTAATTTTTAAAGCGATAGAAAATCACTTTCCTCATCTACTTCCCAAATATCAGAAATTTTTTTCCAATAGTTTCAGAATGCCCAGCTATTATCAAAACGCGCTGAGTCATAAAACTTCTGAATTGTGTTCTAAATACGGTTTACAAAAAGGAATTTTATCACTTGAACCCTAAGCCTGTTATTCCAAACCTAAAGATTATGAAAATTTGATAATGGAAAAGATCTACTGGAAAGAATTAGATAAGACGGTTTCTGTAAAATTATTACAGTTTATTATAAATTTATAAAGTATTATTTTTTAAAATCCTAAGACATGTTGCATTTACTGGCAATCAGCAATATTTAATCAACATGAATTTGATATAATGCGACTGGGATCGATTCAATTGGAACTCAGCGTCTCGCTTCTGGAAACTCAATACATCGCTTCCTATGAGTCGCTCTGCAGGTTGCTCGACAAATCGCGTTTAAAACTCAGCAGAACGCTCTCTATGGATCGCGTTCTATATTGAAACTAAAAAAAATCGTTGTATCTTATTTCCTGCATACAATTTATTAACCAGATCCAGAGTCCGGTCCGGCTCATGTCGGATTCGCACTAATTTTTTTACGTCGAATCTACGTTAATCAAAAACAGGGCAACACTTTATTCTTAGTAGTTCCATATTTTCCAGACAATAGAATATATAATATTTTGCGCTAAAACAAGCTTTTACGATAATAATCCGCGTCATTTTATTATACAACTCTAAATAACGCAAGTCCAGTAAGAAAGAATTTTCTGAAAGTATGCTCGCTTACTGATCGTTAAACGAACTTCCTAAAAACCCCAATCGAGTCTTACCGGATAATTATTTCTTCTCTTTTCAAAATAATTTGTATCCTCATTTTTCCAGGCCTCTCTTAGAAGACGATCTTCTTCTTTTAAAAAAGTAGAGGTTTTAAGTTCTCCGGATGTTTGTAAAAAAGATTTTAAAGGAGGCAAAGGTTTATCCCGGTATAAGATAGATAACTTTTCCGCAACTCTGTAAGTTCCGCCGATTCTGCCTAATTGGCTGTAACCTGCAATATGAGGAGTTAAAACGGAATGTTTTATTTCCGAAAGTTTTTTTCCCATTTCTAACGTAGGCGGTTCTGGATCAAATACATCTAAAATTTTGAATATATCGCTTCTTGCAATCAATCGATCAAACGCTTCTTGAGTAAGTATTTCTCCTCGGCTCGTATTGATAAAAACTGTACCAGGCTTTAAAGAATCGATCAAAGATACGTCCACAAATCGAAACGTAGGCTCCAGTCCATCTTTGGTCAGTGGAACATGAAAACTAAGAACAGAAGCGTTCAAAACTTCATTCAAAGGACTGGATTCTGTCTTATAAAACGGGTCGTAATATATACAATTCACTCCTTTAGACATTAGAATTTTATAAAATTCTTTTCCTGTATGCCCGTGTCCTATCAAGCCGATCTTTAAATTTTTAAGTTCGGATTCTTCAAATCGACTTAAAAGCCCCGCAAAACAATATTCTGCGACAGAACCGGCATTACAACCGGGAGCATTTAAAAAAATTTTTCCAGATTCCTTAAGTGCATTAAAATCTACGTGGTCCGTCCCGGAACTAACGGTAGCAAAAATTTTCACCGTAGGAAATTGTAGTATGTTATTTCGGTTTATTTGAAACCTAGTGTTTGCGATTAAAATCGTGGGGGTATCTTTTGAAATTTCTCCAAGTCGGTCATTAGAATAGGATCTTATTTCCAACTTTTCTAAATTTGAAAAAATTTCCTTAGCCCCCCTAGTTCCTTCTGGATAATATAAGATCGGTTTTTTTGATTCCACTACTTTGTCATTCCATCTCAACGTCTTTTTTAGAAAAAACAAAAAAGATTTGCTTTGAAAAAGATTTTTTTAAAAATCACGGCCTATGAAAACACTTCAGCAAAAAATCACATTCCCCGTATTGGTAGGTTTGATCTCAGCGATTTTAATCGCGCTGATCTGGTTTGCATTTTTTAGCAGGAGTAAAATCACATCAGGTTCTTCGGCAGACTCAGCTCCAGAACTCAGCTCTGAGTCCGGAGGATGGATCTTAAATCAAGCAATCGTAGACACATCGCGCAGAATTTTTGACGAAAACGGAAACTGGCTTTCTTTTGATGAATTGATACGATACGCGTCCAATGGAGAAATCAATCTAATCTCCGAACTTTCAGATTTAAGAAGGCAATGTCCCGAAAATGTACACTATGAACAATGTAACGAAATTATTCGCGCGTTTATTTCAGATCATTACTTTGGAAAAGATGCAGAATATCTAATGAAGTTATTTTCTAATTACTTAAGATACGAATTAAAAATGAAAGAATTAGAACTATCGGATAAATTGAATAGAGCGGAAAAATACGAACTCATCAAAAAACAGAGAAGGGAATTTTTCTCCGATAAAGAAGCAAAACTTATCTTTGGTTTAGAAGAAGCAGAAGAAACTTATTTGGATTCCTTAGGAGGTTTTTTAAAAGACACGGAAACATTAAACGGTGAACAAAGAATACAAAAATACGAAGAGTTCAGAAAAAATGTCTACGGGCAATACTACAATACGATCAAAAAAAGAGAACCTAAATACAATACCTATGAGACAGAGATATTTTTAAGAGAAAAAGAATTAGAAAAAATGAGTATTTCCGAACGAAACAGTAAAACCAGACAGATCCGAGAAAAATATTTTGGTAAGGACGGTGCGGATCGTATGGAAACTGTTTATAAAGAAAGTGAAGAAAAAGAAAAAAAGGAAAAACAGACCGCACAACAAGAATCCGATTGGACCGTAAAAAATCCTAACGTCAAAGGAGAAGCCAAGGAAAAAGCTCTGATGGAAATTAGGATCAACAATTTAGGAAAAGAAGAGGCGGAAGAATATTCAAGAAGGCTTAAGTATGAAGAGGAAATAAAAAAATAAAAACAGATGTTTTACAGTTTTATTTCCAAAGATTCGATTTTATACCGACTTATACTGTGTTCTGGAATTGGAATCGGAACCGTGTTCGGACTTTCTCCGTTTTCATTTTTTTCAGCGGGTGTAATTGCGTCTATCTCTTGTATTTTTTTATTTTTTTCCCTCAATAGAACTTCTATTTGGAAAGCTCTCTTATGGCTTTTGGTACTTTCTCAAATTTTAAACCTATCTGCTTTTTATTGGATTCCAGGAGCAATTTCTAGAATTTCCGGAACAAACACTTTTGTTTCCATACTTTTCTTTTTATTATACGGACTGATCTCTCATTTAAAGTTTTTTCCATTTTATATTTTATTCCGTTTTTCTAAAATAGAATCCATTTCAAAAACTTGTATCTTACTTGTATTCCCCGCCGCCGGAACACTCTCTGATATGATAACCTTCCAAATTTTTCCTTGGTACTGGGGAAACTTAATTTCAGGTTCGATTGTGTTTGAACAATTTGCTTCCATTTTTGGTGTTTACGGATTAAGCTTTCTTCTAATACTCATATCATCTACTTTTATAATATTCTTAAATTATTATAAATATAAAAGTTCAAAAGAATTCATAATTTCGATTACAAGTTTGGTCTGCATCACATTTGTATTTGGATACGGTCTTTATCGGATTGGATATACCAACCAATCACAAAACGAGGTAAAAACTAAGGATCTTTCCGTGCTCATAGTTCAACCGGATACTTCTCCAGGCACAAAAAATTTAAAAGCAGACACCTCTTATTTAAGCGCCACGATGAGTAAGGTATTTTCATTAGCACTACCCATTTCCGAAAATTTACCTTCTTTGATCGTAATTCCGGAATCCGCGATTCCATTTCACGGCACAATCGATTCCGAAGAAAATCGGAAAGAAAAAATATATTCTCCCACTATGGAAGGTATCGTTTTATATCTTTCAAAACATACTGGAGCAGACATTCTATTTAACGAATTGAATCTGGATGAAAACAAACTCAAGAATCAAGTCAGTCTTTTTAAAAACTTGGACGGCAAAACAGAAAGATACGATAAAAGAAGGTTACTTCCTTTCGGAGAATATCTTCCAATGGAAAAAAAATTTCCTTTTTTACGTTCTATCTTCCAGGAAACTTCTAACTACATACCAGGAGAATTTCCAAAACTTTTAATCGGAAATAAAATCCAAAACCAAAAGCCGATCTTACTTACTGAAATTTCCAAATTGAACGAACCGAAAACGTATAGATCCGAATTTTCATCCATAGAAAAACGTACAAATAAAATTAGAAATTTAGAATATTCTTATTCGATTCTTCCTTTACTTTGTTACGAAGCGATGTTCACAGAACTTGTTTTGGACTATTTTCAAAACGGACAAAAGCCGGAAGTTCTAATCAACATAACCAATGATTCTTGGTTCAATTCTGAATTAGAGGCTTATCAGCATTCCGGAGCAGTTCGGCTCAGAGCGATCGAAACCGGTTTGCCTTTGATCCGCTCTGCAGTCTCTGGAATTTCCGAAGTCTGGGACGCACGTGGAATTCCAGTAATCGTTTCAATGGGTTTTCATGAAACCGGGACCAGATCATTTTCGATCCAATTAGGTACCATCGAACCCACGATTTATACCAGATTTGGAAATTCTTTTTTATGGATCTTCTGTGTTTTGATCCTGATTTCTCGTCTTATTTTCGTGTTACGAATAGAAAGGAAAAGTTGATGTTAAGACATACCTTCTGTCATCTTCCCGGAATCGATTCCAAGGAAGAAAAAAATCTTTGGGAAAAAGGAATCTACGACTGGAAGGATCTGGAAATATATCTGAAGACCGAACCTGCCCCTATCCGAAATTTGATCTTAGACGCATTAGAATTTTCTAAAAAAGAATTGGAAAGAGAGAATTTTTTCTACTTCTTTCATGTATTTTCCCCAAAACACCACTGGAGGCTTTTTCCAACAATTCGAAAAAAACTTCTCTACATGGACATAGAAACCACAGGCTTAGGAAATGATGATAGAACTACAGTCATCGGAACTTTTGACGGATACGAATACCGTTCTTATATTCGAGGTTTTAATCTAGATTTTTTTTTGGAGAATTTAAGTCAGGATCAAATTTTCGTTTCTTATAACGGGATCGCATTCGACGTTCCTTTTTTGGAAAAGGAATTTAATGTACGCTTCCGAAATAATCATATTGATATTATGTTTTTCTTAAGGTCTTTAGGAATCAGAGGAGGACTGAAAGGATGTGAGAAAATATTAGGTGTTCATAGACCAGAAACTACCGCAATCACTGGAATAGAGGCGGTAACTCTTTGGAAACAATACGTGGATTATGACGATATGGATGCACTTAAAATTTTAGAAGAATACAACCGAGAAGACACTGTAAATCTTGAAATCTTATTTATAAAAGGATACAATTTAAAAATTAAAGAAACTCCTTTTTATGGAGAGATAATCCAAGAACCTCTACAAGTTCGATAAGTTTATATTCTTATTATAAAATGAAATCTTTATAAAACTTGAGCTTCAATGCAACAGCAACATTGAGTTTTTTATTCACCAAATTTTTTTACACTGAATTACTAAATATTCAATATTACTACTATTTAGTAGACTACACATGAAATTCTGTCCTTAACAGGAATTCGTTTTTACATTTATAGTATTTTATTGTGTAGGGATCAGTAATAAACAGTTTGATGGTACAATTAAAACCATAAAATTGATAAACGACATTCAGAGCAAAATTCAAAAAACAGAAAGTATATAGAATAAACGAGTTCTAAAGAAAAAAACATAGCCAACCACTAAGGCTTTTTCCAATTTAGTATTTTCAAAAATGAATTTGGACTTCTTTACTCTATGAATATAAACCCTGCTCAATACATGAATTTCTTACGGAAAATGTTTTACATTCTTATTTTTTGTATCTTTCCTTTTACCGTATTATCTCAAACGAAAAACCCAGATAGACAAGAATCGATTCCACTCGCACAGATCCATCTAGAAACGAAAACGGATCCAAATCTAAAACAAACACCTAGGAGAGTAGATCAAAGGAAAGGCACTTGGAGCTTTCAATGGGGTTACAATCGAGATTCTTATACACAGAGCGATATTTCTTTCCACGGTCCCGGATATAATTTCACTTTAAAAGACGTGGTTGCAAAAGATAAACCGGAAAAATTCAATCCTTCCGTTTATCTGAATCCTAGTCTTTGGGAAATTCCGCAATACAACTTCCGTCTGACTTATTATTTTTCAGATAAATTTTTTGTCGCGTTTGGCCAGGATCACATGAAGTATGTAATGAGCCGTGGACAAGCCGCCAATATTTACGGTTATATAGATCCACTTGTCATTCAAAAAGCTCATTTTGCAACTTCTCCCGAATCTTCTGTTTATCTTTATTTATTTCCGGACGCGTATAAAAAATGGGAAGGTTATCACAATGGAGAAACCGTCAACATAACTCCTGACTTTTTAAAATTCGAACATACGGACGGATTGAATTTTCTTTATTTAGACTTAGGCTTTATTCAACCTATATGGGTTTCGTCTAACGGAGAAAATGCGCTCAGTTTTGTTTCGTCTATAGGTGGTGGTCCTATCATTTGCAGAAGTGACGTTCGCCTTTTCGGAGAAGGAAAAAACAACCATTTTCATACTTCCGGTTACGGAGTTTCGGGTTACGTAGCCACTCGTGCGGATATATTCCGATCCGTTTTTTTTGAATTCGGTGGCAAAGGGGGATACATTGACCTTCCGAATATTTTTACGAACGGACATTCCAAAGATAGGGCAAGTCAAAACTTCGGATTTTTAGAATTGGTTGTTTTCGGTGGGGTAAATTTCTAAGAGTTTGTCCCAAAAACGTTCAATACGACGGTTTCTGTAGGAACTACTATATTTTATTGAAAATTCACAAAAATTCATTCTAAGATTTTTGGACAAGTTCAAAAGTGTGGTCGATCAGATTCAATTTCCGTAAAATCGTCGTTTGGTGGCTGAGTAAAATAGATAGCCTGTTTCGGATTTTAGAATTCCGACAAATAACATTTTCAAGTTCGTAAGAGTCCCACAATTTAAATTACATTATAAATTTTTAAACATTTACTCTTCGTAATTAAATTCCTAGATTTACAGTTATTGAGACAAACTCTTACAACTCGAAAGCATGAAAATAATACTTAACGTGAGTTCGACGTAAGAAAATCTGGGCGAATCCAGTTCCCCACTGGCAGCCAGACCGGACTCTGGTTAATAAATTACATATAGAAAACTTTATATAATAATCTTCTTTAGTTTCAATATAGAACGCGATCCATAGAGAGCGTTCTGCTGAGTTTAACGCGATCTGTCGAGCGACCATAGAAGCGAGACGCTGAGTTTGAGAAGCGCGGCTTAAGTTCAACGCATCGATCTTTCGCGTATGTCGAATTCACATTTAAATAGGTGCGTAATAAGAAATTTCTTTTGGTTCCTGATCGGATCCTTTTTATGAAAGAATTAGAATTCTTTTATATTGAATCTGAATGATTTTTATTCTTTTAGGTAGTATGGGTATTTGTCTGTCATTGGGTTTGGTTCAAATTGTAATTCTCTTGAAATGAGATTTTGTCTCCTGTTGATCTTCCAAGTCATTTCGTAAGTCCAGTGAAAGCTAGGAACTCCCCGGTTTAAACTTTTCACAAAAAAATCCTCTTTTCCACCAAGGTCCTCCAGCCAAAGCATGTAATTAAAAAGATAACACCTCGAAACCCCATGAGCTGCAGCTAACACGCCTAAAGTCGCCCAAACACCAGTATGAACTCGAATACTAAACTTTTTCATTTTACCAACGTCCCGATTGTATTTGATTTTACCCGCCCGGTTATGAAGGCGTTTCATAGAAGCGATTTGCTTAGAATATTTTCTCAATAGAAAAGGGAGTTTGCTCCGAAGGGCTTTTCTTTCCTGAAGATTCAAACGATTCCAATAAACATCTGGAACTAAAAGAGAATCTGTACCAACAGAACCTTCTACCAAAGTAGACTCAATTTTTTGACCGTCATCCAATAAAAGAATGTCCATACCAGAAACGGTTCTTAGAACTTTCCAAGCAGAACGGTTTATAGAAAAAATTTTAACGTGACGACATAAGAAAATTTTACCGAATAAAAAAACTCAATACAACTTGGTCGCGTTAACTAAAGCATTTCACGTCCTGAATGCCGATCCTTAGAAAGACATTGTCAAGTTTTACGGATCGTTCGAGTACTCAATCTAACTCAACATAAATCGTTCAAAGAAACTAAAGCGTCTCACTCCCTATCATAACCTTAACCACAAACATTTGGATCTCAATATAAATCTGTCGGAATTACGACAAAATCCTCTGTAAAACTTACACTCTGCAACGTGATCCATAGAGAGCGTTGCATAAGTTTTCTCTATCAGAAAAACATACTTTTTGCAAGTAAAAAGACTCATCCTGTTGAAACACTTGAAAAATGTGCGTTGATTCTAAAATCAACTTCAACTATGGGATTGGTTATTCTCCCTACAAGTCGCTCTGGAAACTCAGCAAAACGCTCACTATGGGTCGCGTTTTAGGTCGTTCGACGGATCACAACATAATAATCGTCTTCGCGTTATATCGAACTCACGTTAAATGAAAATCGCCAAACATTTACTTTTCGTATGAGTTCCCACATTTTAGAAATTGATCCATAACGTTCAGATCTAAACTTTTTTCAGAAAAATGAATTCTTTACGCTCTGCTCACGTTAAAATACATTCCTAACTTTATAAAGTTCTAATGTCCTGTAGAACCAAAACCGCTTGCGCCTCTTTCCGTCTGATCCGCAAACTCTGAGACCAACTCCCAATCCGCATACCAGGTTTTACGAATCAGTAATTGAGCAATTCTCATCCCGTGTTCAATTATAAAAGAAGAATCTCCTAAATTTAAAAGAGGAATCATCAATTCTCCTCTGTAATCGCTATCGATGGTTCCAGGTGAATTTGGAATTAAAATTCTATTTTTTGTAGAGAAGCCAGATCTAGGTCTAATTTCAAAATGAAACTCTTGAGGAATAGCAAAAGAAAGACCTGTGGGAACTAATACAACTTTACCCGGTTCTATAATCAATTTAGAATCTAAACAAGCGTGAATATCATAACCAGCCGCCTGTTTTGTTTGTAATAAAGGAAGTTCTGCGTTTGGTCTTAGTTTTTGTACAAAAATTTTCATAGATGAAAATACTCCATTTTTACCTTATAAAAAAATAGGAAAATATTTTAAAAAACTATTTCCGTTTTGAAAAAATCAGAAATAAAATGTACCGACTAATTTTTAGAACTCGTTCCAAAAAATTCAAAATTAGTCACATCCTGTTTACTAACGTAAGTTCGGCGTAAGAAAATGAGAAAGGATTTTCCAAAAATGTGAGTCCCCACAATTTTAGAATTTGTTCGTAAAACCGCGATTTGCAGTAGTTCCCACAAATTAAGTCACATTACAAATTTTTAAACATTTATTTTTTGTATGAGTTCCCACATTTTAAGAATTGATTAGAAAGTTTAGATCTTAACTTTTTTCAGAAAAATGAATTCCTTACGCCTGCTCGTGTTTATTAAATCGCAAAACGAGTAGTTCCTACATTTTTGTGTCTCGCTTCTATGGGCGCTCTCGACATCTTTAAAGCTAAGATTTTTCCTAAAAAAAGAGATTGTGTTCCTACAAAGGATCTATAGGAATTACAACGTGAAACATGCAAAAACTAACCTATTGCTATTGGGAACGCTTTTACTTAGCTCCCTATTCTTAAATCCTTTAAATTCCAACCCTACGTTAGGCGACTGCGAAGTATTTCCCGCCAATAATATCTGGAATACTCCCGTAGATACACTTCCTCTACATCCGTTTTCTGAATCCTACGTTCGAAGTATTGGAGCACAAAAAAAATTAAAAGCGGACTTTGGTTCCGGACTCTGGGAAGGAATGCCGATCGGAATTCCATTTATACTAACGTCTGCTACAAATCCCGTTCCAGTATCTTTTGAATATACTGAGGAAAGTGAGCCCGGACCGTATCCAATTCCGCATAACGCTCCTATAGAAGGTGGAGAAACAAGCGACGGGGATAGACATGTTTTAGTCGTAGAACAAAAGACATGCAAATTATATGAATTGTATTCTGCAAGGAAAAAAGGAAAATCTTGGACTGCTGTATCTGGTGCGGTTTTTGATTTAAAATCTAATCAACTCCGTCCAATTAACTGGACTTCTGCGGACGCAGCCGGATTGCCTATTTTACCCGGTTTAGTCAGATACGAAGAAATAGCCTCCGGAGAAATCAAACACGCAATTAGATTCACCGCTAAAAAAACACAAAAAGCGTATCTCTGGCCCGCTCGTCATTACGCTTCTAAAATCACGGATAAAAACGTTCCACCAATGGGAACCCGTTTCCGTTTGAAAGCGAGTTTTAACATAGACGGGTTTAGCAAAGAAAATCAAGTAATCCTACGCGCATTAAAAAAATATGGAATGATACTTGCCGACAATGGATCAGATTGGTTTTTATCCGGAGCCCCAAACGAAAAATGGAACAATGACCAACTTCATAAACTAGGTAAAGTTTTAGGAGATCAGTTCGAAGCGGTAGATTCAGAAAGTTTAATGATGTCTGTAGATTCCGGAGAAGCCAAACAAAACTAACTACTCATCCCTATAAAAATACTTGGGTAACATAAAGTGACGTGAGTTCTATATAAGAATATTAGAAAAAATTTTCTAAAAGTAAGAGTTCCCACAATTTTAGAATTTGTTCATAAAATCGGATTTAGAGTAGTTCTCACATAACTTTACATACAAACACTAAGCTTGTATGAATTTCTACACTTGAATTTGAATATTAGAAATTCAAGTGTTATAAACTTCTATTTTTTAAATTGTGGTAGTTTCCACATTTTAGGAATCCATCTATAAAATTCAAATCCCAACTTTTTAAAGAAGGTATAAAAATAATACCAAGTTATTAACGGTCGAATTTAGGAAGCAAAACGATACTTAAAAAATAACGCAAATGCGGCCATTTTAGAGCAGGACCAAAACATTCAAATTATTGAAACAATTTAACCCAAGTATTCTATTTATACGCCCGAGTAGTAAAAGTTCCAGATCAATTTTATCAAAGACGTGACGTTTTCAATCAATTGTATTTAACACTAATTGATTGGCTTTTTGAAGTAGATCTCACATTTTAAGTTTTGAAATAAGTTCATCATTAAGTATTATTTTTAACGTGAGTTCGGCATAACAAATGCGAAAGCGATTGTAGCGGAAATTCCGAAGGAATTGGAGCGAAAAGCGCGGTCGTGAGCCATTTTAACTATGAAATTTGCGAGCGATTCGCCCCAATTTTCTTACGTCGAACTCACGTTATTTTTATGTATCCGAATAGTAAGTAACGCAGTAAAACTAAAATAATTACCGAATATTCAAACTAACGCATTTGTTAAAGAATTATGAAAATGAAATATACCAGGTTCTAAAGAACTAGGTTGAATCCATTCATTTTGTAGAATACCAGCTTGAATTTCCGGTGCTAATCCTAAATCTTCCGAAGTGGTACGAAAGAAAAATTCTCGATTTTCTTCCCAAAAACGTATAGTACGAGAAGACTTAGGTTTTTCTGGAATTAGAATTGCTCTCAGACAAAAAGTACGATTTGGTGAAATCGGTTGAAACTGAATTATTCCGAAATGATCTCTAAAAAGAATAAGAATCGTAGATGGAAAAAGAAAATAAGTGATGATTAGATCCTTTCGAGTTGGTATAGAAGTATTCTTATAACTTCGGTTGGGAATTAGAATTCTTGCATGTTCTCCGATCGAATCCAGAATAGAAACGTTTTTTTCGACCACGGGTGCTACCGAATTTTTATGAACCGTAGAAATGTGATAAGACTCCAAAAAGATCTCTACTCCTATTTTCCAGTTATATGTTCCTTCCTCTGATTGAATTGCAAAAGGAACATATGAATCCAATTCGTAAACGTTCCATTCTTCCAAAATTGATGAAAGTGAATCTAAGACGTTTTTAGTAAAACCGGAAAAGATCAGCCCCGCTTTTTCAAGAATAGGAAAGGAATAAAGTTTCTCTTGAATGGTTTCACATCCTTTAGTTAATAAATCCCCGTCTAAATCATAAGTCCACGAATGATAAGGACATACAATTTTATTAATCGAACCAGCTTTTCCTCCAGGAATAAGTCTTGTTCCACGATGTAGACAAGAGTTTCTATACAACCGTAAATTTTTATTCTCATTTCTTAAAACAAACCATTCACGATCTAAAAATTTTCCGGAAATAAAATCACCTGGATTACGAACTTGATCGCTAAAACTTACTAAATACGGACGTTTTTTAAGTAGATCCAATTCTTGTAGAAAGGTAGTAGCACATTGATACCGATTCGTTAAAAATTTAGCTTGAGAAGATGTTCGAAGAAATTCCATTTCGGGAAGTCCGATTTCACATTGCTTTCGAAGTCTGTCCAAAATCGTATCCGAAAAAGGTAAAACTTTCGGTCTTTGGTTTTTTTTCGTATTAATTTTAGACATGTTTTTGCCGCGTAATCATTAGAGTTGTTGAAAAATTTCATAGTGACGATCAATAACACTGCTTCAATCGACCGTTTCCATTAAACAGAAACTAAGTGGCGATTCATTTTTCAACAACTCTGTTATACTAATTTCAAGAATCAATTTTTGAGAACAATCAGTGTTAAACAAAATAAATTCTGTTTTTTAGTAGAAGACGAAATTCGATTTTAAAAAACAGAATTTTTTAATTTACGAATATTCTATCTTTTGAATAAAATCTACAACCAAAAATTAAGATTTAAGATCCCAGATTAATTCCTATTTTATCATCTGCTTATAAAATAGGAATCATCTGATTAGATTATAAACTCAAGTAAATTAAGAATCTATTACATTGAACTTACATTAAAATTAGGTATAAATCATTTCTGTAAAAGTTCGCGATCTTCAAAAAAATGAAACGAATTTTTAAACTCTTGCCAATCTACCTTCTAACATCTCGATAATTTGATTTACATCCTTTTTGTTGATTACAATTTCGTAAGCCGCAGAAAGAACCGGAGTTTCAGCAGAAATGTTCATTAGATTCGGCATTACTTTAAGACCATAAAATCCATTCGACATTTTTTCAGAAGAAGAACCATAAGCAATGTCGTATCCTGTTTTTCTGTCCTTTGCATCCGTCCCAAAACAAGAAAGCATAAAGTCAGTTAAACCAGAAAGACCTAAAAAAGTTTCGGGCTGACCGCCCATCTTCGTACCAATTGAAGTCATCTCCGTAAAAAAACGATTGGATAAATGAAACAGGGAATTATCTACGTTGCCACCTAAAGTCTGAGTAAAATAACCTTCTACAATTCCCATCGCAAGAGCGTATATAGTCTTCAAAGCTCCACCTAACTGAACACCTTTGACGTCAGTAGGAATTCTAGCAGGCCTCGGAAAAATATAACCAGTAGTGAAAAGTTTTTGAACTCTCGGAATCAGAGTCGCGTTAGACGCAGCTATCTCAAAGCCGGAAATTTTTCTTTCCATAATCTGATCTGGATAACAAGCTCCAGCAATCACACCTAAACGATCGTCTTCTAAACCAAAAGCGTTTTGCACTTCATCTAAAATCAAACCGGTACTAGTAAAACCTTTTACTACATTAAAGAAAGGTGCTTTGTTTCTATTTAAATAAGGTTGAATTTCTGGATAGACGTTGATGAGTTCCCAAGGATTTGTACCTTGAATAAATAAAGTAGCAGTTTTTAAAACTTCCGCATCGGAAGTAAAAACTAAATTAGGAGGAAGTTTATAAAGAGGGTAATATTTTAATTCCCTTCTTTCGGTGTCACATTGTTCCGTATACGTTTGATCGGGATGATAGAGATAAACCAATACGTCCTTGTTCGCCAGAAGAGTCGCAACCGCAATGGACATACTGCTGGCGCCAATTACTACAATTTTTTCTTCCGGTTCCTTAGGAATTTTAATGAGAATATTCTTACCGGAAACATCACCTTTATAAAGATTTCTGTAAGTTCCGTGTTGGTGTTTATTTAAATTAGAACCAACAAGAAGAGCCAGGTTATCAATCAAAAATTGTTTTTTATCTCCGTTTTCTGGAAACTGAAGTTGTTCTACTTCTTTCGGAAAAGAATCCATCTGTTTGCGAGAAAGTTCTCCAACTAACACAGGTTTGCCGATGACGAGTTTACCGTTTACCTGATTGAAAAGAAGACTTGTAGTAGGAAGAATTTTATCGGTTTTTTCCAGAGAAATAGGAATGATAACTTTATTTGCGACGTAGTGATAAACGGTTTCCACAAAAGGCATCAACCTACCATCTCTAGAACGAGTCCCTTCTGGAAAGATCGCAATAATCTTACCTTCTGACTGAAGTTTTTGAGAATGTCTAAAAGCTCTCATATTGATCTTAGTCATCAAATCGGAAAGACTAGGATTATCCGCCATATCTCTTTTAGAACAAACCAAAAGAGTACCGAACATATACAAACCAAGTCTAGTAAAGTCAGGTTCATACGCCAATCTTCCAGCGATAAAAACGAGTTGTTCTGCAATTGACTTTCCTTCAGGAGAACAATTATATAACTGATGAAAAATTGCAGGAGCGTCTAGATGGGATAAGTGATTAGAAATTAGAGTGACCGGATATTTACCAATCAAAGGTTTTACCGCTTTTAAATTTTCTACACCTTCAACGGTAAACTGTTTCATGATCGGAGAAAGAAACTCCATCATAAATTCTCTAGACCTTTGTTCGGGAGAAGTATAAACTCCTACAGATTCTAAAAGATTTGGTTCTTTGAATACTTCCATAACTGGAGGCATAGGAGTCACAGAAGAAAGGTATAAAAATTTCTGAAGAATTTTTTTAGCTTCGTCTTCCGTCATTCCGGAACGTTTAAATAGATGAATATTTTCAAAAAATTCTTTCTGCCATTTACCTACGCTGGATTCTTTTTCAACCATCGTATCACACCCATCCCAAAATAAATTCTTTATAATAGTCTCTAAGGAGGCTTTTGCATTCCGATTGATTTCATAAAATCGAAATTTAAATCGTTTGCGGCTAACTCTGAGTGAAAATCAATTTTCGAGTCAAATGATAATCAATTTTAGAATTCAATGAAAAACCTTTTTGAAAGAGTTTACTTATAACGGTTGATAATCATTCGTTTGCACAGGAATTGTCATTCTATTTTTTTAAAAAGGTTTGAAATCTGACGTCTCCGTTTTGAACTGTATTATTGGAACTAAAGTTTTCCAAAACATGAATCAAAATCTTCCAGAACCTAACCAAAAAAAATGGATCCCAGACGGATTTCATTTTCTTGGACCCGAAGATAGTAAGTATAGAAGGACTTTACTTGAAACTATATCCGGGGTTCTTAAAAAAAAAGGATATTCGGAAGTATTCTTACCCGCATTTGATTATAGTTCCACTTTTATTCAAACCGTTTCAGCTCCAGATTCATCTTCTCTTTTCAGAATCAGAGATCTTTCCGGAAATGAAATTTCTCCTAGCATCGATCTGACCGTTCAAGCGGTCAAAGGAATGGCAGGTTTTTCCCACCAAAAAGAAAATCAAAATATCTTTTATATCGGAAGAATTTTCAGAGAAAGTATCAAAGGAGCCCGCAAAGAAATACTACAGATCGGAGCGGAATCGATCGGTGTTTCCGGAAAAGAAAACACATTCAAAATTTTAGAAGAACTAGACGAAATCATTTCTTTACTTCCTCTTGAAAACAAACTAACTCTTGTTTTAGGAAATGTGAATCTGTTTCAATCTATCGTTCAAGAATTCGAACTCAAACAAAATGAAATCGAAGTTCTTTCTAAATTACTTTATCAAAAAAACGTAAATGAGATCGAAAGAATTTTCGGAGAAAAAAAGAATCATACCGTTTTAATCCGTTTGTTAAGTTCTCTGGCGTTAAACTTTGATCCGAACTCTTTAAAAAATTCCCTCAACCTAAATTCACTTTCTAAAAATCTTGAAAAAAGTTTAAATTCGATTCTTGAAGAAACATACTGGATTTTCGATTCTTGGGAATCTAAAAAAAGAAAGATAGATCTTTGTATCGATTTTTCCCTCTTAAGAGATCTGAACTATTATACCGGTTTTGTTTTCCAAGGTTATCTGCAAGACTCTCCCGATCCGGTTTTAACTGGAGGAACCTATGATCATCTCTACGAAATGTTTTCTGGAGTGCAAAAAAACGCGAGCGGTTACGCACTCGTGGTAAACACTTTAGAATCTTCTTTAAAAATTCCACTTTTTAACCTTCCATCATGATACATATTCTTACCAAACATTCATTCGAGGAAAAACTATGTCCGCATCGTTAGTAGTAGGGACCCAATGGGGAGATGAAGGAAAGGCAAAGGTAATTGACTTTCTTTCCAAGGACACGGACATCATTGTTCGTTATCAAGGTGGAGCAAACGCGGGACATACGGTTGTAGTTCACGGAAAAAAATACGTGTTTCATTTAGTTCCTTCGGGAGTGATCTACGACCAGACGATCTGTGTAATCGGGAATGGAGTCGTTTTAGATCCTCTTTTTTTCATAGAAGAATGTGATCGTCTTCAAAAAGAAGGATTTCCGGTCTTCGACAAACTCTTGTTAAGCGACGCGTGCCATCTTCTTTTTCCGTATCATTCTCAGATCGATTCAGCAAGAGAAACTACGGTCAGTCAAGAACACAAGATCGGAACTACTAAAAAAGGAATTGGAATCTGTTACGCGGATAAAATGATGCGGACCGGGTTACGAGTAGGAGATCTTTTAGACAATTCTTACCAAACACGTTTGAAACATTTGGTGGAAGAAAAAAACAGGGAACTAGACAGACTCTACGGAATGCCTCCAGTTTCTTACAACGACATCAACGAAGGTTTGAAATTTTTTCTTTCCAAAGTCAAAAAGAATATTATCAATACTGCATATTATTTAGATGCAGAATTAAAAAAAGGGAAACGGGTTCTATTAGAGGGAGCCCAGGGTACCGGTTTAGATGTAGACTTTGGAACTTATCCCTATGTGACCAGCTCCAACCCCACCACAGGAGGGGCTCTTATAGGAACCGGAATTCCATTTCAACATTTAAAACACGTAATCGGAATTACAAAGGCATATACTACGAGAGTCGGAGAAGGTCCCTTCCCTACTGAACTTTTAGGAGAAGCCGGAGAAAAACTCCGTCAAAAAGGGGGAGAGTTTGGAGCGACTACGGGGCGTCCAAGACGTTGCGGTTGGTTCGATGTAGAAATGTTAAAACATTCCGTTCGGATTAACGGAATCACTTCGATCGCTTTGACAAAGATAGATATTCTTTCCGACTATGATACAATTCCGGTTGCAATCGGATATAAACTGAATGGAAAAACTTTAGATTGTTTTCCGTCTCAAGGGTTGGATAAAGTAGAAGTTATCTATGAAGAATTTCCAGGATGGAAATCCGATATTTCAGGCATCTGTGAATTTCAAAAACTTCCAGAGAAATGTAAAAATTATATTTCTGTTTTGGAAAAATGGATCGGAGTAAAAATCAATTTAGTTTCAACTGGTCCCGATAGAAAGGATACGATTCACGGAGATTCTTTTTAAGAATCGAAGTTTTTTTAACCGTTTTTGATTGACCCACGATACTCGATAAATATCGTGTATTTCGTAACGCTTCGAGTCGTTAGCTCAGCTGGTAGAGCAATTCCCTTTTAAGGAATGGGTCCGGGGTTCGAATCCCCGACGACTCAAAGATAAGTTCTTATTAGCCGCCATCGTCTAGTGGTTAGGACACAAGATTTTCATTCTTGGAACAGGGGTTCAATTCCCCTTGGCGGTACCACCTCTCAATTTTTCTTTGTAAACCATCATTTCTGCAAACGTAAAAAGACTTTAAAAAAATCTAATTTTCTAAAACCTGCAAAAATTGAATCTTTAACACAAGAAATCAAAATCTCTTACTACATTCTGAATATAGAATATTCAAAAAAATTAAATATTATAGAAGCCCGTTTTTTCCATAAATAAAACTTAATTACATCCCTAGGCGTTTTTTTAGATTTCGATTTTCTTCGATTAGATCTTTGATCTCTTTTTCTGTATATGCAAAAAGCCGATCCTGGGCTTCTAAAATCTTATCCAATTGAATTTCTTCAATATGAGAATAATTCAATGCTTGTTCCGTTGCCTTTTTAAAATCAAGAGCGTCTTTTAATTCCTGGGTTTTCATAGAATCTAAGATCTCGGAAACTTTCAATCTTTCATGCAGAGCTAATAATTCTTTGTTTTTGAGTTCATTAACTCTTTCCAAGGCCTTATTGATTTCTTCGTTGTTCTTTTTGACTTTGGATTCGAATTCTAAAATGGCTTGTAATGCTTCGTTGGCTTTTGTTGCGTCCTTATATTCTTTTTGAGCGAGTTCAAAAACACCTTCAAAAAATCCTATGTTCGTCAAACAACTGTTACCGATTTCGTTTGCGGCGAGTTTATAAAATTCAGATTGAATGGTTCTATCCAATATAAGTCTTAAATTTCTAGGATGAACCGGATGTTCCAGCACTTCGATTTTACCATTTTCAGGAACAATTCCATTGATCTTTTCCGCCTCATCGGAATAAATTATGATCAAACTGGCGTAGGGATGAAGTTCAAACTTTCTAATAAATTCTCTAACCCTTTTCCATTCCTCTAAATTAACGGAAAGAAAGAAGATATGAATATCCGCTTTCAATAAATCGATGGCTCCTAAACCATCCAAAACCACTTTACTCAACTCTATGTTTACGCGTGGATGTTTCCAAATTTGGATCGGGAATTCCTTCCCTGAAGTAATATGCCAAATGATCGCGTTTTTTTGACTCATTGTATTCATTCTAACACTAACCTGGAAAATAATTCCAGATTCAGGGACCTCTTTTTATAATCTTTTTTATCTTTCCCCATATCTTTGAACTTTCGAATCTGCCTGTCAATTTTGATTTTAGATCTGAAACTTGATCCAGAATCTTTTGAATTGGTTTTGGAAGATCCATATCTGTTCTTTTAATCATGATGTTGATACTTAAAAGAGCAATGAGAATGTTAGCACTCCAAGGACCAATCCAATCAGGAATCTTATCGTTATAAGAAATCGTACTTCCTAAAGTGAAAAATGTAAAATAGATCATTAAAAAAACAACCGCAAGTGTAAAACTCATCCCCTTTCCGGAACGTTTGACTACAAGCCCTAGAGGGAAAGAGATAAAGAAAAAAATCAAACAAGAAATAGGCATCGCAATCCTTCTATGAATTTCCACGTTAAAGTCGGTTAAAACTTTTTTTCCCTGTTGCATCAATGCCATCAACTGAGTCAAAACAGAATATTGTTGAGTCATCTGATCCGGAGTTAAAGTTCCGTTAGCTGCTCCCATAGCGAGTTCGATTTTCATCTGCTCCACCATTTGTTTTAACCCGATTAAACCTTTGATCTGAACTCCCATTTCTTGTAAGGTTTCCAGTCCCGGAATTTTTTCTAGCCCTTCACTTTCTATATTATTACGAATTTGAAATAGAACCGGCATAGAAAATGTTTCCGGCTTTACGTTTAACTCCAATGTTTTTTTCTCTTTTCCTTTAGGAATATTGTAATCCATTTCTCCATTCCTAAAATCAGTGATAGAAAATGTCTTTCGATCGTCGCTCCACTCCAAAATCCAACCATCTTTAAGACGAATTGATTTTTCATATTCCCCATCAGGACCAAGTTTTTCCACGAGATTCCCTTTAGCAGCGTTGATGATCTGTATGATTCTAGAACCGCCCATAGGGATCATTTTTCCACCGATATGAAAGTATTCGTTTCCCTCTAAAAAAATTTCCCACTCACGGATCTGAACTCCCTTGAGTTGTCCTGTGTCGGAATTCATTCCCTCGGTATACATAGTTCTGGCTCTTTTTTCGAAAAGATCCTGGGTTTTATCTCCGCTGAATTGTCCTGGAGTAATGGCAAGAAGAGGGTTGTATGCAAGAACCCATTTGTTGAACTCGTTCATCTTTCTGGTATTTTCTGGAGAAAGATAAAAATTTAAATAACCAACTAACAAAGCCATTACGAAACCAAATGCAAGAAAGTTAATATAGATTCTAGGGAAACTGACTCCCGCGGAACGAATCGCGGTGATCTCAGAATCCCCAGAAAGTCTTCCCGCCGCCATGATCCCACTCATAAGACAAGCCATCGGAATGGTCATAGGAAGTGTATTTGCAAGAAGATAACCGAAATAATCCAAAAGTCGAAAAGGATCGACTCCCTTTCCCACAAACAAACCGATCATCTTCTGAAGCGCAAGAACCATGTATACCATAGTAAAAAACGCAAGAGATACTAAAAACGGAGAAAGTATTTCTCTCAGAATATACCGATCTAAAATCGGAACGATCATATAAAACTTACGTTTGTCTGTATGAACCGTAAAACCAGGAGGAAGATCTTCCACGCTGCTCAAACGAACGGTTCTTAGATCCTTTCCGTAATTTGCCACACCCAAATTGTTTTTATTTAAAGAAGATGATGAATCTACTTCCTTTTTAGTCTTCGTATCTTTTTTGTTAGGCGAAGAATCTGATTTTTTTTTGAAAGACAAACTCACATCAGAAAAATCTGAATCTTTTTTAGATTTCGTTATTTGTTTGTTAGGTAAGTCGTCTTGATTTTTCTTAGAAGAATTTGTTTGTTTTGAGGACGCACGCGCCGTTGACTTTTTAGCAGAAGTCTTCTTGCGATTGTCGCCATCCTTCAAGCAAGGATCCTTCCTTTGAGGGTTGCGCTGGTTGCACTTTCGATTTGGACAGAAACCGTAGAACCGATCATACTGGAAGCGTTTGCCCCTTCGGGAAGAGGAAACACAGTCATTCTTCCGCACGGGGTTCTTCCACAGAGTTGTTTTTCCGACTTACGGGAAATGTTCTCAATTAAAATGGAATATACTCTTCCGACCCGAGCGCGATTCTGTTCATGAGAAATTGAAGTTTGTAGATCTACCAGTTTCGTAAGTCTTGCAGATTTCACTTCTTCTGGAACGTTATCCGGAAGTTTTCTCTGAGCCATCGTTCCTTCTCTTTCAGAATATTTGAACATGAATGCCATATCAAACTGAACTTCGCGAACAACCGCAAGTGTATCCTCAAATTCTTCTTCCGTTTCGTTCGGAAAACCTACAATGATATCTGTCGTAATTCCTACATCAGGAACGATATTTCTAATTTCTTTGACTACGTCTAAAAATTCTTCCTTGGAATAAGAACGTTTCATTTCTTCCAGAACTCTAGTATTCCCCGCTTGTAAAGGAAGGTGGATGTTCGGACAAAAACGCGGATTCTCTGACATCAATTGAAGTAAATGAGTCGGAAAATCTTTCGGATGGGGAGAAGTAAAACGAATTCTCTCGATGGAAGTTTCATCCAAAAGCATCCGGATCAAACCGGCAAAATCCGTGTCTTGTTCTTTGTAGGAATTTACGTTTTGTCCAAGAAGAGTTATCTGACGAATTCCTTTTTGTACCAAATCTTGAACTTCACGAACGATACTTTTAGGATCACGACTACGTTCCCTTCCTCGAGTATAAGGAACCACACAAAAAGTACAAAAATTATTACAACCTCTCATGATCGTAACGAATGCTTGGATTCCGTTGACTACCCTAGGTTCTATTTCGTCGTAAGTTTCAATTTTAGAAAGACGGGTTAGAGAAATAGAATTTTCCCCTCCCCGAATTCTTTGGATGAGTTCTGGCAGACTTCTATAATTGTCCGGTCCTACGACCAAGTCCAAAGGAAGTTCCTGATGAAAAAGATCGTCGCCCAAATTCTGAGCCATACAACCTAAAACCCCAATTACCAGATTTGGATTTCTTTTTTTCAAATATCCTAAAGATTGAAGGCGATTATAAATCTTTGCATGAGCGTTTTCTCGAATCGCGCAAGTGTTTAAGAAAATAATATCGGAACTCTCTGGGTCGGAAGAAGTAGAATACTCTGCATCTTTCATTAAACTGGAAACAATCCCAGAGTCATATTCATTCATCTGACAGCCATAAGTCTCGATATAGACTTTTCCTGACTTTTTTTCCTGTTCCAGAACGCTCATAGAACTGAATTTCTGCTTGCAGGACGGACTGTAAAGGGGTTTTCCATAGATAGGAAAACCAGTGTTTTTAGAAGTGAAACCCTACGTTCAAAAATCTTTATGGCAGTAAATACAAAACCGAACTACTATCAACTTCTAGAGGTTCCTCGGAATTGCGACCTGGAAAAAATTGAATTCGCTTTTAAAAAGTATTTAGAAAAGTTAGAATCCGATCCTTGGAACCCATCCAGAGAATTAGATCGAGAAGAAGGAATTAGAGCTTACTTAACTTTAAGTTCTCCAGAAGTTAGAGAAGAATACGATAAAACTCTAAATTATGAATTTCTACTTTTAGATACTACCAAGGTTCCGGAAGAGTTTGAATCATTTTATAACGTACAGAAATTGTCCGAAGGAGAAGAAACCAAAGAATTCTATTCTCGTTTTTTAGAATTTAAAAGAGATTTAGAAACTACTCTAAAAAATCTAAGAATCACAGTATTATTTTTTCTAAGCGCATTTTCTCTCTTAACGATTTTTGCTCTTTTTATGGCATTGGCACAAAAAAACCATTTTCTTTCTCCTAACCTTGAATTGTTTTATAGAAAGTGGGGAATTCTTTGTTCTTCCGGAATTCTATTTTTAGGATATGCAATCTTTCGTAAGATCCTAAGTTCGAAAAAAAGCAGAATTGTCCCAAACCGGAGAACCGCATCCATTGAAAACGATAACCAAGAAAAACGATCCTAAACATCTCGCCGAAGATGAAATTTCCTATTATTATTCATTGCTCCAAGAAGAATTAACCGAGTTCGATTGTGGAGAATTATGCAAACCAGACAACGATGGGGTTCCATTTTGTTGTATTGCAGATAACGCGGTCCCAACTTTATACGTTTCCGAATTTTCTATGTTACAAAAAAGAACCGACCTTTGGAAAGTCTGGAAACCAGAAACGGAAGTGGATAAGAAGATGCTTGCGGAGTATGATTCTAAAGAGACTTTATTTTGTGAATGTAAAGGAATCCAATTTTGCGAAAGAGACAATCGTTCTATCAGTTGTAGAACCTTTCCACTGGAACCTTATTTAGATACCAGAGGAATTTTAGTCGGTTTAGTGTTTATGAAAGAATTTACAGGCAAATGTCCACTTACTTTGAGAGCTAAAGACATTCGTCAAGAATTTGTTGACTCTCATTTTATCTTTTGGGAAAAACTTCTTTTTCGTTTGGATTCCGAATACGAAACTTTCTGGAATTCCTCCAAATCTTACAGAAGATCCAGAGCACGAACCGGTAAAAAATTTCCGATTTTTTTTCCAAGCCATCTACAGGGGAAAAAATACTTAGATCCCTATCTTTGAATTTCTTTTACTCAAAAACTACTAATAAAAAACCAAATCCAATAACTTAACACTTCAATCATAGAGTTGTTTAAAAATGAATTCTCCTTCTGTTTTTTGGAAACGGTCAATTGAAACAGTTTTATTAATTAGTACTTTCGATAATTCTAATATAAATTCAGAGAAAGAAAATCGAGACGAATCCAGAGTCGCACTTTCAGCCTTGGTCAATCAATTGCATAAAAGAAACATTATGCAATATTTAGCTTTAATATAGAACGCGATCCATAGAGAGCGTTCTGCTGAGTTTAACGCGATCCATAGAGAGCGTTCTGCTGAGTTTAACGCGATCTGTCGAGCGATACAAAGAGTGAGACACTGAATTTGAAAGAGCATTTTGCTGAGTTCCTCCGTTTCAATCGCTTTCACATTGGGCTCTATCGAACTTACACAAACGGGACTTAAAAAATGCAGGCGCTCAATTTTATAAAGATGGAAGACAAAAATAAATTACAATTTTATAGTTTATTATTTTATTATATTCTGTTTTTTATATTTTTATAAATTTTCTACAGAACCAGCCCATAAGGGCTCAAACTAATTGAATGATCAAAATTTTACTTTTTACCAATTGATTATCTCCTCAGATTTTTAATCCAAAAAACGACCTGTACAGCAATACACTTCTAATTAGAATCAATCTCACAAATTGAGAAGTATTTTGAATTTAAAATACAGATTTTTTAAGTGTTCCGACAAAAGTGAGTCTTTTTACCTGCAAAAAGTATGATTTTCTGATAGAGAAGAATCTTTGCAACCCACAAGAAACAATACGATTAGGTCCCCCCAAAAAATCAAAATACGGTGCTACCATTGTCGTATTTCCGACAGATTCATTTCAGATCCAAGTAATCGTGGACTTTGGCTTTAGTTGCGCTTTGAATTAAAGCTGATTGTCTTACTTTAACTTTCAGGGCGAGAAAACACAAACACAGATTTTACAGATCATTCTCAAAATGTGGGAACTATTACAAACACAGATTTTACAGATCATTCTTAAAATGTGGAACGATTACTCTCAATGAATCAAAGTAAATCAGGCTTCACTTATTTTTATTCGAAAAGTCGGAACTACTATTTTTAGAAAAATTTTTCCTTCTATTAGATTTGTTGAAAAATTCCATAATTCAGATTAACAAAACTGCTTCAATCGATCGTTTTCTTAAAGCAAAAACAGATGGAGATTTTTTCAACAACTCTAATATTCTTCCGTTCTTTTTTAAGAACCCGCCTCAAAATCCTAGAATCATTTTTTTTGAATATTCAATAAAACGTGTGAACTCCCACAGAAACCATTATATCGTATGATATATAGTTTTTAGCATTCTTTTATGATTCTAATTTCTGTGTATAAGTTCCCAAAATGGACGGTTTTTGGACAGATTTTAAATAAAAACAACAGATCAATTCCATTTTGTAAAAGATGAATTGTAATTTATCAAGTGGAAACTCTCACTTTTACTGAAACAAAAAAATCCATTTTAAATTCCAATAAATTCAATTACAAAGAGAATATACCGATCTCAACTCGATCTGAGCGTTCCAAGATTCAATTTTTTACTGACACCAAAGTTCACACCGAAAACAGTATCTATTTCAAGTAAATGATCATCTCATAAAAGCACTGAACTAAGGTTAATTCATGAAAATTCACGAGTATCAGGCAAAAGAAATCCTGAGAAGGCACAAAGCCAACGTTCCTTTTGGAGTCGTAATCGATAAAAAAGAAAACGCTTCCAAAGCCCATGACGAAGTTACGTCCAAAACCGGCGGTTCCGTCGTAGTTGTAAAAGCTCAAATTCACGCCGGAGGGCGGGGAAAAGGCGGTGGAGTCAAAGTAACTAAAACCAAAGAAGACGCAATCGCAGCCGTTGATAAAATCTTAGGCATGCAGCTCATCACTCCCCAAACCGGACCCGAAGGAAAAAAAGTCCTCAAAGTATATCTGGAACAAGGAATCGACATCGCAAAAGAATACTATCTGAGTATCTTACTCGATCGTTCCATCCGCAAAACCATCATCATGGCTTCCACAGAAGGTGGAATGGAAATCGAAGAAGTAGCCGAAACTCATCCCGAAAAAATCCTGAAAATTGCAATCGATCCAGGAATCGGTCTCCAAGTAAACCAAGCCAGACAACTTGCTTTCGAACTTGGACTTCCTTCTGAATCCCACAAATCTTTTCAAAGTTTAGTGATGGCGATCTACGAAGCGTATATCAAAGAAGACGCTTCCCTTTTGGAAATCAACCCACTCATTCTTACCAAACAGAATGAAATCATCGCTGGCGATTGTAAAATCGATTTAGATGAAAATGCTCTCTATCGTCACGCAGACAACGCTTCTTTCCGGGACATCACCGAAGAAGATCCCCTTGAAGTTCAAGCTTCCGAGTTCAATCTCAACTACGTTAAGTTAGACGGAAACATTGGTTGTATGGTAAACGGAGCCGGGCTTGCAATGGCTACTATGGATATCGTAAAACTTGCAGGTGCGGAACCTGCCAACTTTTTGGACGTAGGTGGTGGAGCAAACAAAACCACAGTAACCAACGGATTCAAAATTATTTTAGGTGATCCAAATGTAAAAGGAATTTTCGTAAACATCTTTGGTGGAATCGTTCGTTGTGACATGGTTGCCGAAGGAATTATAGAAGCGGCTAAGGCCGTAGATCTGAAAGTCCCCCTTGTGGTTCGTCTTCAAGGTACCAACTCGGAACTGGGAAGAGAAGTACTCAACAAAAGCGGATTAAAAATTACCGGAGTAGACGATCTCCGAGAAGCGGCAAGTACCATTGCCAAACTGATTGGGTAAGAGAGAATATACATGGCAGTATTAGTAGATGAAAATACAAAAGTTGTAGTTCAGGGAATCACCGGTAAAGAAGGCTCCTTCCACGCGACACAAATGCTCGCTTACGGCACCAAGGTCGTAGCCGGAGTAACTCCTGGTAAAGGCGGAAGCAAATGGGAAGATAAAATTCCAGTTTTCAACACAATCAAAGATTCCATTAAAAACGAAGACGCAAACGCAGCGGTCATTTTTGTTCCGCCCGCATTTGCAGCCGATGCGATCATCGAAGGAATTCTCGCCGAACTTCCTCTCGTAATCTGCATTACAGAAGGAATTCCTACGCACGACATGCTGAAGGTTTACAGCGTACTCCGAAATTCTAAAACAAAATTAGTAGGACCAAACTGTCCAGGAGTGATCACTCCTCGTGCAAAACAAAAACTCGGGATCATGCCAGGTTTTATCCACAGTCCAGGTTCTGTGGGAATTGTGTCTCGTTCCGGGACTCTGACGTATGAATCGGTGGCTCAGATCACAAAACAAGGTCTGGGACAATCCACTTGTATCGGAATCGGAGGAGACCCAGTTCCAGGAATGAACCACACCGAAGCGATCAAATTGTTAAACGAAGACCCTGAAACCAAAGGAATCGTAATGATCGGTGAAATTGGCGGAACTTCCGAAGAGGAAGCGGCCGAATATATTAAAAACCACGTCAAAAAACCTGTGGTAGGTTTTATCGCGGGTCAAACGGCACCTCCTGGCAAAAGAATGGGACACGCAGGAGCGATCATCAGTGGCGGCCTAGGAACTGCTACTTCTAAGATGAAAGCAATGCAAGAAGCAGGAATTCAAGTCTGCCAATCCATTGCAGAAGTTGGAGAAAAAATGAAAAAGGCTCTGGGATAATTTTGTCCAATTAGAAACGAATGTTTTAAAAGAAATAAAAGGTTGGAAAAGAATTTTCTGACTTTTTGGTTTTCAAAAATAAAGGAGCTGTTTCAAAGAATAAGTAAAGTGGTCGGTATTTCGACCTCTTACTTTGTATCTTAGCTTGACAGTATTTGAGTAGGTGGGATTAATTCTTTCTAGAGTGGTGCAAAACTAAAATTTACTGGATCAAAAACGGGAACTAAGCCCAAATCCAGAACAACTTGCAAAAGTGTTTGAGAGAAAGTAAGGAGTTTCAAAATGGAAAACAAATTTAAAAATTGGAAACAAAGGATTCTAAAATTGTCAGTATTTCTTTTAGGCAATTTAATTCTTCTATCTTCTACACTTTTTGCAGAAGGTTCCACTCTCAAACTCACCACAGAAGAAACCGTCAAACGCGCGTTAGAGAGTAATTATAACCTTCAAAACCTTCGTTATGAACTTGCAAAATCAGATACAAATTTTCTAAAAAACGATTCTAAATATTCTTGGAGATTAATAGCAGACGGAAAATCCAGTCAGTCCATTCTTCCTTTTAACCAAGCAAACTTCTTTACAGGAACAAAAATTTCAGACGATACGATCAAGGGCGGAATCGAAAAAATTCTTCAAACCACTGGAACTTATTTCAAACTAGAAGCTGGGAGCAGAAGATTCGACTCGAACGCATTTGAAAATCCTTCTACCACACCAGCCGGATTTAGTTCCTTAGGAATTCCCCCACTTTATACAGGATTTGTAAGAGCTACCATCAGCCAAGACTTACTAAAAAACTCATTTGGATATAAGGGTAGAAACGAAGTTAAAATTTTAGAATCCCAAGCAGAAATCGTAAAGAACCAAGTATCACAACAGATTTCTTCAGTGATCGTAGATTCACTCGTAGACTTCTGGGACTATTCGATCAAAACACAAGCAGTTAAAACATACAAACAACTCGTTGAGAATACTAGAAACATTCGCAATCTTACAGCTCGTAAACAAAGCCTCGGACTTTCTGAAAGTTTCGAAGTCAATCAATGGAATGCGCTTCTGGCTCAAGCACAAAACCAATTAGAAACTGCTCAAGTTCAAAAAGAAGAATCAAAACGCAAACTCATCCGTTCTCTTAAAATTCCGGACGATACTACACTTTCCGAAGAAACGAATCTTTTAGAAGAGCTAATAGAAAAGCCGGAATATACAAAAGATTTAGAATATGCTTATAAACACAGAGCAGACTTTTTAAACGCTCTCAAACAAAAAGAAATCGCAGAAGCTGCCTTAAAAAACGCAAACAACGATCGTCTTCCTACTCTGACTCTTTCCGGAACCGGTGCAAGCCAAGCTCAGAATATCATTTCTCCTCAAGACAACTATAACGACGCCAACCAAGGAATTACAACCGCAAAGTATAAAGAATGGACTGGACAAGTAAATTTTGTTTATCCAATCGCGGACAAAGGAATTTATGCAGGTGTAAGAGACGCAAATATAGGAATGCGTCAAGCGACTCTTAAAGAAGAAGAACTTAAAAACGAAGTAAGAGACGACGTAAAAACTAGAATCGAAGCTTTAGAAGCAAGTCACAGAATTTATAAAAACAATATCGTTACCGAAAGAGAAACCTCAAACTACTACAATGGGGTTCTGAGAAGTTTCCGTCAAGGTAGAGCAGACGCAGTCGCCGTGAAAAACGCGTTAGACACACACGTTCAAGATCAACTCAGACTGACTCAGGCAAAAGTAAACTTTAACATCGATTTGTTGCGCTATTATCTCGCTAAAAACGCTCTTATGGAACGCTTTCAAGTAGATAGAGATAAACTGATTCCGCATTTAGATTGATTTCAAAGTCGAGGGTACGAATTGAGAAAGAGTTTTTTTGTAGTCCTCGGCCTTATCTTCTCTTCCATTTTAATCGGTTTTCTTGTTTGGAAAATTCTCACTCGTAAAACCGATTCCGTTTATAAAAATTTTTCTAAATCGAATTGGGAAGAAGTAGTTTTAGAAGTTCTAAGTAAAAAAGATCCGGACTTAGAGGATTACTCCTACGCTTCTATGTCACTCGCGGAATTTAACTTCCATCTTTTAACCATCCCTTACGAGAAAAAAGAAAAAGTAGTCTCCAGGTTTGCGGAAAAATCAGGGCTTAAATTTTTTAAAAGGGAAGTAGGAGGAAGAACGATCTTCACATTCGAAGATCGATTTTTTTCCTTTTTACCCGAAGGCTCCTTTCTCAAAACGAGAGCGCTTTGTAGAAAATTATACTTAGGCGCGGAATACGAAACCGTGGACGTTCTTTCCAGATATTTAGTAAAACTCATTTCTTCCAATCCACTTCCACTTTACAACGAATACAATCAAGCCTTGCTCAAATCTCTTTCTGCTGGTTCTGCAAAAGAATTAAACGAAAACGGCCGATCACGACTTTCTAAATTACTAGAATACTTTTCAGGAAAAGAAGATTCTCCGTTTAACGGTAGTAAGGCGATCATCGAAGGTAAAAATCTAAACGTTAGAACCGGTCCCGGAACCGAAAATCCTATTTCGTTTCAGTTCAAAGGCGGGGAAACCGTTTTTATACTCGATCGTGATTCACGAACTGAAACGATAGCCGGTAAAAGGGGAAGTTGGAACCAAATTGTAGATCTAAGAAATGGAAACGTGGGTTGGATCTTTTCCGGTTTTTTAAAAAACATTTCTTCGGATCTTTCTATTTCTCAAACGATGGAAGAATATTTCCGTGCTTTAGATCGGTCTCCAGTTTGGGACTTTGAGTCTTGGAAAGAATCTTCTCCGCCAAATGGATTTCAGGGAGAATATCACCCTACCGAAAAAATTGCGTTAGACGGAGACTCCGGAATGATTCTACATTCCTCCAAAAGTAAATACGATCTAATTTGCCGTTCTGTGGATGAACCTTTCCGAAATTTGGAGTTTTACGTTTCTTTTTTAGAGGGAAATGAAACGATCCCCATCTTTACATTGTTAGCTGGTCCTCCCGGGGATTTACGTAAAACTTTCGAAATAGAAATGGACAAAGAAAGTGTTTCCATCAACCGAAATAGATATATTACCGGAGACAATTTTTCCAAAAGAAGATTTCGTCTAAACGTTCAAAACGGCTCTTCTGGTTTCCAAGCTGGTTTAATTGTTTCTGAAAAAATGGCCCTTTCCGGTATCGATTCCTTGAATACGATAGACCCTACTTCCGGAATACGGTGGAAGTTTTGTCTTCCTATGTCTAGGGAAAATGGAGATTCTAGTTTGAGCGTCTTTCAATTTAAATTTGTTCCATGAGCAATAGTAATTTAGAATATTCTAATAAAGGATAATCCATGCCAACATACGACTATAAATGCAAAGCCTGCGGTCAAGTTTTTGAACAATTCCATTCCATGAAGGACGATCCAATCAAAGATTGTCATCTCTGTGGTAAAAAAGGGGAAGTGGAAAGGATGATTTCCAACGGGTCTGGAATCATTTTTAAAGGAACCGGTTTTTATGTGACCGATTATAAAAAGAGCGGCTCTGGAGAATCGTCTTCCACAACTTCTTCCGCTACTACTTCCTCTTCGGATTGACGGGTTTTTAGTTTGGGAAAACTAGGTATTCTTGCCGGTGCGGGAGAACTCCCTCATATCGGTATGAAAGAAGCCCTCGCGGCGGGCGAAGATCCTATTTTTTTTTCCATCATAGAATCTGATTTTCACGTTGGAATGTACGGAGATCGAAACATTCCAATTCATATCGTAAAAATCGGAACTCTTATGAAGTTATGCAAACGTCACAACGTGGATCGATTACTTCTCCTAGGCAAAGTTAAGAAAGAGATTATATTCAAAAATTTGAAATTTGATCTGAAGGCAATAGCACTTCTCGCCAGAATGATCAACAAACACGACTATTCTATTTTTAAAACCGTTGCCGACGAATTTGCAAAAGAAAAAATCTCAATCATTTCTCAAAAGACTTTTCTTCAATCCCTATTTCTCCCAGAAGGTAGATTTACTAAAAAACCTTTGAATCAAAAAGAATTGGAAGATATTACCTTTGGAATGGATTACGCCGAAAAAATGGCCGGTTTAGACATTGGTCAAACAGTAGTCGTTTTAGATAAATCCGTTCTTGCTGTCGAAGCGGTGGAAGGTACTGATCTTGCGATTTGTAGAGGTGGTTCTTTTGCTAAAAAAGGAAAGGCGACCGTTTGTAAAAGTTCCAAACCAGGCCAAGATTATCGTTTTGATCTTCCCACAGTTGGCGAAAACACTTTAAAAACGATGTATGAAAACAACTGTGGGACCTTAGCTCTTAGAACGGGTGAAACGATCATTGTCCATCCAAAAGAATTTATTAACCTTGCAGAAAAATTTAAAATCAATATTTTGAGTATCGGAAGTGGCAACCTTAAGAAAATCAACTCTACAATCCAAAAAATCCGGTAGCCGACCGTCTCGAATGGGCGTAGTTACGACCGATCCAAAAATTCTAATGTTAGCCGGAGAACATTCCGGAGATATTCTGGGCGGTGAACTTATTCGAGAACTCAAAAAAAACTTTCCTGACTTGGAAACCTTTGGGGTAGGCGGAGAGAGAATGATCGAGGAAGGTTTTACTTCGATCGAATCCATGGAAGAACTTTCGATCATCGGTTTTTCCGCGATCCTCTTTAAATATAGATTTTTAAAATCTTTGATCGGAAGATTGATCAACCTCGCCATCGAAAAAAATTGTTCTCACGCCATCTTAATCGACTACCCAGGTTTTAATCTTCGTCTTGCCAAAGAGTTGAAAAAATTAGAGATCACGGTTATCTTTTATGTTTCTCCTCAACTTTGGGCCTGGAAGTTCGATCGGATTTATACAATCCGAGATAACGTTGATTTGATGCTCGTTTTGTTTCCTTTTGAAAAACAAATCTACGATCGTTATGGTGTTCCTTGCGAATTTGTAGGCCATCCTCTCGCAGTTCGTCTAAAAGAAAAACTCCGAAAGGAAGCGGTAATTCCAGAGTCGGAAGACAAAACTCAATTCCATTTTACAATCACTTTGATGCCTGGTTCTAGAAGCGGCGAAATTAGAAGAATCTTAGGCGATCTTTTAGAATCTGCGGGCCAACTTTCGGATCATTATAAAAACGATAATAAGAAAATTCGTTTTCTTTTACCAAATATCAATCAAAAAGAAGAAGTTTTTATATTAGAAAAAATAGAACTCGTCAAATCCAAATTTCCAAACTTAACAATTGAATATCTATTTGATCGTTCCCTCCGCGCAATCGAAACCTCAGACCTGGTTTTAGTCGCTTCCGGAACCGCTACATTAGAAGTTGCTTATTTCGAAAAACCGATGATTATACTTTACAAAGTTAGTATGTTCACTTATGTAATTGGTTCTCTTTTTATTCAAACTCCTAATATCGGTCTTGTAAACATTCTCGCTGGTCAAGAAATTTGCAGAGAACTGATCCAGGCGGAGTGTTCTCCGAACAACATCGTCGAGGAAACTCTGACACTTTTAGAAAACAAAAAATATAGAAATAAAACGATAGAAGACATTCGTAAAGTGAAAGAGGCTTTAGGCAGCGACAATTCTTCCAGATACGCTTCCAGAGAAATTACAAAATTGATTAAAGGAATTACAAAAAAGACGAATCAAGAATCCGGAAACCCAGAGCAACAGATATAAATTTAAAATTTTATTATATTAGAATAATTTTATATTTTTTAAAAATAAAAAGATAAAATTTTTAAAACAAATAAAATAAACTCGAAAACACTTTATTCTTTTTTTTAAAAAATTCTGGGCAGCCCATCATTTGGACCAATTTCTTCAGAGTATTTTATATCTAAATATCCGAAAAATTGCTCTAATCTATAACTGCAGATAGAAAAACAAGTTACCTACTTTATATTCAAAAATTCTCTAATATTTGAAATTTCTATATAAAATAAAGATTTGACCTGAACTTAAAAATAATTAAAAATTTGATTTTTTATGTCAAGACGATACCAACAAGCCTTCGCAATTGTTCGTATTGATTTCTACAAGGACAGGACTGACAACAATCTCGCAAATTGTATCACTATAAAAAAAATCGTTTGGAACATAGAAGACGCCAAAAGTGAAGTTGATAGATTGAATTCTAGTAATCAAGGCGACAGTTACTACTTTTGGCAGACAACAAGAATAGAAATCAAATAAAGAAAAAATTCGCTGTATGTCCGAATTTGAAATTGTCTCCTCTTTCTTTGATCACATGTACTGTATAACCTATTAAAATAAATCCTAACTAACGTGAGTTCGACGTAAGAAAATTGGGGCGAATCGCTCGCAAATTTCATAGTTAAAATGGCTCACGACCGCGCTTTTCGCTCCAATTCCTTCGGAATTTCCGCTACAATCGCTTTCGCATTTGTTATGCCGAACTCACGTTAACTACTAAAAAACCATGATAATAAAATTTTGCTTTGAAACAGGGTTTTGCAATATAAATTTACGGTACGCAATTTTATAGGATCATTAGAGTTGTTGAAATCATACAACAATGAGACCGTTTCTTTTAAGATTTACATATTTTTTAAATATTCAAATAAACTTGATTTTAAAATTTTGGAACTAACTCATAGTATTCATCTTTGTGTGATCAGTAAAATTTAAATTTATAGCTTACATCATAAAAATCAAAAGTGTCCTTGATTGACCTTATAGACCGGCTACTTCCCAAAAAAATGTTCTTGTTGCCATCGACGGTGTTCTAATTTATAATCGTCCTCAAAAACGTGATTTTGTTTTTTAACAACTTTTTTAGTTAAAGTTAACGAAGAAAACGTGTTTCATTGTCTTCCAGAAGAAGTAATCTTATCGATTGATAAAGACTCAGCCGAATTTTATAGCAGAACGTTTTATGAAGACAGCAGGGTTAGGTTTTTTTCCCGCCGAAATTGCAGAAATTTTTGTTAAACCAATCAATAAATCTTTTATGTTATACGCCGAATTTAAAAAAGCAAAAAGTTTATTTAATTTCGAAAACTAAAAAGAAAATATATAATTCTCATGAATAAAAATAATGCTTATGATGAATTTTATTTTAAAAATTAAAATATAAGATAAAATCTTCTTTAAAAATCTAATAAATCGGAATTCAACACGTTTTTTTGAAAACTTCACACCTTTGATAAAATCGCTCTAAAACCTTTAGTATTATTTTCATTTTTCCGAACAAGCAACTTAGTTTAAAAATATTCTTCAATTATATCAATATATTTAAATATACTATTTTTATAATATATTTTTTGAATAATGGATTTTGTTTCATGGGAAAGGTCTATTGAAGCAGTTTTGTTAATCACCACTATAGAACTTTTCAACAACTCTAATTTTTCAAAAAAATCCTTTTCTCAAATTAATCCCATATTCTAAATATGCCTTCAAACAACAGCTCATATTCATCCAACCTTGACAATTCATATAGGAACCGTCTAATGCTGCCTGGGATTCTCTCCACCCTGACTCCGTAATTTTTACAAGTGTATTGCTTGAATCTAAGGATTCAAAACTTATTTCTATAAGAGTTTTGTATCCACCAGTAGTAAGCAAATCGTTTTGGCTTTCATAACCTCCTTCGTGAGCATCCCACTCTAAAATAATTTTGGAATTCATTTCCACTTCTTTGACAAATACACGAACTCCTTCTTCCGAAGGAAAATCCGCAAATTTCCAAATCACTTCGGTTTTAGACTTTAAAGGTCCGCTAGCACCTCCAGTAGTAAAATAACTGCTTAACTGTTTTGGATCATACACAGCTTGAAAAACGACTTCTAAAGGTTTTTGAATTTTAGTTTGTATCGTAAATTTTAAATTCATATAATTTTCTCTTAAAACATTATTTTTTTAATATGTTATATTATATTAATATATTAAAACTAGACAAGCACGATTCTGTTTCTAAAGCGCTTTCAGATCCTAATTTTAAATCTTCTTAGAACAAAACCGGAGAGATCGTTTTCATTTTAAGTCCTTGGATCGTTGTACCATAATGTAATTTTTGGAAAACTCAGGATTATTAATCGTAAAAAAGGAAGGGTGAATTCGATAGAATTACTTAGACAAAACGTTCCAATTTAGGCAATTACAACCACTCTCTCAAACTTCTTTGAAGGGTTAATTCAATAATTAGAATCTTTTGACACAAAAACAAAAATTTTGCGATAAGACCAGTCGTCCAAATTTGTTTTACGATTTTGCAGTAAAACTTCCAAATGTAGAACACATACAAATCCAGTCACAGAAAATAAATCTTTAAAAATCTGTAATATGACTTAATTTTTGGAAACCATTACAAATCGTGATTTTACAATAAAATTCAGAAAATAGCTCAATCAACAAAAGCTATCTGGTAATCCAGTAATACATTCGTATTTTCCAATATACTCAAATTCGTCTGTTAAAATTCTACATTCACAATCAAATCGATATTGATAGGATAAATAGTTGGATTTGTGCGTGTGCTTTTCGAATTTTTTACTATTTTTAGATTCAATAAGGATTTGAATAATTTTCACTTTTAAAAATGCAAGATGAAACGCCGTTCTTGTAAGAGACATACGATCTAATTCTTCCGAAAAAAATATTTCAATTTCTTCTAAAATATTTGGGGTTTGAATGAGATCATCGTTAAAAAAAGATCGCTGTGTTAAAAAATCATATTTTAAAACACCGGTTCTTAGTCGATTCAGCTCGGTATAAGAGTTGATCAATCTCCAACCGCAAAAAATTCTGCAGACGGTAAAAGTTGTATGTTTTAACCTTTTCTTTCTCATAATAAAAATTTTACAAAGTTACTACATTGAAAGTGAAAATCCAATGATTCTAAAACAAATTTCATCATCAATTATAATCACCTAATTATAATTTTGTGTAGTATTTCATTAGAAATTTTAAATAATAGAGTTTTTGAAAAATTCGATAATGGCGTTTAACAAAACTACTTCAATCGTCCATTTCCATAAAATAGAAATGAATAGATAATTAATTTTTTAACAACTCTAATATTAAAAATTGTATGAGTTCCCAGATACTAAAACATCTAACTTCTTGAACTCAAGTCACGTTCTCTCAATACAATCAATTAGAGATGAAGATAAATCTCTCGGAAATACGACAATCTTTCGTGAAAAGGCCTGCACCCACTTTTATTTTTAGGTGGTGTGGTGGGAAGATTAGGAGTTCTTCTATATCAGAAAATTATACTTTTTGCAAGTAAAAAAGCCCACCTTTATTAGAACATTTGAAAAATCTGCATTTTTGATTCAAAACACTTCTTAAACCTGTGAGGTTGGTTATCTCTTCTTATATGTTTTCGCATTCAAACTAAGCAAAACTCTCTCTGTGAATGCGTTTTAAAACGAGTTTTTTAAACATCAGCTAACAGATATTAATTACCTTCGGAAACCCTTTTTAAAACAACAAGATTGTCTCCCCAAAGGCCTTGCCACGAATCTTTTTTCAATTCTCGAAATAAAAAGTAGCCAATAGGAGTTTCCTCCCCTCTTCTTCTCAACTGCAATCCTTCCCCGTCTTCCATAAGATATAACTTGGTTTCTGAACTTTCTTCTAAAAGAATCGCTTCTCTATCGCTGATAAACCGAATTTGTATTGTAGGAACAATAGTAGAAACTCTCCAAGTTCCAGCCATATCGATTTTTGTTTCCAAATTTTTTACGATTAAAATATTAGAATTTTTGAATATAAAAAGATAAATTCCGAAAGCAACTAAAGTTGTTAAGAAAACTCCAAACGTAATTAAAATTATCTGTCTCCGATCGATTCCAGTCTGCATTCTCCGGATTCCTCCTTAAACTTTCTACTAACAAAAGTATCGTTTAACATTCCGTTGGCGCTGATTCTTACTCGGTTACCTTCCACGGCCCCATAACCCTTTAAGTCCGCCGTTTCGTTTTTCCAAAAGATATTTCTATAGTATGACAATGTAGGTAAGAGGTTATGTTCGTATCCAAAATCAAAAGGTTCTCTAAGATTTAAAGGAAGTGATCTTTTATCCTGAAAACGAGATCGATTAAAAATTACGTTATGCGAAACATTTAAAGAATTATGAAGCGCTAAAAAGTCATCTCCGAAAAGACGAATTGTAGTATCCGAAGTAATCGTTTCCGGAATGATCCAAGATCCACAAAAACCGTTTACTGGCTCTTCCCAAGGCATTTCCGCAATTTTAATCTTGAGATCCATATAAGGATTGTCTTGCCCGAATGTGAAATTTGTAAACGCCTCTAAAAACTGATTTCCCTCTCTAAAACCTTTGAGATCTAATCTGGAAAAAAAAGGAACCACTTTACCGCTTAAAGTAACATTTCCTAAATCCTTTTCACTAAAACGAAACGACTTTGCTTTCCATTGAATCGTAAAGGTAGTATATTCCATTAAATATTTGTAAAATGGTGTTCTAGTCCAACGGATTTCCGGAATTAACTTTTCTTGGCGAGTTTTAATATCGGTGCGAATCCAATTCTTCCACAAATGATAAATCGGAAGAAAGTTCTTCACAGAAATCCGGTCCAGATCGAGTTCCCATTTCCAGTCGTTGTAAAGAGGATAATAAAAAGTACCGTTGCCCCGGACGGATTTTTTCCAACCGGTTTTGCCTATAATTTTAGTTAGAATCGGTTCTTGAAACAGGCTTCCTTTTGCGTTAAACTCCAACGTATTTCCAGTTAGAATGTTGACCTTTGCTTCATCTAAACGGAAATCTAAAAAAGGATCTTTCCAATAAAAACCAGAAAGCCTCAAATAGGCCTCACTTTTAATCCAATCCCCGTAATTTCCGGTTTCTTCCCATTTACCTTTTAGCTCAAAACCTCCTTCTAAAATTTCCAGATCTCCCGGAAATTGAAAAATAGATTTTAACTCATGAACGTTTTTCCAATCCGCAAAAACCTCCCAAGTGGAAAGTTTTTTAGGATTCACTTTATACGTTAGACGAAATATATTTTCTTCTTTTGTAAAGATATGAATCTGTTTTTCTCCAATTTCGTCTAACTTTAAATCCATTTCATGAACTAGATCCGCGTCTTTTAAATCTGGAATTTTTAAACCCAAAGGGAGTTCTTGTAAAATTTTACCTGACACATTGGTGAATCGGTTTTTACCTATTATGGAAACTTTTTTTCCATTTAAAAGAATCTCGTATTCACCTGAAATTTTTCCGGAACTAGGAGCTATCTTTCCGAACAACGAATAAATTCCCCGAACCTTCTCGGCTTTTACGTTCTGAAAACGGAAACTACTTTTGGATTCGTCCGAATGAAACTTGGTTTTGAACGTTCCTTGAATATATCTAGAATAAGGAAACGGAAATAAGGAATCACTAACGGAGACGATTACACCTTCGGGCTGTTTGGTGATCACTATATCAATTCCCTTTAATGCGTTTAGGATTTCTTCCCCTCCACGAGAAATTGTTATCGTAGTATTCATCAAACGAATTTCTGGAATATTAATTTTTTGAATATAACCGATCAGTTCTCCCGAAATCTGATCCTCCAAGTCTATATTGATCGAAGAATCCTTAACTACAATTCCTCGAACAAAAGGTTGCCCCTTCCACAAACCTCCAAGTCGAAATCGAATTTTATTGGTTCTAAATAAGATATGGTTGAGAGCAAAGTCTTCTTCAGAAGAAATTCTAAAATCTTCAAATACAACAGCGTTGGGAAAATCATACTCCACAACTCCTAAAGTCACTGCTCTTCCTAATTCCTTGTTGATAAAGTTTCTGGAAAGTTCCTTCACTCCTCTCAAATCCAAAAGATAATTTCGTACATAATATCCAACAGATTCAACTAAGATCATATAGATAGAAATCGTGAGAAAAAAGAAGATGAGTGTAATTTTAGTTTTTCGGTTTTCTTTTAAAAAAAAGAAAATAGACCCGAGATAACGGATGAGATCACCGGAAGCGAATTTGTTTCGAATCCGGACCAATTTAGAATTGTACTGAATTATCTTGGAAGAACCTGAGAAAGTTGCTCTTGGATTTCCTTCAGAACCGGACTTTCCGGAAATTTCTGAAGCCCTTCTTCCAGAACCATCTGACATCTTTTAAATTCCTTAATTCGCATAAAACTATTTGCGACAGTTTCATAAAATAGAATATCTTTTTCGAAATCCTTTTCTCTGGAGGCACGACCTAAAATGCCCAAAGCCAAACCGTATTTTTCTTCTTGATAGAGCGCCTTTGCATACATTTTTTTACGATTTGTAGACTCGTAATTTTTATCTACAGATTCTGACTTTCTAAAATGAACGATCGCGTTCTCGGTATCATTGATTCCTAAATAAGCCGTTCCTAAATAATGATCTAAATGTTCTAGGCTTTTTCCTTCTTTGGAATTTTGAATCTCTTTTAAGACAACGGTTGCTTCTTTATAGGATTCAATTTGAATCAGTAACTTTGCCTTTTCCATCAACAAAGAAGAACGTTTTTTTTCATCCAATTGCGAAAAGGAAAGTTGGGAATCAATCGATTGAATTTTAGAGCGGATCACTAATTCCTGAGAAAGTCCGGAATCCACGGTTTTCTGACTGCTAGTACAGTTAGATATAAATAGAAACGACGTTATTACGGTAATGATTATTGTATTGAATGTCATGCTTACGATCCTGTTTTCAATTTTTCTAGTTCGGCGAAGAAATCTTCCGTCTCTTGCTGTCGAACCTCATCATTGGAAACCCAGTCCATAGTCTCCGGATCAATTTCAGTTAGAAATCGGGAGGTTTGGGTAGCGATTTGCTCCCCAAACTTTCGTCTATTTGCGGCACCTGTCAAGCATAAATGCTTTCTGGCACGGGTCATCGCAACGTACAGTAGACGTCTCTCCTCGTCCACAGAGGACTCTTCTGTTAATACTCTAGCGTTAGGAAGAATTCCTTCTTCCATTCCAGGGACATAAACCGATTCAAATTCCAATCCTTTCGATTGATGAATTGTTAACAATTGTACACGATTATCTTCCTTATCCTCATCGGACGGATTTTCGTCTTCCATAAGTAAATTCAGTCGATTGATAAAATCGAATAACGTTGGTTTTTCGGGAGAATCGTGATTCTCTTCGAAGTAAGACATCATGTTTACTAATTCAGATAAATTGAAAGTACGAGCCTTTGCTACTTTCTCGTCTTTTTCTTCGAGTAAAATTTCTTTTTCGATTCCTACTTCTTGGATAAATTCCCGAAACGCATAATACATCTTAGGCGCCGTGGAAAACTTTTTCTTAGTTTTTTCGATCAAGTTTACAAAATTATAAATTTCTGACTGAATTTTTTTTTGTAAGTTAGAAATAAAATCCGGAGACTCACAAACTCTAAAAAGAATTTCATATAAAGATTCTCCCATTTGAGAAGCCTTCTCGTGAATGAGTGAAATACTTCCTGGTCCTATTCCTCGTTTTGGATAATTTAAAACTCGGAGTAAAGAAGCGTCGTCTTTTGTATTGGCAATCAATCGGATATAAGAAATCATATCTCGAACTTCCTTTCGATCAAAGAAGTTATATCCTCCCACAAGTTTATAAGGTATAGATCTACTTCTAAGTTCTTCTTCGAAGGGCCTGGTTTGAAAATTAGTTCTAAATAATATAGAAATTTGGCTTCCGACCCTTGCGTCTTTAATCATCTCTTCTCGGATACAATCCACTACATAAGCGGCTTCGTCCTTTTCATCCATTCTTTCCAAATAACGGATTTTTCTTCCGCCAGGTATGGAAGAAAAAAGTTCTTTTGATTTTCTAGAAAGATTATTTTTGATAAGCGAATTGGCTCCTTGTATGATCACGGAAGTAGATCTGTAGTTTTCTAAAAGGCGAACTATGTTTGCCTCCGGAAAATCCTTTTCAAAATTTAAAATCAGACTTAGATCCGATCCTCGAAACGCATAAATAGATTGATCGTCGTCTCCTACTACGCATAAATTCCGATTTTCTCCCATTAAAGCCCTTAAAAATATATATTGAGTTTGATTGGTATCTTGAAACTCATCCACCATAAAGTATTGATACTTTTTATGATATTCTTCTCTGACCTCCGAAAATTCTTTTAGTAGTATTCCGGGCAAAAGTATAAGATCGTCGAAGTCGAGAGAATTTTGTTCTTTCAGAGATTTTTGATAACTATCATAAACTAGATTGGCGACCTGATCTGATTCTACAAGAGAGGAGTCCAGATATTCCCTGTATGCCGGTCCTGAATTTTTAATTCGGGATATTTTTCCGAGAACCTCAGATACTTTAGCTTTTTTTAATTCTACTTTATTAGCAATTAATAATGTTGTTAAGAATCCTTCTTGGTCATTCTGATTCATCAATAGGAACGGATGTTTATATCCCAAAAGTCCTATGTGTTTTTTGAGTATGTTTAATCCTAAAGAATGAAACGTGGAAAGTATGATCCCCTTAAGTTTTTGTCTTGGAATCATCTTTCGGACCCGCTCTTCCATTTCTCTCGCGCTTTTATTGGTAAAAGATAAGGCTACTATTTTTCCTGCGGAAACTCCCGCGTTTTCGATCAAATGCGCGATCCGGTTGGAGATTACCCTGGTTTTTCCGGAACCTGCGCCTGCAAAAATTAGAATGGGGCCGTCTACGTGACAAACCGCTTTTTCCTGTTCAGGACTGAGTTTCATAAAACATGTGACATAGTTAAGGAAAGAAAGATTCTGTCAATCATGTACCCAGCTCCGTTTATACTCGACGTTTTCTGTTTCTGAAATCGTATTGTGTCCATCTAACGTCTAAATCGCTGTTATAGGTTTTTACTTTTTGAATTACGAAAGATGATCTCAAAAATTTTACAATTTGTATCTTAAATTCTTTTTGAAACTACTTCTACCGAACTAAAAATCCGATAGAATAAATTCTGTTCTTTTTTTTCGCATAAAATAAGATCTACTTCGGCTCCTTTATCAATGTTTTTGTTACATTTGATCGAATCCACTTTCCATCTCTTAACTTGACAATGTGGACAGGGAAATTCTTATTTAGAATCAGAAGCTTAAATCGTTCCGATCTTTTCAATTTATCTTGGAAAAAAATCCATAAAATCTTTTTTATTATAAAAATTGAATGTATTTAAATCCAACTTATTTCTTTAAATTACAACCGAAACTTAAACTATCTAGTTTCGAAAAAAGGAAAATTTTATGAAACCGTTTCTACCGGAAGAATACAATCCTCATTCTAATCTCTGGTCTAAGATCAATCGAAAAGACTTAGTAAACACTCCTATTTTTAAGTTAGTTTCCTGGAATATAACCTCTCCTGATAAAAAAGTTTCCAAAGACTTTTTTCATTTAGAATCCTTGGATTGGGTCAATATAATTGCACTTACTACAGATAATAAAATCATTCTAGTCGATCAATATAGACACGGAATCCACCGTTTTAGTTTAGAAATTCCGGGCGGGATCGCAGAAAAAAATTCTCTATTAGAATCCGCTCAAGCAGAACTTGTAGAAGAAACTGGTTACGTATCTCAAGATTGGGAATATCTTGGTAAGGTCACTGGAAACCCAGCCATCTTAGACAATTGGTGTCATACCTTTATCGCCAGAAACGCCCGTAGATTACACGAACAAAACTTAGACGACAGCGAACAAATTGAAATTTTTGAAACTCCCATCGAAAATATTCCTAAACTAATAGCCGATCACATTCTTCATCATGGTATGGTAGTTGCAGCTTTCGGAATGTATTTTATCAAAAACCCAATCCGGTATTAATATGACTCAAACTCAAATCAAACACGACCCATTCCAAGCGTTGAGAATCTCCGATTTTCGCTCTTTTCTTTTCGGTAAGTTTATGGTGACCCTTTCTATCAGTATACAAACCACCGTAGTCGGTTGGCAGATGTATCATCTAACTGGAAGTAATCTTCACGTAGGTTTTATCGGTCTAGCAGAGGCGATTCCCTCCATCTCTATGGCATTGTTTTCGGGTCTTATAATCGATTCTTTTCCTAGAAAAAAAATAGTCTCTTCGGCGCTTTGCCTTTTGTCGATCTGCTCCCTATTATTACTTACATTAGTAATTCCTAATATAGTTTGGATTTTGAAAGACTTTGGAGTTTATCCGATTTATGGCGTAATTTTTCTTTCCGGAATTGCAAGAGGTTTTTTAAATCCGGCTACCGCCGCGTTTCAAACCCAGTTAGTAGATAAAGAAACCTTTCCCAACGCGGCCACTTGGAGCGGAATTGCTTGGCAGACTTCTTTGGTTCTTGGTCCTCTTATGGGAGGTATATTGATCGTAATGGGTCTTTACTTTGCTTATTCTGTGGATTTGATTCTGATGAGTTTTGGTCTGATCATGATGTTATTTGTAAAAGGAAGACCGGTTCCACCCAAACCAGAATCGAGTGAATCTATTTGGGAAAGTCTAAGCGGCGGTTGGAAATTTGTTTCCACTCATCAGATCATATTGGGTGCAATTTCTTTGGATTTATTTGCGGTGCTTTTTGGAGGTGCGGTGGCACTACTTCCTTCTTTTACCGAAAAAATTTTAGGGCAGAGTCCTGAGATTTTTGGTATTCTTCGTTCTGCTCAAGGAGTCGGAGCGGTTTTATGTGCTTTCTTTATTGCGGCCAAACCTCCTAAAAAACATTCCGGTTGGATTCTTCTTTCTTGTGTATTTGGTTTTGGAATCTGTATCATTCTTTTCGGATTTTCCGAAGATTATAGAATTTCATTTCTATGTCTTGCCGCTGCGGGCGCCTTTGATATGGTCAGCGTAGTCATTCGTCATACTATCGTTCAAATGTATACTCCGGATCATATGAGAGGTAGAGTCTCCGCGGTGAACCATATTTTTATCGGTTCCTCAAACGAAATCGGAGAATTTGAATCCGGAGTTACCGCAGAGTGGCTCGGAATCAGGCGCTCCATCGTAGTGGGAGGAGCTTTAACACTTTTAACTGTAGGACTTGTAGGAGCAATTGCTCCGCGTCTTAGAAAGATGCAGCTAAAGGATATTCTTTGAGGAATTATTTTTACCGCAGAAGACTTCTATAAAACCTAAAATAGAACTTCTAAAAGTCAAATTTATGCATTAAGTTATAGTATTTAAAATAATTTGAATATTTTTATTTTCGAATATAAAAGAAGGAACAATGGACGCACCCAACATACTTACACAAACGGAAGCCATAGAAAGGGCTGAACAGGTCAAACAAGTCAGTTACGAAATCCATTTAGATCTCAAAGCAGGTTCTTCTACGTATCAGGGAGAAACTAAAATTTCGTTCTTTTATACCGGAAAGGGAAAAGGAAAACTTAAAATAGACTTTGTTACAAAGAAAATCGAAGTGTTTTTGTTAAACGGAAAAGATTTCTCCGATTATACAAAAACAGATTCTTCCTTGGATCTGCCAGTAAATTCTTTAAACGTAGGAAAGAATGAAATTAAAATTCTTTATATAAACGATTACAATCATAGCGGTTCTGGGTTCCATCAATTCCAAGATCCTTCTGACGGTTCCGAATATCTACATACAGACTTTGAACCGTTTGAAGCCCATAGAATGTTTCCTTGTTTTGATCAGCCCGATTTAAAAGCAACGTATGAACTTTCTTTGACAGGTCCTAAAGAATGGAAATACGTTCACAACACTCTTCCAACCAAAGAAAATTTTCAAAAAGAAAAGATCGAGATTCGTTTTCAAAAAACGGCTTTGTTTTCTACGTATTTGTTTGCTTTGATCGCTGGTCCTTATGAAGTCTGGGAAGATCGTTATAAAAATATTCCTCTCAGAATACTATGTAGAAAATCTCTTTCTAAATATATGGACGCGGAAAACATTTTTGCGATCACAAAAGAATCTTTTGAATTTTTAGAATCCTATTTTGACTTTCCTTATCCTTACGGAAAATACGATCAAATTTTTGTTCCAGAATTCAACATGGGAGCAATGGAAAACGTAGGAGCAGTTACTTTTTCGGAACATTATATTTTTAGAAGTCCTAGAATCTATTCCGAATATTTAGGAAGGGCAAATACGATCTATCACGAGATGGTCCATATGTGGTTCGGCAACCTAGTCACAATGAAATGGTGGAACGATCTTTGGTTAAACGAGAGTTTTGCGGATTATCTTTCCTACTACGCGATGTCTCAAGGAAAATTATTTCCTGACGCTCTGGAACATTTTTACGTTCGGAAAGAATGGGCCTACAGGGAAGATCAACTTTCCACAACTCATCCGATAGCGGGAAGCGCAGAAAACACGTTAGACGCAATTAGTAACTTCGATGGAATTTCGTATTCTAAAGGAGCTTCGGTACTCAGGCAGTTAATGTATTACATTGGAAAGGACTCGTTTAGAAATGCGATGCGAAAGTACTTTAAAAAATTCGCAAATTCTAATACGGTTCAAAATGATTTTTTAGACACCATGTCGGAAAGTTCCGGAATCGATATTAGAAATTGGAGTAAAGAATGGCTGGATAAAACCGGAGTAAACACACTTCTTCCAGAACGGAAAGAAGATGGTTTATGGATTCTGCAACTTCCTTCCGAAACAAACGGTCTTTATAGAACACACGCATTGGAAATTACGGTTTTTGCTCTGAAAGAAGATGAGATCGAAAAAAAACACGACGGATCCGCTCTTAGTTCCTTTAAAACAGTATGGAAGGATAAGGTAGTCGTTCAAGGAGAAGAAAGCATACTTCCCTACAATCCAATTGTAAAAACAGATTCTTCCATTCCCAAAAATGCAAAGACTAAAAATTCGCCTACTTCAGATCCAAAAAAATCCGTCGAATCCGAACTCTTGGTTTTGAATACAAATGACTACGCTTATGCGAAAACATATCTCCCAAAAGACGGAATCGGATTACTCAAAACGTCTTTAAATAAACTTAAGGATCGTTTTGCAAGAAGAATCCTCTGGGGTTCTCTGTGGCAGATGACGCGTGATGCTGAAATTTTGCCAAAAGATTTTTTAGAATTAGTTTTTCTTCAAGGAATTTATGAAGTAGACCTTTCTGTTCGAAACAGCCACATTCTTACAAAAGCTTCTTCTATCGTCACCAGTTATCTTAAAAAAGAAAATAGAGAAGAATGGTCTAAAAAACTGAATGATCTTTCTAAAAAATTTCTTTCCGATCCTTCTATACAGGAAGAGGAAAAAATCGTGTGGTATCGAATGTTGGAAGGAACGTCTAGAACCGCCGATCAACTTTCTTATTTAAGAAATCTTTTGGATGGAAAAGTTACAATCCCAGGAATTAAAATAGATCAAGAAAGAAGATGGAACATATTAATTCGACTTTCTGCGTTTGGTGAAAAAGACGCGTTAGCTCTCATTACCAACGAAGAAAAATTAGACACGTCCGATTTAGGAGCTAAAAAAGCATATACTGCTAAAGTTGCATTCCCAGATCCAAAATCCAAAGCCGCTGCCTGGAAAGATTTTACAGACCCAAATACAAAACATTCTACGGATATGCTTCGTTACGGTATGAGAGGATTTTATTGGGATCACCAGGAAGAAATCCTAAAAATTTACGAAGATCTTTATTTCCAGTCCGTGATTGGAATTTACAAGGACAGAGATTCTCATTTTTCATCTGCATTTGGAAATATTTTATTTCCAGGATTAGAACCCAACCAATCTCTTGTTGATAAAACCAATCAGTTTTTAAAGGAGCAAAAAGAAATCCCGGCGTTACTTAAAAAAGATTTAAAACAACACCGTGACGATTTAGTAAGGACTATAAAAATTCTTTCCAAACAGTGATAGTTTTAACTTGAGTAGGCCGTAAGAAAATCAGGGCGAATCCGGCTTGCCACAGACAGCCGGACCGGGCTCTTCGCTCTGGTTAATAAATTGCATACAAAAAACATAATACAATATTTCACCTTAAGTTTCAATTTATTAACCTCGCATCGATCCCTTTCGCGTTATATCGAATTTACATAGTTTTAGGTTTCTCTAGAATTTTGGATTGGTGTCGGAAAAATAAAAGTAGATCTTTTCATTTTGCTGAACTAATTTTGCAGTAGTTCCCACAATTTCAGAATTGAACCGTAAATCTTAATTTTGTGAGAGTTCCCACATTTTCGAAGTTAAACTGTAAAATCTCAATTTTGCAGTAGTTCCCACAAATTTCAGAATTGAACCGTAAATCTTAATTTTGTGAGAGTTCCCACAATTTCGGAGTTTAACTGTAAAATCTTAATTTTGCGGCAGTTCCCACATTTTCAGAGTTTAACTGTAAAATCTTAATTTTGTGAGAGTTCCCACATTTTCAAAGTTTAACTGTGAAATTTCAATTTTGCAGTAGTTCCCACATTTTCAGAGTTAAACTGTAAAATCTTAATTTTGTGAGAGTTCCCACATTTTCAGAGTTTAACTGTGAAATTTCAATTTTGCAGTAGTTCCCACATTTTCGAAGTTAAACTGTAAAATCTCAATTTTGCAGTAGTTCCACATCTAATTTTTTTTACAAAAACAATTCACCATTATAAATAGAATTTTAATACCGAACTCATGTTTTTGAAGAAAATATCAAAAGATAGACTGTATTCCTCCCGAAAAAACGGACTCCTTTATACAGAAAAAATAAGTTTATTTCTAAATTTAAAAGTCACCTTGGAAATAATTTTTTTCCAAGAAGAAAACATGAAGAATAATTGAATCGTTGTAGAAATGCAGTAGTAAGAAAAATGAATTTGCGAGTAGAGGGACTCGAACCCCCACACATTTCTGCACCAGAACCTAAATCTGGCGTGTCTACCAATTTCACCATACTCGCGACGGTCCTTCCAATGTCTGTGAGTCCTCTTTGGAGTCAAGCGCTTTCCCCTAATTTATTCAATTCCAATTTCTAAAAGATATTTCACTTAAAAATACAAAGCTCTACAAACTTAGATTTCAAAGAAATGATAAAACTAAAAATGTAAAACGAACTACTATAACTCTATAAAATCACCTGTCTTGTTGATTTGTTCCAAAGTTTATTTTTAAAAAGATCAAAAATAAAAATTTTTTGAATCGTTTTTTAAAAGACATGTATTTTTCTTTATAAGATTTTTCTAATTATCCAAAATAAATTGTAAAGATTAAGATTCGCTTAAAAGTAATTAGCAATCTATCTAAAATTTATATGATTAATTTACAAGAATGCGATTAAGAAGAGTCAAATCTAATTCAAAAAATAAATGAATTACAAGGTTCCATCCAAGACAAAGTTTTTAAAATCTCACAAACCCGATCTAGAAATTAGATCTTTAAGACTTTATCAATCCTATATATTTATCTTTCGTAAAACTTCAAATCGAGAAGCTTTGAAAAGATCGATATTTTTTCAATGGTACGTTACGTGAGTTATCGTTTCTAAGCGATTTCTATTTTATCGAATCATTCAAGGTTTGTCGTTATATTTACAAAAATACGTTATCTCCAATTCAGGAAATATGATAAAACACAACTTACTTGATTTAGAACAAATCTACATTTTTGAAAACTTTACAGTAAATTAAAATTTACATAAAGTTCCCACAAGCTGCGCCTCATAATTGTATTTTACTGTAAAGTTTAACAATAGATTTATATATTCAATTTATAGAATGTATTAATTTCTACATTTTTTAACTTGAACTCAAATCGTTTATAGCAATTTGCACACTTTTTTACAAAAAAATAATCGGCGTCTAACTTACGTTATATAATTATATTTTATAATATACTACCTAAAATCCTACTTTTAGTGAAAGCATTTATAAAATCTAAAATAAAGTTCTTTCTAATAAATCGTTTTTTTGACGTTTCAACCCGCTCTTTGATAAGAGAAAGAAATCAAAAGCAGAGCTGATGCGATTAGCATTACAATTGTTTCAATCCGCTTCCTCTTTAATAAGAGAAAGAAATAAGATGAGAACGGAAAACCAAAATACTCTTTCAAGTTTCAATCCGCTTCCTCTTTAATAAGAGAAAGAAATTTTCGTCGATTCTTCCGTCGGACGAGGTTTTGTATGTTTCAATCCGCTTCCTCTTTAATAAGAGAAAGAAATGATTAATAACCCCGCCTGTAGAATTTGTCGAAATCTGTTTCAATCCGCTTCCTCTTTAATAAGAGAAAGAAATGAGCTTGTTAACAAAAGCAGGTCCAGACGAAATGTTTCAATCCGCTTCCTCTTTAATAAGAGAAAGAAATAGCGGCCACAAAGATACTAATTTATGCATTAGAAAAAGCTTTATTAGCTTTTATAGACATAATAATTGCGAACCTAAACGTGACATACTATATAAATGCTAAGCAAAACCTCCAAATTGACAAACAGAGATAAATCCTTTGAACGCGAACCGACGGCAATCAATCGGGAAAAACAGGTTCGCAAAAAGTGTTATAACATAAAATGATCGCCTCTTAAAAGTCAAGAATATTGAACGCTTCATTTTTGCAATGGGGAGGGTTTTCTATAAAAATAAACAAAAAATGTTGTTCAACTAAATATGTTCTTTACCGATTGTTTTATTTTAAAATTATATTGATCACAAATATGGCATTTTTATAAAACTCTTATTATACGTTTAGGTATTTTGTATGGCAACTAACTATATACGATTTAAAAAAAAGGACTCAATTCAATGGGGAAAAATCGAAGAAGATAAAATTCTATCTTTGGAATGTGGTAATCTTTCTACGAAAGATTTTTTAGAGTTCCTAAAGAAAAAGAAAAAAGGTCTAAAACAAAAATCGATTTCGACTCGAGAAGTTTCCGTCCTATCTCCGATTACCTCCCCCTGCCAAATTATTTGCCAAGGCGCCAACTACAGACAACATCAGATCGAATCCGGTCTTGATCCGGAAGATAAAACTTATAATTTATTTTTCACAAAATCAGACGCATCACTTTCTCCTCCAATCGGGGAAATCATTCGCCCTACTCACGTCAAACTTCTGGATTATGAAATTGAACTCGGTTTTGTTTTCGGAAAATCTTTTGATTCCACTTTAAAACTAAATTCTAAAGATATTAGAGAATACGTAGCAGCTTTTTTTATGGCAAACGATGTTTCCGCTAGAGACGTTCAACTAACACAAATGCAATGGTACAAAGGTAAATCGTATCGGACCTTTTGCCCGACAGGTCCTTATCTTTCGGTTTTAGATCCGGAAGATTTTGATCTTTTAGATTCTTTGGAATTGACCCTTCTTGTAAACGGCCAGATTAGACAAAAAGATTCCGTTTCCAATTTAGTTTTTAAACCTTCAGAAAGTATTTTAGAATTATCACAATTTTGTAATATATCTCCGGGAGACGTATTACTAACCGGAACTCCTTCTGGATGTGCACTAAGAGCACCTGGAAAACTGATTCAAAAAATTGCAAGTATTTTACCTGAAAAGGTGAAATGGAATCTTTTTATCAAAGGACAAGAAAAAAGAATTCAATACTTACGTCCTGGAGACGTGATCCGCTCCACAATTCGTAGTGCGGATCGTAAAATCGATCTGGGAGAACAAATTCTAAATGTAGTTGAAGCAGATTACAAATAATCATTCTTCTAATAAGGTGAAAAAATATTTTGAATTTGTCTAAAAATTTGATTCTGTAAAATTTGTAAATTCCCGAACGTAATGCAATTTTAGAGGCCCGGCATTTCAATTATAAATTTCTAAAGGATGATTGTTCATATCTTTAGAAGTTTTTTTGGAAAATTTAAATTCTGAAAATGAGCCTATATTAAAAATCTAATATACTATTCATAAATATATAATAAAGTATTCATATTTTTATTTTAACAAAACTTATAATAAAAATTTACGGTTTTAATGTGAGTTCGGCCATAATTCTTTCCTAAAAAGAGTTGAGGTCCGAATCTTGCAGATCAATTCCTAAAATGCTGGAACTACCACAAATTACGATTTTATGAATCATTCGAGTGTGTCGGCTTATTTGTGTTACTGACTTGTAAATTAAGGAGTAAACTCAAAAATCGGAATCTCTTTTTATTGATGAGGCCACAATCAAACTTCTTTATTTAGCGCTGAATAATATGCCCAAAAAATGGACCATGCCAATTCAAGATTAAAAGAAAACTAATGAATCAACTTTCAATTCTTTTCAGAGATCGATTGAAACTATATTTTTTTAACAAAAACTTTATTTGCACAGAATGGCTGATACTACCGAATTTTTCTTTGTACCATTGACACAGATTTTTTTGTAAAATTCAGATCTATGTCAACGGCTTTAGATCAAAGTGCACACCTACCGTCTACACTGGGGCATTGATTTACCGACGCGCTGATTGGATATTCTCCTGTACCTCTTCTATCTTCCCCTTCTCCTGTACAATTTCTGTTAGAGATTACAAAATCAAAAAGATTGTGGTAATACTCCCCTAACTGTATAGTTACAAGATTTGTCAAAGTCCTATCTGTTCCTTCCAGATTACTAATTACCTGAGCCGGATCCGTAGTAGGTGTTAAATATTGGCTATAGACGTCAAGCGATACCGAGGACACTCTCGTTTGAATCACAACTAATCCTTGAGGAGTCCTAAGAATTGGAACACTATGTCCACTGAACGTTCCATCTGGACGCCGTCGTCTCATTGCCACTAACCAAGTGCTTCCAGAAGGAGAATCTATAAGTGATCTAATGTGAGATAACATCTCAGATCTAACGGTAAACTCACGGGAAAGAGTCCAATCGTACAAAGGCATCACAGTCATAGCGGATACGAATGCCAATAGTCTAATCGTACTAGAGTTTGGTCCGTACATCCTAGGTACATTTGCCAACGAGCTATCCAATTCCGGATAACGTTGTCTAAACGAGATAAAAGGATCCGTATTAGGAGCTGTATTAAAGAAGTAACCTCCACTTTGCAGGGGGCCTCTAGAATGATACTCTTGAAGCTCTGCTAACATCTGAAAACTTTGAAGTAAACAAACACCACATATTCCACTACTTTGAGCATCAGGTATAGTTGAAGTTGCAATGTCGTAAAGTCTTCGAATCCAAGCCTCAGTTAATTGAAAATCAGAAGGTAAGGTTCTTTTGATTCTTTTATGTTTAAGGCTTTCTTTATTACCAGCCGGACAATACTGATCTGTTTTTCCAAGATTAGAAGCCGTATAACGTGTCCAATCTAGTAAATCTTTATCAACTACAAACAGAGAAGTGGGACTATTGCTAGTATCCTTTTCTAAATAAGAAAGTTTGGCGGCATAAGCAACTCCCCAATTGGATCCATACCTAGTAACCCTAAGTGCATTACCCTGATAATCTGTGATCATCCCTCCTTCTTCTGTTCCAAGATAGACATTCCAATAAGCAGGATTATACTTACTGATAGGTGCATCACTACACAACGCCCACTTTACCCAATTCCAATCCGAACTACCTACCTGAGAATACATACAATAGAGTGAACCACTTATTGGATCATACTGTGCCAGATGTCCACTTTCAGGATTATAGTAGATAGGTGTAGTGTTTTTATCCGAACCTCCCCAACGAATAAAGTAACGTTCATTTCCATAAGTAGTCTGCAAATCCCAAGCGATGGAAGTCAAAATGCTAATATTTCCTGGAGTGGCCACCGTCTTAATCCAATCATCCATCGAAGGATCTAAGGTATGGTTATATCTATCTCTAGAGTTTTTTGTAATATAGGCATACCAATTCGTATCCTTCAATCGATAACGTCCATCTGCAGTCCAAAAGGAATTCTCTTTTACGATCCATCTTTGTAGAGGATCGTTGATCGTACAAGGTCTGAGATGAACATAGTCCCAGTTTGTTGCTCCTTTAATCACTCCTTCTGGTGCAGTAATACACAACCAAGTGTTTTCAATATAATAAGAAATTCTTTGAAACACGTCGTATCTCGCATTCTTAACGTGCATTTGCCAACACTGTTCAATCTGAATGTAACTTTCACCTCCGCTAAAAGTGGGACCGTAACAAAACTTTCCTCCGTCATGTACAACTACTTGGATCGGCTTATCTTTTGGTGGATCGGTAGGTTTTTGAACGATCGAACCAGGAATTCCATTCGAAGAAATAGAGTTCCCACCATAAGAATAACTAACTCCAATCGAGACTAATAAAACTACTATCAAAACGATACAACGACCCATTCTTATCCTCCTATTTTTTGAAAATTAAAAAATGTGGTCTATAGAAATGAATATGAGATAAATACAGTAGTCTTCGCAAATCTTGTTTGAATCGGTTTGTTGACAAATCAGTGTATCCAATTGAATGGAAGACATACGACATTATTTACATCGCCTGTTTGATTTTTATCCATATCTTTAGTTAATATAAATCTTTATAACCCATATCTCTGAGTAATATTATAATCAGATAAAGTTATTACTGATCTCTGTAAAACTAAGTACCATTATTTTTATCAGAACACTGTTTAAGTCCCAAATATTAGGTGATTGATTCTATAATTCTTAGTAAAAACCTGACTAAATACAAATTGAAAAATAGGAATACTTTGATTTCGATACGTGTTGGAAATTTTCTGTATACTATCTAAAAACGTATGTTTTATATAACTTGAATATTGATTTTTTAATGTTATTAATAAAAACCTAGTCTTAAAAAATTCAATGGCACTGTTCTCTAAACTTAACAAACAAGGTCTGTGTTTAGACAGCAGCGCCAAAATCAGTCGAGTGCCAATAAAGACGATACATTGAATTATTCTGTTTAATCTTTTTGATAAAGTAAAAAGAAACCCAAGTATCTCGCTCTTTATAAATCTCTCGACAAATTTTGAAACACTCTGTAAAAGCAATCCTCTTAAAATTGTATTCATCATTTTCACCTTCTATCATTCTTTTTGCTTCTCAATTAAAACAAAACTTTTCACTATTTATTGTAAATATTAGAATTGTTGAAAAATGAATTATCCATCTGTTTTTGTATTATGTTAACGATCGCTTGAAGTAGTTTTGTTAATCCCCATTATGAAATTTTTCAACAATTCTATTCTTATAAAAATAGATTATATTCTGCTTATTTTGAACCTATATATGAATTGTTTTTTAATTGTGATCTGTATAATTTTTTCAAATTCTGAAAACTTATTCAGTTTTAGTTAAGCATCAATAAGAGTTTTTTAATACATCTCTCTGCTGCAGCGCACACCTGCCATCTCCTCTCGAACATTGATTTACAGAAACACTGGTCGGGAATTGTCCCGTGCCCCTTCTGTCCTCTCCTTCTCCAGTGCAATTCCTGTTAGAGATTACGAAATCAAAAATATTGTGATGGTACTCTCCTAACTGTATCGTCGTAAGTCTTTCTAAAGTTCTATCTGGTCTTGACAAGAGATTGCGAACTACTTGGGATATGTCGGTGGTGGGTGTTAAAACTTGTCTATAGACATCAAAAGGTGTGGAAGGCCATCTCGTTGGAATTACTACTAAACCCTGTGAAGTCCTAAGAATTGGAACTGCGTGTCCTGCCGGAGTTCTATCTGGACGCATCTGTATCATTACCGCTAACCAAACACTTCCAGGTGAAGAATTGATAAGTGATCTTACATGGGACCGTATTTCAGACTGAGTACCAAATTCACTAGAAAGTATCCATCTGTATTGGGGTAAAATAGTTCTAGCAGATATGTATGTCAGCATCCTGCTTGAGTCATCAGCGGAACCATACACAGTAGGTACATCTCTCAACAATGTGTAAAACAGTGGATAACGTTGTCTAAACGAATCAAAAGGATCCGTATCAGGAGCTGTATCAAAAAAGTAACCTCCACTCTGAAGAGGTCCTTGAGAATGATACTCTTGCAGTTCAGCTAACATTTGAAAACTTTGAAGTAAACAAGTACCGCATATCCCAAGTATTGTTCCGGGTTCTGCAGTTGATCTCGTTATTTCATAAAGTCTTTGAATCCAATCCTCGCTTAACTGAAAGTCAGAAGGTAAAGTCCTTTTGATTCTTTTATGTATAAGACTTTCTTGATTACCAGCTGGACAATACCGATCTGTTTTTCCAAGATTAGAAGCCGTATAACGTGTCCAATCCAACAAACTTTTATCAACAACAAACAAAGAAGTGGGACTATGGGTAGTATCCTTTTCTAAATAAGAAGGTTTGGCAGCATAAGCAACACCCTTATTGAATCCGTATCTGGTAACTCTGAGTATATTACCTTTATAGTCTGTGATCATTCCTCCTTCATCAGTTTCAAAAAATACATTCCAAAAAGCTGGATTATCTTTACTGATTGCTGCGTCACTACACAATGCCCACTTGACCCAATTCCATTGATTATCATCCACCTGAGAATACATACAATAGAGTGAACCACTTGAAGGATAATACTGAGCAATATGCCCACTTTCAGGATTGTAGTAAAGAGGTGTAGTGTTTTTATCCGAACCTCCCCAACGAACAAAGTAACGTTCATTTCCATCAGAAGTTTTCAAATCCCAAGCAATGGAAGTTTGAATGCTGATGTTTCCAGGAGTGGCTACTGTTTTAACCCAATCATCCATAGAAGAATCTAATGTATGATTATATTTATCTCCAGAGTTTCTAGAGATATAACCATACCAATTTGTATCTTTTAAACGATAAAATCCATCTGCAGTCCAAAAAGAATTCTCTTTTACGATCCATCTTTGCTGAGGATCATTGATCGTACAAGGTCTGAGATTTACATAGTCCCAGGGTTCTTCCCCATGTATGACTTTCCATGGAGCAGTAATACACAACCAAGTGTCATTGATATAATAAGAGATTCTTTGAAACACATCGTATCTTGCTTTAGCAGTCTTATCCGTACACGTGTCAATCCAAACGTAACCTTCACCTTTAGTAAAAACAGGAGAATAACAATACTTTCCCTTATTACTTACAACGATCTTGATCGGTTTATCTTTTGGTGGATCGGTAGGTTTTTGAACGATTGAATTATTAGCCTTTGACGAAGCATGGACAGGTGTAGGATTTATACTATACTCGAAGCCAACTCCAATCGAGACTAATAAAACTACTAGTAACGCTTTCTTCCAATTACACATCTTTTAACCTTCTCTATTTTCAATTCAATAAAGCGACTTCTTATACAATTCAAATCTAACGATCTTAGAATCCTTGCGTAAAATCACCGCCTTACAGTTATCATCAATATCAAGAATCTATATTAACGTGAGTTCGATGTAAGAAAATTGGGGCGAATCGCTCGCAAATTTCATAGTTAAAATGGCTCGCGACCGCGCTTTTCGCTCCAATTCCTTCGGAATTTCCGCTACAATCGCTTTCGCATTTGTTATGCCGAACTCACGTTATATTATATAGAATTTCCTAATTTACTACTCATCTCTACAGAATAGGGTACCATTCATTTTGAGTCCAATCTCAGTTTTGAAGCATAATTTTGGTACCGGTCATATAATTCTGAGTAGAGCTGCACAACCAGATTTCGGAAAAGAGACAACCTTTCACAAATCAAAAGTACCTCATTATACAGATTTCAGAAACACACAATTCTAACAATATTCTATAAAAAGAATATACCTAGAAAATCTAATATAAATTGTTTTCCTTACAAGCTTACAGATCGGGCCTACATTCTAACTTTTTAAATCAACATCTACTCCTGTTGTCTAAAAAAGTCAGCTTTTGTGACTTGTAGAAAAAATTTTAATTAAAGTATTTTACTAAAGGTGAATGATAATGAATTTATTTTAAGACTATATATGAATTATATTTCGATTCTGATGAATAATTTTTCTATATAATTTTCGTTACTCATAACTATATAATAAAGTACCTAATATTCTGCATGAAATCAGTGTTTTGTGATAAATTTAACGGTAATCAATTTTATAGAGATCAGTAAAATATATTAAAATTTTATAAATTAAAAATATAATGACTGATGTAGATACTTAAGTAAAAAAATTTACATTTTGCAAAAATCTGTCTCTCATTTTCGTTAGCATTTTTTATGTGTTTTCGTAGCAACAAAGTTGTTCGCATAACGCATTGATTCGATTTGAAAAATTCAAGTTATAATATTTTTACAAAAGATTTTCGTCTCTAAAAAGATTCCCGACTCAGCAATCGAAAGTAACGCCATAACACTTAAGTTACTGTTCAGACGTATAAAAAATGATACCCAAAATTAACTGCGATTTTGCGGATTCTTAAAAATTACGCCTAATTGGAATTCATAGATTCTTGAAGGAAAACCCACATTCTAATTTTTTTAGAAACAAATTCTTAGTATTATTTTTATACATTCGAGTAGTAAATACCTTTGAAATAAGTTTAAAAAACCCATTTTATTTTTTTGATCTTAAATCAACTTCACATTTCAGGTCGTTTTTTCCGGTTTACTACTCGGAAGTATGAAGATAGTACCAAGTTATTAACGACCGAATTTGCAAAAAAATAGCAGTACTTAAAAAATGCTGCAAATTCGCGATTTACGGCATTTTAGAGCAAGACCAAAAACATTCAAATTTTTGAAACAATTAACCCAAGTATTCTATTTATGTGTCCGAGTAGTAAACACCCGTTTTAATTTTTAAAATTCTTAGATATTCTGTAACTTCAATCTTTACTTTTCGAAGATCTACTTGATGTTATCCGTTCAATTCAAAAATATTCAATATACTTTCCATCAACTGACCGATCTTCTTTCTTCTATTGAAGAAAAGGAATATTCTAAAAACATTTCGGGATTGAGTGTGGGTAAACACATTCGACACTGTATTGAAATTTTAGAAAATTTAATCTTAGGTATAGAAACTTTAAATATATCTTACGATCAAAGAAAACGAAATCCTCTTTATGAAAACTCTCCTCTCGCCGCTAGAGATAAAATTTTCGAACTACTAGGTAAATTAGAATCTATCACCAAAAACGAAGAAATAGAACTTACATATTTAGTCGATCCCCACAAAGGTCTCGAAGAAAAAACTATAACCAATATTAAACGAGAATTTTTATATGTCCAAGATCATACGATTCATCATATGGCGATCATTAAACTTTATGCAGAATGTTTTTTACACAACGTTTCTTTTTCAGAGGAATTTGGTATGGCGTTATCAACTATTCAATTTCGGTCTCAAAGAAGTGTCTACGATCAAAATTCGAATTCATAAAAGTTTGTTTTCAAAAAATAAGGCGTTTAATTTTTTATGATAAGTTCTTTTTGGCATATATATTAAAAATTTTCAATACTCAAATCTAAATAAAATCTGCAAATTCCAATTCTTTTATGAAACGTTTCTATCATTCTATATACCACAAGATAATACTATGGAAAATTAAATTTAAAAAATTAATTCGACCTGAATTTTGGCCCTCATGGATTTTTTATTCTCCTCTTGTTCCTTATATATTTTTTTTAACAATTCGTTACAAAGGATTAGGGACGATCTGCGCCGCCAATCCTGGAATTCCTTTAGGAGGTTTAGTAGGAGAGTCAAAAGAACAGATATTTAATAATTTAAATTCTAAACATAGTTTAAAATTTTTGAAAGTCCCCAGAGCAGAAAACAGATTCGATTTAATTTATAAGACTATCTTAAAGAACAAATTCAAATTTCCTTATATATTAAAACCAGACGCCGGCCAAAGAGGTTCTGGAATTAAGTTAGTAAAAAATAAAAACGAAGTTTTTGAATATTGGAATAATACCAATGTAGATTTGATCGTTCAAGAATATCATCCCGGTCCTAAAGAAGCAGGTATATTCTACTACCGTTTTCCTTACGAAACCCATGGTAAAATTTTATCGATCACTAAAAAAACATTTCCCATCTTAGAGGGAAACGGGATCGACACTTTAGAAAATTTGATTATACGTCATCCTAGATTTCAATTCCAATGGAAAATTTTTCAAGAAAGGTTTTTTAAAGAATGGGATACGATCCTTTCCAAAGGTGAAATAAAAAGATTGGCCGAGGCTGGAAATCATTGCCAAGGAACTCTTTTTACTGATGGTAGCTACTTAATCACCAAGGAACTTTCTAAAAAAATAGACAAAATATCAAAAACTTTTTCCGGATTTTTTTTCGGTAGATACGACGTTCGTTACAAGTCCGATGAAAAATTAAAATGCGGAAAAGATTTTTCAATCGTAGAACTAAACGGAATCACTTCTGAATCTACAAATCTTTACGATCCGGATTTTTCTATCTGGAAAATGTACAAAATTCTTTTTAATCAATGGAATTTACTTTTTCAAATCGGTTCTGAAAATAACAATCTTGGGATTCCGAAAACGAGTTTGGCTGAAATTTTTAAGGCTATTTTTTATTTCTACGGAGGGAATCGTAAAGTAAATGTCCGATCAGATTAATCTTCTAAAAAATTTTTATATTTAGATATTTTTTTTAAATTGTTCTAAATTATTTCTAAATCTATTTTTACTTTTTTATTATATAATTTTAAAATATCATAATGTTATTTTTTAATAAAATGAATACATCTTTATAATTTAAATTATAATGTTAATAATTATTAATATGTTTAGAATTGTAAATTTTTTATTTCAGTGCAAAAAAATTAGACACCTATTTAAATTCAGAATAGAGTTGTTGAAAATTAATCCTCCATCGGTTTTCATTTTATGGAAACGTTTAATTGAAGCAGCTTTATGGATCTGAACTATGGAATTTTTCAACAAATCTAATAATTTTAAAAGATTGGCTGACATTACTGCAGTATAAAATAGAGCGTTATACATTTTTTGATACAATTAGTTATAGAAACAAAATTTTTGGAGATTTACTATGTTTTTTACTGTATGTAAGATTAAAGTTTTACTGAAAAATGTGGGAACTATTACAATTTCTAACACCAGTAAAATATCTAAAAAGTCAATATATTACGTAATAGGACATAATTTATGGGAACTCCTATAAAATGGAAATATTTTTAAACAAACGATTCCTATTCAGGCATTAAAAACCGATATTAGATCATTCTAGAATCAGCTTGAGCATAGTAAAAAAAATTTAAATAACATAAAATTAAAATATTCTAAATTACTTATAAATAGAAAAGAGGTAAAAACGTGACCGATACAGCACTAAAAATCATCTATTTTTTGTTTGGCGATCCTAAAAAAAATTCGCTCGAACACAGACTATTCAACACGGTCTCATTTGTGAACGGAATTTTGAACATTTTTGGTGCGTTTTCTTCTTTTTATCTAGAAAACTTTTTAGCGATTTTTTTTCTTAACTTTATTTCTGGAATTTTACTGATAAGTATGTATTTTATTTCCAGAATAAAAAGTATCTATCATTCTCTGTTTTGGCCATTTAATCTTATCATCCTGATTTATCTTTCTTGGATGTGGTTTTTTAACGGGGGTTCGATAGGTGGTAATCATTACTACTTTATTCCCGCTCTTGTAATTGCAACCATACTACTTAGAAAGCATAACGTTTTGCTTGTTTATTTGATTTATGCCGCCTCAACCGCACTTTTATATGGTATCGAATTTTTTCATAGAGAATTAGTTAAATCATATTCCAATGATACGGAACGTTATTTGGATGCGGGTGGTAATTATTTATTTGTTCAAATCTTAACAGGGCTTTTGATTTTTATTCTTACTAGAAATTTGAATATAGAAAGAAAAAAATCAGATTCTCTTTTATTGAATATTCTTCCCGAATCGGTCGCAGAGGAACTAAAAAGAAATGATTTTGTAGTTCCGATCCGTTACGAAAGTGTCACGGTTCTTTTTACGGATATGGCTGGTTTTACAAAGATTGCGGAATCTATGTCTCCAGAAATTTTATTAAGCGAACTCGATCTTTTTTTCAGAGAATTCGATCTCATAACCAAAAAACATGGCATGGAAAAAATCAAAACTATAGGAGATTCGTACATGGCCGCGGGTGGACTTCCTATTACAAACAATACACATCCCATCGACGCAGTGTTATGCGGTCTCGAATTTCAAAAATTTATGACTCTCAAAAAAAAAGAAAGAGAAAATGATCATCTTCCGTTTTGGGAACTTAGACTTGGAATTCATACCGGCTCCGTAGTTGCCGGTGTGGTTGGAACCAAAAAATTCGCATACGATATTTGGGGAGACTCTGTAAACACGGCCAGTCGAATGGAAAGTTCAGGAATCCCAGGAGAAGTAAATATATCCCACGAAACTTTTGAAAAAATTAAAGATTTTTTTATCTGCGAGCACAGAGGTAAAATTAAAGCGAAAAACAAAGGAGAGATCGATATGTATCTAGTAAAAAAAATTCGAGAAGATCTACATGATCCTGAAGACGAATTAAAACCAAATCAAACTTTTCTTAGATTTTATTCTCAAATTCAAAATGGAGAACTTCCATTTTAAAGAAATACTTTAAGAATTTATGATATATATTTTTTATGGAACGATCATCGCCAAACTTCAATTCAATGCAAAAATTTAATTTTGTCTTTAGATCTTATAGAGATTCCCACTATGTATTCCAAATTCTTTTTCTTATTTCTTTTCTAGGGTGTTTTTGTAGTATTCCAGAAGATCTGAAAAAAAAGCCGAAAGAGAGTTTAATTCTTCTCAAAAAATCTGGAATCAATTTCAAAGAATTTAATTTTAATGTAGAAGGAAAACAAATCTACGGAGTTGCATCAGGGTGTAATTTAAAAAATCAGAATATTTTAATATTTATACACGGCTCCCCCGGAGGTTGGCAAAATTATTCTTGGTATTTGGAAAATAAAACCTTAAACAAAAAATTTTGTATTTTTGCCATGGACAGACCCGGTTTCGGAAATTCAAACCCGAACGAAGCGATTCCGGATGTGGAAAAACAAGCTTTTATCCTAGGAAAAACAATTCAAAATTTTTTAGATCAAATTCCATTAGATAAAAATATTAGAATCGTTCTCGTAGGACATTCTTACGGGGGCCCAATCGCTGCAAGGATCTCTATAATTTTTTCTTACAAGATTGATACTCTCGTTTTACTCGCCGCACCTCTAAGTTCCAAAGAAGAAGAAATTCGTTGGTATAATAAAATCGCTGATTGGGTTTGGGTTAAAAATCTTTTACCGATAAGCTTCAAAAATAGTAATGACGAAATGTTTCCTCTTAAATCCCAATTAGAATTTTTAGAAAAATTTTGGAAATTAATTCCCTGTAAAATCATATTAATTCATGGAAAAGAAGATTCTCTAGTTCCTTTTCATAATTTAGAATTCTTTAAATCTATATTTTCTCCTTCTATACTTACCACTATAGAATTGGAGAAAGAAGATCATTTTATTCCTTGGACTCAAAAAATTCTTTTAGAAAAGATCTTTTTAAAATCAATTGAGTAAATTTTGTATAATTAACGTGAGTCCAGCCTAAGGAGAGAGTAAAATCAGGAAATTGTTTTTAGATTCCATTTTTTTTAAACATCAAAATTAAATAATATTCTAACCTAAAGCGGCTCCAAACAGTATCAATACTTTTTTTGATCGCAGCCAAATACAAAAAAATATTTTTTTAACGTGAATTCTATGTAAGGAAATTAGGGCGGCTTCGGACCGACTCTCAGCTCTGATCAATAAATTGCATGCAGGAAACTTTATATAAAAATTATATTTAGTTCGAGAGAGCGTTAATTACTGAAACGATCTAAACCCATCAAACCCAAGAATGTGAATCGAAAAAAATCGTTTCATTCGAAAACCTATATTTGTCGTTCATAACAAATATAGGTTTCTATAGATCCTTAACTTAAGGACCATGCTAGAGACAAATCTAAAAACTCTTCGGGTTTTAAATTTTGAATCTTTTCTTCCATTTCCCATTTTTTAGAGTATAACAATTTGCCTGCATTAAAAAGATCCAATTCGATTAGATCCGATAATTCAGATAGTTCTTCTACGTTTAAAGAATGAAATTGGTTATTTGTATCTCTCCATTCCGGAATAGAATTAATTTTTTGTTTGTTATAAATAGTTAATGTTTTTTGAATATTCTCTAAATAGATTTTACCAGAATCCCAAGGCACATTACAATAAATAACCGTGCTTCGATAAGAGCCAAGTTTGGAATAAAAAGTTTGACTATTTTTCTCCAACAAGAATTCTTTTTTGCGATCTTGGTTTACTATCCAACCGGAATCCGTATATTTTTGATACTCCTCCAAGTTTCCGGCAAAGTCTTTTAACGGTTCTATCTCCGTTTCTGTCTCTAAATCTATCTTATCTTCCCAACTCTGTAGAACTCTTTCCTCTCCGGTAATTTTGTTATAAACTTTTTTGAGAACAAAATCTTGTGCTACTCCTTCTTTAATTTCTGCAAGAAACGTTTCTCCGATTTCTGGATTATAATGGAGAGAGTATACAATCTCGTGTAGATTAGCTTTAAAATTTCTCCAAGCCTTTTCTCCAATCAGTCGATTTGGATCCGTGTTGATCCAAATTACTTTCTGATTCGATTTTTCTAATATATAATTCATTATGCTACCCTCACTTTGTATTTTACCGCTACGTATGCCGGGTTTGTTTCATTGCTAAGGCGAGGGTTTCCGTTGCTACCGTCCGTCCTGGCTGTTATAACCATATTTGAAACATTCCAAGAATTGTTACCAGTTCCGGAGATATATCCAGATCCACCAGCATACCCAGGATATCCCGTATAATCATGAAAGTGTCCTTGCATCTGATCTTGTCCTGCATATCCAACCGCACCACCATCATAATTCCCACCTGCCGCTTTCGCTCTTGTTCCATGCACTCCTGCACCTCTTGCAAAAATCCCTCTTCGATCCGGAACGTTATACGTAGTCGATCCGTCCCCAAATCCATATTCAATATTTGTAATCATTTCCCCGGTTTGAGAAGACGTAAGGTCTACGATCGAACCAGTTGATGTCAAAGAAATCTGAAAGTCATTTACAGTTGGATTACGTACATAATAATTTACTAATGCTGTAACTCCTCCCCCTGTAAAAGAAAATTTTACCAATTGACCCTCAACACATCCATGACTTGTACAACCGATACGATCCGTCGCGGAAACAATTCCGGTAACAGATCTTTTGACTAAATTCCAAAGAGCCAAAAAGCTGGTTCTAGAAATAGATTGTCCGTTTGCGTCTTTAAAATTAGAGGTAGAAGTTATGTTCAGATTATCTTCGATAATTCCACCCAAAGGGATTTGAGTCGCCAGAAAATTATTCTCTGCCAGATCAATACGATCTTTTAAATACTGATCGTTTTCGTATTGCCGATCCACTTCTTCATCGATTAGATCTCCATCCGCAGGAGTGCTCTTACTCCAGATTCTAGTTTTTGCTGGATTAAATGAGGCCATACAAAACTCCCAAACAGAACACTAACAAAACTCGGATTTTCCAATACAGAAATCCAAAATTTCTAAAATAGCTTAGAGAATTACTTTCGGCTTTTATTAGACTAAATAATAATATTTTAAAATTATAATTTATGAATTTAATTTTCATAGAACCCTCACTTTGTATTTTACTGCTACGTAGGCAGGAACATTCTCGTCACCAATTCGGGGCGTACCGTTAGTACCGTCTGGGATTACCGAACGAATAGAATACCCAGGCGATGCGCCGTTTGTATTTGAAGATGTCGGCGAATTCGGTCCCGCTCCAAACTGTATTGCAGTTGTCCCATTTATACTGGGGTTATTATTGTTGAGCCACAATTCGTGCGCATGCTTAAATAATTGATCCTGTCCCGCATACCCAACCGGTCCACCGTCATAATTCCCACCTGCTGCCTTCGCTCTTGTTCCATGCACTCCTGCACCTCTCGCAAAAATACCACGACGATCCGGAACGTTATACGTAGTCGATCCGTCCCCAAATCCATATTCAATATTTATAATCATATCCCCGGTTTGAGAAGACGTAAGGTCTACGATTGAGCCTGTGGCGGTCAAAGAAATCTGAAAGTCATTTGCAGTTGGATTGCGTACATAATAATTAACTAATGCTGTAACCCCTCCCCCTGTAAAAGAAAACTTTACAAGTTGCCCCTCAACACATCCGTGATTTGTACAACTGATACGATCTGTCGCGGAAACAATTCCGGTAATCACTCGATGCACAGAATTCCATAAAGTAACAAATGTGTTTCTAGAAATTGCCTGTGCGTTCGCATCTTTAAAGTTAGCAGAAGGAGCCAGGTTCAGACCGTCTTCTATAATACTTCCGATCGGAATCAGAAAATTCGCCAAATTCATGTCAGTCGAGTCGATCCGATCTTTTAAATACTGAAAATTTTCATATTGACGATCAAATTCGTCGTCAATTAGGTCTCCATCCGCCGGAGTATTCTTGCTCCAAGTTCTTGTTTTTACTGGATTGAATATCGCCATAATCACTCCTTTAACTCTTGTTCTAATATAATAAACTTCTCATATACTTTAAAAGGTTGGTCCACATACCTCTTCAAGCGATTTCGAACCGGTTTTAAATCTTCTTCTCTCGTAAACTCGGCATCCAATCCAGACCCGTTTTTTTTATATCCTTTTCGATCGCAATATTCTAAAAGACTCTCGTGTGTCTTAAACAGTGCAATCGGAAGTAATTCGATTCTAAATTTTCCCGTTCCGGCAAATTCTACATTCGTTTCCCTTGCTAGTATTTGAATCACTGAAACTCCTCCTTTATTACAAAATCATAAACTATAAGATGATCCTTATCTTTAGAAGGAAAAGTTTTAAGATATAACAACTCCCCGTCCTCGTCGAAAAGTCCTATTTCGTTAATCCCATAACCCATCATCTCTCCCTGTTTGACTGTTGTTTGAAAATAACGATTCCCGTCTGAATCAAATCGGATTTCGACTAACTTTCGGTAGACTTCGTTCTGCAAACCAGTATCTCCAATCTTAGGAGATCTAAGAATTCCTCCTTCCAATCCTCCGATTCCGAAAGCGATTTCATAGGGTCGAATTTTCACCCTCTCTCCAGACAAAAGAGTGAACCCATTTAAAGACCAGCCCCCATCCAAATACGGAGTACGAATAGATTCTCCATACAACCTTCCGCCTAACGTAGATATTTCGAAGCGGTATCGAATGATCGCCTTTACACCTCCGGGACGAATTTGTGCAATCGCTTGATTGAATTCCGGAACTACAGGAAGTTCGTCGACAGAACCTGTAAAAATTAATTCAATCGTAGCGGGTCTTTTTGTACTTCCAGAAAGAGGATATTCCCCATTGAGAGTATACGTAGCATCCAAGAGCATCGGAACACCTCCGTAACAAAGCTCCTTGATTTCGTATAACGTTCCCATTCCAGCAAGTATTTGAGATCCGATTTCGTTCATCGAAAAAATATCACCCTTCGATTTACGTTTTTGACGCGCGATCGAAAGAAAGATCTTATAACGAAAATCGTCCATCCCGTTTCGCGGCTGTTTTAAATTCTTTCCGATCAAATCTAAAACGGTTCCGCTTTGAACACTATAATCCGTAATTCCTGAAATCGATTCCAATACAGAACGGACTTCGTTTAACAATTCAAGTTCCACTTCCCACTTTTTAGCAATCGTAGAGTTCGGGTCTCTCGTAAAGATCGAAGAAGGGTATTTTTCTAATACTTCGTTTAAGTAAGTCATATAAAATTTACCTGAATGTTGGCGGTAATCAACTTAGCACGTTGTCTGCTATTGATTGGCAATAGGTCTTGTGTGGCCGGAGAAGTTTGGCCTACCTTTACAATCATGGATTTAATTCCTAATACCTTTACGGAATCGAATTCCTGAAGAGCGCTCTGAGCTGCGATCAATTTCCATGCAAACACGTCTGTACCCGTTCCTTCTCCTTTATAGTAGGTGGAAGTAGAAGTAATCGTGTCCACTCCTCCTATCACTTTGATACAATTTGTTTTTACAACCGACTCGGAACCCTGCACCCAAAGATTTAAATCTCTTACAATATCAATTTTTACATAAACAAGAACGTCGGTCGGTCTATTGAAATAGTACGTTCTAGGAACACTTTTATTGTCAAAAATAGTAGTAAGTTCCAAACCGTAAGATTCAATTCCTCCCGGCCAGTTTCTTAAAAAAACTTCTCCGATTTCTTCAGAAGAACCTCCTTCTATTACGGCTTCCATAGAATGTGGCGGTCTTCCGTCCATATCCGTAAAATCGGTGTTATTCTCATACACGATCGCATTGAGTACGGAGGGAATGTTGTTCAAAACACCTTGAACGTTTGCAGCGGAAGAACCTCCGTTAACTCCTTCTTGAATAAAACGATTCAGATATTCAGAGTCCGTTTCTATTGCACGTCCACCTTTAGACGGTTCCGGATTAGTGACTGAATCGATTCCACTGACCGCCGTATTAATCGTAGTGATCGAATTGGCATTCACGTTTCCGTTCACTCCATAAGAAATTTCTAATGCTTGTGCATTCAAGTCTACGTGTCCGCCAGATAAAACTCCGGATTCGATCGTGATAAAAAGTAACCCATTGCCGGTTTGACAAATGACTCCGACTGGAACCACAGCACCATCCATTCCAGAAAATCTAAGAACGACTATAGAACGTTTAGCCGGTTGACGTTCCGAACCGAGAGGATTTAAAACTCGATCCAAAGAAACACCGGAAGCGGTATGTGCAAAATTAGAATAAAATACTTTTTCTGCGAGCTGGTGAATCTTATCTAGTTCATCTGCTAGAATCCTCATACGCATTCCATCTTCACTAACAATAGAAAGATCTATATCTCCACCTAAGCGAGTTTTATAACCTTCCTCCAATTCTGATAGAATCTCTTCTCTACTTTTTCGGATAAAACCTTGTTCACTGACTCCTGCCATTATAATTCTCCCATAACAATTCCATATTTTGTAATTGCAGAAAATTGAATATATACTCTCTGGCCCAAACTTTCTCTATCTACCAATTCCACTTTTTCGACCGAAACTGTTTCAGGATCTTTTTGAATCGTCTTTTTAATTTCCGTCAAAATCCTGTCCCTAGAAACTTTCGTGGAAAATATAATCTCCCAGTTCACTCCGTTTAACGGCTCGTATACGGACTCTCCCAGAGATAAACGGATCGAATGTCTAATTCTTTGGGAATAATATTCTAAATCTTGAATGATCACGGACCGTCCTCTGACAAATACCGCGTCTTTGTTCTCTATCTTAATTCCTTTCATCCTAATTTTACCTTTCCTGAAAGTAACTGCTCCACTTCCGATTTACGAACGTTAAGTTGAGAAACTACCGAAGCCGCAAGTCCCGCAGGCGAACCGGGGATCGCATTAGTAGTAAACGTAGCAGAGTTATTCAAAAACACGTCGATCAAAGATTTGATAAACTCTACTAAAGTTTCACCTAACACAGCCGATTCGGTCAAGTCGGCAATACCACCTTGAATTTTAATTCGGTCCTCGTCTAGTTGGATCAAAGACTTACCTTCTTTATGGCCGATTACAAGTCCGGACAAATTAGAAGTGGTAGCGGGAATATCAGTTTTCCCTTTATAACCACTGATCACACAAGCACTTTGAAGATCAAAAAGAGAATCCGAAGCAATAGATTCGATTCCTCGAATTGCGTCCGATATATCGTGTGTAGAAAACGAAACCCAAACTTTGTCTCCTCGTTTGTAATCCGGTTTGATATAAAAATCTCCGGCCCAGTACGTGCCGACTCTAATACCAGACAAAACAGGAAAAGACCGTTCTCGTCCGGAATCGTCTTCTTTTTTTAGAGGAATACGAACGTTAGCCGTCATATCTTGAGGCTGAAAAGATTCTATAATTCCAGGAAGACCAATTTGTATCTTAGATACATTGTTTTGAATGGCGGCTAAAATCACTTTATCTAAAGTCATACTGGCTTTACCTCTAATTCTGAAAAACAATCCGTATTCAAAGTGGAGAACTTATGTTTACCACCAACGATTCTACATTCCGAATCGAGTCCTCCTCCTTTGACGGATACGATCATATTCTTCTTAAACTTATGGCGGAAGAGACTGGTCAGTTTCCAAGTATCTTGGCCTTTTTCTGGAACTCCGATCAACCCGGAAGAATGATCTAAAAAAATGACGCTGTTTTTTTTAGAAGGATCGAGAGAATCAAAATGAATCTGACCGTCTTGAAACCAATATTGAGATTTTGTTAAATTACAAAAACGGCGAATACAATCGCCTAACTCCGTATTGGCGCTGAAGTTCACGATTTTATTGATCCCTAATTGAATCCTTCCGGGCTTTAGATTTCCCTGATTCAGAATATCTATGATCACGTTTCTTGCAGGAAGATTTGTGTATGTTTTCATAATATACGTTCTCGTCCAAGCGCCCGCACTTCCGCTGATCTGAAATTCTAACTTTTTATTGGTTCCTTCTTGTTTCCATTTAGGATGAATGATTTCTCCGGAAACCACGAGTCCGTTTTCGTCCTTGTAACCTGCATTTAATAACGCTGAAGGATATTGGAATTTTTTTTCTTTCATTCGAGCACTTACAAGACGCAACGTTTCTTCGTTTACGTTATACATCGTAACCTGAGTTAGATTGAGTCCGTCCAATTCGGTTTCAAATTCGAAGTTAAAAGGAGGATAACAAAATTCTTTTGCAACTCCGGTCGCCGGAAGAATCTCCAAAGAAACGGTACGTCCAAAAAGTTTAGGATTACCAATCATTGTTTTTCTCCTAAATACAATCTTACTCTGGAACCGAAAGTTTCCAAATTCACAGGAATGTTTTCAAATTCATCCTTGTAAAGATCATCCAAATCCAAAGGAGTTAAAAGAATGGAACTATTAAAGCCATCCACTATAATATGATTTAAAGGAACGCCGTATAACAGTTTAGAGGCGAAAAGATCTTTCCCGTCTTGATCTCTAACCAATACAGTAATGAAATCGCCTTCTGTGTTGTGCGAGAATTCAAATTCGTATTCCATTTCTTCGATCGTAAACGTATAACGAATCGGGAATATATTATGATCAATCGGTAGATATTTGAATTCCTTCATGTAGTATCAATCCTAGTTAATTTATTTTTTTGGTCGGGGTTCCTGATTTTGTTTGAATCTGTGTAGTTCTTTTACCCACGGATTGAACCGTATTTAATTGTCTCGTCTTTGCCTCCGCGATCACCACAGGAAACAAAGATAAACTCAAAGATACGTCGTTCCCAGTCTCTTTAGCCTCTTGGATATTCATATCTCCGATCAAAAGATTTGGAATTTCATCCGTAGAACGTCCTAGATATCTTTTATCAGGATCATCCGGTTCCACAAAACGGAACAAAGATGGTAACATAGAAAGAATTTTAGAAATAATTCCGCCGGTAGAATATCCAAGCAACGTGACTAACGTTCCTTGGGACTGCCAACGAACTAAAGTCTCTAATTTATCATCCACACTTTTTACGTTTAAGGCCAACGCGTCCGTCGAAGAAGAAATTAAAACGTTAAGCGAAATACATCTTTGGCCGGGAATCACGTGATCTGTGATCGAAGTCATTCCTTTTTCCTTTTCTACCGTATGACGAGTAATCTCCACCGGATAAGAGTGCTGAATACCTAAAGAGACATTCAACTCCACCTCTTCGTCTCCGTCTGTAAGTGCGATCCTATCCCTACCAGTTAAAATTTTCATAAAACAACCTCCGGTGAAATACCCGCCCCGAGCCCGATTTTAGTCGCAATCTTTTCCAATTCCTTTTCTAAATAAGATGCGAATACATTCGCGTCTTCTTTTGTAGAAGCAGAACCTAACACTAAATTGGCGATGTTTATGTTAATTGGATTACCTCCACTTTTTGACTTAGATCCGCCCAATACTCCTAAATCTTTTACGGCTACCAAATTGTCATCTGGATGAAATTGTACGATCTGGCCTTGTTTAGTAATGAGTGCATCGTCCACCTTTTTTACGTCGTTGGACTGATTAGAAGTAATCCCAAGAACTTTCAATAACTGTAGCGGAAAAATTCCACCTAATTTCTTTTGAATCTTCGATCCTAGTTCTTCGAGAGAACTTAAAATCTTTCCTGGAAGAGCTTTGAACCAATCTATTAAATCCCTAAACATTTTCTTAATATTCGCAAAAGGTCCTAAAAATTTACCGATCGCGGATTCACTTTCGGTAAACCATTTGTATAAATCCTTAATGATCAAAATGATGATCGCAATCATAGCGCCTAACGCAACTCCGATGGCGATCCACACAATCCAAGGAGCAATCGCGATAAAACCAGCCGCCGCCATACTCAATAAAGAAGGAATCATAGCTCCAAAAGTAATTCCGGAAGTAACGATCATCTGAGCAGCAATCGCTCCTAACACCCCCACAAAAATGCTTCCAAAAATGATCAATACGTCTTCCATGTATTCTGAACTTTCCCCGCCAATCGTAAAATAATCGATCAAGTCTCCGATCACATTCAAAGAAGGAGTTAGAGCTTGTGCAATTAAAAGTCCGAAACTTTCCTTTAATCTTTCTATAGTTTTATCAAATCTTTCTAAAATTACGGAAGCGTCTTTAACATGAGATCCATAAGTATTTTGCAATATACTATTTTCATTTAAAGCCTTAGAGATTAAGTTTTCCCTTGCTAACCGTTTATCAACGGCAGACATACCGGATTCGTTTATCTGTTTAAACTCGGCAGAATAACTGGAAAACAGAGCCCCGTTACTTTTTAAAAAATCTTCGGAACCGTCTTCAATTGCTTTATAGGCCTCTTTCATAGAAGAAGTTAAATCTTGATTCGTAAGTCTGGACACTTTTTGGAGTCCAGAGAGATTTTTAGAAATAAATTCAACCGAAGCCCCGGCTCTGATCGCCTCGTTTGCAGCTTCGGTAAGTTCTTTTTGTGTGGCCAGTCCTCTAGAAGTTCGTATGGTATTATTGATTGCGTCTTGTAGTTTTGGAAATTCGTTCCCAGAAAGATTTTTCAAAACTACAATCTGTTTTTCTAATGCAATTCCTGCTTCAAAAGAAGGGGCAATGATAGAATTAAAAATATAAGAACCTATCTGAGCAAAACCTTTAAACGCAGAAGAAAGCAAAGCCGCAGTTTTAGCGCTGGCATTGAGCTGAAAATCCAGTTTTGCAATTTGCCTTTCACTAAAACCCGCAGACTTTGCAATGCTAAAAAATTCATCTTCTAGTTTTGTATTTCCTTTTAATTTAGAATATAAACTAGTAAGATTAGATTCAGTCGTTTTTAAACGACTGGCAAAAACAGATAAACCGGACTCACCTTTTACAAAATTCCGAACAGAATCAGCCAAATCCTTCCAAGACTTAATCCCTCTTTGAGAAGCAAGACTTGTGGTGTCTGAAAAATCAATGATCCTTGATTTTAGTTTTTTCAGATCCTTTTCAATTTCAGAAAAAGCATCTTTCGAATCCACATTTATTTTAATTACAACATTCACTTCTCGCTCTGCCATATTGTTTATCATCCAATCTTATTTTATTTTTATATAAATTATTTAAAATATTATGAAATTATTAAAAACTAGAACCTTGAATTAATTTGGCTAAAAATTTAAGTTCTTCCGCTTTTTCTTCGGCTTCTTTTTTTCTTCTTCTATCTATCACTTCCATCATTTTCATATAAAGAACGGTGGACGCATTTTCGAGTTCTTTAGTCGTAAAATGCGCCGCACCTAAGATAAAAGGTTTCCAAAAGAAAAGCTCTCGATCCACTTCTTCATCAATCCACTTCATCCATTCTTCGGCAGAAGGATTTTCTCCAAAATCTGCAAACCTTTTATTCCAACTCCCACTTAAGAAATCGGTTAGCTATATACAGCCACACCTCCACATGATTTGGTTCAACTACATCTAACGTAGGTTCAAAGGTATGCTCGAGAGGTTTTACACAAAACTTAAAGAACTTATCTAAAAGTTTGTCCTGATTTAATCCTTCAGTAAGAGAAATAGATTCTTGTCTCCAACGAAGCGCCTTTCTATTGCCTGGATGTTGAAGTTTATATCTTTTACCATCCACAAAAAGGATCTGAGCAACCTTAGCGTCGTCGTCTATGATTTCTAAGATAGGCTCAGATGGTATTCCGCCCTCCGAATTATTCTTTAACTTAGAATATTCTATTTTTTGAATATTTGAAATATTTCCTATACTTTCTGCGCTCATGCCGTCAAAACTCCTTTATAATCGGGAAGAAGAAATACCCAGGTTTTGTCTTTATATTCCTTACCTTTTTCTATGTTTGGTCTTTCCCAAACTCTTCCCTGCGCGGAAAAACCGAGCATTCCGCCATCGCTTTTATCCTTAATCGTAAATACGCAAGGAAGACGTCCTTCGCCCATTGTAAAAAAGAATTCGTTTTCAGGAGAATCTCCCATCAGGACGATAGACAACTTTACTCTTCCATCATATATTTCCGAAATGTTCCAATCGCCTTTGATACCTACTTGAGAAAGTATGTATTCTTTAGTTACCGGTTCGATTTTAAAAAAACCGTCCGCTTGACTCATACCCGACACATCTCTTCCGTTGCAGTTAACGTTTAATTTCTTTGGATCCCAAATACCGTTCATTCCTGATTACTCCTTAAGTTAATTCTCCGTCTATGTCGACTTCGTTGATCGCTCCTCTTAAACGACACGAAAAAGTGACGTTAGGAAGAACTCGGTTGTTCCGATCGTTTGTCGGAATTTCGTCTATCGTATCTGGTAGATTGATTTTATACTGATAATCGCCAAGATCGGATCGTGTTTTATCTGCATCCGTTTCGACCGGCGCAATGATACCTTGAACCCCAGCTTGAACAAAAACCTCTCTCATCTTCGCTTCGATCATCTGAATTCCTTGAATTGTATAAGGTACAACGTCCGAGTTCAAAAAAAGACTTGAGATGTTTTCTTTCAGACGGGCTTTAAGCCAAGATCGATTTTCGACCACGTCCGCGTAGACGTTCCCGGTAGAAATTCCTGGATAAGGAACTTGTTTTCCTCCGAAATCTACGATCAGATTTCCGTTTTCTGAAAATACAGAACTCACTTGTGAATTCGTATAACCAGAATTCTCCACTCCATCTAGAGGCAAATAAGCGTAGTTATACGAACCAACTCTGCGAGGAACAGAATTTCCCACCCAGGCGGCTTCTGGAAAAGAATCTGGAGTTTTATGAAGGGTAATATACTCCCAGATAGAATTTCTTCCAGTCAAAACGTTTAGATCGTCAGTACAGGCAAAAAACATCTTCTCGATAGAAGCGAGATAATCACCTAACGCGTGTATGGTTTCTTTATCGTGAGTGGTTGCTATAGTTTTGAACCAAGAGTCTTTACCAGAATTCCTAAGAGTGGAAATTTCGATCAAAGCAGACGACCAAGAAGTAAGCAGAAATACTGCAACCCGTTTTGGCCGAGGAGTTTGTCTGAACATCTGTGCGGCTTGAATGTATTCCTTATCGGAAGAGGTGAAACCTAATTCTAAAAGATCATCTGAGGAAGAAATTTCCATATATCTTTCATAACTCAAAGCGGTTTGTGTAAACGCAGAAACAACTCCGCTCCCAGAGTTTGCCACTTCGATCACATCTACAATCTTAGTCGCTCCCGCAATATTTGAAATTGACTCAGCCGCTAATTTGATCTGATGTGCCGTAGAAGTAGCCACCCCGTTTGCATCAGTAGAAACGTTAACCGAAATTATATAAGGATCGTTTTCTGTACCAGTTCCGGCACGAACTACGCTAAGACTGGTATTGTTCCCCGAAACCACGTATTTAACTTGTATAAATACGATTCCAGTATGTGCAGATTTCCAAATAAGCCCGCTGGAATTTTCTGAAATTTGTAGAGAATAGGTCGGTTCTTTAACTCCTAAAATTAAAGGTAGTCCGAATCCCATTTGAGAAACCGGAGTATTTCTAAGAAATAGATTGATACTGATCGGCTCTATTTTAGAGACTGTTTGTGCGCTCATGCTCCCTCCTGATATTCAACCGTTGGTGCGCTCGCGGTTGATTCGCCTTGTTGTTCATTAGTTTTTCTTAATTTAAATAAGACGTCAAAGCTAACCTTATATAGATAACTTCCACCTTCTGTTAAAACGGTTTTGTCCTGTATGTTAGGCAAAGTCAAAACCGGGGTCATCCCAAACTTATTACATTCAATCGTTCCTTCTTTTGAATCAAACCAGTCCATCGACTTTTCTGAAAGTTCCCAGCAAACCACAATGGAACTATCGTGTATAAATGTAACGTTGATAGATACGCTCTGGTTAATACGAACGATTTCTTTAAAACTGGAAGAATCTAATTTCTCAATTTTTCGAGAAGCATTTGACATAGGATCTTGAACCAATTGAGCGACCTTATACGTTCCATAAGGATAAGAGAGCGACAAAACTATTTGATCCGCAAGAACAAATGGAATAGCTTGCCCCACACCCGCAACCACAGAAATCATTTTATCCATAATTGATTCAATATATTCAAAATTCATAATCCTATTATACTCTCCAAATTTAATCCCTCCCAGAAGGGCCAATTAGATTCAAACATAATTATATAAAAATTTTTATTTCGGAATAGATTCATCAAAATATGAATTTTCCAAAAATTCGATGTGGTGATTTTAATGTAGTTAGATAAATAAGTCTACGTCGGAAAAGAACCGAATTTGACGTATTTTCCTTTGGGTCCCATTTTAAAAATGGTTTTATTGAATTTTAATTTAGAGAATAAATATGATGAGTTATAATCGGGAATTTATGGTTTTTTTGAGAAAAGTTCTATATTCTATTTTTTTAAAATAACCGATAACATCATTTTTTATGCAACTGAGTGACTCAAAAAAATCGGTTTTATTTACTCGCATAGCCTAACGCTTGTTTGTGGGAACTAACACAAACCCACAAGTTTCAAAGTAAAATCTTAGGTCGGAACTACACCCATACTTGAAAATGTGGGAACTAACACAAAACAAATGTTTAAAAATTCGTAATGTGACTTAATTTGTGGGAACTACCTCAAATCCACAATTTTACAGTAAAATCTTAGGTCGGAACTACACCCATACTTGAAAAATGTGGGAACTAACACATTTAGAAAAAATCACCAATTCCATTTTATGCAGAATTCACTTCATTTCAAGTTTTAGAAGCAAAAACAAACTATTGAGAGCCTCGCTCCAAACTAAAAATTGTAGAGATATTGATAACAAAGAGCTATTGAAAAGTTCGCAAACGTATAGGCACAACAACTTTTGTGGAAAATTCAGTAGTTTATTATAAAATAATAAATTAATACTACCCAAGTTCAAAAACAAATACTTAATAAAAATTGAAAGTGTTAGTTTATATATCCGATGAAATTTTTTGAAAAAAAGAGAAAAAAATTTCCGCAAGAACTAAATCTTCCTTACGGGTAATTTTAAGATTCAAAGGATTAGATTCCACAATAGAAGAAGTTTTCCCAAAAGTTAAAGCCCAAGAACAAAGATCGGTGGGAATCAAATCCACAGAAAACTTTAGAAGCTCTTTCAAAATATCACCACGAATTCCCTGAGGGGTTTTCATAAACCAAACGTGTTCCCGATCCAAAAAGGATACGGTTTTTCCATTCAATTCTTCTAATACAGTTTCGGAAGTGCGAGAAGCCAAAGTAGCAATCCCTTCGGAACGCACTTTTTCGCAAAGAGAATCCAATTCTTCCCCAAAAATAAAAGGTCTGGCCGCGTCATGAACCAAAATAATATCTTCTTCTTTAAAATCTAAAACGGATAAACCGCATAACATGGAGGCATGTCTAGTTTCACCTCCCTCAACAATCCTGTCTTCGTTCCCTAAATAAGGAGAGCAGATTGATTCGATGTTATGGATCGATTCAGGATGAGAAACTAATACGATCTGCTTTTGTTTTCCCCAAGTTTGAAATTTTTTTAAAGAATGGAGAAGAATAGGTTCACCGTTTAATTCCAAAAACTGTTTTGGAATTTTAGAACCCATTCTAGAACCGGTCCCACCGGCTAAAATTAAAACGTAAATTTTTTCAGAGAGAAACAACGACTTCATTCTGAAAAATCTGTTCCCAATTCTGACGTTTTCGAATCAACTGAAAACCTCCATCCAAATCCACTAAAATCTCAGCCGTTTCAGGAAAGGAGTTATAATTTTTTGTAGACATAGAAGAACAATACGCTCCAGCGCCTTCCATAACAACATAATCTCCTAATTTAGCTTCTCCTGTTATTCTTGTAATTGGTCCGCCACCTTCTGCTTGAGTAAATAAATCCCCACTCTCACAGCAATGTCCTACAAATACATAATCCGCCGTTTTACCGGAATGAGTTCCATCTTTGGGAACAACGACTAACGGATGTTTTGCGGCATACAAAGAAGGTCTGGTATTTACATCCATACCTGCGTCCAATTTAACAAAAGTATAACGACCGGTAGAAACCACATCGTCGACAGTAGTAAGTATAGAACCGTTATTTACCATTAAAAACGAACCCGGTTCGATTTCTAAATGAAGTTCAGTTCCGTATTTTTTTGCAAATTCCTGAAAGAGTTCAACCACAGGCGGACCGATCTTTTGAAAATCAGTAGTTTTTTCATCTTCCATTCTACCTACCTTAAATCCTCCGCCTAAATTTAAGATCTTACATTCCGAAAACTGAGCGGCAATATCGAGCGAAACTTGAGCGACCGTTTTCCAAACTTCTGGATCACTTCCGGATCCGATATGAGTATGAACTTTAAAAATTTTCAGATCAAACTTAGACGCGATCTCTTTTACCCGATTTAGATCCTCGTACCAAATTCCAAAGGAAGAAGTGTTTCCACCCACATCCGTTTTTTTAGTCTGACCGGAACCAAGTCCCGGATTAAACCGAACACTGACTTCTTTCCCTGGAAATAAATTTCCAAAGGTTTCGAGCTGACGAAGAGAACAAGCGTTAAAAACCACTCCTCTTTCTACCAATTCTTTAAGACCCTTGGCGAGTTCCTGAGAAGTCAACATGATCCGATCCGGTTTAAAACCATAGTGGATCGCTCTCAAAACTTCGTATTCTGAACTTGCGTCAATTTGAATTCCCTTTCGTTTCATAATTTCCAAAACAGTACGATTGGGATTGGCTTTCATAGCGTATCGAACGGTCAAACCATAAGCGTTTGGAAACGTAAGAGCGACCTCACAACTTTTTTCGATTCGTTCTCTGGAATAAACAAAAACTGGAGTTCCAAATTGCCCAGCGATGGATCTCACTTGGGATTCTGTTAAAAATTTTAATTTTTCTATTGATTGCATAGTGAAACGTACAATTCTAAATGGTTTTAGAACACGCTCCAAAAGGGTTCCGTTTTTTAAAAGGCATTTTCCGTCATGGCTGGTAAAATCACTCATCTAGAAGTACTTTCTCAGATTTGTAAACATTTGGATCACGGAACCGCAGACCAAAGAAAAATTGCAGTTCTAATGCGAGCAGAGTCCAATCGAAAGTTCGCAAACATAGGAGCCATCGCCCCAGATATATTTTATTTTTATCATATATTTTCTCCTCACAAAACAAAGAAAGCTACCAAATGGGGAGACATGAGCCATCACAATTCAGTCGCAGAACTAGTGCTGAGTTTTTTGGATCTGATTTTACAAACCGAAGAAGGAATTCACAGAGATCGTTATATCGCTTTTACTTTGGGTTATATCTGTCACTGCGTCGTGGATATAGTCACTCATCCATATATCTTTTATATTTCTGGAGACTTTTACAATAAGGACAAAAAAATCAGCAGCCTTGCACAATACAATCACATGAGAGTGGAAAATGCACTGGATTCTTGGTTGTTAGACTATAGATGGGGAATGACTCCAAAAGAATACGACTTTGTACATCACGTAGACGCCATTTTTAAATCCGAAAAAAAAATCTGGAAAATGGATCCGATGCTCTGGCATTTTTGGCTACGCGGGCTTAAATCCACTTTCTCCGAAGAATTCAAAAAACATTATATAGGCTCGGAAGATAAGATCATTCCAGGAGATTTGTTAAACGAATCCTTTTTAGGTTATTTAGAATTTCATAAAATTATGGATTCCAGAAGTAGATGGGTTCGAGGAACTCTGAAGTTTTTAGATCAGATCACTTTTCACAAGGTTAGATCTTCAGTGCTCATGCTTCCACTTAAAGAACATATAGACAAACGAATTATGAACGAAGAAAAAAAGAAATGGAACTATCCCGCAGATCCGTCGATCGTAAGAGAAGATTCCTTTGTAGAACTGATCAACAGTTCCGCACAAAACGGTAAAGAAGCACTGACCCACGCCTGGAATTATCTGGAAAACAAAATGAGCCGATCCGCATTTCTAAAAGAATACCAAGGATATAACTTGGATACTGGACTCCGATTTCAAGGAGTAGACAGTATGAAAGAATTTTCACCGTTGGAAGAAGTTTAATCGAACATGAAACAAGAACCAGTCAGTTATCTTTTTCGTTTTTTTGTAATTCATTTCCGGGATAAATTCTTATCTAGGATTTTAAATTCCGAAAACCCACTCAAACAACTGGGCAAACTCTGTTTGATCCTATTGTTTTTGAACGGATTTCTGTTCGTATTCTCCATCAAAGATTTATGGAAAGTTCCAGAATCGAACCAATACGAAAAACCATCCGTATTATACGGATTAGGCGAAAAGAACGAATACGAACCGATCGCAGAATTTTATCGTTTTTCAAGGGTCGTTTTGAACATCAAAGAACTTCCACCGGAACCGGACGGTAAACCGAACAAACTCATCCGAAGTTTTGTCTCCACCGAAGACAATAATTTTTATTCTCATTGGGGACTGGATCTACGCGGAATCTTTAGAGCATTTATGGTCAATCTTCTCGCGGGAAGGATTAAAGAAGGGGCATCAACAATCACACAACAGGTGGCAAGACTTAAGTTCTTAAATACGGAACGTTCCTTCCTTCGAAAAGCAAGAGAAGCCTGGCTCGCACTACTTTTAGAAATAGTTTTCGATAAAGATACTCTAATGGAAATTTATCTCAACGAAATTCCACTCGGACATGGAACGATCGGAGTAGGAGCTGCTGCTAGATTTTATTTTAGAAAAGACGTAAAAGACTTAACCTGGGGAGAATCCGCACTACTCGCAAGCCTTACCACAAGACCCACCGAATTTTCTCCTTTGGTAAATCCAAATTCTTCCAGCGCCAAGGTCAGAGTTGTATTTAAGAAATTTGTAGAAAACGGAATTTTAGACGTCAAAACCGCAGAAAAAGAATACGAAAGTTTTTCAGAATATTATATTACTCTAAATCGTTCTCCCAACGATTCCGCATTCGGAGACAGACTCAACCGTTTTCCATACTTTACGGAATACGTTCGTAAAAATCTAGCTCGTTATATTCCAAAATCCACACTTTATAGCGGCGGTCTCAAGATCTATTCCACCTTAAACATACAACACCAAACACAAGCGGAAAAAGCGTTGTATGCAGGTCTCAAAGCCCAAACCGCATTATCCAATCAAAGAACTTTTACTAAAATAGACGCGTTCGACGACGCCTACGGAGAAATCTACGATCTATTATCGATGTTAAACGACATCCCGGATTTTAAATTTAAAATTTCCAGATCGGCAAGAACCTTCAACCGCGCTTGGCAAGAAGACTTAAGAGACGAACTCAGCGCTCTCAATCTATTGAGCGGAACCGAAAGTTTGGGAGAGATAATCGATTGGAATTATAAAAGCCAACAAACGGAGGACTTTCTTTTACCAGTAGAAGGTGCTTTGATTTCAATGAGACCAGATACCGGATATATAACCGCAGTGGTAGGAGGTTCTGGATTTCGTTCCGACAATCAGCAGATCCGAGCTTTTCAAGCCTATCGTCAACCTGGCTCCGCGTTTAAACCGATTATATACGCCGCCGCCATGGAATATTTTAACGAACATCCGGATCCTAAAAAAAACGTAACCGCGGCGTCCCTTTTCTCCGACTCCCCTTTACAATACGTATTAGAAGACGGTGATGAATGGAATCCGTCCAATTATACGGGAGAATATTCAGGATTTATAAAATTGCGAGAAGCTCTAGAACTTTCTAGAAATAGCGTAGCCGTTCGAGTATTGGAACATACCGGAATCAGTAACCTAATGCCCTACTTAGAAAAAATTCTTCAGATAGAAAACAGACCCATCCCAAGAAATTATTCCATCTCTTTAGGAACTTTTGAAGTATCACCTTACGAATTAGCACGTTCCTATGCAGTAATCGCATCCGGAGGCAAACAAGTATTTCCTCTCAGCGTTCTTTATGTAGAGGACGGATCGGGCAAAGTGATCAAGGATTTTAGAGAAGAAGCAAATAAACAAGAAAAGAAACAAATTCTTTCCCCAGGAGTTTGTTTTATTCTTACTTCCATGATGGAAGACGTAATCAAAAAGGGAACTGGAACTGGCGCTACCTCGTACGGACTCAGCCGTCCCGCAGCCGGTAAAACCGGAACCACAAATAACTTTAGAGACGCATGGTTTGCAGGTTATTCTTCCGAATTAGTCAGCGTGGTTTGGCTCGGTTACGATACCGGAACCCTCTCCATGGGAAAAGGAATGTCGGGCGGGGTAGTCGCGGCTCCCATCTGGGGAAGGTTTATGTCAAACGCACTTTCCAGAGAAAAATCGAAGCCGTTTCACTTTGGAGAAACGGGGGTAGTTCGCAAACAAATCTGTTCCATTTCTGGAAAACTTCCAGGTTCTCATTGTCATCAAACCGAAGAAGAATACTTTACCAAAGAAACTGTACCCAAAGAAGTTTGCGACGATCATCGTGGAGCTGGTTTTATTCCGGAACCGGAACCAACTACTCATCATACACAGACAAAAAAGAAGCAGAAAACGAATATTTTCCAGGGAGATGATGATTTGATTCGCTAATTCAGAACAAAAATACTTGTCGTTTTGGGATTGAGTACACAAATAGATTTACGACATGTCCCAAACCAAGGGACAGTTTCGATTGTTAGCAGGAGTTTTAGATGGCCATCGGCAGGGAAAATAATAACAGCGTAATCGGTCCAGGGTCCATATTCGAAGGGAAATTTTATATCGCGGGTTCTCTTCGGATCGACGGTAAATTCGAAGGAGAGATCAAAACGGACGATACTCTTTATATCGGAGAAACCGGTAAAGTAAGAACCAATATCTCGGCCAGAGAAGTGACCGTTTCTGGAACCATGATCGGAAACATCAAAGCCGAAAATGAAGTTCGCTTAGAAGAAACCGGAAGACTTTTAGGAGACATCATCGCACCTGCCCTTCATCTTGCCAAAGGAGTGGTTGCCAAAGGAAACATAACGATCACTGGCGGACAAAAGAAAGACGTAAAAAAAATCGTAGAAGAATCTTTCGGTGGAACCAGAACCCTAGACAGCGGAAAGGACGAATAAGCACTTTTCCTTCTATTAGGAAAGGACAAATAGCGGCCGATATTCTTTCTATATGATCTTCAAAAAGCCCAGACAACTGACCGCCGGAAAAGAAATACTTCGGACAGAAAGTTTTACTCTGATCTATCTGGGCGCGTTTCATTTTCATTATTCTTTTTATTTCAGAGGAAATCTCTATCACGGAAATCTGGATTTCCGCAGAAGAAAATTTAGGCTCATTCCTATCTTTGCATCCGTAGTTATTTTTTTCGCGATCTTAGGATTCGGAATGAATCCGAGCAACGCGATGATAGATTCTTCTGGACACGAGATTACGGAAAACGATTCCGAAGACTTAAAAGCAAAATCCGGAGATGAAAAGTTTTTAGAAGAATCCGAAAAAGCGAAACTTACGATTTTGATGGCGAAAGAATTAAAAAACCCTTCTGAAAAGAAAAAACAATTCAAAGTTACTTCGTATCGTGTAAAACGAAATGAAACGTTAGCCGAAATAGCAACTCGTTTTAAGGTCTCTATGGAATCTATTGCCGGTTCTTCCAATATTAAAATTGAAGATACTCTTTATCCCGGACAAGTATTGAGTATTCCAAATAAACAAGGTCTTCTTTACAAAATGAAAACCGGTGATACTGTCGCCAAAGTTGCCAGTCTTTACAAGGTCAATCTAGACGAGATTCTATTGGAAAACAAATTAGACGATCTAGATATTCTTAGGCCGGGACAGAAGGTGTTTTTACCCGGCGCGGTGATTCCAGATCCTACTCCTAAATGGGTGATCCCGGTTGCTTCTAGAATTGTAACTTCTAATTTCGGTTTTAGGACCTTTCCTAGAAAAAAATTCCATGAAGGTCTTGACTTAAAAGCATTTTACGAACCGATCGCAGCAGCTAGAAATGGTAAAGTTATTTATGCCGGATGGATGGGTGGCTACGGTAACGTGGTAGTAATCGAACATACGGACGATTTTAAAACTCTCTACGCACATAACTCTAAACTGTTTGTTCAAAGAGGAGACTACGTTTTAGCAGGAAAGAAAATCGCAAGATCAGGTTCTACTGGTTATTCTTTTGGACCTCATTTGCATTTTGAAGTCATCAAAAACGGACGTCCTGTTAATCCTTCCAAATACTTAAAGGGACTTACATTTAGAAAGGGCGGTCCTACTCACTAATTTCAGAATATCAAAACTGAAATTTTCAAAGTTCGGAAATTTTATGATACTTTTCTCTGTAAACTAACGCGAGTTTGGCGTTAACAACGTAGCTTTCTAAATTTAACTGTAAAATATAAATCCGCGGGGGGAGTCCAAGAATTACGCCTCTTTTTACAGTTTGAAAATTTTTTTGCAATGCGATCTGATTTCGTAAAAGTTATTCGGAACAAAACTTAATTTTCTTAAGTCGAACTCACGTTAAGTTAGCTGAATTCCATCTTTAAAAAGATCTTCAAAACAGAGAATGGCTGATAAACCTCCAACTTTCAAAAAGTTCCCTACCGAAAATATACAACCACCTAACAGAACCTACCAATTTACCTATTAACTGGTTATTACAACACGAGTATTGCAAAAAACGAAAAAATCACGCTTGTCGCATATATTCGATAAACAGAATATTCAAAATCTATTAAAACAACTGTGTTTTTATTCACCACCAATCCATCTGTATTTTTCATAAGGTGGATCCACTTCTAAAATTTGCACTTGGCCCTGATCAATTAACTTTCGGATCAAGGAATGTAGAATTGCAAGCGCCGTATTGTAATAACTGCTATTTGCCACCTTCTCCCCCATCGCTTCCAAAACCAATGTGGAAAGATCTTGATCATTTTCTTTTAATCTACGAACTACTCCTCTTTCCAATAAGTTTAAGGTTTTAGATAATAGTTTGATCGCCCTCTGAGGATCATCCGGCTCCGATCCGTGTGCGGGAAGAAGTCTTCGAATTGGCAATTTAGAAAGACGATCTAAAGATTTATGATAATCGTATAAGTTTCCGTCTATCTCCGCATAAATGGAAGAGATATTTTGAAGCACTAAATCTCCGGTAAAATAAATTTTCTCTCCTAAAATATAGGGAGTCAAATGCCAACGATTATGACCAGGGGTATATAAGATTCCGATTTCTCTTCCTCCCGCCTGAATTACATCACCTTCCACGAGTTCAACGTCAAAATCTAAATACGGATTCACTCTTTCCGAGTTGTCCAACGCATCATGAAATTCGAATATACCAGTATCCACTCTTTTAAGTTCGGTGAGTCTCGTACTATTATCGTGATGTCCCTTATATACGAGTCTTCTCATCGCTCTTTGAAAAACCTGAACGAACTCCACGTAATTTCCGATCTCAGAAGCCATTCCGGCCATCGCGTACAATTTTGCGTCCGTATAATAACGCAAAGTCAAGGCGGCGCTCATATGATCTAAATGATTATGGGTATAAATGATATGTTTGATCTTACTCAAAGAAAGTCCGATTTTTTTCAAGGCCCTTTGTAAAAGTCCGAGGTTTTCTATATAACCGGAATCGATAATGGTAGGTTCTCCATCCGGAAGGATATAGATATTGTTGGGAGCATAAAAAGGTTGGGGAATTTCAGTTTTAAAGATTCCGTCTCCTATGTTCTTTACTTCCGGAATAGAATCGTATCGATGAACTTTCATTCAACCTTCCCTAAAAAAAGGTATTTTTTTTATATACAAAGACCCAAGCCTGCAATTGGAATTTTAAATATTCTGATTTAGACAAAAAAGAAAAATAATAAAATATACAAACGAGTATTTTAATTTGTCTCATTTATCAATTTCTTTAGATCAATCATAAAAATCTATTTCTAAGTTGTAGTCTTATTTTTTAAGGTTTCGACTAACTTTAAATCTGATCACAACAAACTTTTACCGCATCTGCAAGCTGTTTTGGATCCCAGGGTTTTGGTAATACCGCGTAAGTACCAGCTTCCTTTTTTACTCGTTCTACCGCGGCATCGTCTACGTGACCCGTAATCAATATAGAACGAATTTCTGGATATTTTTGATGAATATGAATTAAAAATTCGTCTCCTTTGATTCCGGGCATACGCCAATCGGACAGAATCAAAATCACGTTGATTCCATTTTGGGCCAACTCATCTACAACTTCCAAGGCTTCGTTTGCATTGATTGCGGTTTCATATTGAAACTCATTTCCGAACTGTTTCTTTAATTCTTGCTTTAACGCGATCAAGATGATAGGTTCGTCGTCTACACAAAGGATCGTATTGTTCTTCACTGTATCATCTTTCAAAAGATATTCTCCGTACTTGCAGATTTCAACCACACGCTGAACTTTGTTCTACCCGGGACACTCTCAAACTCTATCCTACCACCCATCTTTTCTATAATCTTTTTACAGATATCTAATCCTAAGCCGATTCCTTCTCCCTGTTTTTTTGTAGTGAAGAAAGGTTCAAAAATTTTATCTTTCACAGAATCCGGAATCCCGGTTCCAGAATCGGTAAAGGAAGTAATGATCCAGGAATTTTTTTCTTCCAGACCGATTTCAATCTTCCCTTGATAATTCATGGATTGCAAACCATTATTTAAAAGATTGATCCAAACTTGGTTCAGTTTATTCCCATTCCCTAAACAAAGTCCATTCGTTTTATAATCTTTAACGATTTCAACTCCGTACTTAATTTTAGTGTGATACAAAGTGAGAATGGTATCTATCTCAGACCGAATATCCACAGGAACCACATCCTCTTCTTGATCACTTCCTCCCGGATTCAAATAATTTTTCAAAGCCTCTACTACGTGAGAAGCCTTTCCACTTGCAATCGAAATGACCTTGTTCAATCGAACGATCGTAGAAAGCGAACCTACTGTATTCAAAAGACTCATTCTTGTTTCCGATCCTAAAAGATCCACGAGTCTTTCACCAAGTCGATAGGCTCCTATATCCAAAACCATATTCGTAACGTCTCCGTAGTCGTCCATTCCTGCATTCTTAAACATTTGAAGCAGATCTTTTTTCAGACTTCTATCTGGAATAATTTCGGATTCAAACGCGTCTTTTAAACTTTCTTCCAAAAGGACATTAAAATTTTCAGATTCTTTTTCGTTAAAACTAGAAAGAAGATCCGGAAGTCCTTTTAATTCTCTTTGCAGAATTTCTAAAACCGCCCGATTAGAAGAAGCGATCGCCCCCAAAGGAGTATTCAATTCGTGTGTCATCCCCGCCGCGAGTTGACCAAGTGCAGCCAATTTTTCGGAAAGTAAAAGTTGATCCTGCGCCCCACGCAATTCCTTCATGATCTTTTTAAGATTGTTTACCGCGTCTCTTAAATCGGAATTTGATTTGCTTAGTTCTTCGGTTCTAAGATCAATTTTCCTTTCCAGATTTGCGTTTAAATCCAGAATCGTTTCTTCCGCTTCCTTACTTTTAGTTATATCGTAGATAATTCCGAAAATTTGTTTGGGTTCTCCGCTTAAGTTTCTCTTATAAACTCTTTCTCTGGAAATGAGCCATCTCCACTTTCCACCGTCGTGATGTTTCATTCTATATGAGTTTTCTATAATATCTTTATCGTTCGCCTTTTTATATTGAGGAAATATTTCGGCGTCGTATTTTTGAAAATCGTCTGGATGCATCAGATTTGAAATCATCCGTTCTCCCATACTTTTAATTTCTACCACAGAATATCCCAAAACAATTTCTATCCCGTCATTGATATAAACGTATCTTTTTTCTTCAATATCATAAATATATAATATATCGGGAGTAATATCTAAAATCGATTCTATAAACCTATTTCTTTCTAAAAGTTTTTCTTCGATCTGTTTTCTTTCCGTAATGTCCACCATCACGCCGCGCAACCATTGCGATTTATTATCGTTTACAATTACCTTAACTATATCTCGAAGCCACACAACACTTCCGTCGTTTCTCATAAATCGGTATTCACAGTCGTAGGCTTCCATCTTTTTAGTACGATTAATTCGAAAATCCACCGCCCAAACTTTATCTTCGGGATGTAGATGCCCCGCCCAAAACCCGGGCTCGTTCCACTCCTCTACCGAATAACCGAGCATATCCACTACCTGCTGACTTACGAAAGTAAATTTAAACGTGGACGTGTCCATTTCCCAAACAATTCCAGGAGTAGTATCTACAAGATCTCTAAATTGTTCTTCGCTGGCTTTGGTTCTTTGAAAGGATTCTTGAAGTTGTTTCGCCATGTGATTGAAAGCAATAGAAAGTGATCCCAATTCCTCCAATTTACTTGGAGGAACTCTTTGATCAAAATCTCCTTTTGCCATCTCAATACTCGCATTCGAAATTCTACGGATAGGAGCCGTAACAATTCCGGCAAGTAGCGCTGCGATCAAAAGAGAAGAAGCCAAGGCGACCGCAAAGACCTTCGCAGACTGACTGCTTCCGATCTTCACACCTTCCAAATAATACGCAGATGGAATTGAAGTAATTAGTATCCAATTTGTATTTCCGCTATTGTCTTGATACGGAGTCGCCTGAGTCAGCCAAGTTTCCAAAGACAAAGGTTTTGCGGTAACTACGTCAAAATGAAACTGCGTCGGCTCGTATAGTAAATTCAAATTTCCTAATTTACTTTGAAGAGTTCGAATTGCGTTTTGAATTACAGGATCTTCGTTAAAATCATTTTTTTTCTCCGCTTTAGAAGAACCGATCACGTTTCCCATACGATCGACTATGATCGCACGTCCATGTGCGGCAACATTCGTAGATTTGAGAAGAGAACGGATCCCACCCATACGTACGATTTCGTTTTCCTTTTGTGTTTTTTCGAGATATTGATCTAAACGAAGATTAATATTTTCTGATATTTCCTGATGTAATCTTCCGGCGAGTTTATCCGCAGCCATTTCGGAACTTTTCAAATTTAAATACGCTGTCACTCCTACCATCACTAAAACAAGAAGTATAAACGGAGCCACCAAAAACATTCGAATTGGCAATCCCTGAATCGAATTTTGATTTTGGTTATTATTCTTTTTTTCCCACTGAAATTTTTTAAGATCAAAATAAGATTCACGAACATGTCCCGGTATTTCAGCCCAAAACATTCCGTATTTACGAGCCAACGGAAGCGCCGCTAACATCGCAAACGGAGCAATTACCCAGGTGATCGAAATCGTAAAAAACAAAGCGGGCGTAATGTTTCTATAAGAAATTGAAGGTGAAAATTGTTTAGAACAAAGATAACCCCAAAGCTGTGGTTCTATCATCATAAAGACGATCACAAAAAGAAAATATTTAAGCCAGACTTTGGCCTTTGTAAAATTTGGGTCTTTACCGATCAGTCTATACGCAATCCAAAAACAAGAAGGATTGATAAAATAACCCAAGAGCCAATCGAGTAAAAAATCGGGAGGAACTCCTTCAATCAAATCGGAAAGTGCATATGCAAGCGGAACCGCAATCAGTGCCGGATAACCAAACAATAGAATACAAAGAAAAACGGAAAGATCTTTGAGAGATTCGAACGTCTGAGCCCCAGGAACTAAAACAATAAAAGAACCTAAATAACCCGTTATAAAAATGAATACGAAAGTAAATGGAATACTCAAAAGTGCCTGAGTATCCCAAAATTGTACCTCTCTTTTAAAACCGATGCCGTTCGTAATTTTCAGACGAAAACCGGTAAATGCAGAGATCATAAAAAAGAACCCTATGATCCATCCCAGAAATCCCCAAATTTCGAGTATTGGAAGCGGGATCGATTGAAAAATAGATTCAAGCTGCTGAATGATGACGTGCATCCCTATCCCGCCTCAACAAAATCATAATCACAAAGAAAGTTACAACAAACCATGAAGAAAACCGGAAAAAAATCTTAAAAGATAATTCCGAAAGTTGTAAATCAAATTACAAACAGAAATTGGATTTTGTAAGACAGAATCAAAATTCTAAGCGAAAACCCTATATCCGTTTTAATTTTAATTTAAGTCGTAAATCGAACCTTTTTCATTTTTAAATCCAAATTAAACGTTTTTTATCTACTTAAAATTTATAGCATGTCTCAAAGCTTAAATTCTAATTAAAGCTATTGAAAAATTCAATAATTCAGATCCATAAAACTACTTCAATTGACCGTTCCCATAAAACGAAAACTGATGGAGAATTCATTTTTCAACAACTCTATTTATTAGAATGATTTGTAAAAATTGTTTCATTGAGTTTATACAGTAAAATACCTGAGTTTTTTGTGACGGATTTTATCTTTATCTCTTTTGTAGACGAGAAATTTACAGGATCGTAAGAGTTTTAAGACATGGTTGTCTAAAAATAAGACTGAAATGGTCAGAATTTTATACAGAATCGGATTAATAGAATTTTATTCTAAAACTTCAGAAAAAACCTGATACAAATTTGCACTTAAACTTTTACCATTTCTCTGACTACTTCAAATTTTTCGTAAATTCATTCTGTGTATGTTCTTTCAGATAATTCAATTGATAACTAAAAAAAGAAATCTTCAATTTTAGTTTAACGTAAATTCGCCATGATTCATTTTTTTACACCGAATTTCACATTAGACATTGATCAAACTTCATTAGGATTTTAGAATCCTATTTAACGTGAGTTTAATGTAAAAAATCTGAGCAAATCCGGTTTGCCTCAGGTAACTGGACCGACTTCTCCTCTTTGATCAACAAATTGTATGCAAGAAATAGGATACAACAATCTTCTTTAGTTTCAATATAGAACGCGATCCATAGAGAGCGTTCTGCTGAGTTTAACGCGATCCATAGAGAGCGTTCTGCTTTAGTTTAACGCGATCCATAGAGAGCGTTCTGCTTTAGTTTAACGCGATCCATAGAGAGCGTTCTACTGAGTTTAACGCGATCCATAGAGAGCGTTCTGCTTTAGTTTAACGCGATCCATAGAGAGCGTTCTGCTGAGTTTAACGCGATCCATAGAGAGCGTTCTGCTTTAGTTTAACGCGATCTGTCGAGCAACCTGCAGAGCGACTCATAGGGAGCCGATGCATTGAGTTTCCAGAAGCGAGACGCTGAGTTGAGAGAGCGTTCTGCTGAATCCCTCGCATTGATTCCTTTCGCGTTAATTCACGTTATTTATACAGAAATTCTGATAACAATATCTGACACAATGACTTGAATTTAACTTTGATGTCGTTGTGGTGTATCAGGATAGTTTTGGCGTTTTTAAACTCGGTTTTAGTATTTTACCTAGATTTTACGATTGGAGTTCCAGCATTACAAGTATCGTTTCTTTGATTACAGTCACTCTTTCCAATTTTTATCTATTGCCGGAACGTTTTATTTTTACGTTGAATACGAATTTTGTCTCAGAATTTTGGCCCAGAGGAACGATCTTTTAAATACTGGGTCAAAATTATAAGAAAACGATGGGCGCATTTCATTCTTGACCAAGATTCGCTTTTCCCTCAATATTACTTAAAGGAATTTTATGAAACGTTTTTATATCGGTTTTTTATCATCTATTTTTTTTGCGGCGATTTTTCTCAATTGTGAACATAAAGATCAAAACAAGGTAGATCTACAAGTACTCGTCGCAGCCACCGGAAATATAATCTATATCAATGGAGAAGTAGATCCCGATAAAATTTCTTCTTGTGGAGTCGCGGTTCCCGGAACCACCTCCACTGGGGCTACTACAGGGACCACTGGAACTACGGGAACCACAACTACAGGGTCTTCCGGTTCGTCTAATGGTCGTTATACGGTCACGAGTCAATTGATTATGAAAACCACCGCCGAATCTATGGTGCTTAGATTTCAATTCGATTCTTCTCAGTATCAAGGATCCGTTGATCCCCAGCAGGGTTTTAGTTATTCAGGAGGAGCTTTTGGTAAAATGGTTACGGGTAACGTAGGTAAGGTGGAATGGGGTACTTCTGGAATTCCAGTTTATCCAAGTGGGAACGGCTCAGCTCAACAACAAACCTTACAATATATGGATATAGATATTTCTCTTTCGGGTAAATTACTAGATAGTTCTTCCAGCACAGGAATCCTAAATCAGTGTTATACTTCGGATAACGTAAATTGTACTTCAGTTACAACCACACAACAATGTTTTACTCAGGACAACAAGTCTTGCGTTTCCACAGCATCCACTCCCGGTTCTGCAGTGACAATTACAGGAAATATATCCTGTAATGCTCCTAACGTAATTCCAAGCGGTGGAACAACTAGTCAATGATCTTGAGTGTTGAAAAATGAATTCCCCATCTGTTTCTGTTTTATAGAAACGCTCTAAATAGTTTTATTAATCTGAACTATAAAATTTTTCAACAACTTTAATTAACTAAGAAAAGTTTATCTCAACGTGTAGAAAGAACATAGACGACGATCCTTTAGTAATGTTCTACACGCTATCTCAAAAATATCTTAGAATAATCGGATTGCATTTTAAGCAAAAATAAAGTATTTTTAAAATGGCTTATAATAAAATACTGTAATTCTCACAGAAAACTTTGCATTTTAATATTTGCGAACTTTTCAATAAGTCCTCCATCAATCATCTTTAAATTTTGAGACAGATTTTAAATTTAAAGTGAGCTGGGCTGGGCTCTCCACTCTGGTAAATAAATTGCATGCAAGAAATAGAATACAATAATCTTCTTTAGTCTCAATAGAACGTGATTTGTTGAACGACCATAGAAGCACGAGACGCTGGGTTTGAAAAAGCGTTCTGCTTTAGTTCCCCGCATCGATCCCTTCTTTCGCGTTCAATTAAGAGTTCCTACATTTTTACGGATCAACCCAAGAGAATTTTTGAACTTTTAAAAATTCTACCATAAAATCTTAACTTGTGGTAGTTCCCACGGATTCAGTCATATTACGAATTTTTAAATATTTATTCTTGATAATTGAAATCCGTAAGAGTTCCCACATTTTTCAAAATTTCACTGTAAAATATAGATTTGTGGCGGTTCCCACGGATTCAGCCTCTTCGAAAAATTTAAACTGTATTTCACCGTTCAAATAGTAGTTCCTAACATTTTAGTAAGTAACTACAAGATTTTATATGAATTCCCACACATAAAAATCGTAAGATTAGTAAATGATCAATTTAAATCTCGTTCAGAGATTTGTATCGATCACAAAAATCTGAATTTTTATCCCAGGCTCTACCACAAAAAAATTCATTTTTAATTTGTTCTAATGACAATTATTCAAAAAAACGTTTAGCTCTATTACTCAGAACTATAAAATTAAGTATCATAAATTTTTATAGCTTCTTCTCTTTTTGTAAATCAAGTTGGATCAATTTGAAAATTCACATTAGAAATTGATTCTATATTCGATCCATTTTAGATTCTTATCAAAGAAGATTTTTTTTGACATAAACCACGAGTTGATCTAAAGCAGTTCCCCAACCTTCTTGAAAACCCATATCCTCGTGTTTTTTACGATTGGTTTCATTTCCATGAATCGCAGTCGCTCTGTATTTTGTTCCGGTTCCATGAGTTTCCATCGTAACAATTGCCGTAAAAAATCCGAAAGGATGATTTGGATCGGGGGAAGGTCTAAATCCTGGTTGAAGTGCATCCGTCCAAACAAGTCTTTCGTTTGGAATAATTTCTAAATAACAACCTAGGTTAGGAAAATTCTCACCTTCTGGAGATTGCATCGTAGTTCTAAAAATTCCACCAGGTCGCAGATCGATTTCACAATCAATCGTCTTCCATGGAGATGGGCAAAACCAAGGTTTCAGATGTTCTGGAGTTGTCCAAACCTTCCAAACCAGCTCGCGCGGAACGTCTACAATCCTTTCAAGAATCAAATCTAATTTAGGGTCCAATTGTGGATAAATTTGAAGCGCCATTTTTATTTCTCCTTAAGTTTTTAGATAAAATAGCCTTAACTGTAAAATGATTGTTACTGAAAGCTGCAAATAGTTTTACACGTGGAATCACCGTTTAGAAGCGAAATTCCCGACAAATTTTTATACAATTCTCAATAAAATTGGTTAAAAGCAATTCTGAATCTGCGTTCGAGTAATCAGAGACTTTCTTTATCATAGAATCGCTCTAAATACAATCAAAAAATTTTCGCAAAGAATTATAAGTTTGTTTTATAGAATCATTTTACTAGTAGCTATTTAACAAAATACTCAATATTTTGCACTCAAACGAATTTTTGCGATAAAGATTTGAGGGAATCTATTATATAAATCTGAATATTATAGAATTGTTGAAAAATTAATTCTCCATTAGTTTCTGTTTCATAGAAACGGTCGATTGAAATAGTTTCGTTAATCTGAATTATAGAATTTTTTTAACAACTCGAATCTCCATAAAATAAATTTTTTATGGAATGATACTCGGCAAACAGCGATTTTATGAAATAAAATCTTTATATTCAAATTTTATAGAAGTCTTTAGCTCAGGAGGAACATCTTAAATATTTTTTCGAAGTGTATCTTCCAAGAGAACTGCGTAATAGATTTGTTGACGAATCGCCATTTAGAAGTTATTACTCGGACAATATGCTGAACTTGTTCCAAAACTTAAAATATAAGATCTTTTTCAAAAAGTCAACAAATCCAGCTTGATATTATTTTTTGAATAACGTTCAAATCTTTGGTAAAATCAATTGTTAACTTTGATATTATTTTTATGCACCCGAGAGACAACTTATTCTACAATTCTCAGTAATGCACTTTATTATTGAATTGTAGAAAGATCTCGAATCTTAGACAATGTGTTAAGCTTCTTCAGTATCTTTAAACCAATTTTTTATTTAAAAATTCGTTTTGCATCTTACTGCCAACAAAAGTATTCTTTACTGACTTTTCAAGTGTAGCAAAATGAATGTTCCCAAAGCCAAGTTTTTTTAAAGTTTTCGATCTAAATTTGGAACCTTATTTGTTTTATGAAATCTGATTTTTCCATAAAAAATAAAATGTGAATAACTCTCACAAATCTAAATTTTACAGTAAAACTCTTTCCTCTACGAACTCTCGTTAAATTATTTTTAAAAATTTAGAGAGTATTATAAAAATAGAATAAACAAAAGTTAGTTATTTAAAAATCTGCAAATACTGGATCAAAAAAAGTTTTATGTAAAAACTTGGAAACAATATTTTGAAAAAGGGCAAAAGTAAAAACCGAACATCTGCTCGCACGAACTGGTCTGATTTGTAAATAACGTGAGTTCGACGTAAGAAAATGAGAAAGAATTTTCCAAAAATATGAGTTTCTACAATTTTAGAATTGTTATTCATAAAATCGCGATTTGTGGGAGCTTCCACAAATTAAGCCATATTACAAATTTTTAAACATTTATTTTTTGTGTGAGTTCTCACATTTTAAGAATTGATCAGAAAGTTCAGATTTTAACTTTTTTAAGAAAAATAAATTCCTTACGCCTGCTCACGTTAAATAACGTGAGTTCGGCCTAACGCGAAAGGGATCGATGCGGGGTCAATAAATTGAATCTAAAGACGATTGTTGTATTATGTTTCCTGTATGCAATTTATTGACCAGAGCTGAGAGCCCGACCGGCTGCCTGTTGCAAGCCGGATTCGCCCCGGTTTTCTTACGTCGAACTCACGTTAAATAGAACAGATTTTTTTTGAAACTTCTGACACATTTCAAAACTGGAAAGCAGTTCATAATCTGTAGAGCTAACCCGAAAACGATTATTCTGCTGTGATCCATCAAATGACAGTTATAGCCAACCACAAATTGAGAAGTGTTTTAAATCAAAAAAAAATTTTCCAAGTGTTTCGAAAAAATTGAATTTTTGTATTTGCAAAAAGTATAATTTTCTAATATAATAAAATACGTAAGTATTTCCATCTCTCTTTGCGGCCCCGGAGGAAGCAACATAACTAAATTCCCACCCAAAAAATCAAAAGTGAGGCCGACTTTTCGCGAAAGATTGTCTTATTTCCGACAAATTTATCTTCAAGATTCAAGTAACTGTGAAATTGGGTTATAAAGGGGAAGTGAGATGCTTTAGTTCCCACAAGTTTTAGAATTTAGTCGTAAAACCGAAACTTATACCGCAATTTCGTTGAAGAAAGTAAGTAGATTCGGTTCCTCTTGTGCTTCCAGATAATCCAAAGATTGTTCTATCGCCGAATCCAAATAATAAACATAATTTTTATAATTTTTAAGAAACAATTTTGTCTCTTCTACCTTTTCCGTTGGAAGTTTTCCCTGAACAATTAATTGCAAAATTGCTAAAATTCCAAAAGCGGATTTAAGTGAATCTTGATGATTCGCAATTTTTAAAATCTCATCCAGATCCACTTCCGAAAACGAAGGCAACAAATCACTAATCAATTCTAACGCTCCGATCGGAATTTGACGATCCAGGGATTTGACATAATTGATGATTACACGATAGGCACGACTGTCCCCCACCCTGGAAAGAATTTGGACAACGCCGGAAAGCAATCGTTTGTGGTAACCCCATGAAAGCCTACCCGAATCCACGTCACGCATCACTTGATATAAAAAGCCCCAAACGAATTTGTCGTTTTCGATCGCCTTATCTGCAAGTTCAGAAAGCCATTCGTCAAAAGAAGGATTTTCCATTTCTTTTGAGAGAAATTCCATCAATTCAACCGGATTTCTAGTCTCAGGTAGGTGACTTTTCTTTTGGCTCATAGGTTAACGATTATCCTCTAAAGTAGAATCATTTTCCATCCTTTTTCTTTTAGATGATAAAGAACGTTATTTTTTTAGGGAATTTTTAGTTTATTTTAAAAACTTTCTATTAAAGCCATAAATCTTTTTTCAATCAATTTGAGTTCTGCGATTGGAAATAACGTGTGAGTTCCCACAATTTCAAAGTTCAATCGTAAGATCCGAGACTTGTGCGAGTTCCCACAATTTCAAAGTTTAACCGTAAGATCCGAGACTTGTGTGAGTTCCCACAATTTCAAAGTTTAATTGTAAGATCCGAGACTTGTGTGAGTTCCCACAATTTCAAAGTTTAATTGTAAGATCCGAGACTTGTGTGAGTTCCCACAATTTCAAAGTTTAACTGTAAGATCCGAGACTTGTGTGAGTTCCCACAATTTCAAAGTTTAATTGTAAGATCCGAGACTTGTGTGAGTTCCCGCATTAGTTTGAAATAAAAAATATTCCGATTCATTCCATTCAAAAAAGATCAAAATTTTTCAATCAACTAATCAAAGTTTGATGCAAAATCTCCATTTTATAAAACTCAATTTTAACGCAAAAAACAAAATGATGGGAACCGATGCAAATCTAAATTTCACAGAAAACTTCAAACCTTAAATTTAAAATCTAAATTCAATACCAAAATTCAGATAGGGAATTTTATTCTTCTCAGTTCTTAAAGACTGCAAACCGTTTAAATAAATATATTGAGTTTCCGGATTGGCCCCAGGCACAAAGGGAAAAATAGGAACAAAAGTATCCGCGCTAACTGCAATCCTACTTCCGGTAATGTTCACAAGTTCAAAGTAAGCGGTGATCCTTCCCCAGCTCGTAGGAATAAAACGATCAAATCTTAAATCGAACTGATGATAGTGAGGAAGCCTAGCAGAACGAAGCATGTCCGAATAAACCGGTTTATAGATAGGGAAAGCGGAGGAACTGGAAGAAGAAGACGCAGGAACAGGAGGTAGAGAAGGAAAAGCCTCCGAAAGACTCTCTTGAATAGAAGTGGTTTTAGACCCGGCCACAGGAGTATATGCATAATTCGTTAAATATGTACCTCTTAAACCGATTTGCGCCTTCTCTCCAAATTTCCAACCGATCACCATGTTGAACATATGAGTTCTATCAAAGTCGTATAATTCTTCTTTCGAATTTTTGAATAGAACGTCATAACTACCGTCTCTATAAAAGTTTGCGTAATAATAATCCGTGTTTTCCTGATGAATTACTGACATTTGCATAATATATCACCAATTTAAATAGACAACCGAGCTTGATTCCAGAATGATTTAACAGGATTAATTCTACGTTTCAATTTTCTTAATGAACGTTTAGCTTCTTTTTTCAAAGTTTCAAAGGATTCCGGACAAAAGTTAGGAAGAAGATATCGTTTCCATTTCCCCCAAACATATTCGACAGGATTTAGTTCTGGAGCATAAGGAGGTAGAAATTCAATTGTTATTCTACCATTCAAAGAGTTAATGAACTCATTGACTGCCAAGGAACGGTGAATATTGATTCGATCCCAGATGATGATCAATTTCCCGGGGATATTGCGAAGTAGGGACTTAAGAAAACAAATAATATCTTCTTGTTTAGCCGCTCCCTTTAATATTTGAAAATATAAATTCCTTTGTGTAATTGCTCCGATTACGGAAATCTTTTTCCAAGACCCTACATGTGTAAGAACAGGCGTTTGTCCTACGGGGGCCCATGTGCGAAACACGGTAGGTATTTGCGTTAAACCGCTTTCATCGATAAAAACTATCTTTCTTCGCTCTTTTTGGGCTTTTTTTTAACTTTCAGCCAACGACGCTTCTTCCAATTCGAGATCGCTTTTTCATCTCGTTCTTTAGCTCGTCGAATCGGCTTTTGTACACTAAAACCAATTCTACGTAATATTTTCCATACATGATCCGGATGATAGTGGATACAGAACTTCTTTTCTATTAACTTTGCTACACGACGACAAGTCCAAATCGGAGTATCGAAGCCGTGTTTCATTGGACCTTCGATTAACATGCTCGTGAGTTCTTCTACTTGCGATTCCGTCAAGCGAGGAAGTCTACCGGCTCGACCGTTCCAAAGAACAGATTCTTCGCCTCCTTCCTCTACTTGTTTCTCCCACTGCCTTACTGCATGCCGAGTCACTCCCAGACGACGCGCCACTTCAGATCTTTTAATCCCTTCCCCTCGCAGCTTCAGGCCTTTTAAACGACGTTTCTCTAATCCTTTGAAATCTCGTTTCACTCCCGCTATATTACCCATTTCTACAGTCTTTTTTTATTAGATTATTTGGGTACTTCTTTTTGGTGATATATTATGCAATTGTCAGTAATTCTTTTGCCGAACTTTCCGAAAGCCAGGCAGAATATTCCTGTCGGCTCAGTTCCGGCAAGTTACGATTTCTCTTCGTAATTGATTTTGTATAAGAAAGCCATCCATATAAACCAGACTCAGTCGAAGGTTCCTTTTTAATAAAAACTTCCACTCCTCTAGAATAACCAGTCATCGAATTAGAATAGTTTAAATTAGAACGTCTAATTAAAGATAAGTCGGCGTTAGGATCCAAACTTTCTCGCATCAAATCCCTGTTCCTAGAAAAAGGATCCATTGCATAAGGATCCGCAATAGAAAGATTAGAAAACGTATTCTGATATCCTTCTATTTTAATATTCCAAAGATTGCCTATTTTCTGATCCCATCCAATTTCAGAGTGATCAGATTCTTCCATTTTTAAATTAGGATTTCCAGTTCTGGCAGAATATCGACTCACGTCCGCGGGAGCTTGAAAATGTCTGCCGTATCCCGCAAAAATTCTAGATTGTGTATAAGCAATTTCCTTACTAATAGCAACTCGAGGAGCCGTTCTCCATTCTCTAGATTTATCGTAGTATTCCCTTCTTACTCCTAGGTTTAAATTGAAATCATAAAATTTAAATCTATTTTCAAAGAAAGTACCGATCTGTCTAGTCCTCACAGAATCTCCTTCTAAAACGGATTTTACATCCGAAGAGTTGAGTAACTGTTGATGGAGAAAACTATACGTAGGATCCAGATCTATCTGAGAAACCTTTCCCTTGTAACCAGTATCTACTTCTCTATACTGACCGCCAAAAACAATCTTCCAATTTCGTTTTAACAATTCAATTTCGGAAACATTTTCTATCTGTCTTAGATCATTAAAGTATTCGTTTTGAATTGTTTGGACCCTTTTATATAAAGAAGGTGGATAACCTACTTTAGCGATGTCGAGAACCAACATATCCAAACCGTTTTCAGTAACTTCGTTAAAATAGTTTCTAGAAACGTTAAACGTATTTGTAATGGAACTTTTAGGTTTCCAAATATGCTGTATTCCGTCGGTTCTAAAAATGCGATCCAATCTAGCGGCATCCGCAGCGGAAGGGGGGTTGGCAAACGATTGAGCAGTTTCCTTAGGATTGTATTGACTGAGTTCCTTAAACGGATAACGTTTATCTTTTGCGCCAAAAGTCTGAAACGAAACGGAATGATTTTCGTTAATATCCCAGCCGATTCTTGCCTGATAATCGTTATAATCCGACAAAAAGGTTTCCGTAGGAATTAAATTGGGAACTCTTCCAAAAACGATATTTGGATAATATTTTTTACCGGACACAGAAACGTTAAAGTTTTTTGTAATATTACGATATGTGTATACATCTGTTAAAAAAGCATTCAAATGAGCAACCGATAAGTTCGAATCTCTTTTTTGAAATCCTTCTATATTGATAATTCCTCCCGTAGCAAACCCGTATCTCGCAGAATAAGAACCAGAATACAACTCTAAGGAACGAATCGCGTTATTGTTGATAACAGAAGTAAGTCCGTCCGCGTGAAACGGATAACTCATAGGTAAACCGTTAAAATAAAACTGATTTGCACGGGCCCCAGCCCCACGCATCACTAAAAAACCTTTTTCGCCATTTGGTTTATCGGGTTTGTCCGGATTTGTAACCTGACTAAAAGTTTGAATTGCAGACTGAAAACTCGCACCCGTATACATCTGATACATCGGAGAAATTCCCGGCATGGATTGAACCGCCTTAAGAGCATCTCCAAAACCTCCAGGCATCCGAACCGCATCTTCTTGAGTAAGAGTATAATTAGGAGGAGCTTCCGGTCTTTTTGCAGTTACATTGATAGAATCTGCAGGAATATTAGAATTAGAACCGAATTCGACGCTAAAATCTTTTTGAATAACGTTAACCGATTTTTTCTCGGATAGTCCATTTTCCAGATCAGAATCACTTCATAATTTCCTTGATCCGGCAAATCTATTATAGTTTCCTTAATTTCGAAAAAATTAATGTTTTTTTCAAAATTGTTTCCACGCACTAAAGCTTGTAGAGGCTGATCTGTTTTAGAATTTACAGATATTTTTAAACGTGCTGGAGTTTTAGAAAATAAAGACTGTACCCAACAAGTAGAATACAAAAGAACAAAAATAGAAATTATAACATTACGATTTACTGGATTCAAACTAACTCCTGTTTTGTCTTTGCCCATATACTGCAAATTTTCCTTGTACAAATTATTGTAAACATCTACGCTTTTGTTTTTTATTAGATACAGGATTTTTGACCAAAGACAGACACTATTTTTTCCAAAAATTTCAAAAAAAACTGCGAAAAGAAGTGGAATTTATATATTTAGTTTAATACCACAACTTGATTTCAAAAGAAAGAATATTCATTTTTTATGATAAATCTCACTCAAAACTATAAAATAAAACACCCGGTATTTTGCAATGAAACATAACTTTATAATAAAAGTATAGAACACTCAATTTGATAAGAATCAGCAATATTTTAAGGATTCAAAATATTCTCTAAAAATAATTTTGCAAAATCTAAAAAGAATCATCGTCCTAAAGTTTTTTGAACAAGATCTGCTTTGTAAAACCGTCACAAAATTAAAAATCCATTTTATAGAAATTTCTAATGAAGCAACTATTTTGTTTTTATAAAAAATCGAATTTATAAATCATTTTTAAAATTATCCCAAAGACTATAATAACTCGAATATAAATAAAATAATCATTTTATAACCCAAGGTGAGTAATACTCACATTTTTAGTGCCATAGAATCTCTATAACCTAAAAAAGCAACCCATTTTTAAAGTTCAATTTGAGTACGATTTTTTGACTTTAGATCTTACTTGGAACTATAGAATAAAGCGCTCAACACTCTACACTTCAATCCTGTAAAATTTAGCGTAATAAAAGTTTGGGCGAATCCGGCTTTACCGCAGTCAAGCCGGACCGGGCTCTTAGCTCTGGTCAAGTTATTGTGCATCACAATTATACATTCAATTTTTTTAATTTCAATAACTTGACTCCACAACGCGATTCATAAAGAGCGTTGTGCTGAGTTCATTCACCAATCCCTTTCGCATTGGATTATACCGGAAACACATTAACCGATACTGATTTACGACATTTACGAGTATTCAATTTTTTAGAGATCAATAGGAATCGATTATAAAGTTCAGATTTCGACTTTTTTTTCAGAAAAATAAATTATGACCGAACTCACGTTAAATTAAACATAAGAAATTTTTCTCATAATTCTTTTGTATATAATCATCAATGATAAAAAACATCTTCGGAATTCCGGGAAAACAGATCAAAGTCCAACTGATCACTCCGCTTAAGCTTGTATTCATGTCGAAATCCATTCGACAATTAAAGATACTTGCAGAAATTTCTATAAAATGAATTTTTAATCTGATAACTTACGCAAAGTATAATTTTTATGGAGACTCCAGAAGTAACTCAACTGTAACATAAAACCAATCGATTTTGTACCAATCCTCGCGTTCACTGTGCAAAGTGTCTTCAGTACCCATACTAACCGTATAATACGATTCCGAATCATTTTTATAATGCCCGTAACGTTCTCCTTTCTGATTCGGGACACTTTCCCAGATACAGCAAACGAATTTAAGAAGTTGCATTCCAAACATATTGATTAAATATTTTTCCACTTCGGAGGCGTATTTTCCTTTTACACGATACGCAGCTTGGAGCGTCGAAATTTGAGCATTCTGAGTTTTTTTGCATTGGATAAACTCCAGATACTTTGGCTTTTTATTATGTAGTTTTAAAAAATCGCCGCAAGGAGGATGTGCAGAAACAGTATTTGCTAAAAACAAAAAAATAAAAAGTAAAACAAATCGTTTCATTTGAACTTTAAAATATTTGAATATAAAAAAAATCCATGCCTCTTTTGAAAGAGACATGGATTTTCAAAACGTTACCAGAATTTAAAAGTTAAATTTACTTTTTTAACTCAGGCGCCAGCTCTGCAAGCGGAACCTTTTCCTTTGGAAGAGAAGCATAATCCGAGAACTCATATCCGTTTGGATAGTGTTCGTGATCATCCGGACTGTAAAAATAGACATAGTCCTTACGATAACCCCAAGTAAAAACGGACTTTTCTGGATCCTGTCCTACTACTAAACAACGAGGATTCATCCACCCCTCTACTTTTTCAGTTTTTACACGTACAAAAGGTTTCGGATTTGCCTGGTGATTTCTATAGTCGTAAACTCTAACTACAGAACCGGGTGCAATCCGTTCTTTTACTACAGAAGTAGAATCCGCTTCCGAAAAGATGGGAACCATCGGATTTAGAGAAGGATTTAATAGAGATGGATCACAATTTTTATGATTGGTCACCTGGGCTAATTTAGAACACGCTCCTAAAAGAAGAGCGACTCCAATTGACAGAACGACGAGTGTAATATTTCTTTTCATTCTTCTTCCTCTTATTGGTGATGGTGCAGTGCCTGATCTAGTCTGGGATCTCCGACAGGGATCAAAGGAGCGGATTCATATCTTTTTAAAACCACAAACCCAAACAATCCGACAAATCCGATTACGGTACCAAAAGTTAAAACCAATCCGGAAAGATGAAAATTTTCAAAGTTTGCCGGAAACACTAACCAATAAATTTCAATCACCTGTGTAAATACAATCCAGAGTGCGATTTTTACGAGAACGTTTATATCTCTCTTATTGGGTCGATTGAGAAGTAATAAAAATGGAAATACAAATTTAATAAACGGAAGAGAATAAGAAATCACTTCCCAACCACCGGTTAATCTTTGTTCGTAAAAGAAAGTTTCTTCCGGAATGTTCGCATACCAGATCAACATAAACTGAGAAAATCCAACATAAGCCCAGAAAGTACAAAACCCGAGCATAAACTTTCCTATATCATGAATATGATTTTCATTTACCAGATTTCCAAGATAACCTTTCTTTTTTAGAAAGTAGATCATAATCACAAGTGTAGAAAGTCCGGTTTGATACGCTCCTGCAAAACAATACACTCCAAACATTGTAGAAAACCAGTGAGGAGTTAAAGACATGATCAAATCAAAAGAAGCGAGAGAAAAAGAAAGCGCGAAGAATAGAATAAATCCTCCCGCCAAACGAGCGTTAAACTGTGTGTGTGAAACGTCTTTGTCCCCGTCTTGTTTTGTAGAACGTCTATAAAAGAACCAACCAAACGTAGACCAGGCCGCTCCGAAAAGAATCATTCTAGCTACAAAAAACGGAATATTCAAAAGAGGTTTTTTATGTTGAAGCAAATGATCGTGTGCAACTACTTCTGAATGACTCCATTCATAAAGATCATGAATTCCAACAGTAGTAATCAATAATAACACACCAACCACTGGCAAAAACAATCCGTATCCTTCTGCGATTCTACGAACTGTAACGGCCCAATGTGCCCCAGTAATATGACTGAGCGCGGTAAAAAAAACTCCCGCAAGTGAAATTCCAGTAATAAAGAAAGTTCCGATTAAAAATGCGGACCAAGCCGGATTGGAATGCCCACCTTCATGTCTAGGCGGAGTGTGAGATAAGGTAAAATACCCAATGAGTAGGCTCAAAACTCCAATCCCGATCATCCCAAAAAGGGCACTTCGAGTTTTAGAGTCGAGTTTGAAGTTAATCAGATTTTGTTCGACTTTGACTTCCATGATTTTTAATTCCTAACCACGTCTTTTTTAGTTCTGTTTTCGTATTCCTGGAGTTTTCTCACGTAGAGAACAATCTTCCAACGGTCTTCAGGAGAAACCTGAGAAGCGTAACTTTTCATTCTTCCCCATCCGGCTGTGACTACGTGATAAATTTGTCCGTCGGAATATCCTTGGATCTTAGGAGAAATCACTGCAGGTACCGGAAATCCAATTCTTGGTGCAGGACCTACGATGGTTCCATTTCCCGCCCCTCTTACACCGTGGCAAGGAGAACAATAGGTTTGGTATTGAGCTTCTCCTCTTTGAAGGTTTGCTAAATCGTCTTTAAAAGGATTCAAAAGTCCTTTATTAGGTAATTGTGATACATCCAATCCTAAATATTCGTATGGATAATATCCTACTGGCACTGCTCCTTTTGGAGGAATTCTAGAAGCTGCTCCGTTGTGTGCAATCGGATCTGCTTCTTGCGCTTCTCTGGCGGGAGAATCAGCCATGTCAGGAAAGTATTCCAAAGGAGGTGTTTTGGACTCGCAATTCCAAAAAAGAACAGCGGCCAAAAGGAAAATTAGAGATGTGTAATATTTCATTCTTGTCCCTGCTCCTATTTTACAACCTCGACGTATTTTGCGCCGAGTCCCTTGATGAAATTCAACACTTCGTCTTCTTTATAACCTTTAGAAGAGGAAGGAATCCAAAGTGCAAATTTATCCGTGGTTATATCTGGATGTAAAACTTTACGGTTCAATTTTGGTAATTTGGCCAGGAAAAACATCGCGGCAGCGGTTCCTACTCCTGCCATAAATACTGTAAACTCGAAAGTGATCGGTATATATGCAAACCAAGCGTTTAAATTCTTTCCGGAGACATTGATAGGCCAATCAAACTTATGAGTCAGATACTGCATTGAAAATCCTACGGTGCATCCAAAAAGTCCCATAAAAAAAGTTACCCAAGGAAGTCCGGAACGTGGAAGCCCCATCGCGTCATCCAATCCGTGAACCGGATACGGAGTAAAACAATCAAAGTTCGTATAATTTTTCTCTTTTGTTTTTGCCGCAGCCGAAATGATTTCCGCCGGAGTATCAAAAAGTCCGAATACTCCTGAACTTGTCTCTTCGAACTTATGAAATTGTTCTTTATGTGGTTTATACATCAGTGATGTCCTCCATCTTTGTGAGGCATTACGGTTTTAACTTCCGCTACCGCGATAACAGGCATGATTCTACAAAACAAAAGGAACAACGTGAAGAAAATTCCGAACGTTCCAATGAGCATCATGAAGTCGTAAACGCTCGGGATATACATATCCCAGCTGGAAGGAAGAAAGTCTGCGTGTGTAGTCATCACGATCACGTATCTTTCAAACCACATACCTATGTTTACAATGATAGAAATGATAAACATAACTGGAATGTTAGTTCTAAGTTTTTTCCACCAGAACACCTGTGGAGAAAACACGTTACAACTGAACATGATAAAATAAGCCCAACCATAAGGACCAAAAGCTCTGTTTACAAAAGTAAAACCTTCGTATTCGTTTCCGGAGTACCAGGCCATAAAAAACTCTGTGGAATACGCAAGGCCTACGATCAAACCGGTTACCATAATCACCTTGTTCATATTTTCCAAGTGTTTCATGGTAATATAATCTTTTAGATTGAAAACCTCTCTCGCAATCACCATCAAAGTGACCACCATCGCAAACCCGGAGAAAATTGCACCGGCTACGAAGTATGGTGGAAAGATCGTTGTATGCCATCCAGGGAGAATGGAAACCGCAAAGTCAAAAGATACGATTGTATGAACCGAAAGCACGAGAGGTGTGGAAAGCGCTGCAAGTATCATTGCTACGGTTTCTAAATGAGACCAAGCCCTATTAGAACCGACCCATCCAAGTGAAAGCACGTCATAAAGTTTACGTTTGAATTCTCCTTTAGAACGATCTCTTACCGCTGCAATATCCGGAATCAAACCGATATACCAGAAAACGAGAGAAATGGTTAAGTAAGTAGAAACCGCAAACGTATCCCAAATTAGAGGAGAACGAAAATTTACCCAAAGAGGTCCTCTTTCGTTTGGATAAGGAAATAACCAATAACCTACCCAAGGCCTTCCAATATGGATGATTAAATTGGAAGCGGCGGTTAACACCGCAAAGATGGTCATCGCTTCTGCGGCGCGGTTGATCCCGGTTCTCCATTCTTGACGAAACAGATACAGAACGGCAGAAATTAGAGTCCCTGCGTGACCGATACCGATCCAGAAGACGAAGTTTACAATGAAAAATCCCCAGGCTACTGGGTTGTTAATCCCTAAGATATATAAACCTTCCCAAGTTAAATATCCTATGATACCTAAATCTACTACTGTTATAGTAAGAACCAAAAGAAAAGCCTTCCACCAGAGAGAGGTAGGAAACGATTCTACAGGTCTTAAGATATCCTCGGTAACGTCCCGAACCGACTTACCGCCGGTTACGAGAGGCTGGATATCCAGGGCTTCTTTGACTGCGTTGGACATTGACATAGCTTTTTACGTTACTCCATTAAATTGAGTTTCTAACCCGGGTCAGGTAAGCAACCTGAGGTCCGACGTTCAGATATTCGAGCACTCGAAACGATCTAGGATCCGAAGAAAGTTTAGAAACTTCAGCGTCTTTATCGTTCGTATTTCCGAAGCTGATTGCATCCGCTGCACAACTTTGTTGACACGCGGTTTTAACCTCTCCGTCTTTCAAGACACGACCTTCGTTTTTAGCAGCGATTTTAGCAGCAGCGATTCTATGAGAACAGAAATTACATTTTTCCATTACCCCACGACCGCGAACCGCAACCTCCGGATTGAGCCCCAAATAACGAGGAGCTTTGGACTCCTTCGCTTGGTTATTCTTCCAACCAAAATCGTTATACCAGTGTTGCATCCAGTTAAAACGTCTGACCTTGTAAGGACAGTTGTTTGAACAGTAACGAGTTCCTACACAACGGTTATAAACCATATCGTTGATTCCTTCGGAACTATGAACGGTAGCAAGAACCGGACAAACGGTTTCACAAGGAGCATTGTCACATTGTTGGCAAAGCATAGGTTGATGAGCCACTTGTAAAGTTTCTGGCTGATCCGGATCTCCTATGTAATAACGATCAATCCGAAGCCAGTGCATTTCGCGTCCGACTCGGACTTCGTCTCGTCCAACTACGGGAACGTTATTCTCCACTTGGCAAGCGATCACACAAGAACCGCAACCAGTGCAAGAAGTAAGATCAATGCTCATTCCCCATTTGTAACCTGGGTAAGGATAAGTCGGATTGGCTCCGACCGCATTTACAAGTTTACCGTCTTTTAGAATTTTAGGAATTTCGGAAGGAGCCTTACCAGAAGCAGGATCTTTACGATATTCTTCGATGGTAGTAGATTGAACGATTGGACGATCTGGATAACTAAAACCGGGAGACAACATATGATGGTGTTGTGTAGTTGCCAGTTTGTATTTTTTACCCGTTTTTTCGAGAGAAGTTACAGAAATTCCGGAATAAACTCCGTTTTCGGAAAGGGTGTATGCATTCTTTCCGACTCCGGTTCCTATAGTACCCGCTGCAGCTCTACCATAACCAACTGCAATCGCAATTGCATCTTTGTGCATCCCCGGTTGAATCTGTGCCGGAAGTTCTATCGTCTGTTTTGCGGTTTTTAAAACCAAAACGTCGTTAGACGAAATCCCTTTTTCTTTTGCCAAAGCAGGCGAAAGTAAAATGCAGTTATCCCAAGTCAGTTTGGTAACAGGATCAGGAAGTTCCTGAAGATGTGCGTTATTCGCCGCCTTTCCGTCTCCGATTGCAATGGTTTCGAACAAAGAAAGTTTGAGACCCTTTGAAGAGGATTCAATTTTTTGAATAGAAGAACGGTTGAAGTTTCTGGAAGGACCCGCAACCTTTTTACGTTCAGAAGCAGTTACAGTTGTACCTGTTCTTAACAGATCTTCCCAATTTCTTTTAGAACCTAATTTTTTGATCCAAGAATTTTTTACGTATTCGTAAAAACTAGACTCTCCTCCGAGAGAACCTCCCGCGAACGTGATCAAACTATCCTCGAAAGAACGAGAGTTAAAAAGAGGACGAATCGCAGGTTGTTGGATTGAGAAAATTCCCTTTGTAACTTCTGCGTCTCCCCAAGATTCTAGAAAATGTGTGGTTGTAGCAAGAACGTTAGACGAAAGAGTAGTTTCATCTGCGCGATCATTTAACGCAACTACCAGAGCCGCTTGATGAAGGATGTTTTTCCATTCCTCTCCAGCTTGATAAACCAGGTTTACGTCGTTTACAAATAAAACTCCTACTTTACCCTGTTTTAATTCTGCAGCAAGTGACTTTAAGTTTCCGGAGAAATCCTGAAGTCCTTCTTTCTTTGGATTAGAATGATCTACCGTCTTACCGTCGTTTTCCAACACGCTGTTGAGAAGGTTTACAAGAATTTGAAGTTCCACCGCGTCTTTTGTAGTAGCAGCAAGACTTCCAGCAACCACGAGGGACTTTCCTTTGTTGGACCAAAGAGCCTTTGCGGTTTTACGGATATTTTCTTCGCTGACACCTAATTCAGAAACAAGACCAGAAAGAGTAGCTCCGTTTAACGCGTCTTTTGTGTTCGCTCCTAATTCGCCAAGAGCCGCCGCAATAGCAAGTGCAAGTTTAGTTTGATCCCCCGGACGAATTGCGAGACGAAGATCCGCGTTGGAACCAGTCATTGTAGGAACAGACTCAGCTGCTACAAAAAGATTTACGTCGGCAGAACTGCTGTGATGGATAGAACCGTTCGGGCGTAAATTTCTACGTTTTGAAAAATCTTTTTGGTGTTCTTCTCCCGACAACCAATTGCCCATAAAATCGCAATCAATAGAGAGAATTACATTTGCCAGATCGAAATGATAATTGGGAACGATTGCCTTTCCATAAGAAGCGGCTTGTCCTTTAGAAACCACTTCTTCCGCAGAAGTAAGAGAAATTTCGTAGTGTTTTCCTCCACCTACGGTTCTCAGAAAGTCTCCGATGATAGACTGAGTAGAAGGAGAATCAAGAGGTTTTGTTACAACAACCGTCTTGCCTCTGTTAGCCGCTAATACAGATTTTACTTTTGCGTCTACAGTTGCCCAATCGGATTTAACTTCTATTCCACCTTCAATGGTTGCAGGATTTTGAGCTCTATCTGGATCATAAAGATCAAAGATAGAAGCTTGCCCAGCAGCACTAAGTGCACCTTGAGAAACCGGGTGATCCGGATTTCCTTCTAACTTGAGAGGTCTACCGTCTCTTGCTTTTATAAGAATTCCAGTTCCAGCAACAACGGATGCATAATAATAAGAATGTCCGTGTTTTACAAAGTCGTATTGAGAATTTTCATCCGCTTTGTTTAAATCCACATAAGGAACAATTTTCTCGATTGGCTTGCGGATACAATTGAGGGAAGTCATAGCAACCCCTGCACCCATCAGTTTGAGAAAGGATTTACGATCGAATTCTCCGGATTTGATTCTCGCGATCAAAGGATCGGGAGAAGTAAAGAATTCGGATTTTTGCATCTCTTTGACTTCTTCGTCTTTATCTTTTAGATCGTAAGACAGCCAGTGAGCCTTTTTTTCTTTTTGGAAATTTTTTTGATCCATATTTTAGTATTACTCCCGGTTATCTGTGACAGGTAGAACAATCTGTAGGTGCGTTGTTCTCTCTATGACAATCCACGCAGTATCCCATATTGAGGGACGCCACTTGTTTTACTTTCACCATCTCTGCTACGTTTCCGTGACACTGAGAACAATCCACTCCTCTCGATATATGTCGAGAATGATTAAATTGAACGTGGTCAGGCATATCGTGAACTTTAATCCATTCGATCGGCTTATTATCGTTATACGATTGAGTGAGTTTTTTGATCAATGGTTTAGAGGTTGCTACGAGAGAATGGCAGTTCATGCAAGTGGAAGTGGATGGGACTGTGGCATGTGCTGAGGTTTCTACTCCGGTATGACAGTACTTACAATCTATCTTATTATCTCCGGCATGTATCTTGTGATTAAAGGGTATAGGCTGATCGGGCGCATACCCAACATACTTGGAGGGAGAGAAAATCAGATACGCAACGGCCGCGACTGTGATGAGCGTTACCGAAAGTTTCAGTGCTCTGTTATTCATTCGTATGAAGTCCCTACAATTTTGGTATTGGAAACAGGATTTTTGGTTATGTGAAAAATTGCAAGTAAACGAAAAAGAAAGGCTTTTTCTGTTCCATTTATTTTTAAAGTCTATTTGAGAATTAATATCAATTAAAAAAGTTTCATAAACGTTACATTATTTTTTAAAAGTTCGAAAAAAATTCAGACATAAGTGCTTTTAAGTCCGTAACTTTTTTAGAAATCGAATTTTAAAAAAGTAAATATCGATACGAAATCGATTACTTCAACTAAAGTATTTTCTCAAATCACCTTTCTAACTCAGTAACACAGACGCTATACTGAACTCGACAAAAGTTTTCCTAGATCCCAATAGAAAAATATCATCTACTTTAGTTTCTTAGATCGCATTTAGACTCAGCAAAAAGCGGGCGGGAATTTGCCCAACTTTTTTTACAGAGTGCCCAACACTTACTCTACTTTATCAGAAAATTAAGCTGCGGCAACTAAAGCGTATCGCTTCTATTGGCGCTTGACGACAGGTTCTGTGCCCTAACCAACCCCACAAACATTTAGATCTCAATATAAATCTGTCGGAATTACTACAAACCCTCTGTAAAACTTGTGAGCCCCACCTAGAACGCGATCCATAGAGAGCGTTCTGCTGAGTTTAACGCGATCCATAGAGAGCGTTCTGCTGAGTTTAACGCGATCCATAGAGAGCGTTCTGCTGAGTTTAACGCGATCCATAGAGAGCGTTCTGCTTTAGTTTTTCCACGTTTTGGGTGGCAACTCAATGAATTGCTTCCCATGGGTCGCAATTCAGGTGGGAGGTGGAAAGGTTTGAGGGACTTTTCTCTATCAGAAAAACATACTTTTTGCAAGTAAAAAGATTCATTCTTGTCGGAACACTTGAAAAATGTACGTTGATTCTAAAATCCTCTTCAATTGTCGGGTTGGTTATGATAGAAAGTAGTAGTATTATTGAGTTTCCACTGGATCCATAGCGAGCAGTGCCATTGAGTTGCCTTTGGAACAGATTTTTATATCGAACTCATGTTAAAATTTTAGTATATTTTCCCGACTATGAACCACTCACTAGTTCCTGAATGCAGAAATTAGAAATACATTCCTTTTTTAAAAGATTCATTTATCTTTTTTTGTTTTTTTATAATCTCTACTTTGAATGCGGAAAATTTCAAACTAAAGATTGCAAGTTATGACACCTAACATTCTATTTTACGAAAATAGAAGAAATTAAAGACGAAAACGGATATTCAAGTAGAAGGATCCCAAGATCCGATTCGGATTTTCAGAAAATTCGAGAACATCTACTTCAGATCGATGCAGATATTTTAGCGATCCAGAATTTAAGAAACGAAACAGAGGCTCTGAATATTCTTTCGGAAGAATCTTCCTGTTTGGTAAGTAAACGGTCCTTCCGGAGTTATCGAGAAATCGAAATGAAAAATAAATTCCCAATCATTACTGATCTCTATAAAATTAAGTACCGTTAATTTTATCATAAAACACTGATTCCATACAAAATATTAGGTACTTTATTATATAGTTATGAGTAATATTCAAGTTCATAAAGCAGACGTCCCTTTTTTTGATAAAGTTCAGTATAATCAAGAGAGATTCGTAGAACTACAAATTCCAATTGGAACAAGTGATTACTCTTTTAGAAACAAACCTATATTCGAAATTTAATATACAGTTTGCAAAATTACAAGAATGGTACAATAAATTTCGAAAATTTAGTTTCTAAACAATGATTTATCCAAAAATGCGAGTCGGCGACATTAGCAACTTTTAGAACCTAGATTCAATAGTAAATTTTACGAATATACTTAAAAACATCCTTCGTAAAAATACTTTCAAAAAAACAGAATTGTAATATAACGTGAGTTTGACGTAAAAAAACTGAGCGAATCCGGCTTGCCAAAGGCAGCCGGACCGGGCTCTCCGCTCTGGTCAAGTTATTGTGAAATCCCAGAATCAGATTCAATTTTTATAAAATACTAATAACGCGACCTGTCGAACGACCCATGGGGAGTGAGACGCTGAGTTACTTCGAACGACCGTAGAAGCGAGACGCTGAGTTACTTCGAACGACCGTAGAAGCGAGACGCTGAGTTACTTCGAACGACCGTAGAAGCGAGACGCTGAGTTACTTCGAACGACCGTAGAAGTGAGACGCTGAGTTACTTCATCGATCCCTTTCACGTTAAAATAAAATTTTCTATAAATATAAATCAAGTATATCATAATTTTTTAAAATACAAATTTACAACTGCTTTCAAAAAGAAAACGTGAAAACTTTGCCGTTTCCCTTCTACACCGACTTACAATGTGCATCTACCTCCTGTAGTAGTACATTGATTTACGGATGCGCTGATTGGGTATTGTCCTGTACCTCTTCTGTCTTCCCCTTCTCCAGTGCAATCTCTGTTAGAGATCATGGTGTCTAACGGATTCTGATAAACCTGTCCTAACTGCATCGTTGTAACCAGTTCTGTCAGAGTCGATTCTGATCGTTCTTCCAGGTTTCTTATTACTTGATCCGGACTCAAAGTAGGTTCTAAAAATTTCTTGAACTGATTAAACGTCAAACCAGTGTTCGTTGGAATTACCACCATTCCTTTAGAGGTATTGAGAATCGGAACGGCATGTCCCGTATTAGTTCCGTCCGGGTGGCGTAGAATCATGTACACCAACCAAATGCTTCCAAAAGTAGAATTTATAAGTGATCTTAGATGGGATCGTATTTCAGTTCTAGTAGTTAATTCAGAAGAGGGGCTCCAATTGTACCGAGGCAACATAGTCACTGTAGATACAATTGCCAGCATTCTAAGTGTAGCTTCGTCTGGACCCAACAATTGAATCACATTTGTCAATAACTTATCCAATAACGGATAACGTCGTTCAAACGAAATAAAAGGATCTGTATTAGGAGCCGTATCGAAAAAATATCCTCCATTCAAAAGGGGGCCTTGAGAATAATACTCTTGTAACTCTGCTAACATCTGTAAACTATGAAGCATACAAGTACCACACGCTCCATGGAATGTAGTCAGATCTAAATTTGTATTGGCAATATTATACAGTCTCTTAATCCAAGCCTCAGTTAATTGAAAATTGGGTGGTAAGGTTCTTACTGGTTTTTTATATAAAGTATTCTTTTGATTACCGGAAGCTGGACAATATAACCCCGTCTTTCCAAGATTAGAAGCCGTATAACGTGTCCAATCCAGTAAACTTTTATCAACAGCAAATAAAGAAGTGGGGCTATGGGTAGTGTCTGTCATCACAAAATCGGGTTTAGCTGTATAAACAACTCCCCAATTGGATCCGCGTGTAGTAACTCGTAGGAAATTTCCTTGATAATCACTAATCAATCCTCCTTCACTCGTTTCCCAATTAACGTTCCAATAAGTTGGACTCTCTTTACTTTTACTATCAATTGTATCATTACAAGGCCTCCATTGAACCCAATCCCATTGGTTATTATCTAACTGAGAATACATACAATAGAGGGAACCGCTTGAAAATTGAGGCCCACCTACATATTGAGTAATATGTCCGTTCTCAGGATTGTAGTAAAGAGGTGTAGTATTTTTATCCGAAGCTCCCCAACGAACAAAGTATAATTCCTTTATTCCGGAACTATTTCTCATTTCCCAACTTATGGATGTTAGAATACTGATATTTCCTGGAGTGGCTATAGTATTTACCCAATCGTTCATAGAAGAATCTAAGGTATGATTGTAGTAATCACTGGAATTTCAGAGATATAACCATACCATTTATAATGCTTCAATCGATAATTACTCTTTGCAGTCCAAAAAGCATTGTCCTTTACGATCCATCTTTGATAAGGATCATTGATTGTACAAGGAGTGAGAGTTATATAGTCCCAGTTTTCCTCCGCATGAATGACTGTTTCTGGAGCAGTAATACATAACCAAGTGTCATTGATCTTATAAGAAATCCTTTGAAACACATCGTATCTTGCATTAAAGCCTCCTTCCCCACACGTTGTAAGTAGGATATAACCCTTTCCACTAAAGGCAGGAGTGTAGCAGTATTTTTTATTATCACCTGTAACTACTTGTATAGGTTTATCTTTTGGTGGATCTGTAGGTTTTTGAACGATCGAGTAATCACTCTTTGATGAAGCATCTACTGGTGTAGGATTTATTCCATACTCGAAGCCAACTCCAATCGAGACTAACAATACTACTATTAACATTTTCTTCCAATTACGCATCTTTTAAACTCCTATTTTTTCAATTTAATAAAGCAATTTCTTATACAATTTAATTCTAACGATCTCCAAATCGAATTTCTTCGTAAAATCGCAGTATTACGATTATCATAAATATTAAGAATTTATATTGTATATAATTTCCTAATTTACTGAAGAGCTACGCAATAGACTGTTTAAAGCTCTGCTTCTAAATAAAAATTTCAGGAAAATTCAGTTCGGCACAATTACAGATTGTTATCAAAAAATATCATAAATAATTTTATATAAATATAACATTATTTATGAATGTAAATTTAACCAGATGTATTACGAGACTTTAGATTGGATCATTCCAATTCAGCAAGTAAAAAGAAAGTTACATTAAAGTTATTAAAAAATGAATTTTCTCCATCTATTTCTGTTTTATAGAAGTGGTCGATTGAAACAATTTTGTTAACCGCCATTATGGAATTTTTCAACAACTCTATTCTTTTTTAGATCGTTATATTGATCCAAAGCACCGTACATTTTGAGACAATTCTATAGTTAGAAACAGGAACTTAGACGTTCCATTCTATAACTCCAAGTAATAAAACCAAGGTTTCTATCAATTCGTGAATTCTAATGAAAAGAAATGATAACCAGCTTATTTTTAACATACATACGAATTGTATTTGAGTTTAGAGCCGGTCTCAAAATTGTTTGTAGAGAGAAAGGGTAATAATATCAATGTGAAATGGACAAATATTATTCAGAGATACCGGATGCACTTTGGAAACAAATAGCCCCATTAATCCCGAAAGAAAATGTAAATCCGAAAGG